>CAILAY010000074.1 GCA_903832285.1 uncultured beta proteobacterium | reverse complement strand
GGTGGAACGGTCAAGCAGGCGGGCCTGGACGGGCACATCATCCAGCCCAGGAAGCTGCAGGACATCGCGGTCAAGGTGGTGTCGGGGAAAAAATAGTTTCGCGTGTTTTACGCGGGTGGTCGCGGTGAACTGGCACGTATTCAAGCTCCCGCGCAGTCAGAGGACTTGCGTCAGTCTGACTCAACAAACACCCGGGCTTTGCGCGGTGTGAGCAACAGCGTTTCGCCTTCGCGCGGATCGAGTTCGCGGAACTCCTGCGCGCTTAAGTGCGCTTCGATCAGGTCGGTTTCGCCCGAATCGGAGGGCTCCAGGCGCGTGAGTTCGAGGCGGGCAATGGGGCCGATCAGGATCGCGCGTGACAGCGTGGCGACGATGCCACGGGGCTTTGCCTCGACACCGGTGCCGTCGCCAAAAACATAGCGCTGCACTTCCAGGTCGTGAGGGCGCACATAGGCGAAGGCCTTGGCGTCCTGTGCGTTGTGGTGTTCCGGTGAGTCCAGGTGCAGGCCCTGATCGTCGGCGCCGATCTGCACCACGCCTTCGTGCGCGCGACCATGGAACAGGTTCACGTCGCCCAGGAAGCCGTAAACGAAGGGACTGGCGGGATGGTTCCACACCTCCTGCGGCGAGCCGATTTGTTCGACCTTGCCGGAGTTCATCAGCACCACGCGGTCCGCCACTTCCAGCGCCTCTTCCTGATCGTGCGTGACGAAGATGCTGGTGACGTGCAGGTCGTCGTGCAGTCGTCGCAGCCAGCGCCGCAGTTCCTTGCGCACCTTGGCGTCGAGTGCGCCAAAGGGCTCGTCCAGCAGCAGCACTTTGGGCTCCACTGCCAGCGCGCGCGCCAGGGCGATGCGCTGGCGCTGTCCACCCGAGAGCTGCGACGGATAACGGTCGGCCAGCCAGTCCAGTTGAACCAGACTCAGCAGCTCGTGCACCTTCTCCTTGATCTTGGCCTCGCTGGGTCGCTGACTGCGCGGCTTCACGCGCAGGCCGAAGGCGACGTTCTCGAACACGCTCATGTGGCGAAACAGCGCGTAGTGCTGAAACACGAAGCCCACCTGGCGCTCGCGAACGTGCACATCGGTCGTGTCTTCGCCACTGAACAAGATGCTGCCTGCGTCGGCCGTTTCCAGCCCCGCGATGATGCGCAACAGCGTGGTTTTGCCGCAGCCCGACGGGCCCAGCAGCGCGACCAGTTCGCCGGATTCAATGTCCAGCGACACGTCGCGCAGCGCGTGAAAATCACCAAACTGTTTGCTGACGTTTCGGATGGCGATGCTCATAGGTGTTCTTTCAATTGGGACGGACGCTCGGGCGGCGCATCGGCCGCCGCTTTCATGTCGCGCTCATGGCGCCACTGCACCACCGACTTGATGACCAGCGTCACCAGGGCCAGCAACGCCAACAATGACGCAACAGCAAAAGCGGCGACAGACTGGTATTCGTTGTACAAAACCTCGACGTGCAGCGGCAGCGTGTTGGTCTGGCCGCGGATGTGGCCCGACACCACCGACACCGCGCCGAACTCGCCCATGGCGCGCGCATTGCACAGGATCACGCCGTAGATCAGGCCCCACTTGATGTTGGGCAGAGTCACATACCAGAAGGTCTGCCAACCGGAAGCTCCGAGCACGATCGCGGCCTGTTCTTCATCGTTGCCCTGCGCCTGCATCAGCGGAATAAGTTCACGTGCAATGAAGGGAAAGGTCACGAACACGGTGGCCAGCACAATGCCGGGAACGGCAAAGATGATCTTGATGTCGTGCGCCATCAACCAGGGCCCGAACCAGCCCTGGGCGCCGAACATCAGCACGTAGATCAGGCCCGCCACGACAGGCGACACCGAGAACGGCAGGTCCACCAGCGTCGTCAGAAAGGCCTTGCCGCGAAACTCGAACTTGGCGATGGCCCAGGCCGCAGCGATGCCGAACACCAGGTTCAGCGGCACCGCGATGGCGGCGGTGATCAGCGTCAACCGGATTGACGACCAGGCGTCGGGCTCCGTCAGTGCGTCCCAATAGGCACCGGCGCCTTTTCGCAATGCCTCGGCGAATACGGCCGCCAGCGGCAGCACCAGGAACAGGAACATGAAGCCCAACGCGACCGCAATGAGCGTGTACCTCACCCATGCGGGCTCCGTCGTACCGGCTTGGGTGCTTCTCATGACGTGGCCCCCGTGCGCTTGCGCTGCCACGACTGCAACGCGTTGATGACCAGCAGCAGCACGAACGAAATCACCAGCAGCACCACAGCCACGGCAGTGGCGCCGGCGTAGTCGTATTGCTCCAGCTTGCCGATGATGATGAGCGGCGTGATCTCGGAAATCATCGGCATGTTGCCGGCGATGAAGATGACCGAACCGTACTCGCCGATGGCGCGCGCAAAAGCCATGGCAAAACCCGTCAGCAGCGCCGGCGCGATCGAGGGAAAGATGACGCGGGTGAAGGTCTGCCAGCGCGTCGCGCCCAGGCAGGTCGCCGCTTCTTCCAGTTCGCGCTCGGCGTCTTCCAGCACCGGCTGCACCGTGCGCACGACGAAGGGCAGGCCGATGAAGATGAGCGCGATCACGATGCCGTTGGGGTTGAAGGCGAGCTTGATGCCCAGCGGCTCCAGGTATTGCCCGACCCAGCCATTGCCCGCGAGCAGGGCTGTGAGCGAAATGCCGGCCACGGCCGTGGGCAGTGCGAACGGCAGGTCCACCAGCGCGTCCACGATTTTCTTCCCCGGGAACGGGTAACGCACCAGCACCCAGGCCACGAGCAGGCCGAACACCACGTTCACCAGCGCCGCGATCAGCGACGCGCCAAAGGTGAGCTGGTATGACGCCACCACGCGCGGCGAACTCACCGCTGCCCAGAACTGTTCCAGCGTGAGCGTGAAGGTTTTGAAAATGAGCGCTGACAGCGGGATCAGCACGATCAGCGCCAGATAGAACAGCGTGTAACCCAAGGTCAAGCGAAAGCCGGGTAGCACGCGGTGCGGCGCGCGTTTGCGCCAAGGCGCAGCGGCCGCCACCTGCGACGGCGTCGACGCGGCCACGGTCATTTGACGGTGTACAGCTTGTCGAACTGACCGCCGTCGTTGAAGTGCATTTTCTGCGCTTCGGCCAGCGAGCCAAAGTAGTCGTTCACGCTGAACAGCTGGATCGGCTTGAACGTGCCGGCGTATTTCTTCAGGATGGCCGGGTTGCGTGGGCGCAGCGCGTGCTTGGCGGCGATCTCCTGCGCCTCGTCCGAATAGAGCCAGCCCAGGTAGGCCTTGGCGAGTTCGCCCGTGCCCTTCTTGGCGACGGTGCGCTCCACCACGGCCACCGGGTTTTCCGCGACGATGCTGCTGGACGGATGAACGGCGTCGACCTTGCCCACGCCGAACTCACGTTCCACCGACACCACTTCGGACTCGAAGGTCACCAGCACGTCGCCGATATTGCGCTGCAGGAAGATGGTGGTGGCGTCGCGTCCGCCCTTGGCCAAAACGGGTACGTTCTTGTAGAGCTTGGCGATGTATTCGGCCGCCTGCGCGTCCGTGCCGCCTTTCTTGCGCACGGCGCCCCAGGCGGCAAGATAAGCCATGCGGCCGTTGCCGCCGGTCTTGGGGTTGACCACGATCACCTGCACGCCCGGCTTGATCAAATCGTCCCAGTCCTTGATGGCCTTGGGGTTGCCGTGGCGCACCAGAAACAGCATGGTGGACGTGGTGGGCGAGGCGTTGCTCGGGAAGCGCTTGGGCCAGTCCTTGGCGATCACGCCTGTGCCGGCCAGAAAGTCCAGATCGGTGGTGGTGTTCATGGTGACCACGTCGGCGTCGAGCCCGTCGTTCACGGCGCGCGACTGGGCGCTGGAGCCGCCATGCGCCTGATCGACCTTGACGGTCTTGCCGGTGGTCTTCTGGTAGTGTGCGATGAAGGCGGCGTTGTAGTCCTTGTAGAACTCGCGCGCTACGTCGTAGGACGCGTTGAGCAGCGTCTGCGCCGGGGCCAAGGTGCTCGCAGCCAGCGCGACCGCAGCGAGTGCGATTCGAAGAGAAGTTTTCATGCAGTTTCCAAAGTATCGATAGGCATGGCCAGGGGCGATGCCGGGGCGTTGAAGCTCAGTCCGGCGTCGCCCACGAGCGACTGCAAAAGCGCCAGTCCCAACGGCCATTCACCGTGGCCTGATTCCAGGTTGATGTGGCCGCCGTCCTGAATGCGCACGAATTCGCTGCCCCAGGCGCGCGCATAAGCGCCGGCCAGACGAACCGGACAATAGGGGTCGTTGCTGCTGGCCACGAGCACGTTGCGATAAGGCAGCTTTTGACAGGGCACGGGCGCGAAGTCGGCCAGTACGGCGCGTCGCTCCGGGTCTGCGGGCGCCACCAGCAGCGCGCCCTGGATGCGCCCCACGGCCTCCGGCGGCAAATGCGTGGTGGCGATGCAGCCCAGGCTGTGCGCCACCACCACCACCTGTCCCGGTTGCGCCAGTATGGTTTGCGCGATGGAGCGCGCCCAGGCATGGCGCAGCGGAGAAATCCAGTCGTCCTGCTGCACCCGCACCGCGCCCTGGATCCGGTCCGCCCACAGGCTTTGCCAGTGGCCGGGTGCGGAGTCGCGCCAACCGGGGATGATGACGATGGTGGGCATGATTGAGAGGATTGGATGGTGTGCGTTGCAGCGGCCGATTGTGGAGCGCCGTCCTCGATGCGCAAACGACTGAATCGCTATTTGCTTATGCGCATGTGCTTGATGCGCCGCGCACGGCCTACTCCAGTTCGAACAGCCGCGCCGCGTTGCCGTACAGCAGCCGGTCGATAACGCCTTCCTTGAAGCCGAGTTGCAAGAAGTCGTCGATCGTCTGTCGAATCGGTCGGAACGGATAGGAGGAACCGAACAGGAACTGGTCGCCCAGAAAGCTGTTGGCCGCTTCCACGTAGGCCTGGCTGCCGGGCTGGAACAGGTACATATCGGGAACGACGTGGATGTTGTCGTAGCGAAAGGCCACGCCGATGAGCTGCTGCACATTGGGCCAGTAGCCGTGATAGACGACGATAGGCAGCTTCGGAAAAGCCTGCGCCACCCTGGCCAGCGGCGCTGGGTCGTTGAAGCGCAGGTCCGGCGTGGTGGGCCCGCTCATCAGAAATACCGGCACGCCCAGTTGCGCGCACAGTTCGTATACCGGGAAGTAGATCGCGTCGTCGGGATGGCGCGCCGGCGCGCCAAAGCCCGGCTCCAGGTCGATGCCGGCCAGGCCCAGCTGGCGCACGGCGCGCTCCACCTCCTGCAGCGCCGCCGTCTCGCCCTGAAGCGCGGGGTCGACCGAGCCGATGCCGATCAGTTCGGGGTGGCCATGCGTGATGCTGTGGATCAGGTCGTTGGGCAGGTGCTGCGCGGGCGTGTGGCGACCCACCACCACGGCGCGCGTGAGGCCGGCATCGCGCACCTCGGCCAGAAAGCCCTCCGCAGTGCGGGAGCGGGCGAAGTGCTCGTCGTCACCGCGCGTGCCCACGCGCCGGTTCAGCCAGCGCGCCGTGGCAGCACCGGGCGAGTCGGGCGTGGCGCCAAAGAAGTCGTGCAGATAGGCCGGGCGACAGCGCAGGTCGATGATTTTCATGAGGGGATTGACGCCGGAATTCACGCGTCGAGTGGCGGCAGGTTGGCCAGGGCCCGTTGCACCGCCTGGCGGTCCAGAGTGGGCACAAAGGTTTCGATGAAGCTGTAGGCGTAGCCGCGCAGGCAATTTCCCCGGCGTATCGCCAGGCGCGTCAGGTTGATCTCGAACAGATGGCGTGCATCCAGGATGCGCAAGGCCTGATCGCGCTCGGCGTCCAGCGCAATCGAAGCCACGATGCCCACGCCCATGCCCAGCTCGACGTAGGTCTTGATCACGTCGGCGTCCATGGCGGTGAGCACGATGTTCGGGTGCAGACCGACCTGCGCAAAAGCGTCGTCGATGTGGGCGCGGCCGGTGTAGCCCAGCTCGTAGGTGATGATGGGGTACTCCACCAGCTGCTGCAGCGTCACCGGCTCGGTGTGCTCCAGCAGCGGGTGCCCGGGTGGCACCACAATGCTGTGGGTCCAGCGATAGCAGGGCAGCGTCACCAGTTGCTCGTAATACGCCAACGCCTCGGTTGCGATGCCGATGTCGGCCTCGCCCGTGAGCAGCATTTCAGCCACCTGCTTGGGCGTGCCCTGGTGCAGGTGCAGCGTGACCTGGGGAAAAAGCGTGCGAAAGTCGCGCACCACGTGCGGCAGGGCGTAGCGCGCCTGCGAATGCGTGGCCGCCACCGACAGGCGACCGTCGCTGCGCGAGATGAAATCCTGACCCGCGCGGCGCAGGTTCTCGGCTTCCAGCAGCATGCGCTCGACGATCGGCAGCAGCGTCGCTCCGGGCGCTGTCAGCCCGGTGAGGCGCTTGCCGGCGCGGGCAAAGATCTCCACCCCGAGTTCCTGTCCGAGCTCGCGAATCTGGCGGCTCACGCCGGGCTGCGACGTGCACAGCATGGTCGCCACCTCAGTCAGGCTGAAGCCGCTGCGAACCTCAGGAAAAGCAGCTTAGACGTCGGCACCTTCTCGATTTCGATCAAGTGTGTTACCCGCAGCAGCCAAAGGAAAACGCTCAG
>CAILAY010000073.1 GCA_903832285.1 uncultured beta proteobacterium | reverse complement strand
CGGAGCATCGGCTCGCTTCACGGCTTGAGTCCTGAAGGCACGGCCGCTACGTCTGCCGTCATGCCGCCCTGCCGGACGGTTCCGGGGCCATGACGAGCGCGCGTCTACTGGCGGGCCATACCTGAGCGCTGCTCCGACTCGACGACCTCGGGCGGGACGTAGCCCTTGTGGACCACCGCCACTTCGACCTTGTGAAGTGTTCCCTCGAACGGGAAGTGGCCGCGGTAGCGCTCGCTGACCGGGCTGCCATCATCGCGACCACAGTGCGCGCCGGTAGCGTTGGGCAGCAGTGGCCACATGCCCTGCATGACGACCGTCGCAACCGTTTCGCCATCCACTAGCAGCGTGCCGTTGCCGGCCAGTGGAGCCGTCTTGCGAAACGAGAAGCCCACACGGTGCCTCCCCGGTGGAATGAGCCCGGGGGATTCCGCTACCATCCTGCGGTTGTCGCCGCAGTTGTATTCGTGCACCAGGCGCCCCGCCTGCATGAACAGAGCGTATCCTCCGAAGCGCCCCCCTGCAGCGAACAGCACACCCTCGGTGCGACCGTCGGCCACATCGATGTCGGCCAGAATGCGGTAGGAGCGGTTGGCGATGTTGGGGGCTGACAGGCGGTCGATGCGCGCCATCCCGGCGCGGTAGACATAACGCTGGCGGCTGGTGGCACGCAGGCTCGCCGCCGTGCGCTCGCGGTCCCGGTCATCCAGCGGCAGCACATCGTAGCGTCCTGCTTCCGACCACCACATTTCGACCAATTCGCGGAGTTTGTCCGGATGCTGCGTAGCCAGGTCGACGTTTTCGGAGAAGTCCTCATCGATGTGATACAGCTCCCAGCGGTCCTGCTCGAAGTCGGTACCCTTGGTGTGGCGTGCTACGGCCTTCCAGCCGTCACACCACACGCCCCGGTCACCGAGCATTTCGAAGTATTGGATTTTCTTGCGCGTGGGGGCATGGGCGTCGGCAAAAGTGTAGGCCATGCTCACGCCATGTATCGGAAGTTGCGGCACACCCTGATGCACGGCCGGCGCTTCGATGGCCAGAAACTCCAACACTGTTGGAACGAAATCCACGCAATGGTGATACTGGCTTCGGATTTCGCCCGCAGCGCGTACCTTTGCCGGCCAGTGCACAATCAGCGGGTCGCGAATGCCGCCGCCGTGCGTGTCCATCTTGAACCACTTCAGTGGCGTGTTGCCGGCATAGCCCCAGCCACTGGGATAATGATTGTAGGTGTGCTCGCTGCCCAGTTTGTCGATCTGGGCCAGCATTTCTTCCAACGACTCGTCGACAAAGGCATAGTGCTTGCGTATGTTGATGTTGCCCAATGCGCCGCCTTCGTCGCTGGCGCCGTTGTCGGAGAGCACGACGAACAGAGTGTTGTCTAGCGCGCCTATGCCATCGAGAAAGTCCACCAGACGGCCCACCTGCTCGTCAGTGTGTTCCAGGAAACCAGCGAACACCTCCTGCATGCGCGCACACAGTCGCTGCTCGTCGGCGCTGAGCTCGCTCCACTCCTTGACCTCGGGATTGCGCTCGGTCAGTTGGGTGCCGGGCGGCACGATACCGAGCTCGAGTTGGCGCGCGAACCAGCGCTTGCGCATCTCGTCCCAACCCTCATCGTAGCGTCCTTTGTAACGATCAATGTAGCGCTGTGGCACGTGGTGCGGCGAGTGGCAGGCGCCAAGTGCGACGTAGCTGAAGAACGGTTTGCCCGGCGACGCGCACTGCTGATCGCGGATGTATTCCATGGCCTTGTCGACCAGATCCTCGCT
>CAILAY010000072.1 GCA_903832285.1 uncultured beta proteobacterium | reverse complement strand
GCCAGCGATTGCAGGGTCGGGTCGGATCGCACCTGTGTAACCAATCCCGCAGCTCGACTGGTGGCACCACTGGCCGGGGGCTGACGATCCACGATCAACACCCGATGCCCCAGGCCTCGACGCCCCAAGGTCCAGGCAATGGCCGCGCCAAAGATGCCACAGCCAATAATCAAAATGTCGCGTTGCATGGTAAAGCCTTTTCAACCGCTATCGCTGCTCCAGAGTCGGTCGGGCCATCGTAAACGAATCGGCACTTTCAAGGTCGGCTTCGGTCTTTCTGATCGTCGCCGCGAATGACCGGTGCTCACTTTCACGGGTATCGGCAACGGGGACGTTGCTCCCGATCACGACGGGTTGCTATGGCCAGCGCGATTTGATGACATTCCCAGCTTCAAGTTCCGGGCAATCGAGTTATGGCCAACTGTTGGCCAGTCCGGTCGGTCGCCGCGGCAGGCTTCCTGGCCTCTTTCTTTGCCATCGTTTTCGCGATGAACCGCGTGCCTCGGCTGCATGACCGAGAACATGATTTCAGAGAACGTTGTCTTGATGGAGTGAACTCAGCTGCCCTTTGGTAGAGGCGCACCGCGTCTCAAAAGTTCGCGGTCATCGCCGACGCCGGTCGGCCTTGCAACAGTCTCGCACCGGGACTGCGCTATCTTGCCGCAACGATCACATGCGCCTGAATTTTGCCGGCCACCGGGCCGTCGCCATGGCGGCTGGCGATCGCTTGCGTTGCGCGGTCGGTGGCGAGGGCAAGCAAGCTGGCATCGCGCGCCTCGATTTCGTTGCGCAGCAGCGTTCCCTGGCAATAGGCGATGGCGGCATCCCGTGCCGAGGGCACACGACTGAGCTTCGCGCGCGTCTCGATCTCGATCTCGGTGAACCCTGCGAGATGCAATTCATTGCGGATCAGTGCAATATCGTAATAGCCATGCGGCGTGCGGGCGAGGAATCGCGGCGGGTCGTGCGGAAACACCGTGGCGACCGCGTTGGTGACGTCGTCGGCAAAAGCGTTCTCTTCGATGCGGTCCCAGACACTGAAGACGAAGCGCCCGCCGGGCTTGAGCACCCGACGGGCCTGGGCGTAGCCGGCGACCCGGTTAGGAAAGAACATCGCGCCGAACTGGCAGCACACGACATCGAACGATGCATCTTCGAACGGCAGGTCAAGCGCGTCCGCCTGCCGCCATTCGATGCGGCTATCGGACCCCTGCCGGGCGGCGGCATAGTCGAGCATGGGCTGGTTGAGGTCGGTCACCGCGTAGCACGCGTCGGGTTTAAGTCTTGGCGCGAGCAAGCGTGTGACCACGCCGCTGCCGGCCGCCGTTTCCAGCACCGAATCGGGCGAGCAGGACGCGACAAGCTCCGCCATGTCGGCGGCATAGGTCTCGAAAATCATTGGGACCATCAGCGTGTCGTAGAACCTCGGGATCGAGCCCGCGAACACCTTGTCGTTCTCAACCATGAGACCTCCTGGAAAGGGCTGAAAGGCCACCCGTGGATTCAGCGCGAATGGCTGCCGAATGGTGACGCCCGAGCATACTTTGGTTTGCGGCTTGGTGGCACTCACCGTGACACTGTTGAGCGCTCAACATCATCGCGCAGGAGTTGACTCTCGATTTCACTGGCGAGCATGCGGGCAGCTTCTCCGCTTTGAGTTTCCCCCAGCGCATGTCGGTGCACAAGCGCACGAACCGTCAGATCTCGCATGCCGCTTCTGGCCGCCAATGTCTGCAACTCATCAACCCAACCCGGTGCCTGTGGCAACTTGCTGGCGACTGCCAGACCGCACAAGGATTCAAGTGCGTACGCTTTTGCCCAAAGATAGCCGTCGGGAAGTCGCGTGCTTCGCGCTATGGCATCCACCAGAATTTCCACAGCGCGCGCCGACTCGCCGCGGAAGATCGCCACACGCCCCATCCCTCGACCAGCAATCCCCTCCCAGCAGGGGTCTCCGAGCTGGCAACCAAGCGCAAAGGCGTGCTCGAAACGTTCGGCAGCCAAATCGATATTTCCAAGAAGCATGTCAACTTCGGCGCGCAGCGATTGAGGCCAAGGAAGAAATGCCGTCCAGATGGGCCGCGAAATGCCGATCGACCGATCCAGCACCCTCGCGGCTTCCTTCAAGTCACCCTGCAACAACAGGGCGCGACCCAACATGGACAGCGCATACGCCACCTGCTTTGAATCCCCCAGCGACTCTGCCTCATTCTTGGCTCTTTCGAGAATGTCGATAGACGCCGCGAAATGTGCGGTGTCGCTGAGCACAGAGCCGTGCACGATGGCGATGCGAGCCAGTTCAGCGCGGTCCTGACCCGCCAGGTGTTCAGCCTGTTGCAACAGCACGTGAGCGCGCTCGTAGCGACCGCGTAGAAATTCAACATAACCGAGTTCACGGCATGCCGCAGCCGCGTACGGGGACAACTCCCCCTGCCCAACGGCAAGCGCTTCATGCAGCGCGGTCGCGCCTTCTTCGTCGCGACCTCGTGCAGCGTGCACCAACGCTGCGCCCAGGGCAACCAGTGCGCGAGCGCGTAGTGCCGAGTCACCCCTTGTTGAATCCGCCTCGGCAACGGCGCGTCTGAGACACTGCAGGCCTGCATCAAGTGCACCTGCACCGATAGCTGCCTCGCCTGCCTCGATCTGAGCAAGCACGCCTGCCCGCCCAACTACCGGCATGGCCGTGGGCTTCGAAGTAACCGTGCGCATCGCAGCTTCAAGCGTGGCGCCTGGATGCACTCCGAGTTCACGCATGAACAAATCTCGACAAGCGGCCACCTGTCGTGCTGCGCCCAAGCCATCACCGGCGGCAGCAAGACAGCGGACCAACAGCGCCTGGTAGTTTTCATCCAGTGGATTCTTGCCAACCAGTCGACCCGCAAGATCGGCGGCCTCAGCGGTTGCGCCCATCGCCAACCGGGACAACGCAGCTTCGCGCAGTACCGCCTCTGCGGTCGCCTGAAGGTGCCTGCGCTCTGTCGCAAGCCAGACCTCAAATACCGGGCAGGTGGGAAAACTCAGACCGTCCAGCAATTCCCGGTCCAGTCCAGGAACCTCTATGGCGTCTTCCCATGCGCCACGAGCCACGACATGGATGTCCACATAGGTTACTGAATCAACGTGCAAGTCCAGCAAATCGCCTTGCAGGTCTGTGGTACCAAGCAAGCGTCTGAGTTCACTGAGATTCCAGCGCAAGGCGGCAAGTGGGTCTTCGGCCTCGGCGAACAGCATTCCGGCCAACTGCTTTCGACTCACCGGCTTCTGACTGCAAATCAGGAACGCCAGCAAACCCCATACTTTCTTCCCGCGAGGCGCAGCCGCCACTTGACCGTCAACGACAACATGCGGAGTGCCAAGGAGGTGGATTGCAAGGCCCATGAGGCTATTGTCTCTCAGGGCCTTTGTCGCCAATCCTATGCCTCAGCGGTTGTTGGATCAATCATCGACATGACCCGGGCGACGCTGTTTGCAGGAAAGCCGCCTCGCCGCGCGTGTTCCCTGACCAGTTCTTCATTCGCTGCGTTGTAAATGCAGTAGATCTTGTCTCCCGTGACGTAGCTTTGAACCCACTGGATATCGGGTCCGAGTTCCTGCAGAACGCTGCACGACTTTTGGGAAATGGCCTGGAGCTCAGGGGCTTTTGTGCCACCGATTCCAGGGATAGCGCGTTCAATAACAAACTTTGGCATGATCGAATCCTTTCAGGTTGAGGGAGCACCAAAGATAGATCGTCGCCGTGTGAGCCAGCGTGTGAAATCTGGCGCACGGCCGTCATCGTTTTCCCTAGCGTGGCTTGACCGGAACCGGCCGCCGGGTCGGCAACGGGCTGCTGTTTAGCAGCTCTCCAGCAGCCCTTGCTCAGGTCGAAACCATGCGTAGCTGGTTGAATTCGGACGGCGCCGTTTGCCACACAGTCAGAACTTCCTCTTGCTGTTATCGTTGCCGCATTGGGGAGGTGCGTGACACTGTGCTCGGCACCCGCAGGGCGGAGGCGCAGTGGGTCAACGGGGCCGAGTTGAAATGATGCATTTTTCCGGCAACCATCGGTCACCGAGGTCGTCGCGCAAGCCTCAGATGTGCCGGACGCGCCCCAATGTTTTTAATGGATCAACCCTCAGCTTATGCGGCAGGCTGATTCGGGTGCGGCGCATTGAAAACTGGGCCGGTAAGCCAATATGTGATTCCAACAAGGAAGAAAATGAACCCACTGAAAGCAATTGCAGGAGTATTGATGGTCGCTACAGGCTCGGCGCACGCCATTGAGCAGCCCAAGTTCACGGTCTTGCAAAAGACGGAAGTATTTGAAGTTCGCAAGTACCAGCCCTATGTTGTCGCCGAGGTTGTCGTGGCCGGACCAGCTAACGAAGCCGGTAATCAGGCCTTTCCGATACTCGCCGGCTACATCTTTGGCAAGAACAAGGGTGAGCGCAAATTCGACATGACAGCGCCGGTGACGCAAACGGCGCTAACAGTGCCGCTGAAACTTGAAATGACAGCACCGGTGACGCAGACAGCTGCGGCCGAAGGCTTCCTTGTGCAGTTCATGATGCCAGGCGCCTATACGCTGGCAACGCTACCCGAGCCGCTGGACGCAAGAGTGAAATTGCGAGAAGTTCCTGAGCACACCGTTGCTGTCATCCAGTATTCCGGGACTTGGTCGCAGAGCAACTATGACGAGCATCTGGGCATGCTCAAGAAGGCACTCTCTCAAGCCAGCATCGCGACGTATGGTGAGCCGGTCTACTCGCGCTACAACGCGCCGTTTACGCCCTGGTTCCTGCGAACCAATGAGATCTGGTTGAAGATGAATTGAAGTCGCCAGGTTGGCACGCAGGCCAGTGCCTTCGACCGGAATAACAGTGGTTGGAAATCAGTCTGTACTCATACCCTCACTTGGCCAGCAGCGACTTGACCGCCGCTTCCAGCTGTGCGTCGTCACCCGCATCCAACCTGGCCTTGTCGTTCGGCACGACAATGTCCGGGGTAATCAGTGTGCGCTCCATGAACTCGCCGTTCTGGGCGCGAAAGCCCACCTGCGGGATGCCGAAAAAGGTCGCAGCGTCCTGCAGGGTCTCCCACCAGACTGCCGTGCCCGTGCCGGCCACCGGCATGCCGATAAGTTTGCCGATGCCCAGGTGCTGGTAAGTCCAAGGGAAGAGATGGGCGTCAGAGTAGTTGCTCTCGCTGATCAGTACGGCCGAAGGCTTGACCCACTTGGCCGTCGGCTCCCAGCCCAAGCTCTGGCCACGCGGCAGAAACTCCAGATACTTTTTGCCGGACAGTAGCGTCGCCAGCTGGTCATGCAGATCGCCACCGCCGTTAAAGCGGGTGTCGACGATGAGTGCCTCCTTGCCGCTGGCGCCGCCGAGCGCGTCGGCTACGATCTGGCGGTAACTGGCATCATCCATGTCGCGCACATGCACATAGCCCAAACGCCCGCCCGAGAGCTTGTCCACCGCGCCGCGCTCCTGATGCACCCAGCGCTTGTATAGCAGCTCGCGTTCAGCGTGCTGACTTATGGCCTTGAGCGACTGCTCGAAGCGCTTGCCAGTGGTCGGATCCAGAACCTCCAGCGCGACCTGCTTGCCGGCCT
Organism: uncultured beta proteobacterium; assembly: GCA_903832285.1. Lineage (GTDB taxonomy): Bacteria > Pseudomonadota > Gammaproteobacteria > Burkholderiales > Burkholderiaceae_C > CAIKVZ01. The sequence continues at coordinate 4,819 of CAILAY010000072.1, read as the reverse complement.
TGAGGTTGAGCAGCGAGTCAAATTCGGTGCCGGCCGCGATGGCCTGGCCATCGATGGACTCGATCAGCATGCCGGCCTTGATTTGGCTGGTCGCCGTATCCAGCGGTCCGCCAGCGATGACCTCATCTATCTTGGCACCGGCGCCTTGGTGGCGTGGGTCGTAGAGGACGCCCAGCGACGCCGTGGCATCGCCGTGCGGTGCAGGGCGGTAGCCGCTGCCGGTGTGCGAGACGTTGAGCTCGCCCAGCATCTCGCTGAGCAGTTCAGCGAAGTCCGGACTGTCCGCGACGAAGGGAAGCTGGCGTTCGTAGACCTGGCGGTAATAGGCCCAATCGACTCCGCCCATGTCCTTCACATAGAGTTTCTCCTGGGTCTGGTGCCAGGCGTGATCGAACATCTGGGCGCGCTCGGCCGCGTGGTCGACGCGCAGTTCGGCGGTGAACTTGACCGGCTCGGCCTTCACGTCCCCCTTATCGTCGTCGCCAGGAACCTTGAACTTCTGCACCCGCCCGCCCGCCAGCACGAAGCCGTTGGCGCCCTTGGCATCCAGCCACAGGGCAACGCCACCACGGCCACCGGGCACAGAGGCAATGCGGCGGCCCTCCTTGTCGCGCAGCCGGGTCTGCCAAAGCTCGAAGCCCTCGCCGGCCTTGGCGACGTGAAAGAGCTGCTCGCCGTCGGGCGTCAGTGCGAAGTGGCGGACGTCAGCCGAAGCAGTGGTCAGGCGTGCGACGCGGTCGTCCAGGCCTTCCATCTCAATGACGACGGGCTTGGGCGGCTCTTTTTTGGCGTCGTCATCTTTCTCGCCCATCATGGCGTCGCCCTTTTTCTCGTGCTTCTCGGACGCGTCCTTCTTCTCGTCTTCCTCGCGCTTCTTCACCTGGGCAAACTCAGCCTTGTCGAGCTGGTAGCGGTCGAACGCAGCGCGGGTCAGAAACATGCTGAAGACGTCGACGTCGCCACGCGCGTCTCCGCCGTGGCCGTGCAGTCCTTGGCGGTCGGTCAGCCAGATCATCATCTGGCCCTGGCGCGCGAACAGGGGGTGCGTATCCTCGTAGCCGCTGTGGGTCAGGTTGACGAGCTTGCCCTGGCCGTCAGCTGATACCACGCCAACCTCTGCACTCCACCGGTTGTGGTCGACGAACTGCACCAGCAGGCTCTTGCCATCGGGCGCCCAGTCAAACCACTGATCGCCGTCCTCGTAGGAATAGCTCCACTTGGCTGACAGCACCTCACGGGTCTTGCCGCTGGCCAGATTGAGCACGTGCAGCGCGGCGCGGTCCTGCAGGAAGGCCACTTCGTTGCCGTCGGGTGAATAGCGCGGCTGGAAGTTCTGATGCGCGTCCTTCAACAGCGCCCTGGAAGTTACGCGCGGCGCGTTGAAGAAGTTGGGCACGGCCTTCTTGTCGCCGGCAATGGCGGCCTCGCACAGGCTCCACTGGCCGTCATGCTCGCAGGCGTAGAGAAGCTTGCGGCCGTCGGGGCTGAAGCTTACCGAGCGCTTCTGGCCTGGGCCTTCGGTAATGCGGCGGGTGTTGCCGAACTCGGCCGAGGTGACGAAGACCTGCCCGCGCACTACGATGGCCACCTCGCTGCCGTCGGGGCTGACGGCCATATCTGTCGCGCCGTCGTCAAGCTTCAGGTTCTCGACGCTGGGCGCCAGCGCATCGGCTGCGATGCCGACAACCAGCTTCTGCGGCGTCGCGGCGTCATCGGCCATCGTGAATAGCTCGCCGTCGTAGCCGAAGCTGAGCAAGCCGCTGACTGCCACCGACAGGAAGCGCACCGGGTTCTTCGTGAAGTGCGTGATCTGGCGTGCTGCCTCGGGCTGGTTCAGCGACATCTTCCAGACGTTGAACGAGCCGCTCTTTTCGCTGAGGTAGTAGATGGACTGCTCGTCCGGCGACCATACCGGATTGCGGTTCTCGCCGCCACTGCTCGTCAGCTTGCGGTGCTGGCCGGTCTTGGCGTCCCAAAGCCAGATGTCTCGCGCCACCGGCGAGACATGGTGCTTGCGCAGTGCATTCTCGTAGCCCTTCCAGTCCTCGTATACCAGCAGGCTGGCGGTCTTGTTGTACTGGCCGGCCATGGCCGGTTCGCTGAAGACCTGTTCGGGCCGGCTACCGACCTCGATGCCGACCTTGTAGAGCTCTCCCATTGCCGGCGACGGGAAGGCCAGGCTGGTGAGTACGTCCTGGCGATGGGCCGAGAACAGCACGGACTTACCGTCGGGCGTAAATGCAATCGGCTGCTCGCTGGACGAATGCGTGGTCAGCCGTCGCGATGGACCACCCTGTGCAGACACGACGAAGACGTCGTTGTTGCCGTACACATCAGCCGCATAGGCCAGTAGCCTGGCGTCGGGCGACCAGACCGGCGCCAGGCTGTGGTGGCCATTGGCAACCAGCAACCGCGCAGTGCCGCCACCGGCCGGCATCACGTAGAGATTGCCCTGGAAGGCAAACGCGATCTGGCTGCCGTCAGGTGAGATGCTGGATTGGCGCAGCCACAGGGGCTGTGTCAGCGGGCCGAGCGGTGCCGACTGGGCTTGCAATGAAGGCAAACCCATGACCAAGGCCAGCGCAGCGCCGACGAGTTTGGATCTCCCCCTGCAACACGCGTATATGCGATCTATCAGCTCAGATTTCATTGGGGCCTCCAGTGTTGACTGGCTTGCTGTCAAAAATCGCAATGGTACTTTACAGCTTGCAGAGCAAACTTCGATGTCATGGTCTGTGTGTGGGAGAAGCCAAGCAGGTACAGAGGCCCATTTGCGGGGGCCTATTAAGTGGCCGCTCGGCTCAATCACTTGTGACTAGCATGGGCACTCTGCGGGTCGCTATGAATGGCGGCGGACTGGTCAGCCAAGCAAAAGCTGAGCATCGGCAAGACTGTCGCCACGCCGACGTGAGGAAGCAGCGCCAACATGAATGTGCTCGTCGACAGCTCCGTGTGGGTCGACCATTTCAAGAGACGCAACGATCACTTGGTTGAGTTGTTGCGCCGCGGCATCGTCATTTGCCACCCCTGCGCCGTTGCGAAGGTGGCTTGCGGCACCCGCCCGGTCGCATGGACGTCATCGCCATGCTGCCTGAGATGGAAAGTGCGCCTGTGGCCACGCAAGAGGAGTTGCTGGCCCTGATGGCCGTTCGCCATCTGTATGGCCGTGACTGCGGGTTTGTGGATATGAGTCTGCTTGCCTCCAGCCTGCTCAGGGAGACTGCCCTCATCTGGACTTTGGATAAGCGGCTTGAATTGCTTGCCCTCGAACTGAACCGGGCATACCGCCCAAAAATTCATTCCTGAAGAATAGCTGGAGCGCTGGGGCGCGACCCGGCGGCAACGACCCAGTGATGGATCGTTGCTCGACCAGAACACCATGACTTGCTTGATCCTGTTACGGACTATAATTAGTCCTTAATCGGAGTAACAAATGCCACCCCTTGCTTACCCAGCCACGAAGTTCGAACCCGCGGGTGTGGCCGACCTCAGTTCCAAAATGGAGCGTGAACGGCTATCGGGCTCCGCGCTCAAGGGATTTTTCAACCTGATGTCCAGGTGGGGGCTCAAGGATGATGTCGCTCGGGACCTGCTTGGCGGCATCTCCAACAGCGCGTTTTACGAGTGGAAAAAGAGTCCCGATCGACTTCTTGACATCGACAGGATCACGCGGATTTCATTCCTCATCGGCATCTACAAGGCGCTGCACATACTGTACGGTGACAAGTTGGCAGATGAGTGGGTTGTCCTGCCCAACAAGAACGTGATCTTTGGCGGCAACACCCCGCTTCAGTACATGCTTGCGCACGGACTCATCGGGATGCAGACGGTGCGCAAGTTGCTTGACGCCCGGCGCGGCGGGATCTGAGTTGTGGCGCTTCCTCCCATTTCTGTCATCCGACAGTTCGATACCTCGCGGCTAATTCCAAGTCGGTTCGCAGGCGCGGAAAATTCCGTTCTCCTTGGAATCGCCGACAACGATCAGCACTTGGTTGCACTCTTCGAGCTCGACAACGCTACTAACCAACGCCTGGTCGCTGAACTGGGTGGCGCTGCAGGCATCGGCATTGACGAGTTGGTCTTTGGAATTCCAAATTTTCGAATCATCAACGCCGCCTTCACGTACCCGCGCCCAGAGGGCAGCCGATTCAATGACGCAGAGCGTGGCGCCTGGTACTGCGCCTTTGACGTCCAGACGGCCCTGGAAGAGATCATCTTCCACAAGACCATTGAGTATGCGGAAGTTGATCGCTTCAACGACTCGGTGACGTACCAGGAGTTTCTTGCCGACTTCAACGCTTCGTTTCATGACCTGCGCGGCGACACTGCGCACAAGGGCTGCCTAAGCCCATCGAGCTACATCAAGTCGCAAGACTTGGCAGTGCAAATGCTGGAGGCAGACTCCCTTGGCGTGGTTTACCCGAGCGTGCGTCATGCCGGTGGTACGAATTTGGCGTGCTTCAGGCCGGCACTCGTTGGCAATGTGCGCAAGGGAATGGTTTTCAAGCTAACTTGGAACGGCTCCCCCCGACCGGCCGTTAAAAATGTTTCTGGCGCCAAGGCCAAACGCAGCTAGATGCGACTTTGGCAGGAGCGCAAGACGCGCATCGTTGACCTACTGATCGTGTCCTTCAAGGAGCTATGGACATGAAATGCTCTGTTTGCGGCGGTGACGGCTGACTTTTTGCCGGCGCGCGTGATGATGCGCACGCAACCATCAGGAGCCGATCAAGGGCTGAACCCACACGTCGTCAACTTCGCGGCCAATCCGAGCAGCAAAAAATGCTTTGCCCAAGAATTCAGAATGGACTAGCATGCG
>CAILAY010000071.1 GCA_903832285.1 uncultured beta proteobacterium | reverse complement strand
CGGCGCGTGTCAAGCTACTTGTCGCCTCATTCATGCGGCCAACCGCTGAATATCGTTGCAACCCGAATGCGCTTTGATGACGCAGTCTCGTTCCGGGTTGAGAGTGACCGCGCCACTGGGCGACCAGTTGCGTGTGTCGCCTGACCAGCGAGCTGGATTCTTCTCACGCGCTTGCAAGTACAGCTCGTGGCGCGCCGCCAGGATGGCCTGATCTTCGCCTTCATGGCGCTGCGACGGGCTCACGTACTGGATGCCGCTGTGACGGTGATCGACGTTGTACCAGCGCACGAAGTCGGCGGCCCAAGAGCGCGCAGTCTCAAGGTCGGCGAAGCCCTTGGCGGGGAACTCCGGGCGGTACTTGGCGGTACGAAATAGCGACTCCGCGTAAGCGTTGTCATCACTCACGCGAGGTCGCGAGTACGAGGGTTTGACGCCCAACCAGTTGAGCATCGCCAGCACCGTGGTGGCCTTGAGCGTGGAGCCGTTGTCACCATGCAATACCGGTTTGCCAGCGAGGGCGGCAATGCCCTCGGACAGCGCCGTGCGTCGCACCAAGTGAACCGCATGGTCAGAGTGGTCACTGTCATGCACCTCCCAGCCCACGATCTTGCGGCTGTACAGATCCAGAATCAGGTACAGGTGAAACCACATCCCCATCACGACTGCAGGCAAATAGGTCATGTCCCAGCACCAGACCTGGCGCGGACCGTTTGCAATGTGGGTGGTGGGTGGTCGCATTGCCTTGGGCGCTTTGGCACGTCCTCGGTGTGCGTTTTGGCCTTCTGCGCGCAGCACTCGGGCAAAGCTCGATTCGCTGGCGATGTACACCCCCTCATCGGCCAGCATGGGCACGATGCGCGCGGGTGGCACCGAAGCAAAGCGCGGCTCGTTGGCCACGCTCAGCAGGTGCGCACGCTCATCCGCGCTCAGCGCATGGCTGGGTGTCGCTCGCACCGCCTGTGGCCTGCCATCGCCTTCTACGAGGCCCTCATGGGCCTTCCAACGTTGCAGGGTGCGCGCATCAATACCTGCGATGCCACAGGCCAGGCGCAGCCGTGCACCGGCCTTGTGGGCGGTGTCTATGTCTTGGGCCAAACTGCGGCGATCTTCAAGGACGATCATTCGTCCTCTCCCCGGTGGAAGATCGCCGATACTTTTTTTGACAGCACTAGCAAGGCTGCCGTCTCGGCCAATGCGCGGTCTTTGCGCAGTAGTTCGCGCTCAAGTTCCTTGATGCGTTTGCGGTCTTGGCGCGTGGCCTGCGGGCTGGCTCGGGCATCCTGCGGGTCAGCCAATGCTGCCGTGGCGCTGGAGCACCACTTGTCCAACTCGGCTGGGTAGATGCCTTGCTCACGGCACCACGCACTTTTGCCGCTAACCGGCAGTGCCGCCGTGGTGACCACGGCCTGCAGCCGCGCCGCCGCAGTCCAGGCCCGCCCTAGGGCGGGCCTGGACTGCGCATATTCTCGCCAGCGCTGTAGCGTTCCTGAGCCGATGCCAACTTCTTGAGCCACCAACTCCAGCACCGCGCTTTCAGGCGGCAACAACCGCGCTACAGCTCGGTCCTTGAATGTTTGTCCGTATCGTGCCACTTCTGTCCTTCTTCGCCGCCCCCAGGTTCTTGGTTCTATAGAGGCGACAAGTATTGTGACGCGGGGGG
>CAILAY010000070.1 GCA_903832285.1 uncultured beta proteobacterium | reverse complement strand
GACTTTTTGCCGGCGCGCGTGATGATGCGCACGCAACCATCAGGAGCCGATCAAGGGCTGAACCCACACGTCGTCAACTTCGCGGCCAATCCGAGCAGCAAAAAATGCTTTGCCCAAGAATTCAGAATGGACTAGCATGCGCCTCATTGAACTGCAACTAAGGATTTGGCATGTGGCGAAAGTTGCTTGCTATTTGTTGTGCCCTTATCCTGAACGGTTGCGACCGAGCGCCGCCCTCAGCCACTGACAACGCCGGCGCTGAGGTGCGTCAGAAAATCACCGTCGCCTTCACCACCCAGCCGCAAAGCACCCTTATTCACGTTGCACTCAACAAGGGCTATTTTTTCAACAACGGACTTGATGTCCAGCCGCTGATGCACGCGTTTGGCAAAGCGGCGCTGCAATCGGTTCTCGACGGCAAGGCAGACTTTGCCACGGTGGCAGAAACCCCGATCATGTTCAGCGTTCTCAAGGGCGACAGGATTTTCGTCATTGCCAATATCGAGTCCAGCAGTTCGAACAACGGGGTGCTGGCCAGACGAGACGCGGATATCCTCCAAGCTTCCGACGTGAGAGGAAAGCGCATCGGCTTCACACCCGGAACGACGTCGGACTTCTTTCTCGATTCGTTCTTGACCGCGCAGGGCTTGACGCGCCAGGAAACAACACCTGTTCCTCTTGCGCCCGATGCAATGCAGGACGCTGTGCTGAACCGGAAAGTCGACGCCATTTCGACCTGGAACTATCCATTGACCCAAATCAGACACCGGCTCGGGGAGCAAGCGGTCATCTTTTACGACCGGCAGATTTATACTGAAACCTTCAACATCGCAGCCATGCAGGATTTTGTTCAGCGAAACCCTCAAGCCGTCACCCGCTTCCTGCGCGCCCTGCTTCAGGCCGAGGATTTTGTGGTTAAGCATCCCGATGAGGCCAAGGACATCATGAGTACAGCAATCAAGGTTGACAAAGAACTGGTCGGGGAAGTGTGGGATGCTTTCAGCTATCAGGTGAAATTGGAGCAAACCCTTCTGATCACGCTGGAGGACGAGACACGATGGGCCATCAAGCACAAGCTGACCGACAAGTCCGTCATGCCCAACTACCTTGACTTCATCCACAGCGACAGTCTCAAGGCGATCAAACCAGAAGCCGTCAGGCTGATCCGTTAGGTACGTCGTGCGCATCGCGACCCGGCTCTGGCTCAGCGCGGCAACCACGGGAGCCGCACTGGTCTTTCTTGTACCGGTGTTGTTCTGGACAATATCCGATGCGCGTGACGCGGGGGAAAACAATGATCTTGCCAAGTCGATCCAAAGCAACTTCATCGGCCGTGCTTCCTCCCGGGATCAATACTTTCTCTACCGCGAGGATCGGGCCCGCGTGCTGTGGGAGAAAAGCAAAATGCAGTCTGATCAACTGCTTCACCTGGCCAAGTCCCGGTTCCGCGATGAGGCAGATCAAAATGCCGTGGAACGGATACGCCTGGCCATCGAGGACACATCGCTGGTTTTCCATCGTGTCGTTGTCAACACCCAATCTTTGAAGTCAGCCACTGTCAACCGGCAAGTCTTTGAGGAACTCGACAAGAGGCTGTACAGCCAGTTGCTGCTGAAGGCCGCTGACGTTCGCAACGCGATCGACGCACTGCACGATTCGAGTGCAAGGCAAGAGCAGCAGGCCCGTCAACACCTGCTCGCAGTCTCTGGTGCGCTCGCGTTGCTACTGGCGTTCATCATCGTGCTCAATGCGACGCAAATCGGCGGTCTGATTGGCAGGCGCCTGGCGACGCTACATGACGGAGCAAGTCGGGTTGCCAAAGGAGAAGTGGCGCACCGAATTGTGACAAAAGGTTCGGACGAGTTTTCGGAAATAGCCGGTGCCATCAATCTCATGATGGATGCCCTGGCACAGCGCGAAGAAGCCCTCAAGCAAGCATCCCGTTACTCCCGCAGTCTGCTGGAAGCCAGCCTGGACCCGCTGGTGACCATCAGCGCCGAGGGCAAGATCACGGACGTCAACGAAGCCAGCGTCAAGGCGACGGGGGTCGGGCGCGAGGCGATGATTGGAACCGACTTTACCGACTACTTTACCGACCCACTGCAGGCACGCGAAGGCTACCAGCGGGTTTTTGCCGAGGGCTTTGTGACCGACTACCCGCTGGCCATCCGGCACCGCTCGGGCCAGCTCGTGGACGTGTCCTACAACGCGAGCCTTTACCGAGACGATCAGGGCCGCGTACTGGGCGTGTTTGCAGCCGCCCGCGACGTCACCAAACAGCGCGTGGCCAATGATGCGCTCGCGGCTTCGGTAAAGGCGCTGGCACGCTCCAACACGGAACTCGAACAGTTCGCCTATGTCGCCTCGCACGACCTGCAAGAGCCCTTGCGCATGGTGGTTGGCTACGTGCAATTGCTCGAGAAACGCCTGGCCGGCCAGCTCGATACCGATACCCGGGAATTCATGGATTTCGCGGTGGATGGCGCGGTGCGGATGCAGGGCATGATCGACGACATCCTGACCTATTCGCGCATCACCACCGAGGCGAAGCCACTGGCACCGGTGGACAGCGCTGCGGCCCTGCTGGAAGCGCTGGATCGGCTCGCCAGCCGGATCAAGGAGAGCGGCGCTGAAGTCGATTTTCAATCGTTGCCCAGCGTCGTCGCGGACCGCTCGCAGTTGGTGCAGCTGTTTCAAAATTTGATCAGCAACTCGATCAAGTTCTGCAAGGACCGTGCGCCGCGCGTGCGCGTGCAAGCTGCGCATGAGGCAGGGCGTTGGCGTTTCTCGGTCACCGACAACGGCATTGGCATCGGGCCCGAATACCGCGCCCAGTTGTTCGTCATTTTCAGACGCCTGCATACTCAGCGCGAATTTCCCGGCACTGGCATCGGCCTGGCAATTTGCAGGCGCATCATCGAGCGTCATGGTGGCGAGATCGGAATCGACTCCGCACCCGGCGGTGGGGCGGTTTTCTGGTTCACTCTTCCCGAGGAGCATGACCTGTGAGTACAGCCGACAAAGAGTCCCGACAGATCGAAATTCTTTTGGTCGAGGACAATCCGGGCGATGCCCGCCTGACGCGGGAGGCGATGCGTGCAGCCAAGATGACCAACGTCTTGCACGTCGTTGAGGACGGGGTGCAGGCCATGGAGTTCTTGCGCCGTCGCAGTCACTTCAGTGAAGCACCGCGACCGGACCTGATTCTGCTGGATCTCAACTTGCCGAAGAAGGATGGGCACGCGGTCCTCGCTGCGGTCAAAACCGACCCCGACCTCAGGCGCATACCGGTGGTGGTTCTGACCACATCGCGCTCCGAAGAGGATGTGCTGCAGGCCTACGACCTGCACGCGAACGCCTATGTCACAAAGCCGGTGAATCTGGACCAGTTCATGAGAATTGTGGCCTTGATCGACGAGTTTTGGCTCAACGTTGTGACCCTGCCCGGGAGGTGACTCATGAGTGCGACCCCGATTCGCGTACTGTTGCTCGAGGACAATCCGGGCGACGCACGCCTGGTTCAGGAATCCCTCGCGGAGTACGCGCCGGGCGAGTTCGTCGTGACCTGGGTTGAGCGCCTGGCTGACGCACTGGCGCGCATCCAGACTGAGCCCTTTGATGCCATGCTGTGCGATCTCACCTTGCCTGACAGCTCCGGCATAGTGACACCGCGCGCAGTTGCCAAGCGTTTCCCGGCGCTGCCGGTGGTCGTGCTGACAGGTTCGCATGACTTGAGCGTCGGCCGCGACACGATCCGGCATGGTTTGCAGGATTTTCTGGTGAAGGGGAAATCTGACCCCGAGGTCGTGGGACGGACGCTGCACTACGCGATCCAGCGCAAGAGCCTGGAAAACGCGCTGATCGTGGCAAACACTGCGCTGGAAAGGCGCGTTGCCGAGCGCACCGCGGACCTCGAAGCGACCAATCGGGTCCTGCAGGCGAGCGCGGAACGCAACCACGCCTTTCTGCGCAATGCCAGCGACGGAGTGCACATTCTGAACTCCGAGGGCACGGTGCAGGAGGTCAGCGACTCATTTTGCGCGATGCTCGGGTACTCCCGTGAAGAATTGATTGGCGCCAACGTATCGTTGTGGGACGCACAGTGGTCCGCGTCCAAGCTGCCACAGGTTCTGGCGGCGTTGTTTTCGGAGGAGGGCCACTCGGTATTCGAGACCCGGCATCGGCGCAAGGACGGAACGATTCTCGATGTTGAAGTCAGCGGCCAGCGACTGGAGTTGAACGGTCAGCCGTTGTTGTTCAACTCGGCGCGTGACGTCACCGAGAAGAAGCGGGCCGAGCGCGAGATTCTGCACTACATGGATCAACTCAAGACCGCCTTCATGAGTACGGTGGAGGTGGCCACTGCGCTGAGCGAGATGCGCGATCCCTACACCGCCGGCCACGAGCGGCGCGTTGCGGCGATTGCGGCCACCATCGGGGCCTGCCTCGGGCTTGACAAAAATCGGCAGGAGGGCCTGCGCGTTGCCGGCTACCTGCACGACATCGGCAAGATCGCAGTTCCGTCAGAGATACTCTCCAAGCCCGGCAAGCTGAGTGCGATCGAATACCAGCTGATACAGCAACATGCCCGGGCCGGCTACGACGTGTTGAAGAACGTGCACTTTCCCTGGCCGCTGGCCGAGGTCGCGCTGCAGCACCACGAGCGCATGGACGGCGGCGGCTATCCGCAGGGGCTCAAGGGTGACGAAATCCTGCTGGAAGCACGCATCATGGCCGTGGCCGATGTGGTCGAGGCGATGTCCTCGCACCGACCCTATCGCGCGGGACTGGGAGTTGAGCATGCATTGACGGAAGTCGAGCGCGGGAGCGGAACAAAATATGACCGCGCCGTGGTCAATGCGTGCCTGGCGCTGTTCCGGGACAAGGGCTACACGATTCCAGAGTAGCAAAAGATCAGGGTCTCATGGTGAACGGCTGCTGTTGTTCCCCAGACCTTGGCTGCCCATGACGGGTGCTCATCTTCTTTGATAACCGCCAGGGGCACGATGCGGGTCGTGACGAACAGTCTCTGACTGGAATCAAACTGGACAATCAATAGTCCATCGCCGTATTCAGGGACCGGAGGTGCCAGGCCCATAACCTTCAAGCCTCATCTGTCGCAAAAGCACTGCAAAGCGAGGCTGCTCGCGCAGTCCGGTCCAGCGGGTGTCGTCCTTCAAATAGACCAGACGGGTATCGCGTGCCGTCCACGCGCGTTCGAGTGCATCCAGCGCTTGCGCTACTTCACCCAGAGCGGCGTGCACCGCAGCGAGCGATGTCGGCGGAACATAGCGGGTCTGCTGCAGGGTCAGCAATCGATTCAGGACTTCACGTGCCTCGCCGTTCTTATGGAGGCGCGCGAGTTGTACTCCAAGCAAGGCCGCCGCCTGAGTGCTTTGATCTGCCAATTGGTCGGCCCGTCGCAGTGCAACGATGGCCTGCTCCGGCTCACGGTCGACAAGATGCAGCAGCGCCCGAACTATGTGGGCGACCCAGAAGTTGGGTTCAATCTCAAAGGCGCGGTCCAGCCGCGCCGAGGCCTCATCACGCCGCCCCATGTCGAGCAGAAAACCGGCTTCCATCACGTTCAGGATTAGCGACATCGGATCGAGTTCGCGGGCCCAGCGGATATGGGCAATGCCCTCCTCTGGGCGGTCCAGCGTCAACAACAAAAATCCCAAGCCAAAATGCGCGCCGACGACGTTGGGATTGATGCGCAGCGCGTGGCGAAACACGCGTTCGGCGGCTGGCCAATCGAAGTCGAACCAGAAGTGAATCCAGCCCAGTTGGGCATGCGCCTCTGCCAGTTCCGGGGCGATCTCCAATGCAAGCAGGATCGCCCTGCGATACGGCTCGAACACCTCTGTGGGCGACCGGTCGGCGCCAAACAGCATGCGCCGGTAGGTCTCGCCAAGACCTGCGTAGGCCATGGCATAGCCCGGGTCGATGGTCAGCGCCTTGTGGTAGAGCTCGATGCTCTTGCGCAAACCGTCGGCGCGGATGCCTTGAGCGTGCTGCCTGGCTGCCAGATAGAGCTGATAGGCGTCGGCATTGCGACTACCGCCGGCGTCGTTGGGCTGAACATTTGCCCCAATACCTTTAGCAACTCTGAAGTCCAGTGTGGGCCTGAGAACCTCCGCAACCTGCATCGAAATCACGTCCTGCATATCGAACACGTCGGTGAAGGTCCAGTCGAAGCTGCCGCTCCAGGCCGCAACTCCGGCCGGTGCGCTAAGCAAGCGGGCAGTCACGCGCAACTGGTCGCCGCTGCGCTGCAGCGATCCATCAACAACCCAGGCCACGTCCAACGCGCGCGCAGCCGCCAGCGGATCCTGATCAAGCCCGGCAAAGCGCCGCACTGATCCGACCGAACGCACCACCAACCCGGGAACGGCGGATAAGCGAGCGATCAGGCTGTCTGCCATGCCGATCTCCAACAAATCGTCGCGACCATCGGTTGCCAGTGGCACAAACGGCAGAACCGCCAGCGTGGCGGGCAAAGGCGCATTGTGTTGGATGGGCAACTCTAGGGTCGTCTTTGTGATGCTGGTTTCGCGCGCCGACAACTCGGTTACCTCGGCAATAAACCTGAAGCCACGGCGCGCAACGGTCTGGATATAGCGACTGTCGCGGGTGTCGTCGCCCAGCGCACGTCTGAGGCCCGAAATCACTTGGCTCAGGTTATTGTCTTCCACCACGAGGCCTGGCCACAACGCCAGCACCAGCTCTTCTTTGCAGAGCAACACGCCAGCTCGCTCGACAAACAGCTGTAACGCGGCAAACAAGCGCGGAGAAAGAGTCAGAGGAGTTTCGTTGCGACCGCGCAAGCGCTGGCGCGATGGCTCCAGTACGAAATCGCCGAAAGCATAACGTTTGGATATGGCCATGGCGCATTCTCAGGGTTTTTCAGAAATTTTTCAGACTCGGCCAAAGACTGCGCGAGCGGCCCGCGGCATTCTTGTGGTATCGGTCACGCGGCTTGTGCCCGATCCATTTCCAACAACCCAGGAGAAAAATTGTGAGCACATCCAAATCACTTAAGTCGGCGGCTTTGATTACCATCACCGCTGCCGCCACCAGCATTCTGATTCAGGCATGCGGCGGCGGCGCAATCGCCCAGACCACCAGCGACGCAGATGTGATCGAGGGTGTGTGGGACTCCACCGTCACCATCAAGGACTGCACCACTGACGCGGTCATGAAGACCTTTAAAGGTGCCGGTATGTTCCACCGCGGCGGTACGCTTTCGGCTGACAATTCCATGCCACCGCCTTCGCGCGGGGCGGCTATGGGCATCTGGAAGCGAGGTACCGGCAGCAACTACACAGCGAACATGTGGTTCATGCGCTTCAACGCCGACGGCACCCTCGCAGGCACGCAGAAAGTTCAGCGCGCCCTCGTTCTGGGCGCAGACAGCAACAGCCTGACGGGAACTCTGACCCTGCAGATTATCGATGCCACCGGCACAGTTGTGCAGCAGGGGTGCGGCAGCGAAACGGCAGTGCGGGTCTATTAGCGCAGCCGAAATCGGGCAGAGACCACCGTTGAAAAAGCCCCTGTCGCCGGGTCAAAGCTTTCGTACCGACTGACTTCTTTCAGCGTATCCAAGTGGGTGCTCGGCCCGACATTCATGATGGATGTGCCAGGATGGTGGCGGCGCTTTTGCAAAGACGCCGATGATGCGCGCTGAATATCACTTCTAAGAGCTGATTGCTGGCGCAAGTGTTCCGGCCTCAGGCGGGGGCGCTCATCAGGAACTCACGACCCACGTGCGCCCCGATGTGGCTCACGCGATCCAGGAACTGCGTGAGAAAAGCGTGCAGCCCGGTGGCCACGATTTCCTCAATGCTCCCGTAGCGCAATTCGGACAACAACTTGCCCGCGTGGCGCTGGGTCTCGCTGGCGCGGCCGTCACCCACCAGATTCAAGTTGGCCGCCACTTCCTTCAGACTCGCGTGCAGGGAGCGCGGCATGTCCGGCCGAAGTATCAGCAGTTCGGCCACGCGCTCGGGCTTGATCACATCGCGGTAGACCTTGCGGTAGACTTCAAAGCCGCTCACGCTGCGCAGGATCGCGCTCCAGTGATAGAAGTCGTATTCGTGGTCCTTTTCATTGGCTGCGCCAAAGAAGTCGCTCTCCACCGCGTGGTACTTCACGTCCAGCAATCGCGCGGTGTTATCGGCCCGCTCCAGGAACGTCCCCATGCGCATGAAGTGCAGCGCCTCGTCCATCAACATGGTTCCCACCGTGACGCCGCGCGACAGGTGCGAGCGGAACTTGACCCACTCAAAGAACTGACTGGGGTCGCGCTCATAGTCCTTGGTGCTGATCAGGCGTTGCACTTCCAGCCAGGTCTGGTTCTGCGTCTCCCAGACCTCGGTCGTGAGCGTGCCGCGCACAGCGCGCGCGTTCTCACGTGCCGCCTTCAGGCAGGACACGATGGACGAGGGATTTTCCTGCGACCCGACCATGAACTGCATCACATGCTCAGGCGTGATGTCACCGTAGAGCCTCTGATAGGCGGGCAGCAACTCGCTGATCGACAGCAACCCCTGCAATCCCAACTTCGCCACGGCAGCTGACTGCGGCAGCAGAGAAGTCTGGTAATTCACATCCAGCATGCGAGCGGTGTTCTCCGCCCGCTCGGTGTACCTCGACATCCAGAACAGGTGATCGGCAGTGCGGCTTAGCATCATGTATCTCCTTCGAGCACCCAGG
>CAILAY010000069.1 GCA_903832285.1 uncultured beta proteobacterium | reverse complement strand
GCAGACATGAAGGCGTTTGCCGGACGCGCGCAGCCACCGAAGGTCGCTGCGGAAGGGCGTTCCATTTCCTCAGGAAGCCGCCCAAACATGGAAACTTGATCCAAATAATCGCTTGGATCAGTCGGAAACCAAGGCTATTCCAGTGACGTTGATGCGATAGGCCCTGTTGCTGCGATGGCCGGCTCGAAGCAGGCTCCCGATCGGACCCATGAGTGTCACGTGATCTGCCTGTTAGTCAAAATATCATTGTTTGCAGCGAACCACAAAAATTCTCGAATTCTTTGATCGGCAGTGGTCGACTGAATAGATAGCCTTGGTACGTGTCGCATCCTTGTTCAGCCAGAACGACCCGCTGCGCCTGGGTCTCCACCCCCTCGGCGATCACTGCCAATCCCAGGCTTTCGGCCAATACAATGACCATCTTGGCGATGGCGGCGTCATTGGGATCAATCAGTATGTCCCTGACAAAGCTCTGATCAATCTTGAGCTGGTCGAGAGGCAGTCGCTTCAAGTAGGACAGCGAGGAGTACCCCGTACCGAAGTCATCCAGAGAAAATCCAACTCCCACCGCCTTGAGTGCGTTCATTTTGTCGATGAGACTTTCGACGTCTGTGGCGAGCAGGCTCTCTGTCAACTCCAGTTTGAGGCGATGGGTTCTTGCCCCTGTTCTTTCAATGACGTCGAGCACCGTGGCAACAAAGTCGTCCTGATGAAACTGACGGGAGCTGACGTTTACGGAAATCGTCAAATGCTCCCTGCCAACCTGGGTGGCCCATTCAGCCAGTTGAAGGCAAGCCGTTTCAAGCACCCATTTTCCGATGGGAATGATCAGTCCTGAAGTCTCCGCCAGTGCAATGAAGTCCGTTGGCGGAATGAATCCCTTTACCGGATGCCGCCAGCGCAGCAGAGCTTCGGCGCCGTTCAAGTGTCTCTCCCCAGTCACCTGGGGCTGGTAGTGCAGACTGAACTGATGCTCAGCCAGTGCCGCGTGGAGATCGTTCTCCAAGTCCTGCCGCGCGGACACGACGGCCTGCATGGCCGGATCAAAGAATCGCAGCGTGTTGCGTCCGGCCGCTTTGGCCTGGTACATCGCCAAATCGGCACGTCGCAGGACTTCCGCAACGGTTTCTTCATGGTCACTGAACAGCGTGATCCCAATGCTGGGCGTGCTGTGATAATCGTGCGCTGGAAGCTGATAGGGCTGCCCCAGAGCTGCACGAATCTTTTCACCCACAACTTCAGCTTGTGCGGCAGCGTCTTCGGCGTTTTCACTGAGATCCTCCAGGATCACTACAAATTCGTCGCCTCCAAAGCGGGCAACGGTATCTCCCTCCCGAATGCACGCGCCCAGCCGCTTACCGACCTGCTGCAGCAGGATATCTCCTTGATCGTGCCCCAAGGTATCGTTCAAGTCCTTGAAGTTGTCCAAGTCGATGAACAACAATGCACCCTCACGCCTGTGGCGGGAACTGGCGGCAAGGGATTGTTGCATCCGATCGATCAGAAGCCGCCGATTCGGCAACCCGGTGAGCGTATCGAAGAACGCCAGGGTCTCGATTTCCCGCTGTGCCTGCCGGCTTGCCGTGACATCGCGCATCGCCATATAAATGGCTCTGGCGCCGTCAAAAATGATTGGGCGACTCTGTATTTCCAACTCCACCAAACTCCCGTCGAGCTTGCAGAATTTTCCTTCCAATTTAGGTGAAGGAAGAATGGCGCTGGCCGCAGATTCCATTCGCATCTCAACGTTCCGGCGTGACTCTGGATGCACGAAATCCAGCACTTTCATGCCCAGAAGTTCAGCACTTTCCTGCGCTCCAAACAGATTGATGGCGACAGGATTGACGTAGATCAGTCGTCCTTTGCGGTAGACCGCGATCGCCTCCGGTGACCACTCGACCAGAGTTCGATGCCGTTCCTCGCTGTCGCGCAGCGCAGATTCACGGTCATCGAGTCGTTGCAGCAGTTGATTGAAACTGGCAATGAGTTCGCCAATTTCGTCATGTCGAGAAATGTGCAAGGGCTCCACGCGTTTGCTGTCTCCGGCAGCCGAAGCGAGCGCCTTCACGGCTGTGAACAAAGGCGATAGCTGACGCCTTAGCATCCACCACGTCAGTCCGGCAGCCAATGCCGTGAGGAGGATGGTCGCCATAAACATCCGCAGCTGCATGTCAACAATCGGTGCAAATGCCTCCTTGGTTGGCAGTTGGGCCGCAACGTACCAACCAGTTATCGGCACACGTTTCGCGGACGCCAGAACCTCCACCCCGGTGGGACTGACGCCCACGATGGATCCTTCAAAGCCATCAACGAAGCGATCGATCATGGGATTGACGCCAGGCGGCGGCAACGACGCCATGACACGGCTCTTGTCAGTTGCGGTGACAATGACTCGGTACTGCGGCGCATCCAGAAGATACCCTCCTGTCCTGCCATAGCTGCTGTCGATCAACGAGTCCAGAAAGTTGGCGTGGTTCAGGTTGACAACGCCTGAAAAGGCCCCAATCACCTGTCCGTCGGAGTTGCGAATTGGTACCGACATCACGATCAGTGGGGCTTTGGCCGACTTGCCCATCATCGGTCGACTGATGGTGGCTTGACCTCGCAGCGCCGATGCCGTGACCTCGGTATCGCCAAAATAGACACCGACGCGTCCCGCCTCCAGTGGTACATCCGCGATGGCGGTGCCGTCCTGACGCAAGATCGTCACACCGCCATTGAATTCCCCCTGCAAAGTAAGATTGCTTTCCAGGAAAGCCTGCGCAGCGGCGGCATTGGAAATCATGGCGGGTGACACCTGTCGGGCCACGACCTCCAAGTCCGTGAGCCGCTCATGCATATGTTGATCGACTTCTTTTGCGAGCAGGGATACCGATGAAAGTTGCTGCTCACCCAGTAGCCGTTGCATATCCTGGCGCAGGGTGTAGCTTGCGTAAAGCGCCAGCGCCCAAAGGCTGCTGACAAAGATCGCCAGCGTGAACAGCGTCACACGCGTCTTAAGTGACCGAGACTGAAATCCGGTGGGAATTGTCGGTGTCTTCATGGGCAAGGAAAGACCGCTGCGTTGGCCTTGAACTGTCGCTGGTTGATGTCTTGCTGGCGCTTTTCCACGGGCAATGGAATCAGCATGGCTCTAACGCTTTAACATTGATCAGGATCGCATAGTTCTTTCGAAATGACAATATCCTCAGGGGGGCAGTAGAGTTGATATCGATCAAGCTTAGGCTGGAAATTTTGGAGCGGTCAGCTCAAGCATCCGATTTCATCGGTCGCAACCTGTTGGACGCTGATCAGTCGTCAGCTGGATCGGCGGTACAAAATGAGTTTGTCCTTTTGCGCCGCACGGATGGTCTGGATCGGAAGCTGCTGCAATCTGGCGTCGTCCAGACCTGCGCCTGCCCAATGAGTCATCCGACAGATTTGACGGGATTTGCCGGCTATGCGCGGACCGCCTGCAGCGCCTTTGCGGCGGCGTCCATAAGGGCCTGCGGCCCAACCACGCTGCCGGTGGCCTTCAGCATCCACAGGTCCGGCGTGAGGCGCCCTAGCGTGGTCATGCGCTCCACTTCCTCGCCCAGATTGCCGGTGTCTTCGATCTGCTGCTCAATCTGACGGGCGATCATGTGACCGATGGCATAGTCGGGCAGGTACAGGAAGCTGTCGATCAGATGGCTGTAGATGCCCAGCAGCATGCAGTCCGGGTGCCCTAGGTAGGGGGCGTAAAAGCGGTTCCATACCTCTTTGGAAATTTGTATGACGGCGGCCTTGAGTTGCGCGGCGTCGGCGTCAGGATGGTCGTACATCCAGTGCCAAACTTTTGTGTCGATCAGGCCGACCCCGGCAATTTCGAAGGTGGACCAGAATTCGTTCAGGGTCTTCTCCGCCAGCGCACCGGGGCTTGGATTCTCCTGGCCCAACAGTTGGAGGTCGCGCGCCTGGAACACGAAGGCAATCGCTTCAGTGAAAGCGGTGTTGGGCACTCCGTTGAGCAACCACCGGTCGACCCGGTTCAGGGAAAACGTTTGCTCGACGTTGTGCCCCATCTCGTGCACGGCGATGTTGAAGCCCTTGTAATCCATGCCCTGCTCGCCGATGCGAGTGCGCAAACGCGCGTTGTCGCCCTTTCGCGCGGCACCCATGGCGTGGCCGCTTCCGCGCGCCGGGTCCACCTCGATGCGGCTGGCCAACCACTCAGAGCGGTCGGCGCTGAACCCGAGGCGGCGGAGCATCGCGGCCATGTCGTCCTTGAAGGCCGGGGCGTTGGGGTATCGGCAGCGGGTTAACCCGTCCAACCCCGCTTCATCCAGTTCGGCGCCGGGACGAAAGCCGCTGTACCAGATATCGAAAGATTCCAGTGGGCGTCCCAATCGCCTTTCGATCAATCGGGCCACGTCCCCGACTTGCGGGCTGGAGCACAGCTCTTCGAGCATTTGTACGGCACGTGCCTCAGGAATCTGCCGACCCTCGCCAAAGCTTCGGGCCATGTGGGTGGGTGCGGTGGGGCTACAGGGGTCGAGCTGGCGCGCGGCGCGGAAGCAATCAAGAAGCATCTGGTAGCGCGTGTCTGGTTCTGCCTCGTTGCTGATCGTCACGGTGTGCGGTGCAGGCTGCTCCGAGTCGTGCACTGCAGCGGCCTGCACCGCATTGCTGTAGGGGTTCCAGTCCACCCAGGGGCTGTCGATGACGACGGAGGGAATGGTCTGGTCGATGATGCGTTCCATCACCTTGCAGATCATGCGCTGATGGTCCAGTCCGGCCTTGCCCTGGGAATAGCGACTCTTGA
This sequence comes from uncultured beta proteobacterium, assembly GCA_903832285.1. Taxonomy (GTDB): domain Bacteria; phylum Pseudomonadota; class Gammaproteobacteria; order Burkholderiales; family Burkholderiaceae_C; genus CAIKVZ01. The sequence goes on along the minus strand of CAILAY010000069.1, from coordinate 26,785 downwards.
GTTCATCGCGCAGATTCCAGTGGGTCAGCAGTTTCTTGCCAGGCTCGAACAGGCGTTGGCCACGATCATCGAGCAGATGGTGAGCCCAGATGTTGTAGGACGCAATGTAGCGGGACGAGCGACCCGCTGCATCCGCAATGGCCAGTTGAACTTCAGCCGGAATGCGCTTTGCAAAGAGATCGGCAAGACGCACCTGTGCCCAGTCAGCCCGGCTCCATTGCCCACCCATCTGGAGGCGCTGTTCCAAGTTGTAAATGGGGAAATTGAGCAGCACAACGAAGGCGAGCCTATTGGAGAACGCGTCATCAATGAAATGCGCCGCCGCGTCGTAGCCCGAGAGCATCGCGTCGATGGGCAGCAGCGGTCCCAGGTCAAGGTCAGCCTGCCAGCGCAGGTCGCGGCCGATTTCGGCCATATGACCGTACACACTTTCCAGCACGAATTCGAGACGCGCACAGAGAGCGTCCACGGCCTGAGCATCGGCGACGAAGTGAGCGACCACGAAGGTTTCAAAGTCCGCGGCGCTGCCGTCCGCTGCCCGCCAGGCGGCAACGACCTGAGCAAGACCGCGCAAGATTCGGGGACGATGCGCTTCACCGTGCTGCCTGACCAGTTCGCGTTCAAGTCGTGACAGCGAAGGTGACAAAGTCAGGGTGGCTTGGTCTGATGTAACTTGCATTCGATTGGCTGGCGATATTCGTGCGGCGATGCTATGGCTGACTACTGGCCTTAAGGATACCCCGCACAGCATTGCGACTGTGTGCACCATAATTTCCCAATAGCTCCGCGATTGTCGCTTCCAGGCGCTGCCTGGACCCATTTGATGCACTTCGTTCGACTTCTTCGTTCAGCGCGATCGTGCTCGATTTGGGACCGAAGTCGAACTGCGGGTCACTGACGTAGGTCTTCGGCATGCTCTCCAATATCGCCTGCACTATGGCCTCGCCATTCGCTGCCGCTTGCGCGGATACGACGTCTCGCACATAGTTATCGGTCCATGCAGGATAAGTCGCATCTTTCTCCATGGACCGCAACGAGACTTCAATCGTCGAATCGCGCTGCATTGTTGCGTTGCGACGCATCGATGTGGCCTGATAGGATTCAAGCGCCAGATGACGGTTCGACAGCAGGATGACCAGGTCATCCTTCCACTTGGGCAGACCCGCCATGGCCAGAAGATTGATACCTATCATCTTCGTCACCCCGTCGCCGGGCGAGAGGCTGGCGTGAAAAGGCTGCGTGAGATCCTGCACGTAATGCAGTGCCAAGCCAGCGAAGCGCCAGCCCCAATAGGGGTGACCGGTGCGGAATGCCAATACCGATAGCGTTGCGAACTGATGCTGGCGCAGCAAAGGGAAGGTCCGTGTCACGAACCCGGCCGCTTTATAGATCACGGGACTCTCGTGATAGAAACCCATATGGAAGGGTGCTTGCGACGAATAGGGAAGCGACGGATTGCCGAAGGGCTGCGGACCGAATCCCAGCAGTTTCCCCCAGTCCGAAGGATTGTCGGCCCAGAGGTTGATATCAACGCCATTGTCTGGCTCCTCCGACGCTGTAGCCAGAACTGAAAGGACATCGATCGATTGGTCGGGCTTCAGGGGGAAATAGCTGAACGCCACCCCTGCGCTCACCGGCAAGGTATTGACGGCGTTGTGTGGCAGCGGCGCATCCGCGGGTCGAGGCTTGCCAGGATCGGGCTGGTAATACAAGGCAAAAGGATAGTTTGGAGCGACGCGCAATGCCATCAGAAACGCCTTCTTCCGAGCTTCATCGTCCAGGGAAGGGTTGGCTTTGAATGCAAGCGTTGCCGGAAGAGCCGGGTAGAAACTCAAATGGGTTGAAGCCCAGACTTCCTGTTGCGCAAGCGACTTCTCGATGGCGGACTCTTCAGCACGCAAGAATGCCTGCAAGGGTTCGACTTTTGCGGGAACAGCCTGCGCCACTTCCGGCATGCGTTCCAGGGCACGATAGCTCGGCAGTCGATGGTCTCCCCAAGCCATCGCGCCTTTCGCGGCAAGCCCAACAAAGAGTATCAATAGGGATGTTTTAAGTTTCATAATATTGAAGAAACTACTTGCCCGACTGAAGTAGTTTTTCGAGCCAGACTTCGATGTTGCGAAATATCTCATTGCGGTTGATCTCGTTAAAGTTCTCGTGGTAGTTCTTCTCTTGCCAGTGACACTCCAGAAGTTGATGGGGAATGGTCTCCAGCAGGGTGCGAGATGCCTGGGCGTTGGCCAGTTGGTCGTCGCCGGCGAGAACTGCGAATACGGGATGGCCCCATGCCGAAAGATTGCCCCCGAGGGCGGCCTGCGCCGAGAGCAGCGCAGCAGCAAAACGAAATGACACTTCGCTGGCCCGGATGTTGTCCTTTTCGTCCGCGCGGTGGCGCGCCAATATCTCGGGGTCATGGGTCAAGGATTGCGTCAGGGACTCCATCGGAACTTTGGCGGTTGGAAACAACGCGGCCAGCACCGACGATAACGCCATCAGAAGTTTGGGAACCTTCACCGCGTTCACAAAGTACGGCGACGACAGGATGACGCCCCTGATATCCGGGTTGTTCGCAAAGCGGCCAAGTTCAAGATGGGCCGCAATCAGCGCGCCCATGGAGTGACCCATGAGGAAGATCGGCTTGCCCGGAAAATGCGTCTTGGTCCACTGGAGGAACAGATCGGTGTCCTGGAGGAAGATGTCAAAGGAGGGTATGTCGACACGCGCCTGCTTGCCGTGGCCGCACAGGTCATAGCTGACGGTAGCGATGCCCTTGTCTCGGAAGTAACGGGCCGGTGTGACGTAGTCTCCGGCGTGCGCCATGCCACCGTGCAGCGCCAGAATGACCGCACGCGGTTCATCGGGGCTCCAGATGTGCACGCTGCGCTGCGCCTGATCACTGGCAGTGAACGTCGTCAACCGGTCTTCATTGAATCTCATTCTTCGTACTCCTTGGCGCCGCATCTTCGGGCCGTTTGCAGTGGCTGTAAAGAGGGAGAACGCTGTCAACCAGCAGGGCCGGCGCCCTGCTACTTTCGCACACCTTGGCTTCCATGCGCAGCGGACCCCGTGCGTGGTACTCGTCAACGGGTGCAAGCAGTTGCCTCTGGCACCCATGGTTGTGCGTTTCGTCGCACTGTGGTTGTGGATTGGTGGCGCCCGCCACATACTCGCCCCAGTCGAACTCAACAGCAACAAACAGGGAGCGCAATATGCAAAAACTCGTACTCATGGGATTGATGGTGGTAGCGCCCTTGGCCTTCGGAGCCCAGGAAGCGCGCGAACTGCCCGAATTCAGGTCCATAACGAGCGAAGGGGCCTTCAAACTGGTTGTCACTGCGGGACAGAAGCAATCGGTCGTGATCACTGCGGACGAACCCTTGCTGGCTGGCTTGACCACCAAGGTGGTAGGTGACGATCTGGTGATTTCCATGGCGCATGCGAAGGTCCACAACGGGCACGACAAAATCAAAATCTCCATCGGAGTGGCGCAGTTGAAGCGATTCCAGATGGACGGCGTGGGGGATACCACGCTGAACAATGTCTCCGGCGAGAGTTTTCAGTTGAACTACCAGGGGGTAGGTGCGTTGACGGTTCATGGCAAAGTGCAACGCTTCGTTTTGACGGCGAAAGGGGTGGGCACCATCAATGCCCGCGGTTTGGATGCGCAAAACGTCGACGCTTCGCTGGAGGGCGTTGGTTCGGTCATCGTCAGGGCAGGCCAGTCGTTGAACGCCAAGGTTCAGGGCATTGGCTCCCTCACCTACTATGGTAAACCCGCCCAGATTGCCAAGTCCGTTGAAGGGATCGGCAGTATCCGGGCAGCAGATTGACAAGTCAGCCGAAGCAGAACGCCGACAGCGTCGTTTCCATCACCCGGTCTGAAAAGACCTTGCGACCTGAGTCGTTGCCGGCTGCCCCTGCAACGGTCATCAGCGGTATCAGATGTTCTTCGGCCCGCGGTGGATGGCATTGCCGGGCACCGGGTGCCTGCTCCCAGTTTGTCAGCAGTCGATTGCGCTCATGCGGACTGGACTGGACGGCCCGGGTCAGCCAATCGTCGAAAGCGTCGGACACCGGACCGTATCGGGGGTTGCCATAAGCGCGCATGTTGTGAAAGCTCATGCCGCTGCCGATGATCAGCACGTCCTGATCGCGCAGCGCCTGCAGCGCTCGTCCGGCGTCCAGATGCCGCGCAGGGTCGAGCGAGTTGTGTAACGAGAGTTGCACCACCGGTATCTCGGCCAGCGGAAATATCAGCTTGAGGGGAATGAACATGCCGTGGTCAAAACCGCGCTGTGCATCCGCGGCGTTGGCGACACCGGCAGCAGTGAGCGTCTTCACGATCTGATCCGCCAGCCCGGGCGCACCCGGCGCGGGGTACTTCAGTTCGTAGGTGTGTGGCGGGAAGCCGTAGTAGTCATAAATGAGTTCCGGCTGCACGCCGCTGGTGATGGCAAAGTGCGGCTCCAGCCAGTGCGCCGAGGCCATCACAATGGCTTTGGGTGTGCGCGGCAACGTGGCGGCCAGATTACTTAAAAAATCCCCCATCTGGTTCCACGCGTCGGGCGGGTTCCAGTCCATGAAAAAACAGGGTCCACCGCCATGGGGAATGAACCATGTCGGCATTCTTGTGCTGGAATTTCCTGTTAGCTTTGACATTTGTTTTTTTCCTTCAGACTTAAGACGACAGGTCGATGGCGACGATCTTCAACCGCGGCCCACAAACGGCATCTTGGTGGCCATGACGGTGTGGAACAGCACGTTCGCTTCCAACGGCAGGCTGGCCATGTAGAGCACGGACTGGCCCACGATTGCCACGTCCATCAGGGGTTCGATTGCGATCTCGCCGTCGGCCTGCGGTACGCCGCGCGACATGGGCTGCGTCATATCGGTGGCGGCATTGCCGATGTCGATCTGGCCTACGGCAATATCGTATTTACGCCCGTCCAGCGACGCCGCCTTGGTCAGACCCTGCACTGCGTGCTTGGTCGCGGTGTAGGCAACGGAATTGGGCCGCGGTGCATGAGCCGAGATCGAACCGTTGTTGATGATGCGGCCACCGCGCGGGCTCTGCGCCTTCATCACACGAAACGCCTGCTGCGTACACAGGAACATGCCGGTGAGGTTGATGTCCACCACCTGCTTCCATTGTTCCAGCGCCAGGTCTTCGAGCAGCACGCCGGGCGCGCTGATGCCGGCGTTGTTGAACAGCAGGTCCAGGCGACCGAAGCGCGCAACGGTGGCGTCAAAAAGTGCCTGCACCGAGGCCGCATCCGAGACATCGGTGGCCACGACCAACGCCTCGGTGGCAATGCCTGCGTCGGCGGCCACGGCTTGCAGTGGCGCGCTGCGACGCCCCGCCAGCACCACGCTGTAACCGGCGCCCAGCAGGGCCAGCGCTGCGGCGCGCCCGATGCCGGTTCCGGCGCCCGTGACGATGGCAACTTTAGGGATCGAATTCATCGTGCTTTCTCTTGCTGATTGTGGCCGCGTTAATGTTCGGCCCAGTCGGACGCCTGTTGCGCGCGCGCCCGCTCGTTGTCGCGGCGCTCACGCTTCGTGGGACGGCCCTGGCGCAGGCTCAGCGCCGGCTCCGGTGCGAGGCGCCGTTGCTCAGCTTGCGCGGCGCGCAACGCCTGGGACTGAGGCGTTTCCTCAAACATCAATGCAGCCAAAGGCGCTGCGCCGCGCTTGTCGCTCAGGGTCTTGACGATAACGTCGCGGCTGTCGACACCGATGCGAATCTGCACGGTGTCACCCACCAGCAGGCCATGGGCCGGCTTTACGGTCACCTCGTTGACGTGCACTCGGCCCTTGGCGACTTCGTCACTGGCCAGGGTGCGTGTCTTGTAAAAGCGCGCTGCCCAAAGCCATTTATCGATCCGAAGTCGTTCCATGACGGGATTGTGCTGTATCTGTCCTGATGAATTGTCCGGCATATCAGCCATGAAGGGCCGTGCTTTGCAAGCAGAAGCCTATTTGCCGATCGTCCGGTGGGTCAAATGGCCGGTGGTTCAAAGTTGTAAGTGGTTACATTTCGGATCAGATGTCGATGCTATATTTCAGACGTCATTGACCGCAGGATCCAGCATGCTTTTCATTCGAATTCCAGTGGGGTCCGTCATCGTCCCGGTCGCACCCCATTCTGCAGGCTTGGGGTAGTTCGTTTGAAGCTGTTCGCATCCAATGATGAGGTGGCTGCGCTGGAGGGTCGGCTCACGGCGCTTGCGGGCGCCGATCGCTTGACCGCTTTGGTGGCCCTGGCCTGGCATTTGCGCCAGCGCGATTGCCGGCGTGCGCTGGCCTGTGCCGATGAAGCGGATGCCTTGCTGGCAGACAGTGGGAGCGGGCAGACTGAACGGGCCGGTGCGGCGGCGCGCCTGAACCTGGTGCGCGCCGAAATCGGGTTGTTGTTTGATGATCCGACGGCCGCGCAGCTTCTGGCGCAGACCGCATTGCGCGCGTTCCAAACCCTTGACGACCGGATCGGCGTGGGAGACACACGCTGGCTGGAGGCTTCGATCGCCTTGGCTCAGGGGCAGGGTGAGCAAGTGGATGCCTGCATTCAAATGGCGATCGACGCGTATCGATGTTCGGACGATCCAGAGCGGCTTGAGGCCGCGCAGGCGCGTCGGTTGGTATATGCCTCCTTTCGCGATCCGGTCATGACGGCGTCGATCCTGCAGCAAAGTTTTCCTGAGGAGGTGTCGCATCCGGAATCGGTGCTGACGTGGCTGGCCGCGGCCCGGGCCAACGTTGCTGGCCTCAGGGGTGACCCAGGCACTTCCATCAAGCACGACCTGCAGGCGCATGACGCCGCCCGCGACAGCGGCCAGATACGTCAGGCGCTGGTCACGTTGCGAAATGGTGCGGAATCCATCGCTACTTTGGGTGATCTTGATACCGCACTTGACTGGAGTGAGCGCGCCCTGATCCTGGCGCGCGGCACGGAGTGGCCGGCCATGGTGGGCTTGTGCGTGGCGCAGCTGGGGGATGTCATGCGTCAACTCGGGCGCCATGACGAAGCCCTGGCGTATCTGCAGGAGGCTCGCTCGTTGGTGCATGGTCAGACCGGCTCGCGCGGTCATGAACAACTGCTGGGCAGTCTTGGGCAACTTGCGTTGGATCGAGGCATGCATGCTGAAGCGCTGGTGTGCTTTTCACAGTTGGAGGAAAGTGTGAGTGCGCACGGCGAAGGCGATCTGCGGATCTGGGCCTGGCGCGGTCAGGCCAGCGCACTGATGCACCTGGGCCGGCGGAACGAGGCCAGTGCCAAGGCGGTGGCGGCGCTGGCGCTGGCACGCGAGCGTGGCAGCGCGGACGAGCAGATCCAGATGCTGCGCGTATTGGCCCAACTGAACTCACAGACGACCCCGCACGATGAAGCGACCGCAGCGACGGGTGCCTTGCCTTTTCTGCGTGAGGCACTGACGATTGCAGGCACCATCGACGGTTATACGATCTCGCCTGAACTGCTGCTGCAGGTGGCCGGCGCGTATGCCGATAGCGGCGACTTTCGAACCGCCTACGAGCATACCGTCGCTGCCGAGAAGGCACGCAGAAGCGTGCGCACCGAGGAGGCACGAAAGCGCGCGCTGGCCATGCAGATTCGCAACGAAGTGGCGCAGGCGCAGGCCGAGTTGGAACTGCAGCGGAAATTGGCAGCGACCCTGCGCGAAACCACGCAAACACTGGAGACCTTGGGCACGATAGGCAGGGAAATAACAGCCTGTCTGGATTCGCAGGCAGTGTTCTCGGCACTGCACGGCCACGTCCATCAAATGCTCGACGCCACGTTCTTCGCGGTCTACCTGCTGGACGAGGAGCAGACTGCCTTGCACACGGCGTTTGGCATCGAGGCGGGGCTGGCGTTGCCAGTGCTCGTCGCGCCGATTGACCACCCGACTTCGATGTTTGCGCGCTGCGTCCGGGAGCGCGAAGAAATTGCGATCGACCGCAATAGCGGAGAAGGCGATCCGAACCAGATTGCGGGAACGATGGTCTCCCTGAGTCTGCTGTATTTTCCCCTGATCGTCGGCGATCGGGTATTGGGGGCGATGTCGATTCAGTCGCCGCTACAGCGGGTGTACCAGGAACGCGAGCGTTCCATCTTCCGCGCGCTGTGCGCCTATGGCGCCATCGCTCTGGACAATGCTGCGGCTTACGGCGCGGCGGCGGCGGCGCAGCGCCGGGCAGACCTCTCGTTGAGCGAGCTGCGCCGCACTCAGGTGCTGTTGCTGGAACAGAACAGGCAACTTGAACGCCTGGCGGTGACCGACCAATTGACGGGTTTGTACAACCGTTTGCGCATGAACCAGACCCTGGAAGAAGAACGCCTGCGCAACGTGCGGTTTGCCACGGATTTTTGCGTGATGCTGCTGGATGTGGACAAGTTCAAGTCGGTGAATGACAGTTTCGGGCACCCGGTCGGCGACCAGGTGTTGGTCGGTATTGCCTCCGTGTTGCGGGCCAGCGTGCGCGAGGTGGACATATTGGGACGTTGGGGCGGCGAGGAGTTTCTGGTGGTCTGCCCTGAAACCACCCTCGATGGCGCTCTGGTGCTGGCAGAAAAACTGCGCTTGGCGATCAACGCCCAGGAGTTTTCCAAGGTTGGACATAAATCCGCAAGCTTTGGCGTTGCGATGTTTCGCACCGGCGAGACCTTGACCGAGACCATAGCGCGGGCCGATGCGGCGCTGTACAAGGCCAAGCAGGATGGCCGCAACCGGGTCGAATTCCGCTACGCCTAAGCCTTATTTGTCAGCCCGTTCGCCGCCCTTGATGCATTCGGGTGGTTCACCGTAACCGGCAGAGCGGACACTCATCTGCAACGTGAATTCCACCTGGAACCAGTTGCACAAGGAGGGGTAGCGATAACTCCAGACCACGCCGCGCTCGCGCCCCAGCACCTGCACGTTGCCGGGGCGACCCAGCAGCAGTCGCACTTCCTCCTGCGCCATGCCGACATCGACACGGCTGAAGTTCTGTTCGGTAAGGACCTGTTCAGCGCGGCTGGCCCGACCAGAGGCGTCGAGATAGACAAACCAGGTCTGCTTGCCATAAGGTCCGCGTGGAAATTCCAGTCGACTGCCGGCATCCTGGCGGCGCTCCATCTCGGGCGGCCCCATGCGCGCCACCACGTCGTCACGATGCATTCCCTGCAGCGCATCGGGTGGCACATAACCACTGCAGGCGGCCAGAAAAAAGCAAGCCGAGCACCAACTCCGGGTGATAAAACGAGTGTGCATGGAGCCTCCTGAACGACAAAGTCAATGATTGGCGCAGCGCTAACTTTCATGCTTCGCGCGCGAAACGCCACGTGTCATGATCATTGATTTATTCACGTTAAGGTGGACGGAATTCATCGCAACCGCGTCGCGCCGCGATCGGCGATTTACCAGGTCGACCCCAGCAGCGCTCCTTCGCGGATCGCGCGCTTGGCATCGAGTTCCGACGCCAGCGCGGCGCCGCCGATGCGGTGAAACTTCGGTCCGGTGTCGTGGGCATTTCCCTCTGCGGGCATGAGCTCAGTGAGTGACTCCTGGCCTGCGCACAGCACGATGTGATCGACCTCCAGCAGGCGCGACGCACCGTTGACGGTGATGTGCAGACCCTGGTCGCAGATCTTCTGGTAGTCGACGCCCGAGAGCATCTTTACACCATGGCGTTGCAGCACAGCGCGGTGCACCCATCCTGAAGTCTTGCCCAGGCCGGCGCCCACGCGCGTCGTTTTGCGTTGCAACAAGTGGATCTGACGCGGCGGTGTGGGCGGCAGCGGTGGCACCAGTCCACCGGCCGTGCGAACGCTCAGGTCCACACCCCACTGCGTGCACCATTGCGCCACCGTCTCGGGCACGACATCGGCGGGGTTGTGCAGCAGGAATTCAGCGACATCAAAGCCAATGCCGCCCGCGCCGATGATGGCAACGCGCGGACCAGGCGCCACGCTGCCTTGCAGCACGTCGATGTAGGAGAGAACTTTTGGGTGATCGATGCCTGGTATTGGCGGCTTGCGCGGTTGGATTCCGGTGGCCAAAACGATGTGGTCAAAGCCCTGTTGCAACAGTTGTTCGCGCGTCACGCGCCGATTCAGGACGAGCTTGACGCCGGTGTTCTGCAGCTGGCGCGCGAAATAGCGCAGCGTCTGGGAAAACTCTTCCTTGCCGGGCACGCGCATGGCGAGCTTGAACTGGCCACCGATGCTGTCGCTGCTGTCGAACAGCGTCACATCATGGCCGCACTCGGCTGCCACGGTGGCAGCGGACAAGCCGGCTGGACCGGCGCCGACGACAGCGACCCGTTTCGGCGCTGTGGTCTTGCGATAAACGATCTCGGTCTCGAATCCGGCGCGGGGATTCACCAGGCAGCTTGCACGTTTGTTGGAAAAAGTGTGGTCCAGACAGGCCTGGTTGCAGGCGATGCAGGTGTTGATTTCGTCAGTGCGTCCGGTGGCTGCCTTTTCCACCCACTGCGCATCGGCCAGGAAGGGTCGTGCCATCGACACCATGTCGGCGTCGCCGCTGGCGATGATGTCCTCGGCGTCGTCGGGCATGTTGATGCGGTTCGACGCCACCACGGGCACCGACACCGCCTGCTTCAGACGCGCTGCGGTGCTGCGAAAAGCGGCGCGCGGCACCGAAGTCACGATCGTGGGAACGCGCGCCTCGTGCCAGCCGATGCCGGTGTTGAAGATCGTCACGCCGGCCTGTTCCAATGCCTCGGCCACGGTCACGATTTCGTCCCAGGTATTGCCGCCTTCGACCAGGTCCAGCACCGACAGCCGGAACATCAGGATGAAGTGCGGTCCGACGGCCTCGCGCGTTTTCTTCACCACTTCTTGCGCCAGTCGCATGCGGTTCTCTATCGCGCCGCCCCAGCGGTCTGTGCGGTCGTTGGTGTGCCTGCACAAAAATTGGCTCAGCAAATAGCCTTCGCTGCCCATGATCTCGACGCCGTCATAGCCCGCTCGTTGCGCCAAACGGGCACAGCGGGCGTAGTCCGCGATGGTGCCAAGGATGCCGCCGTCGGTCAGACGCCTCGGCTTGAATGGCGAAATCGGTGATTTCTTGTCGGAGGCCGAGACCACGAAGGGCTGATAGCCGTAGCGCCCGGCGTGCAGTATCTGCATCAGTATCTTGCCGCCTTCCTCGTGTACGGCGCGGGTCACGCGGCGGTGGTTCCAGACATCAAACAGGCTGTTCATGGTGCCGCCAAAGGGCAGCAGCCAGCCGCTGCGACTGGGCGAAATGCCGCCCGTCACGATCAGGCCCACGCCGGCGCGCGCACGCTCGCGAAAGTAGGCCGCCAACTTGGGGTAGTTGTAGAAACGGTCCTCCAGTCCGGTGTGCATGGAGCCCATCACGACGCGATTGCGCAGCGTGGTGAAACCCAGTTCCAGAGGTGCGAGCAGATGCGGATAGTTCATGTCACTCCTTCGCACCCAGCACCAGCGCGCGCTGCTTCGAGTCCTGCAATGCCTGCGCATCAAGCGGCACTTGTGTCGGCCAGCCTGCCAGGTGTTGTTGCGTCAGTTCGCACAGCGCGCTGATCCAGGCCGGGTCGTCATTCAGGCAGGGGATGTAGTGAAACTCTTTGCCGCCGGAGGTGAGGAAGGCTTGCCGGCCCTCCATCGCGATTTCTTCCAACGTCTCCAGGCAGTCGCTGGTAAAGCCGGGGCAGACCACGTCCACCCGCTTCACGCCGGATTTCCCCAGCGCGCGCAGCATGGGTTCTGTGTAGGGCTGCAGCCACTTGGCTCGTCCCAAACGGGATTGGAAACTGTGCTGCCATTGTTCGGGTGACAGGCGTAACTCTGCGGCCAGCAGGCGCGCGGTTTTCAGACATTCGCAATGGTACGGGTCGCCCAGTTGCAGCGTGCGTTCCGGCACACCATGAAAGCTCATCAGCAGTTTGTCCGGTTGTCCATGGTGTTGCCAGTGGCTTCGAATGCGGGTCGCCAGCGCCTGGATATAGCCGGGGTGATCGTGATAGTGGTTCACAAAGCGCAGTTCCGGAATGCGCCGGGTCCTAGCGGCCCAAGCATAGACTGCGTCAAACACGCTCGCGGTGCTGGTGGCAGAGTACTGCGGATAGGCCGGCAGAATCAGCACGCGGGTCGCGCCCTCGGCCTTGAGTGCGTCCAGTTGCGAGGCAATGGACGGATTGCCGTAGCGCATCGCATAGCGCACCGTGACGCTGTGGCCACGCTCACCCAACCAGCCCTGCAGCAGTTTGCTCTGCTTCTCGGTCCACAACCTCAGAGGTGAGCCTTGCGGGGTCCAGATGCTGGCGTACTTGGCGGCGGATTGCGCCGGGCGGGTGCGCAGGATGATGCCGTGCAGGATCAGCAGCCATACGAGTTTTGGGATTTCGATCACACGTGCGTCGCTCAGAAATTCGGCCAGATAACGCCGCACCGCCGCCGGTGTGGGCTCGTCGGGGGTTCCAAGATTGCAGTAAAGCACTGCGGTCCTGGGCGTCTGGTCATGCTTGAATGGAGGTTCAGGGAAGAACGGTGATGTGAGAGCCATGCGCTATTCTCCCTTAAAGCGTTGGCCGACGACACGACCTGACTTTCACCTAAATGGAGCACCTCACATGACCTTGAAGATCTATGGCATCGCTGCCTCGCGCGCCGTTCGACCGCTGTGGGTGGCGGAGGAAATGGGGCTGCGCTATGAACACATTGCCCAGCGCTATCAAGGCGGAGCCACGCACACACCCGGGTTTTTGGCGCTGAATCCAAATGGCCATATTCCGGTGGTGGACGACGACGGCATCATCGTTTGGGAGTCCATGGCATGCGCCCTGTACCTGGCGCGGCGCTTTGGAGCGGACCAGAGTGACAGCATTGCGCCGCACACCCACCGTGAAGAGGCAGAAAGTTTGCGTTGGACTTTCTGGACCGTGACCGAGTTGGAGAAGGACGCGTTGACCGTGTTGATGCACCGCCTCGCGATGCCCGCCGAACAGCGCAAGTCCGAGTTGGCTGAAGCGGCAGAGAAGCGTCTCGCGGCTCCGTTGCGCGTGCTGGAACAGCACTTGCAGGCGTGCACTTACGTCGCGGGAGAGCGCTTCACCGTGGCCGACGTGACCGTGGCATCGGTCGTGAACTGGGCCCGGCCGGCGACCGCGCTGATGGGGTCCCTGCCACGCACACAGGAATGGCTGCTGGCCTGCCTGGCGCGACCTGCGTATGCGCGCGCCAAGGCCATGGGAGTGTGAAGCGTCACTGGCGATTCAATGCACCGGCGTCAGCGTCAAGCTGCTGCGCGTGGACGCAGTTACGTCGGCCTCGCTCAGGTGTTCGGGTTCGTATTTGCCCTGGATATAGTCAGCCGCCTGGTCCGAATAGTGCGCGTCGAACAGCACACCGCTTTGGCCCACGGGATTGATGCCGACGGCGTTGTATGGATCGGCAAAATCGATCACGCGGCGTGTGGACGGCCCCAGGGTCACGGCCCAGGGCGCAGTGCCGATGAAACTGCCGAGGTAGTTGGGGATTTCGCGCCCGCCCGGCGCTGGCATGGGACCGACGTTGAACAGCCGGTCCAGCGGTTTTTGTTCGCCCATCAGGTGCTTGTGCGTGAGCGTGTGCGCCTTGCCCCAGGTCCAGCCGGCGGGGTCCGGCCCCAAGGTTTTTTGCAGATGCGAAATGGTGGTGCGCCACATCACTTTGACCGTGTCGGCGCGGGTCTCTTTACCCGGTGTTTTGACGTTGTCCCACCACGGGGAGTTCTCGTCCGCGGCGAGGCGCGGCAGGACAAAGTCTAGGGCGCGGGTCTGAAGCAGGTTTTTGAACTGGGTTTCGCCCAGTTCGTCAGACATGGCCGCTACGGCAAATTCGTACAACAACTGGTTGAACAGCGTGGGCATCGTGCTGTCCACGGTGTGGCTGCCGTCCCAAGCCGCCAATTGCTCCAGCAGCGCTCGCTCGCCCGGGTCGCTCACGATCTGGCGCAGTACCGGCAGCAGCGGCGTGAGCACACGTGCGGCGTAGCCGGTCTTGACGTCGAGTTGCAGCGCCTGGCTGCGCGCGTTGTCCCACTTGACGCCGGGAGCGCTCAAGTATTTATTCAGCTCCTCGCCACGATCCCAGAGGTTGTAGTAGCCAGCCACGGGTATACCGCTGCCGGGTGTGGGCTGGTGGTTGGCAGACACGATATAGCCGCGCGCGGGATTCTCTTCGTGGGGGTTGTCGCTGAAAGGGCTGAACCCCAGCTTGTCAGACTCGGCACTGCTGCCGTCCAGGATGAAGTTCGGATTGACCCCGGCCGGGCGAATCGGCAGATGCGCTGCAGCCCACCAGGCAATGTCGCCCGAGGCGCTGGCCCAGACGATGTTGAGTCCCGGCGCATGGAGCTTGCTCGCAGCCGCGCGGGCCTTGGGCAAGTTGTCGGCGCGGTTGAGTTCATAAAAAGCTTCGAGCGCGGGGTTCTCGGTTTCGAGAAAGGCCCACCACATGGCAATCGGCGTGGCGCCTGCGCTGCCGCCCAGCGCGCTGTTGACGATCGGGCCGTGCGCTGAGCGCTGCAGCGTGATCTTGACCGCTGCAGCGCCTTTCACGCGGATCGTCTCTTCGCGCTGTTGCAGGTTCACCCATTGGCCGTGATACCAAACCTGGTTCGCGTCGTCGGGGTTGAGCTTCTCTGCGATGAGGTCCATGTCGTCGTTCTGGAACATGGTCAGGCTCCAGCCGAACTGCGCGTTGTGCCCCAGTAACGCCATCGGATTGAGCGCCTGAAAGTGACCATACAACTCGATGCCGGGCGCCGACAACTGCGCTTCGTACCAGACCGCGGGCGCCGAGAAAGCGATGTGCGGATCCCCCGCCAGAAGCGCCTTGCCGCTGGCGCTGCGTCCAGGGGAAACGACCCATGCGTTACTGCCCTCAAACGAGGGTATTCCTGCTTGTTCCAGCGCATCCTGGCTGAGTTTGGCCAGTTGCGCTAGGCCACGCCAATCCGCGCCATTCAAGCCTGCCACGGGTGTTGTTGCGGGCGCGAGCACACCCTGCGGATGCCAGTCCAGATCGAACACCTTCAGGTAGTCGGGCCCCAACTTGTCGCGCACAAAGGTCAACGTCGGTTCGGTTTTGAGTGCGGCGGCAAAGCTGTAGGAAAGGTAGCCCACGACGGCCATCGTGTCTTCCGGTGTAAAGGCGCGCTTGGGGATGCCGAGCAGATCAAACTCCATGGGCGCCGGGTGACCCGACTGGAACTGGTTGATGCCGTCCAGATAGGCGATGAGCGCGCGATACGAGGGACTGTTTTTGTCCATGGCCGCTACATAGCGGTCGGCGTGGACGCGCAGTTCCAGCGTGCGGAACAACCGATCAACTTCCAACAACTTGGGGCCCAGGATTTCTGCCAATTCACCGTTGGAGAGGCGGCGCATCAACTCCATCTGGAACAAGCGGTCCTGTGCCTGCACGTAGCCCAGAGCGCGATACAGATCCGCGTCGTTATCGGCGCGGATATGGGGCACGCCGCGTTCGTCGTAGCGCACACTCACGGGTGCGGTGAGTGAAGTCAAGCTCAAGTTTCCACTGCGTTGCGGTTGCTTGCTGTGGATGTACCAGGCGCCGCCAGCGGCCAGCAGGCTCAGCAAGGTGGCCACCGTGATGGCCAGGGTTTTGAGGAGGTGTTTCATGAAGTCCTCGCGGTTGCAACAAGTCACTAACGTGAACGAACGAACTTTCATGACTCGGAGCGTCTCGCGGGCGAAGCATGAAAGTTAGGTTATAGCACTCAGGCCACTGCGTACGGCGCCTTCGAGTGTGGCGGGATAGGGGCCGTCCACATAGTCGCCGCAAGCGCGCAAGCCCGGCGCGATGTCCATGCCAGGGCGCTGAAGGCCAGCGGTGCAGGCAAAGGTGGCGCGCTTTTCGGTGACACTGCGCAGCTTCTTCAAATCCAATCCCAATTGCCGATGCGCCTGCGCCAGCACCCGTTGCTCGGTCGCTGCAAGCTCGCCCGAGCTGGCGCTCACGACCAGCGCAATCAGACCCGCGGGGCCGTTCAATTGCCCCCGGTCAAAGGCAAACTGCGCCGGGTTCGCCGGGTCGCTGCGCAGCGCCAGCATCGGCTGGCGCAGGCGCGCGCCGGGCCCGTAGGCATAGACCGTGGTGATGGCTTCGAACTGCAGCACCTGCGCCGTCGCTCGCCAGCTTTGCAGTCGCCGGGCCGCTGATGCGGACAAGCCGGGTTCAGTTTGTTCCAGCAGCCGCACCGCATCGGTGGCACTCACGGCCAACACCACTTGGTCAAAGGCTTCGTCCTGCACACGCCAACTGGATGACTGCGGCGTGAGGGCCTGCACGCGCTGACCCAGCGCGACACGGCCACCTCGAGCAGCGAGCCAACGCGCAGCTGCGTCGGGGAAGCAGGCCGACAGATCGATCCGTGGCAGCAGTAGATTGGAGCCACCGGGGGTGGAAAAAAGACTGTCCTGCAGCACCCGCAAGAACACCTTGGCGCTGGCGCGATCTGCAGGTGTGTTCAAGGCCGACACGCACAGCGGTTCTATCAACTCCTGGATTACTTTGGCGCTCAAGGACTGGCACAACTGCGCCACTGTCTGGTCATCGGAACAGGCAAAACGACTCCATTGCCAGCGCGCCGCAGCGCGCAGCAGCGACAGCCTGTCGGTCCAGGACCAGCCGCGCGCCGTGCTGATGCCGATCAACGCATCCCAGGGCGCCCGCAACACCGGCAATTTCAATCCGCAGCCATCGGGGAATTGCATCGTGAGTGGAAGGCGCAACAACGCGGATTCGGGGTCGACGCCGACCTCACGCATCAACTGCAAGGTCTGGTGGTAGGCGCCGATCAGGATGTGCTGCCCATTGTCCAGTTGCATGGCACGGCCGTCGGGCAGCATCGCGTTGAATGATCGCGCCCGACCGCCCGGGGTCTTCGACGCTTCGAAAACGGCGACTTCGTGACCGGACCGGGTTGCCCGCACTGCGGCTGCAAGTCCGGACCAGCCAGCGCCGATGATGGCGATCTTCATGGCGCGCGCATGACAGGCTACGGCTACAGGCGGCCCAGCGCCTGCACCTTCCACGCCAGCCACAGTTTGCGCAGCGGCGTCAGGCTCACGCGCTGATGCAGCACGCGGAAGTTGTCGCGCTCGATTTCGCGTAGCAGGGCGCGGTAGATGCTGGCCATCATCAGGCCGGGTTTCTGAGCGCGCCGATCCGCCGGCGGCAGCAGTGTCAGCGCTTCGTCGTACAGGCGGTGGGCACGCTGCGCCTGAAACTGCATCAACGCGGTGAAGCGTGGCCGGAAATGCGCGCTGTCTTCGCGTTGCAGCAACTCGTGCGCCTTCACGTCGAACTGTTGCAATTCGCTCAGGGGCAGGTAGATGCGCCCGCGCATGGCGTCCTCGCCCACGTCGCGAATGATGTTGGTGAGTTGGAACGCCAGCCCCAGGCGGTGCGCGTACTGCGTGGTCTGCTCCTGGGTCTGGCCAAAGATCTTCGCCGCCACCTCACCCACCACACCGGCGACCAGATGGCAGTACCTTTGCAGTCCAGGGAAATCCAAATAGCGGGTCTGCTGCAGGTCCATCTGGCAACCCTCAATCACGGCCTGCAACTGGTCCTGCTTGATCTGATAGGTCTGCGTCCATGGCATCAGTGCCTGCGTCACCGGATGGCTGGCGGTGCCGGCAAACGCCTTGCCCACCTCGTCCTGCCACCATGCCAACTTGGTCTGCGCCACGCCCAGATCGACCGCTTCATCGACGACATCGTCCACTTCCCGGCAAAACGCATAGAAGGCCGTGATCGCCGCGCGCCTGGGCGCAGGCAAGAACAGGAAGGCGTAGTAAAAACTGCTGCCCGATGCGGCGGCCTTTTGTTCAACGTAGTCTTGTGGAGTCATGGGGGATGGCAAAAACGTGGAAGCAGCAACCTGCATGATTCGGGGCGCTTCGCTGTCGAAGCATGAAAGTTGGATGCCCCGAGTTTATACAGGGAACATGACGCCCGCAGCGATCAAAATGGTGCGTCAACTCAAGGAGCTTCACGTGTTTCTGGCAACCAGGGGTCATCGCATGCGTACCTGCGGAGCCGTGCTGGTCGTCAGCGCAGTGCTCGCATCCTGTGGCGGAGGAGGAGGTGGAGGCACTGGTCCGGTTGCATCTGCAGGGCCGGCGGTGCAGATGTGGGTGACAACGGCCGATCAAAGCAGGTTGCTCGCGCGCGACACCGATCAGGCGTTTGGTGCGACCGCCATTGACGCGAGCAATATCGACGTGGACGCCACGACGCGCTATCAGACCATGGTGGGCTTTGGCGCAGCCATCACCGACTCCTCGGCCTGGGTGATGCAACACGACATGAGCAGCGCTCAGCGCGATGCGCTGCTCGCGGATCTGTTTGGGGTCAGTCCGGGCATCGGCTTGAGTTTCACACGGTTAACTATCGGCGCGTCAGATTTTTCGCTCGGTCAGTACACGCTGGACGACGTTCCCGCAGGTCAGACCGATGACTCGCTAGCCCATTTTTCCATTGCCCCGATGCGCGCGAACGTGCTGCCTGTGGTCAAAAGCGCGCTCAGTCTCAATCCCAGGTTGCAGGTCATGGCCACGCCCTGGAGCGCGCCGGCCTGGATGAAGAACAATGGCAGCCTGGTGAAGAGCGCTGACCCCACAATCCAAGGCTCTTTGCTGCCCAGTGCCTACAGCGCATTTGCCCAGTATCTGGGAAAGTTCGCTGACGCCATGCAGGCTGAGGGCGTGCCCCTGTATGCGCTGACGCCGCAGAATGAACCGAACTACGAGCCCGCGGATTACCCCGGTATGTTGCTCAGTCCGGCGGCGCGTGTGGCGCTGATCGGCAAGTACCTGGGTCCGTTGCTGGCGCAGCGTGCAACGCCGTTGAAACTGCTCGACTGGGATCACAACTGGGACGACCCCGCAGCGGCGATGGCCAGTCTGAACGACCCGGTTGCGCAGGCTTTTGTGGCTGGCGTGGCCTGGCATTGCTACGCCGGAGACGTGAGCTCACAGACTGCGGTGGATAACGCCTTTCCCGCCACGGAAACCTACGTGACCGAATGCTCGGGCGGCGCCTGGGCGCCGGTGTGGGCCGACAACTTGCTGTGGAGCGTGAACACGCTGGTGATCAATGCGACCCGCGACTGGGCCAAAGGGGTCTTGCTGTGGAACCTTGCGCTGGACGAGAACAGCGGACCGCACACAGGCGGTTGCACGAACTGCCGTGGCGTGGTCACCATCAATTCGGCCACCGGCGACGTGACGCGCAACGTCGAGTACTACGCTCTCGCTCATGCCAGCCGGTTTGTGCGACCCGGTGCTCAGCGCATCACCTCCAGCACCGCTGTCAATGGCCTGCAGAGCGTGGCTTTTCGCAACGCGGATGACGGCTCGCTGGCGTTGATCGTGGCCAACGGAGCCGGCCGCGCAATGAGTTTCAGCGTGCGTCAGGCGGGTCAGACTTTTTCCTATTCCATGCCGGCTGGCGCGGTAGCGACTTTTGTCTGGACTCCGGCTGCCTGATTCAGGGCTTCGATGGGTGCATCCGCATTGCGCGCCACAGCAGGATGGGGAAATCCCGAATGTTGAGCGTCGGTCGGTGGTTCAGTGTGGCGAAGTTCATCGATTCGATCTTGTCGAGTATGCGCAAACCGCCGTGGACCACGAGGCGCAGTTCCCATCCCGCACGGTCGGGCACCGTGTGCACCAATGGCGCGCCACTTTTCATCAAAGCGCGGGCCGTTTTGCACTCATGGGCGATCAGACGTGTGGCGGCAGGCGTCTGGCGCAGTGCCAGCAACTCGTCCATACCCACACCATGCGCCGCACAATCAGCAACCGGAAGGTAATGGCGTCCCCGCGTGATGTCGCGGCCCAGATCCTGCCAGAAGTTGATGAGTTGCAAGGCGCTGCAAATCGCGTCACTCTGGCGCAGCGAAACGGCATCATTCACCCCGTACAAGTGCAACAGCAGGCGGCCCACCGGGTTGGCGGAGCGCCGGCAATAGTCCAGCAGTTCGGTTTGATCAGCGTAGCCAAGCCGGTCGCGGGTCCTGACGACATCCTGCACGAACGCATCAAGCAGATCCATCAGCAAGGGCAAGGGCAGTGCGAAACGCTCCAGCGCGGTATCCAGCGGGTTGAACACTTGCGGCCAGCGCCCGCTGTGCCGCTGGTCGGCTGCCACACAAACTAGGTCGGCGCGGAACTGCGCCAGATCGGCCAGTCGCACAGCTGCGCTAGCGTCGCCTTCGTCCGCAAGGTCGTCGGCGGTGCGGGCAAACCAGTAAAGCGCCGACACTGCCGGGCGTATGCGGGGCGGGCACAGGAAAGACGCCACAGGGAAATTTTCGTAGTGCCCGGATGGATCGGGCGCGTTGGAGGCTGGGGAGTTCACTGCCTGATTGTCAGGGCCGAGTCGCGGCGGTTGCAAGTAAAATACGCGGTTGACCGATTTCAGGCGGTCGGTTGGGTGGCTGGCAAGCCTGCTTGTCGCAGCCCAGGCCGACCGCCTTGTATTTTTTTCGCGCGGGTGGCGAAATTGGTAGACGCACCAGGTTTAGGTCCTGACGTCCGCAAGGATGTGCGGGTTCGAGTCCCGCCCCGCGCACCAGATAAGTTCGGAATTTTTGTGGAGCAAGAACGCCGTAAGGCGCGCAATCCTGCTCCGTCACACTAGGAGAATGATGATGACCGTGACTGTTGAAACACTTGAGAAGCTGGAACGCAAAATGACGCTGACACTGCCTGTCGCCGTCATTCAGGCGGAAATCAATTCGCGCCTGAAGCGCCTGGCACGCACCGTCAAGATGGACGGATTTCGTCCTGGCAAGGTGCCGATGAACGTGGTGGCTCAGCGCTATGGCTATTCGGTGCAACACGAAGTCATGAACGACAAGGTGGGTGAGGCTTTTGCCAACGCGGCAAATGAGGCCAAGTTGCGTGTCGCGGGTCAGCCGCGCATCACCGAAAAAGACGCCGCACCCCAGGGCGAGATGGCCTTTGACGCCGTGTTTGAGGTCTATCCGGAGGTGAAACTCGCCGACCTGTCCGGTGCCGCTGTAGAGAAACTCTCGACCGAAGTGACTGATGCTGCCATTGACAAGACGCTGGAGATTCTGCGCAAGCAACGCCGCACTTTTTCACTGCGACCGCAATCGGGCGCCGCCCAGATCGGCGACCGTGTGAGTGTGGATTTTGAGGGCAAGATTGACGGTGAACCGTTCTCCGGCGGCAAGGCAGAGGGTTTTCAGTTCATACTGGGTGATGGCCAGATGCTGAGGGAATTTGAAGAGGCCACGGCGGGTATGAAGGCAGGCGAAAGCAAGACCTTCCCGCTGGCGTTCCCGGCCGACTACCATGGCAAGGACGTCGCTGGCAAGACGGCCGACTTCATGGTGACAGTGCACAAGATTGAAGAAGCCCATTTGCCCGAAGTGAATGCAGCGTTGGCCAAGGTGCTTGGGATTGACGACGCCTCAGTCGAAGGCCTGCGCGCAGACATCCGCAAGAACCTTGAGCGCGAAGTGAAGTTTCGTTTGCTGTCTCGCAACAAGCAGGCAGCGATGGACGCCTTGTTGACACGAGCCGAACTCGATTGCCCCAAGTCAGCCGTTCAGACCGAAGTGGCGCGTCTGATCGAAGGCGCACGCGCTGACTTGAAGCAGCGCGGTGTGAAGGATGCCGAAAAGGCGCCCATCCCGGAGGAAATCTTCCGGCCGCAGGCCGAGCGCCGTGTGCGCCTGGGATTGGCCGTGGCCGAGTTGGTGCGTAGCCACGACTTGCAGGCCAAGCCCGAGCAGATAAAGGCGCACATCGACGAGTTGGCTGCGAGCTACGAAAAGCCGTCTGACGTGGTGCGCTGGTACTACGGCGACAGCGACCGCATGGCTGAAGTACAGGCCATCGTGCTGGAAAATAATGTGACTGACTTCATCCTGTCACAAGCCACCGTGAGCACAAAGATTGTGAGTTTCGACGAATTGATGGGTCAATCCTGAGTCTGGAAATCCGGCATCGATGGAAATGTTTTGAGGTCAGGGGCTTGCGCTTTGGGGCGTGAGCCCCCATTCCTCAGGACTGCACTTTTTTTGGAGAAATCATGAGCGCACTGGAAACGCAAGGATTGGGAATGGTCCCCATGGTCATCGAGCAATCGGGCCGGGGCGAACGCTCCTACGACATTTATTCGCGCCTTCTCAAGGAGCGTGTCATTTTTCTGGTTGGCCCGGTGAACGACCATGTGGCCAATCTCGTGGTGGCGCAACTGTTGTTCCTGGAGAGCGAGAATCCGGACAAGGACATTTCCTTCTATATCAATTCGCCCGGTGGTTCGGTGAGCGCCGGCATGGCAATTTTCGACACCATGAACTTCATCAAGCCCGACGTTTCCACGCTGTGCACTGGCATGGCCGCGAGCATGGGCGCGTTTCTGCTTGCGTCTGGCGCCAAGGGCAAGCGCTTTTCGCTGCCCAACTCGAAGATCATGATCCACCAGCCCTCGGGTGGCTCGCAGGGCCAGGCCACGGAAATTGAAATCCAGGCGCGGGAAATTCTCAAGACGCGCGAGCAACTCAACAAGATCCTTGCCGATCGCACCGGCCAGCCACTGGAACGCATTGCCCGCGACACCGAACGTGACTACTTCCTGTCGGCAGATGAGGCCAAAGAGTATGGCCTGGTCGATCAGGTTATTGCCAAGCGACCCTGATCGACGAAGGTTCGGCCCAGGCGCTCGAAGGTGGCGGTGCGGCTTTGGGTATCATTTGCCAATAATCCAGAAAGGGCACGCACGTCATGGCCGAGAAAAAAGGCACACCCGGCGAGAAATCGCTGTTCTGCTCGTTTTGCGGAAAGAGCCAGCATGAGGTCAAGAAACTCATCGCCGGTCCCTCGGTGTTCATTTGCGATGAGTGCATTGACCTGTGTAACGACATCATTCGCGACGAACTGCCTGCGGGCGTCGCCGGCCAGGATGAAAAGAGCGACCTGCCCACGCCGGCCGAGATCAAAGCCAATCTGGACAACTACGTCATCGGTCAGGAGGTTGCCAAGCGCACCCTGGCGGTGGCGGTGTACAACCACTACAAGCGGCTTCGCCACCAGGAGAAAAGCGCCAAGGACGACATTGAACTGTCCAAGAGCAACATCCTGCTGATCGGACCCACAGGCTCGGGTAAGACCTTGCTGGCGCAAACTCTGGCACGCATGCTGAATGTGCCGTTCGTGATGGCCGACGCCACTACGCTGACCGAAGCGGGATACGTGGGCGAGGATGTGGAAAACATCGTCTTGAAACTGCTGCAGAGCTGTAACTACGAAGTTGAACGGGCGCAGCGCGGCATTGTGTACATCGACGAAATCGACAAAATTTCGCGCAAATCCGATAATCCTTCCATCACCCGGGATGTGTCCGGCGAAGGGGTACAGCAGGCGCTGCTCAAACTGATCGAAGGCACCATGGCCAGCGTGCCACCGCAGGGCGGGCGCAAGCATCCGAACCAGGACTTTGTGCAGGTGGATACCACCAACATCCTGTTCATCTGTGGCGGTGCTTTTTTCGGACTGGAAAAGGTGATCGAGAACCGCACGGCGTCGTCCGGCATGGGTTTTGGCGCCACCGTCTTGAGCAAGAAGGAGCGCAGCCTGACGGAAGCCTTTAAGGGCGTTGAGCCCGAAGACCTGGTCAAGTTCGGTCTGATTCCGGAACTGGTGGGGCGCATGCCGGTGGTGGCGACGCTGGCCGAACTGAGCGAAGACGCGCTGGTGCAAATCCTGACCGAGCCGAAGAACGCGCTGGTCAAGCAGTACGCCAAACTGCTGGCGATGGAGGGCGTGGAACTTGAGATCAGGCCGTCAGCGCTCAAAGCCATTGCGCGCAAGGCGCTGACGCGCAAAACGGGCGCCCGCGGCCTGCGTTCCATTCTCGAACAATCGCTGATCGACACCATGTTCGATCTACCCAATAGCCCAAATGTCAACAAGGTTGTTGTGGACGAATCCACGATCGAAGACAACAAGCCGCCACTGTTGGTGTATCGTGAAGCTGCGAAGAAGGCGTGAACCGGCCACTACTTTTGGCGCACGTCGCAGGACGCTATCAACTACAGTCAGGTTCGAGTTTCCCGTCGGCTTGAAATTGCCGCAGGCTGGACCATATTCATCAGGTAACACAAAGGATTCCCATGTCCGGACAAACACAACTGCCTGCCATTGCCATTGAACTGCCCCTGCTGCCTTTGCGCGACGTGGTGGTGTTTCCACACATGGTGATTCCGCTGTTCGTCGGCCGGCCGAAAAGCATCAAGGCGCTCGAAGCCGCGATGGAGGCGGAGCGGCGCATCATGCTGGTGGCGCAAAAGACCGCAGCCAAGGATGATCCCACCGTCTCGGACATGTTCGAAGTGGGGTGCGTTGCCAGTATTTTGCAAATGCTGAAATTGCCTGATGGCACGGTCAAGGTGCTGGTGGAGGGGCAACAGCGCGCTACGGTCAACCAGATCGATGATGCGGATTCGCACTTCACAGCCAACGTGACGCCGATCGTCGCACCAGCGGCGGGCGCAGGCGCCAAGGCCGTGACGCAGGGGCGCGAGGTCGAGGCTTTGCGTCGCGCCGCGATGCAGCAGTTTGACCTGTATGTGAAGCTCAACAAGAAGATTCCGCCGGAGATTCTGACCTCCATTTCCAGCATCGACGATGCCGGCCGTCTGGCCGACACCATCGCCGCCCATCTTCCGCTGAAACTCGACAACAAGCAGTCGGTGCTTGGTTTGGCGGATGTGCGGTTGCGGCTGGAAAACCTGTTTGAACAACTCGAGCGCGAGGTGGATATTCTCAACGTCGACAAGAAGATCCGCGGTCGGGTCAAGCGCCAGATGGAGAAGAACCAACGCGACTTCTACCTCAACGAGCAGGTCAAGGCGATCCAAAAGGAACTCGGCGAGGGTGAGGAAGGCTCCGATCTGGACGAGATCGAAAAGAAGATCAAGCTCGCCAGGATGCCCAAGGATGCACTGAAGAAAGCCGAGGGTGAACTCAAGAAACTCAAGTTGATGTCACCCATGTCGGCCGAGGCGACCGTGGTGCGCAATTACATCGACGTGCTGGCTTCGCTGCCCTGGAGCAAGAAGACCAAGATCAAGCACGACCTGGGGCACGCCGAGGGAGTGCTCAACGAGGACCATTTCGGCCTGGAGAAGGTGAAGGACCGCATCGTCGAGTACCTCGCTGTGCAGCAGCGCGTGGAAAAGGTGAAGGCGCCGATCCTGTGTCTCGTCGGACCGCCGGGCGTGGGCAAGACCTCGTTGGGGCAATCCATCGCCAAAGCCACGGGCCGAAAATACGTGCGCATGGCATTGGGTGGCATGCGCGACGAAGCCGAGATCCGCGGGCACCGGCGCACCTACATCGGCGCCTTGCCTGGCAAGGTGCTGCAAAGCCTGGGCAAGGTTGGCACGCGTAATCCCTTGTTCCTGCTGGACGAAATCGACAAGCTCGGGACCGACTTCCGGGGCGACCCTTCCAGCGCCCTGCTCGAGGTGCTGGATCCGGAGCAGAACCACAAGTTTGGTGACCACTATGTGGAGGTCGACTTCGATCTGAGCGACGTCATGTTCGTGGCCACGTCCAACTCGATGAATATTCCGGCAGCGTTGTTGGATCGCATGGAGGTGATCCGACTGTCCGGCTATACCGAGGACGAAAAAACCAATATCGCTCTGAAGTTTCTGCTGCCCAAACAGATCAAGAACAATGGTGTCAAGGACGAGGAACTGGAGGTGACGGAGGAGGCGGTACGCGACATCGTGCGCTACTACACGCGTGAGGCGGGCGTGCGCTCGCTGGAGCGTGAACTGTCCAAAATCTGCCGCAAGGTGGTCAAGGGCATGTTGCTGAAGAAAATGACACCCCGGGTCCGGGTCACGGGTGAGAATCTGAACGATTTTCTGGGCGTGCGCAAGTACTCTTTTGGTCGCGCGGAACTGCAAAACCAGGTGGGCCAGGTGGTGGGCTTGGCCTGGACCGAAGTGGGTGGTGACCTGCTCACGATCGAGGCGGCGCTGACCCCGGGCAAAGGCGTCATCACACGCACTGGCTCGCTCGGCGACGTCATGAAGGAATCGGTCGAGGCGGCGCGCACCGTGGTGCGTGCCCGTGCGCGCCGACTTGGCATCAAGGATGAGGTATTCGAAAAGAAGGATATCCACATCCATGTGCCAGACGGCGCCACGCCCAAGGACGGCCCCAGCGCGGGTGCTGCGCTCACGACGGCTTTTGTGTCGGCCTTGACGGGTATCCCGGTGCGTGCTGATGTCGCCATGACCGGCGAGATCACGTTGCGCGGCGAGGTTACCGCCATTGGCGGACTCAAGGAGAAACTGCTTGCGGCTTTGCGTGGCGGAATCAAGACGGTGCTCATTCCAGAAGAGAACGCCAAGGATCTGCAGGACATTCCAGAGAACGTGAAAGATGGGCTGGAAATCATTCCAGTGAAATGGATCGACAAGGTGCTCGAGCTGGCGCTGGAGCGCATGCCGACGCCATTGCCGGACGAGGAACCGGTGATTGCGGCCACGCCCGCGGCAGCGGCCGCAACGGAGGTCGCGGCACACGGTGCGGTGGCCTCGATCAAACATTGATCGAGGGCAATTTTTTTCAAAACCGCCTGGAATGGGAAAAGAAATTGGCTATAATTTGAGGCTTGAAACGCGGGAATAGCTCAGTTGGTAGAGCGCAACCTTGCCAAGGTTGAGGTCGAGAGTTCGAGACTCTTTTCCCG
>CAILAY010000068.1 GCA_903832285.1 uncultured beta proteobacterium | reverse complement strand
GTTCTTGTTGAGCGATCTGGCCTCGGGCATGACGGGCCAGATTTCCTATGTCGACTGCGGCGTCAGCCAGACCGCGGTGGCGGTGGTCGAGACTTGAACTGTTTAGGCGGGTTATTGGTTTTTCACGCAGTCCGCGAAGTAGTGCCGCGTCCCGTCGGCGGCCTCTTCTTCCACCAACCCGTGGATGTCGGTTTCGAAGCCCGGGCATTGGGCATTGAAATCGCGTGAGAATTTGAGGTAGTCGACTATTTTCTTGTTGAACACTTCACCTGGAATCAGCAGCGGAATACCCGGCGGATAAGGCGTCACCAAACCGACGGTCACGCGACCTTCGAGCCGGTCGATTTCCACGCGCTCGGTTTTGCGCAACGCGATATGGGCGTAGGCGTCGCTGGGCTTCATCGCTGGCGTCAGGTCACTCAAATACATGTCGGTCGTCAGGCGCGCAATATCGTATTTGGCGTAGAGCTGATGCACGTGCTGGCACAGATCGGCCAGCCCCATGGTTTCATACTTCGGGTACTTCTGACAGAACTCGGGCAACACGCGCCACATCGGCTGGTTCTTCGCATAGTCGTCCTTGAACTGCTGCAGGGCGGTCAACATGCTGTTCCACCGGCCCTTGGTGATGCCGATGGTGAACATGATGAAGAAGCTGTACAGGCCGGTCTTCTCCACCACCACGCCGTGCTCGGCCAGGAACTTGGTGACGATGCTGGCCGGAATGCCGGTCTTGGCGAACTTGCCGTTCAAATCCATGCCGGGAGTCACCACCGTCGACTTGATCGGATCGAGCATGTTGAAGCCAGTTGCCATCTTGCCAAAGCCATGCCAGTTCACGCCCGCCTTGGCCTTGGCCGATTCGCCCTTGATGATCCAGTCGTCGGCACTTCCAACGCCCTCTTCCACCAACTTGTCCGGACCCCACACCTTGAACCACCAGTCGGCGCCGTACTCCTCGTCGATCTTGCGCATGGCGCGTCGGAAGTCCAGCGCCTCGGCGATGCTCTCTTCCACCAGCGCGGTGCCGCCCGGGGGTTCCATCATCGCGGCGGCCACATCGCAACTGGCGATGATGCTGTACTGAGGGCTGGTGCTGGTGTGCATCAGATAGGCCTCGTTGAACAAATGCTTGTCCAGCTTGACGGTCTGCGAATCCTGCACCAGCACGTGACTGGCCTGGCTGATGCCTGCCAGCAGTTTGTGGATCGACTGCGTGGCGTAGACCATGGCGTGTTTGGGTCGCGCGCGCTTCTTGCCCATGGCGTGGTAAGAGCCGTAGAACGGGTGGAACGCCGCGTGTGGCAGCCAGGCTTCGTCGAAGTGGATGTTCTCCACGTAGCCGTCGAGCATCTCCTTGACGGTCTCGGTGTTGTAGAGCACGCCGTCGTACGTTGACTGTGTCAACGTCAGCACCCGGGGCCTGATCTTGCCGATCTCTGCCTCGCTGAAATGCTCCCTCACCAAGGGGTTGGCCTTGATCTTGGCCTTGATCGCGCCGGGCTCGAACTCGCTCTTGGGAATCGGGCCGATGATGCCGAAGTGATTGCGTGTGGGTTTGAGGAACACCGGAATGGCGCCCGTCATGATGATGGCGTGCAGGATCGACTTGTGGCAGTTGCGGTCGACCACCACCACGTCGTTGGGTGCCACCGTGTGATGCCAAACCATTTTGTTGCTGGTGCTGGTGCCGTTGGTCACGAAGAAGCAATGGTCGGCGTTGAAGATGCGCGCGGCATTGCGTTCGCTCTTGCCGATGGCGCCGTCATGGTCCAGCAGTTGCCCCAGTTCCTCGACCGCATTGCAGACGTCGGCGCGCAGCATGTTCTCGCCATAAAACTGGTGGTACATCTGGCCCACCGGGCTTTTCAGAAACGCCACGCCGCCTGAGTGCCCGGGGCAATGCCACGAATATGAGCCGTTCTCCGCATAGTCCAGCAGCGCCTTGAAGAACGGCGGCTGCACGCCTTCGAGGTAACTCTTGGCCTCGCGAATGATGTGGCGCGCAACGAACTCGGGCGTGTCCTCGAACATGTGGATGAAGCCGTGCAACTCGCGCAGGATGTCGTTGGGTAAATGGCGTGAGGTCTTGGTTTCGCCGTAGATGTAGATCGGCACATCGAGATTCTTGCGCCGCACCTCCTCGATGAAATGGCGCAGGTTCAAAACCGCGGGGTCCAGATCCGGCCCCGGCGTGAATTCCTCGTCGTCGATCGACAGGATGAAAGTGCTGGCGCGGCTTTGCTGCTGCGCAAACTGCGCCAGGTCGCCGTAGCTCGTCGCGCCAAGCACCTCAAAACCCTCGGTCTCAATCGCCTGTGCCAGTGCGCGAATGCCCGAGCCCGACGTGTTTTCGGAACGAAAATCTTCGTCGATGATGACAATGGGAAAACGGAATTTCATGGCAGGCCGCCCCGGGGGTTCGTGGAAAGAACGCGAAGTGTAAGGAAATAATCCTTCACATGTCGTGCTGATCTGTTTTTATGTCCCAGAATGTGGGCCTGACAACACAGTGGGAGTATTCATGGCAGACGCAGTCATCTGGTGGACCCTGGCAGGAGCCGCGATCGTGGTGGAATTGCTGACCGGCACGTTTTATCTTTTGATGCTGGCGCTGGGTTTGGCCGCCGCCGCACTGTCCGCCCATGCCGGCGCGAGCAGCGTGGTGCAAATGCTGGTGGCCGCTGTGGTGGGTGGAGGTGCAGTGAACACCTGGCGCCTGCTGCGGGGTCGCCGTGCGAAGCCGCTCGCGGCCGGCGCCAATCCCGACGCCAATCTCGACGTGGGCGCCACGGTGCGCGTGGAGGCCTGGAATCCCGACGGCAGCGCGAGCGTCAAATATCGTGGCGCACAATGGTCCGTCATGCATCGCCCGGGGCAAGTGCCTACGACCGGAGAACACAGGGTGGTGGAAATCATCGGCAGTCGACTTGTGGTCGAGAAGACCTGAGTTTTCACTTTCGCAACAACGGTTATCGCTGCCCCCACCTACTGGAGCCTCTTCATGGAAATTGCCCTCGTCCTGTTCATCATCGCCATCATCTTCATCGCGCAGTCCATCAAAGTCGTGCCGCAGCAAAACGCCTGGGTAGTGGAACGACTTGGCAAGTACCACACCACGCTCACGCCCGGATTGAGCTTTCTGATGCCGTTCGTTGACCGCGTTGCCTACAAGCATCTGCTCAAGGAAATCCCGCTGGACATCGCAAGCCAGGTCTGCATCACGCGAGACAACACGCAACTGCAGGTGGACGGCATCCTCTATTTTCAGGTGACGGATGCGATGCGCGCCAGCTACGGCTCGTCCAACTACATCGTCGCGATATCCCAGTTGGCGCAAACCTCATTGCGCTCGGTGATCGGCAAGCTCGAACTCGACAAGACGTTCGAGGAGCGTGACATCATCAACGCGCAGGTCGTCGCGGCCATCGACGAGGCCGCATTGAACTGGGGTGTGAAGGTGTTGCGCTACGAAATCAAGGACCTGACGCCACCGAAGGAGATCCTGCACGCGATGCAGGCGCAGATCACCGCCGAGCGTGGCAAACGCGCCC
The DNA here is from genome assembly GCA_903832285.1 of uncultured beta proteobacterium. GTDB lineage: Bacteria > Pseudomonadota > Gammaproteobacteria > Burkholderiales > Burkholderiaceae_C > CAIKVZ01. The sequence goes on along the minus strand of CAILAY010000068.1, from coordinate 17,110 downwards.
TGATCGCTGCGTCGGAAGGGCGCCGGCAGGAGCAGATCAACATCGCGACCGGCGAGCGCGAGGCGTTCATCGCCCGATCCGAGGGGGAAAAGCAGGCAGTGATCAACAAGGCGCAGGGCGAGGCGCAGTCGATCCTGGCGGTGGCCGAAGCGACTGCGCATGCGATCGAACGTATCGCAGCCGCCATTCGTCAGCCTGGCGGTGCCGACGCAGTGCAACTCAAGGTGGCGGAGCGAGCCGTCGACGCCTATAGCCGGGTAGCGGCAAGCGCCAGCACAACCTTGATCGTCCCCAGCAACATGACTGAAGTGGCCAGCTTGATCACGTCGGCCATGAAGATGGTTCAGGGACAAAGGTCAGCCTGATTTCCGAATCAATCGGGCTTGGGCTGGGATGGGTGCAGTCGCTGCTAAAATACGCGGCTCCGGAGAGGTGGATGAGTGGTTTAAGTCACACGCCTGGAAAGCGTGCGAGGGGTAAAACCCTCCGCGGGTTCGAATCCCGCCTTCTCCGCCAACGATACGTTTTTTACCGTCCACATCGGTACAAACAAAAACCCTAGAAGCCCTTTCTTCCCAGTGAAGACGGGGCTTTTTTGTTTTCCTAAGGCCACTTCGGTAAATTGAAGCCACGCTCTGGCGTTGGTATTTCTGTTGGTAGTTTGTTTGCCAGTTGTTGGTCTATCGACAAACCAGCGCTTTCAAGGGATCGATGCACAGGACGCGAAACACTGCAACGGAATATTCAATGCGTGATGACTACCAGCACGCTGCAGGGCGCATTTTCGATCAATGCCTTGGAGACAGAGCCCCGCCACCAACGCGCAGCCCAGCCTTCCAGATGCTTGTGCCCCACGACGATTAGATCGGCCTCAATCCGACGTGCGCAGTATGAAATCTCGGTCACCGCATCCCCGGCCACAACTTCGCCGTGCGCTATCACCCCGACTTCGGCCAGCTTTCGCAGTCCCATGTCGAGGATCGTTTGGTATCGTTCTTTTTCGCTTTGCTGCAACACCTCGTCATACACCCCGCCTTCGGGTCCCAGGGTCGTCAGAGTCAACGGCATGACCGCAATGAGCGTCAACTCCGAATGGCTCCATTGCGCGATCTCGTGACAGTCCAACAACGCTGCCTGCCCGGTGGCAGAGCCGTCGTAAGCCAGTAATATTTGTTTGTACACGGCACACCTCTCAGGTCATATGCAGGCAACTATTACAGCGTGAATCTGATCTTTAGGGAAGTCCTGCACTTTGTAAACCGTCGGGCAAGTTTCGATTGTGAAGCGTCATTCGAGCCCCTAAAACCGATCCCGTCCCAGCGTTCGTTGTCGACCGCATGGCCGCCATTTTTTTGGGATCTTGCCGCAATCCCTGGCAAGGTGATATGCGCACCAGAATGTGTCGGCAAGTTCAAACGAAAAGGATAAACGGTGGACGGGCGTATTATGAGAAACGGCAGTATGGCCGTGACAAGCCAAGGATTCTCATGGCCGCCAAAAAAACCGCCACAAATTCCAGCCCAAGGCCCACCGCCAAGCCCGTCGCAAAGCGCACCCCGCCTGACAGCCTTCCCCCCGCCGCCACGGATGAAGTGCAGCAAGCAGCGGTTGCTGCCTTCCCCATTGTCGGCATAGGCGCGTCCGCGGGCGGACTGGAGGCCTTCGAGCAGTTCTTCCGTGCGTGCCCGGTGGACACGGGCATGGCCTTCGTGCTGGTGCCGCATCTGGACCCGGGCCATGAAAGTCTGCTGACAGAAATCTTGCAACGCTCGACTGCGATGCCGGTGCTCGAAGCGCTCGATCAGATCGCGGTCGAGCCCAACCATGTCTATGTCATCCCCCCCAACCGCGAGATGGCGATCCTCAACGGCGTGCTGCAGCTCTCGGTGCCGGAACTGGTGCGCGGCCAGCGCATGCCGATCGACGGTTTCCTGCGTTCACTGGCCGAAGATCAGGCGGAACGAGCCATCGGCATCATTCTGTCGGGTACCGCCACGGACGGCACCTTGGGCCTGCGCGCCATCCTCGGTAGCGGCGGCGTGTGCATGGTGCAGGAGCCCTCGACCGCCAAGTACGACGGCATGCCGAGCAGCGCCATCAATGCCGGCTACGCCACCCACGTCCTGCCTGTGGAACAGATGCCGGCGACACTGCTGGAAGTGACCCGGCAGTCTGTCTACCGGCAGCGCATGGCACCCGTCGCGCCGGAGAAGGTGCAAAGCGGCATCAACCAGATCCTGCTGCAACTGCGAAACGCCACCGGCCACGACTTCTCGCTCTACAAAAAGAGCACCATCGGCCGCCGCATCCAGCGCCGCATGGCGCAGCACACCATCGAGGACGAGGCCGTGTATGCGCACTTCCTCAAGGGTAACCCGACCGAGACGCAACTTCTTTTCAGGGAACTGCTGATCAACGTCACGAGCTTCTTCCGCGACCCCGAGGCCTTTGTCGCGCTGAAAGACATCATCCTGCCGGCGCTCCTGAAGGGCAAGCCGGCCGGCTACGATTTCCGCGTCTGGGTGGCCGGTTGCGCCACGGGCGAAGAGGCCTATTCGATCGCCATCCTGCTCAGGGAGTTGCAGGACGAGATCCTTGCCCTCCACGATCAGGAACTGCACTTCCAGATCTACGCCACCGACCTCGACGACGACGCCATTGCCGTAGCGCGCACCGGGCGCTATCCGTCCAACATCGTGCAGGACGTGACCCCGGAACGCCTGCGCCGCTTCTTCACCAAGGACGACCGTGGCTACAAGGTCAAAAAGGAAGTTCGCGATATGGTGGTGTTCGCCGCGCAGAACGTGATCAAGGACCCGCCCTTCACCAAGCTCGACCTGCTCAGTTGCCGCAACCTGATGATCTATCTGGAGTCGGAACTGCAAAACCGCCTGATCCCCAACTTTCACTATGCGCTGCGGCCCGGTGGCGTGCTGTTCCTGTCCACCTCAGAGAGCATCACCAGCCGCCCCGACCTGTTTACGGCGATCGACCGCAAGTGGAAGTTTTATCGCGTCAGCCACGCCCTCGGCACGCCCCATCAGAAGGCCAATGTCGACATGGCCTGGGCCACCAGTCCCGGCACCTCGGGTACCCGCGGCAGCAACAACACCGCCGCCGGATTCACAGCCGAGGCAACCACCGGCAAAGCCACCACCAACCGCACCGGCAGCGTCGCCGCGCTGAGCACTCACGCCTTGCTGCAGAACTACGCGCCGGCCTCGGTCACCACCGACGGCCGCGGCAACATCCTTTACGTGCATGGCGACACCGGCCGCTACCTGCGCCCGGCGCCCGGCCCGGTGAGCAACAACGTGGTCGAGATGGCGCGCGAAGGCCTGCAACTCGACCTGCGTCTCGCCATTAACACCGCCGCCGCAGCAGCCGAGCCAACGCTGCACAGGGAAGTCTCGGTGATGACCGATGGCCATTGCTCCACCGTGCGCTTCAGCGTGCGCGCCCTGCCCAGCGGGCACAACGGTGAGCTGCTGCTGCTGGTCAGCTTCGAAGACGTGGCCGAGCTCGGGAGACTCGGTGAAAACCCTGCCGACCAAGCAACCGGAAAGCCCGCCGCCGCCAAATCAACCCGCGGCAAACGCAGCGCTGCCTCATCGGCCGAAGCCGCGCGCATCGACGAACTGGAACGCGAGCTGGCCTATTCCAAGGAGAACCTGCAAGCCACCAGCGAGGAGCAGCAGGCCTCTAACGAGGAGCTTAAATCCACCAACGAGGAGTTGCAATCCACCAACGAAGAACTCCAGTCGTCCAACGAAGAACTGGAAACCTCCAAGGAAGAGCTGCAATCGCTGAATGAAGAAACCATCACCGTCAATTCCGAACTGAATGCCAAGATCGAGCAACTCATCGTTATGCAGAACGACATGAAGAACCTGATGGACAGCATCGGCACCGGCACGCTGTTTCTCGACCACCATCTGGCGATCCGCCGCTACACGCCGGCCGCGGCGAAGGTGTACCGGCTGATCGCCGGCGACGTCGGCCGCCCCCTGGGCGACATCACCTCGAACATCGAAGGCGAAGACCTGCTGGCCGAGCTTCAGTCAGTACTCGATACCCTGATCCCCGTCGAACGCGAAGTGCGCAGCACCGACGGCGCCTGGTACCTGGCGCGTATCCAGCCCTACCGCACGCTGGACAACGTGATCGAAGGCGTGGTGCTGACCTTCACCCCGGTGACCGAATTCAAACTCGCCAGTGAAGCCGCGCAGCGCGCCACGGCAGAATTGGCAACGACGTTGCAGGCGACGACCCAATGGGCGCGGGAACTGGCCGAAGGTATCGTCGACACCGTGGTCGAGCCGCTGATCGTGCTCGACGGCACCTTGCAGGTGGTCTCCGCCAGCCGCTCCTTCTACCAGCACTTCCAGGTCGCGGCCGAGCAAACGGTAGGCCGCAAGATCTACGGTCTGGGCAATGGGCAGTGGGACATCCCAGGCTTGCGCGAACTACTCGAGAACATCCTGCCAAATAATCGAGTGATGGACGGTTACGTGGTCGAACACGACTTCCCCGGCCTCGGCCGGCGGCGCATGGTGTTGAATGCCAGGCGCATCGTGACAGCACTGGGCAATGCCGAGCTGATTCTGCTGGCGATGGTGGCGATAGAAGCGAAGGACAACTCATGAGCCCTTCCGCCGGAAAGAAACCAGTTGAGTCGACAACGCGCGTCAAAGCCGAGGCGCAACTGGCCCACCATCCGGTGACCGAACTGCTTCCCGCCGCAGACCTGCTGCACGAACTGCAAGTGCATCAGGTCGAACTGGAAATACAGAACGAGACCTTGCGCTTGGCACAGACCGAGTTGGAAGACTCGCGCGATCGCTATGTTGAACTCTACGAATTCGCCCCAGTGGGTTACCTGATGCTGTCGCGCGAGGGCCAAATCACTTCCATCAACCTGACCGGAGCAGCACTGTTTGGAGAAGACCGCAAGAAACTATTAAGGCGGCGTATTGATCGCTTGATCGCGCCAGAGGATCGTGAACGCTGGCAGCGGTATTTTGTGCATGCGATGCAACATGACGACAAACAAATTTGCGAATTGACTCTTCAGCGCAGCGATGACACACGTTTTTATGTGCGTCTAGATAGCCGCCTCACCAAAGCCGATGTCGCAGCACCGGTCATGCGTATCACGCTGACCGACATCACCGCGCGCAAGCAAGCGGAAGAAGCGCTCGTCAAGGCGGGGGCGCTGCAGAGTGCCATTTTCAATAGCACCAACTTTTCCAGCATCGCCACGGATGCCAGGGGCGTGATCCAGATTTTCAACGTCGGCGCTGAACGCATGCTGGGCTACACGGCCGCCGACGTGGTGAACAAGCTCACACCGGCCAACCTTTCCGATCCGCAGGAAGTCGTAGCACGCGCCAAGGCATTGAGCGCTGAATTCGGAACAAAGATCACGCCCGGCTTCGAGGCATTGGTGTACAAGGCATCGCGCGGCATCGAGGACATATACGAGTTGACCAAGATCCGCAAGGACGGCGGCCGCTTCCCCGCGATGGTCTCGGTCACGGCGCTGCGCGACGCGCAGAACGCCATCATCGGCTACCTGTTGATCGGCACCGACAACACGGCTCGACAGCAGATCGAAGCAGCGCGGGCACTGCTCGAACACACACTCCAGGAGAAGAACACCGAGCTCGAGCGCGCCATGTTCGTGGCCGAAAAAGCCAGCCTCGCCAAATCGGAGTTCCTTTCCAGAATGAGTCACGAGCTGCGCACGCCACTCAATGCGATCCTCGGTTTCGCCCAACTCATAGAATCCGGCTCTCCGCCGCCTACGCCCACCCAGAAGCGCAGCATCGATCAGGTTCTGCACGCGGGGTGGTACCTGTTGGAACTGATCAACGAAATCCTCGACCTGGCGCTGATCGAGTCCGGAAAACTGTCGTTGTCCATGGAGAGCATATCGATCCTGGAAGTGCTGCACGATTGCCAGGCCATGATCGAACCGCTGGCACAAAGAAGTGATATTCGATTGAGTTTTCCGCAGTCCGATGACCATTACTTCGTCCATGTCGATCGGATCCGGATAAAGCAGGTTCTTATCAATCTGCTTACCAACGCGATTAAATACAACCGCGTGGGCGGATCAGTCGAGGTGACCTGCAGTGCCATCACAAACGAGCGCTTGCAGATCAATGTGCGCGACACCGGCGAAGGCCTGCCGCCAGAAAAGCTGGCGCAACTGTTTCAGCCCTTCAATCGCCTTGGGCAAGAGGCTGGCGCAGAAGAAGGCACCGGCATTGGCCTGGTGGTGAGCAAGCGCCTGGTCGAATTGATGGGCGGCGAAGTCGGCGCGGAAAGTGTCGTCGGGGCTGGCAGCATGTTCTGGATTGAACTGAACCTGGCATCTGAGCTCCAATTTGCCCCTGATGCAATCGAACCGGCGGCGCTGCCTGAAGCCTCAACGCTGCACGGCGCGGCACTGCACACTGTGCTGTATGTGGAAGACAACCGGGCCAATATGCAACTGGTTGAGCAACTCATAGAGCGGCGTCCCGATATGCGCTTGTTGACCGCAGGCGACGGCATTCGCGGCATTGCGCTGGCGCGCATCCAGCAGCCCGACGTGATCCTGATGGACATCAATCTGCCAGGCATCAGTGGCATCCAGGCGCTGAAGATTCTGCGTGACGATCCGGTCACGGCCCACATTCCAGTGTTGGCCCTGAGCGCCAATGCGATGCCGCGCGATATCGAGAATGGTCTCGCCGCCGGCTTCTTCTACTATCTCACCAAGCCGATCAAAGTCACCGAGTTCATGGAAGCACTGGACCTCGGTCTGATACTCGCCGCGGCGGCACGCGCTGCGGCCAACAAGGTGAAAGACACACAATAGTCAGTGCCGACGACACCTGAAATCATGCAATTGGAATGCCAGACAGCGGGCATCCGTCTCGGGTCGGTGACGTCGTGCGCCAGCAGCAGTTGCTGTTCGCGCGCCACGTCGATGCGGAAATCACCATGGTTTGCCATCAGGTCGTGCACCTTCACCTGGGAACGCGACTGTTTCAGCGCACCACGCGCAGTCTGACCTTGACCGAGGCGGGTAAGAGGGATCGTTTGATCGGCCCGGCCACGGCATCATTGGACGCCATCGAGACCGGATTCAAGAATGTGAATCGGCGACAAAAATGAGACATTTTCGCAAAGTCTTCCCGCCTTCTTGTGTTGAATTTGGGTTTAATTGTTATACTGAACACTCCATCAACCCATCAGGAGCCGCCATGACCTCGCAGCTGAAGAAGAAATCCTTTGCCGAATCCTATCTGCGTTTTTTGCAGTTGGCCAAAGCGATCGAGTCCCATCCCTCCGCCCCCGACATCGATGCCAATGAAGGCGCGTTACTCAATGCGCTGTCTTTGCACTGGATGACCGGAAAACCACTGGCTGTGCGCGAAGCGATGACGCTTGACACCCTGGGGTCCCCGTCGACATTGCACCGTCGAATTTCCCGTTTGAAGGCGAATGGGCTGATTGAAGACAAGTCCAGTCCGGGCAACCTTCGCATCAAGTTGCTCGTGCCCACTCAAAGGACAATTTCGTTCTTTGACAAGATGGGTTCAACCCTGAGCAAGTCAGTTAGATAGACAGCCTCCGAGTCAGCGCTTCGGCGCTGACTTCCTTACCCGTTGGCTGGCATTGCGGGCACAATTGCGCCATGCAATTCAATTTCATTGCCAACCGGTTTTGTGCCGGTTCCAGCGGCGCCACATTGCCCATGATCGATCCATCCACCGGTGAGGTGTTTGACGAGATCCAGCGCAGCGACGCCCGCGACATCGACGAAGCGGTACGGGCCGCGCGCAATTGCATGGACTCCGTGTGGTGCAAACTCGGTGGCGTTGAACGCGGCAGGTTGCTCATGCGCCTGTCCCAAATAGTCCTGGAGCACGCCGACGAGTTGGCGCTGATCGAACAGCGCGACTGCGGCAAACCCACGAAGCAGGCCAAGGCCGATGTCGCGGCGCTGGCGCGTTACTTCGAGTTCTATGCGGGCGCTTGTGACAAGCTGCATGGCGAGACTATTCCGTACCAGGATGGCTACAGCGTATTCACCTGGCGCGAACCGCACGGCGTGACCGGCCACATCATTCCATGGAATTATCCGATGCAGATCTTCGGGCGCAGCGTGGGCGGCGCCTTGGCCGCAGGAAACGTGTGCGTGGTCAAGCCCGCCGAGGACGCCTGCTTGTCGCTGCTGCGCGTGGCACAACTGGCGGCGGAAGCGGGATTTCCGGCGGGCGCCATCAACATCGTCACGGGTTACGGACATGAAGTGGGAGACGCGCTCGCGCGCCACCCCGGCATTGAACATATCAGCTTCACCGGCAGCCCCGGCGTGGGTACGCTGATCCAGCAGGTTGCGGCCGAGCGGCATTGCCCAGTCACCCTGGAACTCGGCGGTAAAAGCCCGCAAATCGTTTTCGTGGATGCGGATCTGGACGAAGCGATTCCCGTCATCATCAATGCGATCGTCCAAAACGCGGGACAAACCTGCTCGGCCGGTTCGCGATTGCTGGTGGACGAACTGGTTTACGAGCCGCTATTGCAACGTCTGGGCCTGGCCTTTGAAAAGCTGCGGGTCGGGCCGGCGGCGATGAACCTCGATCTGGGTCCGCTGATACGGCAAAGCCAGCAGCAGCGCGTGTGGGATTTTCTGAGTGACGCGCAGGTCGCGGGCATTCCGATGGTGGCGCAGGGGCGGGTCGTGGACGAGGCGCCACAGGGTGGCTACTACCAGGCGCCGACGCTGCTGCGCGATGTGCCGATTGCGCATCGTCTGGCGCAGGAAGAGGTGTTCGGACCGGTGCTGGCTGCGATGAGTTTTCGAGATGAAGATGAAGCAGTGGAACTGGCCAACGCCACGCGCTTTGGCTTGGTTGCGGGCGTATGGACGCGCGATGGCGGGCGCCAGTTTCGCATGGCCAAACGCATCCGTAGCGGGCAGGTTTTCATCAATAACTACGGTGCCGGTGGAGGCGTCGAGCTGCCTTTTGGCGGCGTCAAATCCTCGGGCTACGGACGCGAAAAAGGCTTTGAAGCGCTGTACGGTTTCACCACACTCAAGACCGTGGCGCTGCGCCACGGGTAAGCCACTCATTCAACAGGACCAGATCATGCGCGTTGCCAACAAATCCATCATCGTTACCGGCTCGGGTGGCGGCATCGGCGAAGGCATCGCCAAGCGCCTGGCCGCAGAAGGCGCGAGTGTGATCGTGAACGACATCAACGCCGCCGCGGGTGAAAAGGTCGTGTCCGAGATCGTGGCCGCCGGCGGAAAAGCATCATACTTTGCAGCCGACGTAACAAAATCCGACGACGTGAAGGCGCTGGTGCAGGCCGCCCGGCAGCGCCATGGTCGATTGGATGTGATGGTGAACAACGCCGGCTGGACGCACCGCAACCGACCGGCGCTGGAAGTGAGCGAGGAAGAATTCGACAAGTGCTACGCGGTGAACATGAAGAGCATTTACCTGTCCACCATCCACGCTACACCGGTGTTTCGTGCACAAGGCGGCGGCAGTTTCATCAACATCGCGTCCACCGCCGGCGTGCGCCCACGTCCGGGCCTCACCTGGTACAACGGTTCGAAGGGCGCGGTCATCACCACATCCAAATCGCTCGCAGCCGAACTGGGGCCGGACAACATCCGCGTGAACTGCATCAACCCGGTCTTCAACCCCGACACCGGGCTGAGCGCAGAATTTGCCGGTGGCCCGCTGGACGAAGCGCGCCGTGCCAAGTTTCGCGCCAGCATTCCGTTGGGGCGTTTCTCCACCGCGCTGGACGTAGCCAACGCAGCGCTCTATCTGGCCAGCGACGAGGCCGCTTTCATCAGCGGCGTCTGCATCGAAGTCGACGGCGCACGCTGCGTCTGATCAAGCCGCAGGTGCTGGCAAACCACGCAGCAGGCTGTTGTGCTGAGCCCGCTCCGGCGCGAACCGGGCCAGTAGCGCATCCATCAGGGCATGTGCCTTAACGGAATGGTCGCCACCAAAGTTGCAGACATAGACATCCAGGGTCACCGCCTTCTGCTCGGGCCAGGTGTGCACACACAAGTGCGATTCGGCCAGCAACACCGTGGCGGTGATCCCACCGGGTCCGTGCAGCGAATCCGGGAACCGGTGGAGCAACTGGCCCACCGGTTGCAGACCGCACGCCAGCACGGTCTGCACACACCATGAACCCAGACGATCAGCGTCGACCAACCATACCGAGTCACAGCGGCAATGATGGAGATCGGCGGTGAGGTGCAGGCCTTGCATGTTGACGACTTTAACGCCAATCCCGCGCCGCTTGCGGGTCCGGGATAAAATACGCCGGTGTTCGCAAGAGCACATTCGCTAGGGGTGTTTAGCACGCAAGTGCGAGACTGAGAAAGTCCCTTTGAACCTGATTGAGGTAATCCTCGCGCAGGGAAGCAGGTCCAGCATCTGGCCACGCTGTTTGAACCATCCAGGCAGCTTCTCAATTGGCCAAATCGATTCCGGATCAAGCCGACCTGCTGTGACGTCAATGGAAAGAAACGTTATGGCAAATTCCAGAAATAGATTAACGGTGTGGCCCATCTGCAAAGCGGTCGGAGCCGCATATTTGATGACCAGTGGCGCCGTCGCACAAGTGGCTGACACCACCACCCTGCCCTCCGTACTCATCATCGAGCGCAATCCACTGCCCATCGCCGAGGTGCTGGGTATGGGCGACATGTCACTGGCACGCACGCCGGTCAGTGGCACCGTCATCGACTCGCGTCAGATCGTCGCCAGCGGTGCGCGGCGGCTGGCGGACCTGATCAAGTTCGACGCCTCCGTGAGCGACGCCTACAACGCCGTCGGGTACTGGGACTACGCCACCGTGCGCGGCTACGTTCTGGACAATCAGTTCAACTACCGGCGCGAGGGATTGCCCATCAACGCCGAAACTTTCATCCCGCTGGACAACAAGGAACAGGTTGAAATCCTCAAAGGCACAAGCGGCATGCAGGCGGGAACAAGCGCGCCCGGCGGGCTCGTCAACTACACCGTCAAGCGCCCCACGGACGCGCCGCTGCGCAGCCTGCGTTTGGAAACCAACAGCACCGGCGACACGCTGCTGGGCATGGACCTGGGCGACCGGTTTGGCCCAGACAAGGCGTTTGGCTACCGGCTGAATGTCGCGGGTGAGAACCTCAACAACGTGGCTGTTAACACGCGCGGCTCGCGTCAACTGCTGGCACTGGCGCTGGACTGGCGCATCAGCCGCGACACACTGCTTCAGGTCGAGGGCGAGTACTCGCGCCGATCACAAGCCAGCGTTCCGGGTCTGAGCCTGTTAGGTGCGAACCTGCCAGCGCCTGATCCAAAGATCAATATCAACAGCCAGGCCTGGTCTCAGCCCGTGGTGCTGGAAGGTGTCACGGGCACCATCAAAATGGAGCAACGCCTGAATTCTGATTGGCGCTGGATTGCGCAACTGGGAACGCAAAGACTCAAGTCTGACGACCGGGCGGCGTTTCCGTTTGGCTGCTCCGATGGCAACGTTTACGACCGCTTTTGCGCCAATGGCGTCTTTGACCTGTACGACTTCAGCAGCAACGGCGAACGCCGCAACACCGACGCCGCGCAACTGCAGGTCAAGGGTCGCATCAGCACCGGAGCCGTACAGCATCAGGTCGGTGCGGCGTGGCTCACTAGCAGAACGCGCGATCGCTTTGCCTTGGGTGCCTACAACTGGGTCGGCACCGAAAAACTGTACAGCCTGCAAGCACTCCCGCCCGACTTGACGCTCAGCCCGCAAGGCGTGAATCGCACCGAGAGCAGCAATGAACTCTCGGTCTATGACGTCATCGCCTGGACGCCGCACTTGAGCACCTGGCTGGGTCTGCGGCACACCCAGTTGGAGCGCAGCGGCGCTTATCCGGACGGCTCGGAGCCGACCTCATACGCCCAAAGCCTCTCCACGCCCTGGGCCGCCCTCACCTACCAGTTGACGCCCGAGCACATGATCTACGCCAGTTGGGGCAAGGGTGTCGAATCCCAGATCGTGCCAAATCGACCGTATGTCACCAACAGCCCGGTAGCAACGTACACCAACCACGGTCAAGCGCTGCCAGCGGCAACATCGCGGCAATCAGAGTTTGGCGTCAAGGTACAGGACCATGATCTACGCTGGCAGTTGAGCTACTTCAGCATCGTTCGCCCCACCACCAATCTGGACACCTGCGCTAATCTGGCCATCTCACCCTGCACAGGAGCCTACGACGGCTCCGACGAACATCGGGGCCTGGAGGCATCGGCTCAGTGGCGCGGCGGCGCCTGGAGCCTTCTAGCCAGCGCCACGCTGATGCACGCACGTCGCGAAGGCAGCGTCGTCGACCCAACGGTCAACGGACAAGTCCCAACCAACGTGCCCGACAACATCCTGAGGGCTCAAGCCGACTACCGCGTATCCGCCGTACCCGGCCTGACGGTGCAAGCGCATTGGTCGCATGAAGGCACGCGCTCCGTGCTGCCCAACGGTTCGGTAATGCTGCCAGCATGGAATCAACTGGACTTCACATGGCGCTATGACACGACGATGCACGGCACGCCAACGACCTGGATCCTGGGTGTTGACAACATCATGGACCAACGCTTCTTCAAGGAATCGCCCAACCAGTACGGTCACGCCTACCTGTTCCCGGCCGCACCCCGCCAACTGCGGGTTGCTGTGCAAGCCAGCCTCTGAATCGGGAGAGAAATGACGCTATAATTTGAGGCTTGTTCCTCGATAGCTCAGTTGGTAGAGCGCCGGACTGTTAATCCGTAGGTCCCTGGTTCGAGCCCAGGTCGAGGAGCCACTACAAGCCTTGCTAGACATAGAAAGCCTGCTATCCAATCGGTAGCAGGCTTTTTTCTTTGGTGAGTCCATACCTGCGCTGTACCGGCCGCAGCAGCGAGATTTGTACCGTTTCGCCCCGGAAACGCCCCCCAGATCCGCGCCGCCACTTTCCCTGCATCGACAGACGACCCCGCGCCGATCGCGGCTTATGCGTCGATTTAGGGCAGGTATGGCGCAGGTTTGGAGGAGGGTTCCGGGCCGGGCCTGGACCGCGCCTCGCGCGCCAACGCTGCATGGCGCTCGCTGCGACTGGCACCGGTGCTGGCTGCAGTGGCTCGGACTGCCAACAAACACCCTGGCCAAGGCACTGCAGATCGACTAGGAAGCTGCTGGCAGCCTTTTTGCAGCTGACCCTTCACTACCACACCAACTTCCGGAGGAAATGCAAGCAGGCCCGTTTTCATGGTGCCTTCTCCTTTGCTGCTTTAGTCGCGCCATAATCTGACTCAGGGCAAGTTATGTTGCAGTCAGCGATATACATTGCGTCAGACCGCACGCATCCGAGTCTCTTGCTCACCTTGGGATATGACATGAACCTTCATCGCTCCGCGCTCTTGCTCCTTGCACCCGCGGTACTGGCGATCGCGGCATGTGCTTCAGGCTCCGTCATCGTTACGGGCAGCACCAGAGCTCCAGTCGCACCTGAACAAGTGAAGATCTATCTCGAACCACCAGCCGCGTTTGATGTCATTGGCCTGGTAAACGCATCAAGTGATGCTGGGTGGACCGAACAGGGATCGCTGGACTACGCGATTGAGGAGCTGAAGAAGCAGGCCGCAAAGCTAGGTGCGAATGGAGTGCTCCTAGTGTCTTCTGGCGAGAAGACGACAACTATTGTTGGCGGGCAAGGCACAAGTTACCTCTATGCCATACCTGTCACCGCTAAGACTGTTCAAGGCAGAGCCATCTTCGTCAAAACGCAGTAGGCAATGGCATCACAGGTGCGGTCTAACCCCGGACCAGCTCCGGCGTGCTTCGCTCCAGACCTTGCGCTGTTCGTCTGGTTCTAACTTCGTCAGCGGCCGTGCAACGCTTTCTGAAACGTCTGACGTTACTGACACGCAGCGTCCCTGCGAAGTTGAGAAAACCGGAACACCTCTGGCGACTGGGAATCTCTGTCTGTCCTATGGTGACGTGGTCCTCGACGTGGTGGAGTCGACATCTTCCAACGTGCGCAGAGGTTCTGAAAATTTCCACAAGCCAAAAGATACCTAAAACGGTATAATTCACCCATGCCTGTATCGCCTAAGGAAAAGCCCCTGCACTGGATCGGTTCATCCAAAAAGGACTTGATTGCCTTGCCCGCCGATGTGGTGGATGACTTTGGTTACGCTTTGGGTGCCGTGCAAATGGGTGCAACACCTGCGCAAGCCAAACCCTGGAAGGGTGAGGGTTCGGGCGTTTTGGAGTTGGTGGAAAAGTATATGGGTGACACCTATCGTGCCATATACACCGTGCGATTCGCCAAAGCGGTTTACGTATTGCATTGCTTCCAGAAGAAGTCACCCAGTGGCATCCGCACTGCCCAAAGTGATATTGATTTGATCCATGAGCGCCTCAAAGTGGCTCAGCAACATTACAAGGAGCATCATGAAAGCTAAAACAAAACCTGTCGCTACTGAGAAAGTTGATGCTGTTGATGTCGGCTCTGGCAACGTGTTTGTCGATTTGGGACTTCCTGACCCTGAAGAGCGTCAGCTTCGAGTGCAATTGGCAATTCGCTTGAATGATTTGCTAAAAGCTGAAGGTCTCACCCAAGCGGCTGCAGCCAAGCGACTGGGAATAGCCCAACCCCACATATCCGAGCTGAAGAATTACAAGTTGAGTCGTTTTTCCAGTGAGCGACTTCTGCACTGCATCACGTTGTTGAATCGCGATGTTGAAATTTTCATTCGACCACGAGCAAGCACTGAGACTATGGGTGCAGGTTCAATGATGGTGTGGGCTGCTGCCTGATGGAAGCACGCTTTTTCCGGTCCCCCTCCGGTCCTTCAGGTGGCCAATGGATAGCATCTGGTCACTATCTGGTCATCAATTTCCGATTTTCGGTTTTGGCATCACCTTTGCAAGCTGTTGATTTGTAATGGTTTTTCCAAAATGAACGGCTCAAATCCCATCGAATTTAACGAACAGTTAATCCGTAGGTCCCTGGTTCGAGCCCAGGTCGAGGAGCCAAGAACAAGAAACGGATCAAGCCCTGATGAGAAATCGTCGGGGCTTTTTTACGTCTGTACTGCCCCATTGGGCTGGGCTTGGGCTCTGCATGGGTTCGGTGGGGCCAGCACGGGTATGGCTGGAGCCCCTTTGGACCGAGATTCCCCAGCGCCACCGGTAACACCTCCACATTAAACCGGTCGGGTCCCTCGGCAACCGGGGTACGTTGAGCATCCCCAGAACTGGGACCCTGAATTTGCGCCTTTCTTGGCAACGCGCTTAACCATTGCCGACGAGCACACCGGGCAGACCGGCGCCACTGCAGCGGCTGAGACCGGTACCACATGCGACGCACGGGTCGTGCCAGCTGAAAGGGACTGCCTTGCCTGCTTGATCAGTCCGAACAGACGAGGACCATCAATCAGTTTGACATTCAGGCCTTCGACAAACGCTTGCGCATCGGCTGTAAACCGGCCCGACGTGACAATGTAGCCACCAGTCGCGCCCCTCGCCGCCATGACCCCGTGAAGCTCGCGCACTACGTCCACGCCAACTTTGTAGGCTTTCCACTGCTTGCACTGAACGAAGAACTTCTCGGTGCCTCTGGTAAGAGTTAAATCCACACCGCCGTCGGGTCCAGCACCGCCGGTTTCGGCCACTGTGTAGCCCTGTAAGCGAAAAGCCTCCCCCACCAGCATTTCGAATTCACGCCATGTCATGCCGTCCAAGGCGTCTGCGCTCTTCGCCTGCGCCACATCCGCAACCAACGTCGTTCGCTGGCGCCGCTTCCAAAACGACACTCCTGCGCCAGCCAAGCAAATCAACGGGATCAAGTACTGCCCAATGCTTGCCATGGTTGCCGTCAACGATCGCACTATCAAGTCACCTACTTGAGTGACTTGCGTCGGGGTCACTGGCACGGGCGACGACAGCCGGTGAAGGAACATGTAGCTCACGATGGCCAGCGCGATGCCAGCCCACCACGGTAACATTGATACCACATCAAGCATGTCTTCCGCACCGCTGGTCTTTTTCTTTGCCAATTTCTAGCCCTAAAAATATTGCAGCTCGTCGCAAGCCCCTCGGACCATTTAGCCATAGATGCGAACGGATGGGCTGTCCCTCCCCGACGCCGTGGGTTCCGGCTACCCACCGGCCCAAACGGGCGCAGGAAGTACTGTCTCGGCGCCGCCAATCAGCACGGATAATCCTGCGCATGAGAATCAACCTGATCACCCCCTTCGCTGAGAAAGACGCGGTGAAAGCCCTCGGAGCCCGCTGGGACGCCACCCAGAAGCTCTGGTACATCACCGATGTGGCCGACCTTGCGCCATTTGCACGGTGGATTCCGGATCTGGCTGCGGCCACTCAAGGCACAGCTACTGGGACGGCACGACCAGCAACGAGCACACCAAAGGGCCAAGCCGATCAAGCCAAAGGCGTGGTCACAAAGTCCGCCGTGGAAGTGCCGCACTGTGGCTGCAATGTTCTGCCTTGGGACGATTGCGAGCACACGGCAAAGCCATGACCATCGAGTCCATACCGAAATTCACTGGTCCCACCGATAAACTGTGGGCTGTTATCGGTTTGGACGTTATTTGCCAACTACTTCAAGCGGTACGGTCCGTTCGGAAGCGCATTGGGACCCAGAACAAATGCCATTTGGTTTGCCTGCTGCGTCAGGGGTAAATAGTTAGGAGCAGCTCGCGCTAAAGCAGCGTTTATTGCGGCAGAAATCAGTGTTGCAAGCGGGTTTCCTGCATTGTTGTTTTGTGGCGAATACTGCATCTTCTGATTCGCCTGCCAAATCTCTGTTCCGTCTTTCCCTACCATTCGATAGTCAAAATCGACAGTGACAGTTGCTGCCAGAATGGCGTACTTGGCATCCCACTGCTTTATCGTTACATACAGCACCGCGTCCGCACCAAACAGAAGTGGTCGCGCAAATTTGAACAATTTTTTAAGTGGAAACTCTGGGCATAAAGTCCTGGCCATGGTGGTCAGGCAGACAGGAGTTTTCGATGGTAAAGAAATCAGCGCGACGTACACGTCGCACCCACACACC
>CAILAY010000067.1 GCA_903832285.1 uncultured beta proteobacterium | reverse complement strand
TTCGGCTTCTTCGCGCCGGCGCGCCATCGTGTCGCCCGGTTGGCGCGACAGCCAGGCGTCGTAAAACTTGTACTGGTCGCGGATCTGCAAGCCCCCGCTGAAAAACTCGTAGGGTAGCTGGTTGTACATCTCGTCGAACTTTTGCATGCGCTCTCTCCTCAACGCAAGGATAGCAAGTTCTGGTCCGCAGGCTATGACGATGACTGATCGGCCGCCATTGGCACTCGATGATGCCAGTAGCGAAGAGCGGCTTGGCGTTGGCACAGCAGCCGATCGGGTTGCGCCGACATCCAGGTCATGGCACCGCAGTGCGGCGAATCCACCAGTTGAATCTGACGCTCCCGATAGCGTTCCACAACCACAGATGCCGGGTGGCCAAAGCGATTGCGGTAGCCCGACTGCACCAGCGCGAAGCGTGGCGCCACGGCATCCAGGAAATCGGCTCCAGACGAGGTCTTGCTGCCATGGTGCGGCACCAACAGCACGTCGGCTTGTAACGATCGGGTGCCGGTCAGCAGTTGCGCTTCCTGCGCCTGCTCGATGTCGCCAACCAGCAGGGCAGTGCGCGCGCCATTCGTGACGCGCAGCACACAGCTCATGGCGTTGCTGCGGCGCGGCGTCTCATAGTCCGCCGCCGCGGGGTGAGTCACCTCGAAGCGCACACCATCCCAATCCCAATGCTGACCAGCTTCACAGCGCTGCGCCGGGCGCAGAGCCTGCAAAAAGTGGTCGCCAGCAATCGAACTGAGCAACTGCGCCTCCGGCTGCGTGGCCAGCAGCGCTGCAGCGCCGCCCGTATGGTCGGTGTCACGGTGGCTCAGCACAAGGGTATCGACACGTTCGGCCAAAGCTTTTAGAAGCGGCACCAACACCCGATGCCCGGCATCGCTTTCGCGACTGAAACGGGGCCCGGCGTCATACACCAGCGCGTGACCGGCAGTGCGCACCAGAACGGCGTTTCCCTGCCCGATATCAGCCACCACCAATTCAAACTGCCCCGATTCGGGGCGCGGACTCTGCCAGAGCAGCACCGGCAACACCAGCGGCAATCCCAGCGCACGCACACGACCGGGCCAGGGCATGGCCAGCAGCGCGCCACCTGCGACGCCGGCAGCGGCGGCCCACAGCGGAACAGCAGCCACCGATATGCTGGAAAACGGCAACGCTGCCAGACCCTGCAAGGCCCAGGTCATGGCCGCCACCGCCTGTGCCGCTGCGTCCCAAATCGGTGCCCACAGTACGCCCAGCATGCACAGCGGCGTCAGCACCAGAGTCACCCAGGGAATCGCCAGCGCATTTGCCAACAGGCCCACCACCGACACCTGATTGAACAACAACAGGCTTAGTGGCGTCAGCGCCATCGTTACCACCCACTGCTCCCGCATCAGCGACCGGGCCTGGCCCTTGACACCCTGGGGCGCGGCGTCACGTCCGCCAACATCCGTGGCAAACAAGACGCCTACCGCGACAAAGCTGAGCCAAAATCCCGCCTGCAGCAAAGCCCAGGGATCGAAGGCCACGATCACTGCCATCGCGAGCAGCCACACCTGCGGCCAAGGCCAGGTCCGCCCCGAAAGCCTCAGCAGTCCCACCGTACACAGCATCCCGATGGTGCGCTGGGAAGGCACTCCCCAGCCACTGAAAACCGCGTAGGCGCTCGCCAGCAGGATGCCTCCCACCAAAGCCGCAGCAGGAGCCGGATAGGTCAGGCACAGACCCGTGGAACGGCGCCAGAGCCAGCCCACCGACCACACGGCGGCCCAGGCGAACATGGTGATGTGGACGCCCGAAATACTCATCAGATGGGCAACACCGGTAGCGCGGAAGACATCCCAATCAGCGCGGTCGATGGCATTCTGATCCCCGACCACCAGCGCGGCGATCAGCCCCGCCTGCTGCCGATCACCGACACGCTCGAAGATCGCATCGCGTACGTTCTGGCGCAGCGTCTCTACGGGGTGCTGCCAGGTCTGCCCCCGTCTTTTCGGCGCCACGTCCCGTGCACCCGCCCGCACGTAACCCGTCGCCTGGACGCCCTGCTCCCATAGCCACAATTCGTAGTCAAAGCCGTAAGGGTTGCTGTTGCCATGAGGCGCCTTGAGCCGCACGGTCATCTGCCATTTTTCGCCAGCGCGCACGTCCTCCGGCTGACGCTGCAAATCGATGACCATATTGCCCGCATCAAAGCCACCGCCGAAGCCGGCGTACCAGCCGAGCAGCAGTTTGGCTGGCAGCTTCACAGCAGCACCATCGAGCTGGGCTGACTCCACGTTCAGCGCAAAGCGCAGGCCGGACTCGTTGCGCTGCGGCATAGCGGAAATCACGCCTTCGACGGTGACGTCGCGGCCCTCCAGATCGGGTTTCAATCCGTCCGCCAGGAAGACCGCTGAGCGCAATCCCACTCCAGCAAATCCCAGCACCAGCGCACACAAGGTGGCGACCACCGTGGCAACAATACCTGGGCGGCGCAGCGTGCCAACCGAAAAAAAGATCATCAGCGCAGCGCCAGCGACCGCCAGCAAACCGGCGTAGATAGAACCGGGCCACAGCGCCATCTGCTGCAATTGCGCACCACAACCCAGCACGAACCCGGCAAGAATGGGCTGGAGCAGCGACCGGACTCCGGTGCTTGACGAAAACGTGCTCGGCATGCCCCATGCTACGCCCGGACTGACCAAACTTCGTAGAATTGCAAAAGCTCCTACACTCCAACGCCATGTCGACAATTTCCGAATCTGAATCCACACCGGCTGTCGCCAGCGATGCCGCCAGCGGCCCCGCGCAGGAACTTGCGATTGCCCGTCAGGCGATCGTGGATCAGGACCGCGCCGTCTATGGTTATGAATTGTTCGACCGTGCCCATGCTGCCGGCGCGCACACCGCAGCCAGCGATGCGGCCCTGTTGTTCAATGTGTTGTCGCTGGTCGACACCGAAGCCCTGATGGGCAAGAAGACGGTGTTCGTGAATTGCACGCACGAGAGTCTGGAGGATGGCCACCTGGAACTGGTTCAGGCCGACCGGGTTGTGCTTGAAGTGCCGCCATTGCCAGGCAATTTGAAGGAGGCGATCGAGGCGCAAGTCCCGGTGCTGACGAACCTGCGCAAGAGAGGTTTTCGGCTGGCATTCAACCACAGCGTGCTGTCGCGCGCCTATGAAAGCTGGTTGCCACACGCCAACTTCATCAAGCTGGACATGACGCAGATCCGGCCCGAACTGCTGGAACCTCTGGTGCGAGTTTCGCATCAGCGAAGTACGGCACAGCTCATTGCTGAAAAGGTGGAAGTCGTCGAGCATTACAACCGCATGCTCGGGCTTGGCGTCAAGTTGTTCCAGGGCCACTGGTTTGCCAAGCCGGTGCTGATCAAGACGCACGCAGTCAGGCCCTCGCAGGCCACCATATTGCAGCTCATCAATCTGGTGCGCAAGCACGCGGACGTGTCGGAGATCGAGGAACTTCTCAAGCGCGACCCCACGCTCTCGTTCACGCTCCTGCGCTACATCAACTCGTCAGGCTTCGGGCTGAGTTGCGAGATCACCTCGTTTCGACACGCAGTGATGATTTTGGGCATGAAAAAGCTGTTCCGCTGGGGCGCGCTCTTGATGACCACATCCCGCTCAGGCGAGGTTGCGTTAGCCGTGGGCACCACGGCGGTGGTGCGGGGCCGCCTGATGGAACTGCTCAGTGCCGAGTTGCTGCCGCCCGAAGAGTGCGACAACGCCTTTGTTGTGGGCGTGTTTTCGCTGCTGGACACGATGCTGGGAATCCCGTTGAAAGATGCGCTGGCGTCGGTCGCATTACCCGAGTCGATTGTGGACGCACTGCTGCACCGGACCGGTGTGTTCGCCCCGTTCCTGAAGCTCACCGAGGCCTGCGAAAGCGGCAATGATGAAGACTTCAAAGATGCCGCCAACGAACTGCAACTGTCCAACCAGCAGGTGAACTGGGCCCATCTGCAGGCCCTCAATTGGGCAGAAACCCTTGTAGATTAAGAGGCTCGGATACAACCCGTATGGAACCCACTTCTTCAGACTCACCGGACAGCACATCCGATGCTGTCTTTACGGACGATTCCGAGCATGCGTCCATCGTGGCGCGGCAGGCGATCCTGGATGAGCACCGCGTCATCGTCGGCTACGAGCTATTCAATCGCTCCCCCCAGGCCCGACAACACAATCTGTACAGCGATGCGAACCTGTTGTTCAGCGTGCTGTCCCTGGCCGACGCACAAACCGTGGGCAATGAAAAGACGCTGTTCATCAACTGCACGCATGACAGTCTGGTAGGGCGCCATCTGGATCTGATTCATCCTGCACGCGTGGTGCTGGAGTTGCCCCCGGTGGAGGGGCACCAGGCTACCGAGATCGAGTCCAGAGCGCAGGTGATGGGTGACTTGCACCGCCGCGGTTTTCGGTTCGCCTTCGACCACACGGTACTGTCGCGCAACTATGCCACCTGGCGTCCGTTTGTTTCCTACGTGAAGCTCGATCTCGAACTGGTTGCGCCCGAACTTGTCGAACCCCTGGTGCGATATGCAGGGCAAAACACCACTGCCCAACTGATCGCAACCAAGGTAGAAACCCACGAGCAATTCCAGACCATGTCGGGACACGGCATCAAACTGTTCCAGGGCTACTGGTTTGCGAAACCCGTATTGCTCAAGTCGCAGGCGGTGCGGCCGGCGCAGGCCGTCATCATCCATTTGATCGAGCGTGTGCGCGCCGACGCAGAGGTCGGCGAAATCGAAGAACTGCTGAAGAAGGATCCCACGCTGTCCTTCACGCTGCTCAAGTACATCAATTCCTCCGGCTTTGGCCTGAACTGCGCCATCACCTCGTTTCGCCATGCCGTGATGATGCTGGGAATGCAGAAGCTGTTCCGCTGGGCCGCCCTCCTCCTTACCGCCACCAAGCCCGGCGGCGCGCCCGCTGCCGTGGGTGGGACCGCAGTGGTGCGCGGTCGGCTGATGGAGTTGCTGGCGATCGAATCCGGAGCCCTGTCCGCGGACGAGTGCGACAGCGCGTTTGTCGTGGGGGTATTCTCGTTGCTGGATGCGATGTTGGGGATCACCATGGAAGATGCGATGCACGCGATCTCGCTGCCAAATTCCGTGGTCGAGGTCTTGCTGCACAAAAAGGGCGTGTACGCGCCACTGCTGGAACTCACCATGGCCTGTGAAAGCGGGAATGAAGAAGTCTTTGCGCGCGTCGCCACCGAACTCAAGTTATCCAACCGGCAGGTCAACTGGTCCCATCTGCAGGCCCTTGCCTGGGCCGAAACGCTGACAGACTAATTACCAATTGCTTGTGGTGTTCCGAACCAAAAGGATCATTCGCTCGCGCTCACGGTTGAAAGCCCGGCACACCAAATTGCCATAAAAGAAACGCGATGATGTCAGCGCGCTCTTCGTACGCCTGCTTCTTGGTCGAGCCGATGCCGTGACCGGCGTCATAGTCGATGCGTAGCAGCACCGGCTTGCCGCTCGTTGTTGCGGCCTGCAACCTGGCCGCCATCTTCCCTGCTTCCCATGCATCAACACGTGGATCGTTGATGCCCGTGGTGACAAGCACCGCGGGATAGGCAACCCCATCCTTGACCGAGTGGTAGGAACTCATCGCCAACAGACCCTTGAAGCCTTCCTCCGTCTGCACTGAGCCGAACTCGGGGATGTTGGGAACGCCGTTTTCCGAGAATTCCATGCGCAGCGAATCGGACACCGGCACTTCGTCGATCGCCGCGCCGAACAGGTCGGGCCGCTCAGTGATCGACCGACCGACAAAGATGCCGCCGGCGCTGCCGCCCATGATGGCGAGCCGCGGCGTCGCGGTGTACTTGTTGGCAATCAGCCATTCGGCGCAGGCTATAGCGTCCTTCCACGTGTTCGGTTTGCTCGCCTTGTAGCCGGCCTTGTACCAGTCCTCGCCGTATTCGCCGCCCCCGCGGACATGGGCGTAAGCGATGATCCCGCCACGCTGGAACCACGGCAGCCACGTCGGTCGGAAATACGGAGTGGTCGAGATTCCGTAGGCACCGTAGCCATAGACGATAGTCGGGTTGCTGCCGTCAAGCTTCAGCCCCTTCTTGTGCACGATCGACAACGGCACCAGAGTTCCATCGTGCGACCTTACCTTGACCTCGGTCGCAACGACGTCGGCAGGATTGTCGAATGGCCCCTGCGGCTGAAGTCTGGTGTCGGTGACTTTGCGGGTCAGCGGATCGTAGGAGTGAAAGCCGCCAAAGCGGGTCCAGGCGCTCGCTTCATAAATCACGCCGGGCACGCGGACATCGGTCGCGAGCGACGCGATATCTGCATCGAACGGCAAGGTCACCGCCAGCGGCCCCGCGTTGGCGGTGTACGGGACGCGCAGCAAATCACTCGTCGAGCCGTTCATGCGCCGCACGTAGAGCGCATCTTTCGCCGCTCCGAGGCCGGTGATGACAGACTCGCCGGGCGCAACGACAAGCGCCGCGTTCGCAAGATCGGGCGCACCCAGGTCAAGCTTGAGCACCTTGAAACGTGGCGCGCCCTTGTGGGTAAGCAGGTAGAGACTGTCGCCGATCAGACTTGAATCGGTCACTTCGTCGCTCGGGTCAATGACCTTCTTCCAGTCGGGCTTACCGGCGCTGATCGACGCGAGCGTCGCTGTGTAGATCGCGACTTCACGCTGCACGCCGTTGACGATGACACCGACGGCGTGGCGGGACCCTGGAACGGTGGCGGCGAACGGGATCGCGGCGGGATCGATCGTCACACCGGGCGTGACCCCTGGCCCCAGAACCGCGACGTCGGTGTCGGGATCGCTGCCCAGTTTGTGCAGATAGACACGGCTGTTGACATACTTTTCTGTGGGCGCTGCGTCGCGCGCCACTTTCTGCAGCCGGTTGTAAAGCAGCCGATGGTCGCTCGTCCATCCAGGGGGGCCGAAGTTCGCTCGATCGATTTGGTCGCCGGTATCCCTTCCGGTCGCGACTTCCTTGACGTGCAGCACGGACTGTTCCGAGCCGCCGAGCGAGAGGCCATACGCGACGTACTTATTGTCAAGCGAGGGAGTAAACCAGTCGATCGCGAAATGCTTGCCCTGCGGACTCCTGACAGCTTCCGGGTCGACCAGCACGCGCTCCTTGCCGCCCATCCCCCGGCGCACGTAGAGCTTCGGAATGTTCTCGTTCGCCAGACGTTTGTAGTAGTAGATATGATCATTGTTGACCTGGACGCCCGACGTGCGCGCCGCCGCGGCGTCGCCGTATTTCTGAACTTCTGCGAGCAGTTTCGCCCGCTGTGGAATACGGTCCATTACGCCGCGTGCGTAGTCGGCCTGTGCCCTCATGAAGGCGGCAGCCTCGGGGTCTTTCGAGTCCTCCAGGTAGCGGTAGGGGTCGTGGACCTCAACGCCAAAATAGCTGTTGACGACGTCCTTGACAGCGGGGGCTTCCGGCTTCGTCTGAGCCATGGCAGATGCAGTCAGCAAGCCCGTCAAGACTGCCGTTGGCAAAATACGCATCGTGAAGTACGACTGCATAAGTATCTCCGGATGATGTTTGAAACTGCCTCAAAGTGAGAGGCACGGAATGATACAACTCATCCCTCGATCCCGCTCGTCTGTGAAGCTTCAGGCGGGGAAAATTCCAGTCGAAAGATAGCGGTCGCCGCGATCACAAACAATAAGGACGATGGTGGCGTTTTCGACGCGGCTTGAGAGTTCAAGCGCCACCCAAAGCGCACCTGCGGCCGAGACCCCCGCAAAAATTCCCTCCTCCCGCGCCATTCTGCGGCACATGTTTTCCGCGTCCTCCTGAGTCACATAGATCAACTCGTCAACGTGGGTTGGGTCGTAGATCTTGGGCAAATAGGCTTGTGGCCATTTGCGGATTCCCGGTATGCGCGAGCCTTCGGCCGGCTGCGCACCAATCACCCGCACCTCGGGATTCTTTTCCTTCAAAAAGCGCGACACACCGGTGATGGTGCCAGTCGTCCCCATGGCACTCACAAAGTGGGTAATTCCGCCCTTCGTGTCCTTCCAGATTTCGGGGCCCGTGCCTTCGTAATGGCTGCGCGGGTTGTCCGCATTGGCGAACTGATCCAGCACATGACCCTTGCCAGCCTTCTGCATCTGGTCGGCCAAATCGCGTGAATATTCCATGCCGCCACTCTTGGGGGTGAGGATCAACTCAGCACCAAACGCCTTCATGGTCTGCGCGCGCTCGACCGACAGATCCTCCGGCATGATGAGCAACATGCGGTAGCCCTTGATCGCCGCGGACATCGCCAACGCGATACCCGTATTGCCCGAGGTCGCCTCGATCAGCGTATCACCGGGCTTGATCTCGCCGCGCTCCTCCGCCCGTTTGATCATCGACAGCGCGGGCCGATCCTTGACCGAGCCCGCGGGATTGTTGCCCTCGAGTTTGCCCAGCACCACGTTGCCGCGCCGGCTGTTTTCAGCGACGCCGATACGCTGCAATGCCACCAACGGCGTGCCACCCACGAGGTCTTCAAGAGTTGGATAGTTCATCCCCCTTACTGTGCCATAATTCAGCCCTTCTGCGCCCCGCCCGGGTGGTGAAATTGGTAGACGCAGGGGACTCAAAATCCCCCGCCGCAAGGCGTGCCGGTTCGATTCCGGCCCCGGGCACCATAGCTCTCTTGCTATGGATTCAATAGTAGTTGTCGCATGCGCTGCCGCACCGTTGCCGCATGTTGTCTTTCATCCGTGCTTAGGCGTCCCTATCCCCTGCGATAAGTGGCAGGTTCTGCAACGTCCTCGCAGGGTCGGTGCATTAGTGCGGCGGCGTCCAAAGAACTACTCCATTGCGGGCGATCGACCCGAAGGCTTTCGGCTTCGGCAAGTTCGCCGACCAGCGTCTGGAGCATCCCCAAAACTGATTCCGGCTCTTTCTTCAGATGGGGCGTCAGTTCACCGCACCCAAATGACCAAGCGAAACCGGCGCCTGACCTACAGCAGCCGGATCAGACTTCCGTTGACCGGCGCGGTCACCACTCATTGCGACGGAAGGTTTGACCAACTCGCTTGGTCGATTTTCGCTCCCAGCGCCAATGCGCTGCACCTCGCTGCGCAGCTTCTCTCTCCAAGCTCATCGCATTTCAAGGCAACTGTCCGTGCGGGCTTGATGTCTTCAGGATGTTTGTCACAAACATCAATTGGGCCACTAGCGGGCTCCAAAGAGGCCGGGACAAACACTTTCAATCATCAAATGGAGGTTAGGACAAATGTACCCGCAAGATCAAAATCAGACACGAGCCCCGGTTCTGGCAAACTCATCATCCGATGAGTACCTCCGCGCATTGAGACTGTTCGCCGATGGCGGAGAGCGCTGGATCGAAAACATCGGCAGCAAGAGTCGGGCGCGGGGCGTGGCTGCGGCTGTGCGGTGGTGCATTGCCCAAGTCGAGTGCGGAAATATCGCAAACGATCAGTTGAGTGGAGAACCCTCGGAACTACTCACACGATTAGGTGGACGGGACCGCGCACTTGAGATAGTCAACAGAATCGAAATCCACTCGCTCAAGCGGCGTGAGGGCCGGGTGCGAAAACTCTTAGGTCTTGATCGTCACTGGGCGACGCGCCTTGTTGCTGCAACAGAGACGGAGAACGTTCTAGAACATGCTGCAGTTGTCGCGCTATTCCTGACTGGTTGCAGGCTTTCAGAACTTTCCGACATGGCACTACATTTGAACGGGGATAATCTTTCCGTAGTCATTCATGGCCGAAAGGTCAGGAACGACGCAGGGCAGGAATTCCGCGGGGTCATCTTACCGTCAGAAGGAGTCGTGATCAAATTAACATCTTTATGTCCCAAGGATGGCAGCATAGTTGAGCCATTCAAAACTCTGTCACCAAGAAGAGTGGAGCGGGTGATTGAGAAGGCCAGCCAGGAAACTCAAGGTGCACCAAGGCGAGTCAGCAGCAGTTGCCTAAGAAACCACGTTTCATCATTGTGCAAAGCTTTGGGTTGGAGCCCGTCAAAGATTGCCATGATGCTGGGCCATCAAAGCGAAGCGACACAAAAATACTACGGAAGAAGCATTCTCGGGTCAAACCCCGCCGGCTGGGTTAAGCCAATCAAAGTGATGGCAACCACACCCACCCGGCCAGCGGGCCCCAAACCTTTTCGATCGGCGTATGGCGAATCAAACCGAGAACGGCAATCTTGAACGACCATCGCCCCAAATCGATGGCTTCGTGTTACGGCTCAGGCCGCTAATAGTCGGCCTGACTGAGTTGCATCGAGTTGCTCGATAGCGACCAACCATGATCTACGCCTGAAGTATGCCCTATGCAGCCCTAATCGCCGGCGCCATGCTGGTGCTCCCAGGCTCACGCTTGGATGTGCATTCCTTGTTCGAGTTGATGGATTCCGAGTGCGTGAACGTCAGTGCCGGCGTACCCACGATTTGGCAGTCGCTGCTGGCGCACGTCGAGCAGAACGAATTGCGCTCTACGACCATGCGCAAAACCACCGCTAGCGGTTCGGCCATGCCACAGGCCCTGATTGCCAAGTTCATGGATACCTATCAGGTCGAAGTCTGTCATGGCTGGTGTATGACCGAGACCACTGCCGTGGCGACCATGCGCACGCTGATGCCAAAAACCAAAGACTGGGCGTCCGAGCAGGGTGGCACGGTGTGATCGTCAGGAAGGGTAAGAGTTCGTTTGGCATGGAGATCAGGGTGGTGGATGAAGAGGGCAGGAGTCCGAACGTGCCGTTGATGGCTTGGGCGGCCTGCTCTGCCACAATTGAAGACAGTAGGCAGTGTCGTTTCGCCCTGCTCAAGGAGTACTGAGGGCTTGAAAATCATTTTCAGTCGCAAAGGTTTCGATTCGGGTTACGGCGGCGTGCCCAGCCCCATCCTGCCGGCCGGCAGCACGGTTTCGTTGCCCATCCCTTCTCCGTTCGGGCGACCTCTTTCGGACCTACGCTTTGGCAATGAGCCATTGGGCGAAATGGTCAATGAACTCACGTGCGGAAGGGTCGCGACAACCCAATCAGTGCATCTGGATCCCGACCTGGTGGCGGCCACCGTACCGCGGCTGCCAGGATGGAGCGCAGCCTTCGGACAGACCAGCAGCGCCCAAGGGCACCTGCGCAATCAAAATATTGGTCTTGGGTGGTCTGCCGTTCAGTGAAAATACCAAAAGGTCCGGTGCTCTTCAAGAGCGGCGGATGGGCAGGATGGGACTTGGCGGCCGCTCGTACCGCACTTTCGTGCCAGTAAGTCGGCTTGGTGGGTTTGCATGGACAGCGGTTGAGAAGCTCACCCCATGAGCCTGCCGCACCCGATGATCTACCCATGCTCACACTCCCCTTCGACGAACCCATGCCGGCAGTTGGTGGAGCCCATGGATCTTCCGGCAGCGTTCGCGATGTCAATGCCAACTGAAGTCGCGATAAGACTGGTTGAATGCGGTCACGACATAAACAGCGCGGCGCACGATTGGGTCCGCATGCCATCCATAGGATTGCGTGCGCAATTGCCGCACAGGCTGCGAAACATTCCATGCACACTGCTTCTACGATGCCGCAACGCGACAGTATGGTTGCTCACGAGCACAGATCAGCTCTGGACCGACGAGCGCATCGAGGCAGCGGCGGCATACCTCTGCGTAAATGGAGATCGCTGGGACGCACCGTTTCTTCAGGGTGGGCTAGCCGACGCCATCGAGATGCCGGTTCAGATCAGGGAGATTTCACTCGCAAAGCCCGATGGGGGCTTCAATCCTTCAGCGCTCGCCGATGGCTTGATGAGAGCATGGTTGGCCCACCAGTCCGCTGCTGTCGGCGTCGCTCAGGCCAGGGCTCACCGAAGCGCCCTCGAGACAACCGCGATGCAGCAATTGCAGGAATGTGTACCGCGATTCCAACGGGGCCTGGACCAGACCATTTTGGCGATGCTGCGGTCGCTGGGTGTCGATGATTCACACTACAACTACCTGTGCGGTAACGCAAAACGCCGCAATCGACTGCAATTTGCCGAGCAGTTGCCAGTCCTTCTCCCCTCCGTGAGTCGCCCTTCACCACCGGGGAGCCTGGGCGCCACTGTCAGAGAGGCCATCGATTCGGGCAAGTCATGGATGTCTGTGCTGACAAAATATCTGGCCGTTTCACAGTCTGCCGTGAACAGCTTGCGCGGGGTAAGTCCGGAGATCCTTGATGCCCGTTGGATCTCCAACCTGCAGCAACTGCTGGAAACTCTGGACGCTATCGCGCCAGAACACCGTCCAATCACTCCTGAACATTGGCAACTGCTGACGGAACAGTTCAAGGCAATCAACACGGTCTTCGGCAATCGAGGTGCACAACGCGCCCTGACGGGTGCTCGGCTGAGGGAAGTAATGCGACAGGCGGTTGGACAGGGGCACGGTGCGGCTGCACTGGTATCGTCGGAGGCGCTTCAGATCGATCAACTGCGCGACAGCTTGAATCGGGCTTTGATTACCCACCTGATTCAGGCCGGCGAATCAACTCTCGATGTTGAAGCTCGAAGCCTCATCGCAAGCAGGCTGAACCGCTATCTCGCAAAGCTGTCGTGGGCCCGGCTGCTGAATCTGTCAAAGAAGTGGCGACTTGCGTACGCCGCTGCGGCCCAGAGCCAAGGTGACACCATCCGCTTCCTGGGTGGCAATGATTACTGGAACTACGCCCCCGGTGCAGCGGAATTCGTTGCGGGAAACGGCATCGCCGTGCAGTGCCTCACCACGCGACTGGAACTCATCCATCATGGACGGGCACTCGACAACTGTCTGGCCGGCTCCCATCTGGCCTTCTATCACGACGCCTGCATTGAGGGCCGCGTGATGATCCTGGCGCTGCGTGACGCAAAGACCCGAAAACCACGCAGTTCTGCCGAGTTAGCCATCAGTGTGCCCGGCAAAGAAGGAGGAATTCAATTGCAACTGGTGCAGCACACTGGTCCGAAAAATGTCGTACCGACATCGGACGAACAAACGGCGTTGCAGTCGTTTCTAGATGAGTTCGCCACAATTTCCTGGCAGGAACACGCACAGCGCGGGTTGCAAGCCTTGCGGCAACGCCGCCTGCTGGCAACCAAAGACCAGAGCAGCATCGATCCCGTCCTGGCCGTCGTGGCCGGCCTTGCTCTGCAACAGACGCTTGGGCAAACGTGCGTGGCTCAATTGTTGCCGGAAACTTCAAAACCAGTCTGACTCAGACCTCATCCTCCAACAACACGGGAAATTCACCATGCGAATCGCGACACAGAACCTGAACTGGGGTGGGGAACCTACAGCGCCAGGGTGTGACGGTAGTCCTCGCCTTTCGCGGCTTGTGCCGTGGCTGGCAAAGATTGATGCC
This sequence comes from uncultured beta proteobacterium, assembly GCA_903832285.1. GTDB lineage: Bacteria > Pseudomonadota > Gammaproteobacteria > Burkholderiales > Burkholderiaceae_C > CAIKVZ01. Next base: position 331 of record CAILAY010000067.1, on the reverse strand, counting down.
GAAATCCTTGTCCTGACGGAATTTAAGAGCGGGCCACTCGGTGACGAGCTCAAGTCCCTCTTGGCTGAAGCAGGTTATCCCCATCTTCTTAGTCAGCCCCAAGGGCCATATAAGCTTGGAACTGCCATTGCGTCACGGCTGTCGTTGACACCAATTGAGCTTCCCATTCCCTCACCAGTGGAACCCTGGCGTTCCATCGGTGTTCGCGTTGATGGTGTCGACGTGTTCGGTTTCTATTTCCCGCTAAATGAAGCAAAGAAAGAGTACTGGGACTGGCTGCTGGTCAATGCCGAAAATCTGAAGGATTCCAATGCCATTCTGTTGGGTGACT
>CAILAY010000066.1 GCA_903832285.1 uncultured beta proteobacterium | reverse complement strand
TAGACCTCGTCGCTGATGAGCAGCACCTCGGTCGACGCCAGCAGGTCCTGCAACTTCAGCATGTCTTCCTGCGACCAGACCGTGCCGCTGGGGTTGTGAGGCGAATTGATAAGAATGGCGCGGGTTTTGGGCGTGATGGCAGCGGCAATCTTCTCAAAGTCGGGGCGAAATGTGCCAGGCGTGAGCGGCACGCGCACGACCGTGCCGCCGGCCAGTTCGATGTTGGGCACATAGCTGTCGTAACAGGGCTCGAGCACGATCACTTCGTCGCCCGGATGCACGACCGCCAGAATGATCGTGATGATGGCCTGTGTGGCGCCAGCGGTGACGGTGATCTCGGTGTTGGCGCTGTAGTCGCGGCCATAAAGGAACTTGACCTTTCTTGCGATGGCCTCGCGCAGTGCCGGCACGCCGGTCATGGGCGGATATTGATTCTGACCGCGCCGCATTGCCAGCGTGACGGCATCGACGAGCAAGGGATCGCAATCAAAGTCCGGGAATCCCTGGCCCAGATTGACGGCGCCGGTTTCAGCGGCCAGCGCGGACATCACGGTGAAGATGGTGGTGCCGACATTCGGCAGGCGCGATTGAAGGAGAGGGGTGTGCATCGCTTAATCAGTTGGTGACAGAGCTGGATTATTGGGGTCAGAGTCCAAATTCGCAGAGCCTTTGGCTCCCCCGTAGGGCGCAGCGCTGTGCGTGGCAGCGAAATTGGCGTCTGACCCCAATAATCCCTGTCCCACAAAGTATTTACAACTCAAACTCATCCGCATGCCCGCTCATGGCCTTGGCGACGAGGTTGCGATCCAGCCGGTCACTGAGAAGTTCGGCAAACTTCAGCACAAAGTGGCGCAGGTAGGCGCCCCGCTTGAAGGCGACACGGGCCACATTCACACCGAAGAGCTGTCCAGCGGGACGCACCACCAGGTCGGCGTTGCTGTCATCGCGCACGGCCATCTCGGCCACGATACCCACCCCCATGCCCAGGCGCACATAGGTCTTGATGACGTCCGAGTCGATGGCCGCCATGGCAATGCGCGGTGCGAGCGAGCGGTGTGCAAATGCGGTATCGATCTTGGTGCGTCCGGTGAAACTGGGGTGGTAGGTGATGAGTGGCTCCAACGCCAGATCCTCCAGCGTCAGGTGCTCCTTCCGCGCCAGCGGATGCGTGAGTGGAAACACCAGCACGTGCTGCCATTCGTAGCACGGCAAGGTCACCAGCTCGGCGTAGTTGGACAGGGCTTCGGTTGCCATTCCGATCTCGGCCACTTCGTCGATCAGCATGCGCGCGACCTGGTCCGGCGTGCCTTGGTGCAGGCAGATATTGACCTTGGGATAGGCGTCGCGCAGTTTCGCAACTGGCACCGGCAGGACGTAGCGCGCCTGGGTGTGCGTGGTCGCCACTGACAACGTGCCGCTGTCTTGCGCACTGAACTGCTCGCCGATACGCTTCAGGTTGCTCACCTCGCGCATGATGAGTTCAATGCTCTTGAGGACATGCTGCCCCGGCTCGGTCACGCGCTTGAGGCGTTTGCCGTGACGCGCAAAGATCTCGATGCCCAGTTCGTCCTCCAACTCGATGATGGCTTTGGAGACGCCGGGTTGCGAAGTGTGCAACGCCTTTGCCGCTTCTGTCAGATTCAGGTTGTGGCGAACCGCCTCTTGCAGAAAACGGAATTGGTGCAGGTTCATGGGCAAATTCTACCCAGTGCGCAAGCGTTGCAGCCGGTCATCAGGAGATCGCTATTCGCGCCAACTGGTCAATCAGGCGAGGATCTTCGCCGACTGCGCACTGCAGCTTAAAAGTGACGGTCGGGTGTTGCAACTGGAGCGAATTCACCAACACGGGAAGGTCCTCCCGCGCATGCTTGCCCACGCCCAAAAACAGCGGCACCACAGTGATGAACTTTGCGCCGGCGGCCATCAGACTGAGCGTGGCTGTGGGCAGATCGGGCTGAGTCAGCTCAAGATAGGCGCATTGCACCAGCACGCCCGGGTTCAGTGCGCCGATGCGTTGCGCCACGGCCTGCATCGGCAAGTGCCACAGGGGATCGCGCGAACCATGGCCGAACAGCACGATGCCCAAAGAAGATTTTTCCATTGGGGGCCTATCTGCGCAGCACCAGCCAGCCGAAGGCTGCCAGTGAAAGCAAGGAATACAGCAGTCCGGGTGCCGCTGCCGTCAGCCACGGCAACCAGTTCTGCAATGTGCCGACATAGCTGAACACATTGTTCAGCAGGAAGAAACTGATGCCGATCATGACGCCGCCGAATACGTAGCTGGCAATGCCACCTGCGCGGAAATGCAGATAGGCAAACGGCAGCGCCAGTACCACCATCACCAGACAGCTCAAAGGATAGAAGACCTTCTTCCAGAATTCGATCTCGTAGCGCTGCGCCGTCTGTCCATTTGCGTCCAGATGCTGGATGTACTGAAACAGGTCGATCGTCTTCATTCTCTCCGGTTTCCGCACGGCCACCGACACCATCTCGGCACTGATAGTCGTGGGCCAGCGCAGTGAGGGCAGATGCAGGCGCTCCAGCTTCTTCTCCGTACCGTGCGCGCTGAATTCGCTGCGTTGCACGTCCTCCAGCAGCCAGGCATCGTCCAGGCCGAAGCGTCCCCGGCCCCCCTGCGTGGTCGACACCAGGAAACCCTGGTTGTCGAACTCGAAGATCCGTATGCCTGCCATTTCACCGTCCGGCGTGAGCTCTTTCACGTTGACGAAATAGGAGAAATAGGTCTGCGTTTCCCTTAGCCATGCACCGGTGTGTCCGACCGTTATCTTGCCCTGAAAGCGCGCCTTGAGCGACTGCGCCGTGCTGTCGGTGAGTGGCGCCAGATAGTCGCCCGTGGCGAAAGTGAAGATCACAAAGGCCAGACCCAGCAGCAACAGCGTCTTCAGCGCCCGCCAGGGTCCCAGGCCGCTGGTGCGCAGGATGGTGTATTCAGAACTTTGCGCAAAGCGCGCCATGACAAAGATGGTGCCGATCAGTACGGTGATCGGGAGCAACTCGTAAAGGTGGCTGGGAATCATCAACGTCACATACAGCAGGGCGTGCGAGAGCTGGTAGCCGCCACCGTTCTTTTGGCCGACCCAACGCAGTTCATCGACGAAATCAAAGAAAAAGAACAGCGACAGGAATCCCAGCGTGACGAAGGCCACGGCGGCCAGCACTTCTCCGTAAATGAGGCGCCGAATGGTCCTCATGTTTCAGGCTGTGCCACGACAGGTCGACGGGAGGCAAGCAGGTTGCGCAAACTCCATTGATAGTGCCGCTTGGCGAGCCACAACAATGCCATGCCCAGGACGCCACCGTGCAAGGCCAGCATGAAGCCGGGAAAGCCGATCTTGCCGGCCTCGATCCAGCTTTGGCCCAGGTTGATCGTGTCGTAATAGACGACGAACGAAAACAGCGCGAACAGCAAATTTCCGCTGCGACCCGCGCGTGGATTGACAACTGATATGGCCAGGGCGATCACCACGAAGTTCAGCGCCGCCAGGGCCAAACCCATGCGCCAAGCCAACTCACCCAGGTTTGGCGCGGTCGGATCGCGTAACAGCACCACGGTGTCCAGCGCCGCCCTGGCGGGTGCGATGGCCGCCGCGTCCAGGGCCCTGACTCCGATGCGCGTGCCGTATTCTTCGAAGTCGCTAACCTTCAAATCGGTTCCGTTGGTCCCATTTTCCACGCGTTGACCGTTGCTCAACATGAGGAACCGATCTCCTGTGATGGTTTCGATGCGGCCGCCACGCGCCGACGTGACTTTTTCCTTGCCACTTTCCGTCTCCGAGATGAAGATATTCTTGCCGGTGCGACTGTCTCGCGAGTCCTTGTCGATAAAGAAGACGCGGTTGCCGCCGGCTGATTCCTGAAACAATCCGGGCGAGACGCGTTCGATGTCACCGCGCTTCTCAAAGCGGTCCTTCATATCCTGAATCTGTCGATTCGACCAGGGCCAAACGGCCAGCGCCAGCACGGAGATCACCAGCAGTACCGGCCAAGAAAAGCGAAACAGCGGGCCGACAAAACCCGCCAGTCCCTGGCCGCTGGAGAACCAGATCACCATCTCCGATTCGCTGTACATGCGCGAGAGTGTCGCGACAATTGCAATGAACAGGCTCAGCGTGAGAATCGTCGGCAGGTGGCCGAGTACGCTGTAACCCATCACCATCATCACTTCGGAAGGATTCACGCTGCCACGCGACGCCTGACCCAGAGACCGGATCAACATCATGGTCATCACGACGGTGACCAGCACCACCAGCGTTGCGCCAAAGCTGCGCGCCAACTCCTTGCGAATGGAAGAATGGAATAACATTGACCGAAACTTTGCGGGTCTGACCGAACCCTGCATCCTCAATATATTTGCAAAGGCGAATTATGAACTTTGAACTGAGAACCTTGGGACTGAGCGGCGCTGCCCGCGAAAAATGTGAGGCTATGGTGCTGCTTGTGGGCGATGGCTTCAAGCCCGGCAAGGACGCGCTGTCGCAACTTGCTGCGCAAGCCATCAAGACCGGGGACCTGCAAACCAAGGCTGGAAAACTGTTGCCGACGTACCGGGCCAACGGCTTGAGTTGTCCTCGTGTCGTGTTGGCGGGTGCCGGTGACGGGTCGGCTAAAAGTGTGCGGGTGGCTGTGGCCGCAGCCGTGAGTTCGCTCAAGGGCGGACCCGCGCGGAATCTGTCAGTGGTTTTTTCCGACCAGCCGCAACCCGGCGCAGTGCTTGCCGCCATGCTGGCCGCAGCAGAAGCCAGTTACGCCTACACCAGCACCAAGTCTAAGCCCGAGGTGCGCAAACTGCAGCGGGCGGTGATTGGCGTGGCGTCAGCGCCGGGCGCGAAAGCCGAGTTCGAGCGCGCGCAGGCGCAGGTTTGGGGGATTGAACTGGCCAAGGAGTGGGCCAATCGCCCATCCAATCACGCCACGCCGTCGCAGTTGGCGCAGGCCGCCAGGTCGCTCTCCAAGTTCCCCAGGATCAAGTGCGATGTCCTGGGTCCGGCGCAGGTGAAGAAACTGGGCATGGGCTCGTTCATGGCCGTGTCCCAGGGTTCGGCAGAACCTTTGCGCTTCATCGTGCTGAAGTACGAGGGTGGTCCCAAATCGCAAGCACCCGTAGTGCTGGTGGGCAAGGGCATCACGTTCGACACGGGTGGAATTTCTCTCAAACCGGCGCCGGAAATGGATGAGATGAAGTTCGATATGAGCGGCGCCGCCAGCGTGCTGGGCGTGTTCCGAAGCCTGGGTGCTTTGCAGCCCGCGCTGAACGTGGTCGGTTTGATACCAGCGTGTGAAAACATGCCAGATGGACGTGCCATCAAGCCCGGCGACGTGGTCACCAGCATGAGCGGCCAGACCATCGAGATTCTGAATACCGACGCCGAAGGGCGATTGGTACTGTGCGACGCGCTGACCTATGCCGAGCGATTCAGGCCAAGCGCCGTAATCGACATCGCGACCCTGACAGGTGCCTGCATGATCGCCCTGGGTGGCGTGCGCAGTGGCATGTTTGCCTCGGATGACACGCTCGCAGCGGCCCTGCTGACGGCCGGAGAGTCCGCTCTGGATCCCTGCTGGCGCATGCCCCTGGATGACGAGTATGCCGATGGATTGAAGACCCATTTTGCCGACGTGGCGAACGTGGCCGGACGCGCCGGTGGCGCCATCACAGCTGCCAAATTCCTGCAGCGTTTTGCCGCCAAATTCTGTTGGGCGCATCTGGACATCGCCGGCACGGCCTGGAAGGGGGCGGCGGCGAAAGGTGCGACGGGTCGGCCCGTGGGACTGTTGTTGGATTATTTGCTGGCGCGCGCTGATCTGGGCCGGGCGGCCGGGAAACGGGCAGGCAAGTGACCGAGATCGCGTTTCATTTCAATGCGCCCGACAAACTGGCTTACACCTGCCGACTGTTGCGAAAGGCCGTGGCAAGTGGCGCGCGCGTCGTGGTGACCGCGTCCGACGAAACCCTGCACCGCCTGGACCAGATTCTGTGGACTTATTCCGCAACGGAATTTCTGCCGCACTGTCTTGATACCAGCGCCGCGGTTGTGCTCAGCCATTCGCCGGTGGTTCTGGCCCGAACGCCAGCGCAGGCACCGCATCAGCAAGTTCTGGTGAACCTGGGGGATGACGTTCCGACAGGCTTTGAGCGCTATGAGAGGCTGATCGAGGTGGTCAGCCGCGGTGATGACGACCGAGCCCAGGCTCGACTGCGCTGGAAGCAGTACGCTGATCGGGGTTACACGCTGCAACGCCACGATCTGGTGCTGAAGGAACACGCCTGATGGCAACTGCCGCTAACAAACCCGGTCGATTTGTTCCGACGCTTACAAACGTCGTCCAAACGGTGAAGGGGGCAGCACCGGAAATTCCTGCTCCGTCGAAGGAGATGCAGGAAGAGTTGGTGATGCGGGTGATGCAGCGTCTGGACCTGGCACTCGAGCAAAATCTGCCGTCCGCGATTTCGCAACTGGTACAGCAACACATGCAGGACCTGGGCCCGCGCCTGTGGGAAGAGGTTGGCAACGTGGTGAAACGGTCGGTGGCACAGGCCGTTGCGCAGGAATTGGAGGCAAGAAACGGCAAGGGCTAGCTCGGGCATTGTTGCGGCTCACCTGATGTGCCTCAAATAACTTCGCGTGTTCCCTAATGCCATTCCGCAAAATTTGCGGTATGTTCGCGCCCGTGGAGTAAATAATTCACATGGATCCTTTTTTCAAGCTTTTTAACCTGGAGTATTTATGCAATTGAAATTGAAACTTTCCGTGGCTGTTGCACTCGCCGCTGTCGCTGGTTTGGCCAGCGCTCAAGACGCTGTGGTCAAGATTGGTCACGTTGCTCCGATGTCGGGTTCGCAGGCACACTATGGCACCGATAACGCCAATGGCGTGCGCATGGCCATCGAAGACCTGAATGCCCAGAACGTCGTGATCGGCGGCAAGAAGATCAAGTTCGAAATCGTCGCGGAAGACGACGCTGCAGATCCGAAACAGGGTACGGCCGTGGCACAGAAGCTGTGCGACGCCAAAGTCGCTGGCGTGGTGGGTCACCTGAATTCGGGCACGACGATTCCGGCATCCAAGATCTATAACGATTGCGGCATTCCCCACATCACGGGTGCTGCCACCAACCCCAATCTGACCAAGCCCGGCTACAAGACGACCTACCGCATCATCGCCAACGACAACGCCCTGGGCGCTGGCCTGGCTTTCTATGCGGCTGACGCCATGAAGCTCAAACGCATCGCGGTGATCGACGACCGCACGGCCTATGGTCAGGGCGTAGCCGAAGTGTTCGCACGCACGGCCAAGACCAAGGGCATCCAGATCGTTGATGAACAGTACACCACGGACAAGGCAACCGACTTCATGGCCATTCTGACGGCCATCAAGTCCAAGAATCCGGACGGCATCTTCTATGGCGGTATGGACGCACAAGCCGGCACCATGCTGCGTCAGATGGATCAGTTGGGCATGTCCAGCGTGAAGTTCTTTGGTGGCGATGGCATCTGCACGACCGAGATCATCAAGATTGCATCCGGCGCGAAGAGCCTGGATGGCGTGGTCTGCGCTGAAGGCGGTTCGTCCCTGGGCAAGATGCCTGGCGGTCTGGCCTGGAAGGCCCGCTACGACGCCAAGTATCCTGGCCAGTTCCAGATCTACAGCCCGTACACCTATGACGCAACCTTCGTTCTGGTTGATGCCATGAAGCGTGCCAATTCAACCGACCCCAAGGTCTACATCCCCAAGCTGATCGAAACCAACTTCAAGGGTGTCACCACCACGATCTCCTTCGAGCCCAATGGCGAGTTGAAGAATCCGTCGATGACACTGTCGGTCTACAAGGATGGCAAGAAGATCGCACTGAACTGATCGATCCACTGCAACAAAAAAGCCACCGCAAGGTGGCTTTTTTT
>CAILAY010000065.1 GCA_903832285.1 uncultured beta proteobacterium | reverse complement strand
TTTCCGTGTGGAGAGAAGCGCCTGACGAGGCTACTAAATAAATCGCCGCGCATAGCGGAGCCGCTTAGCGGCGCTAGTACGGGCTCATCTTTCAGCATTCGGCTGGCGCGCGTGCTTCAGGCATTTCTTCAGGGACCGCAGGAACACGTAGGGGCACGGTCAGCTGAGGCCGGATTATGGGTGGTATGCGGCGGTGTGAGGCGGAGCCGCCCGCGGTGAGCCAACCAAGCTGTGCGTCTGTTCTTTGCGGGGCTGGGCTTCCAGCCCCGCGAGCCCAACCCCACCGAAACCCGCGCCGCCGCCGCGCTTAGGCTGCGCTCATAAATAACATTTACATGTTGGTCCGCTGACCCTATGCTGGGTGGATGCAAAGAGCACACAGGGACCTACGCTCAAAACTGGGTGGGATCTGGTCGTTGTTGGATGAGCGGGCGCGCCGCATCGTGGCCGCCAATGAGGCGCTGTCGCTGGGCTATGGCGGAGTGTGCGCTGTGCAACGTGCTTGCGGGCTTTCGCGCGTGACGATCGCGAAAGGCATGCGGGAGATTGCGGAAGGTCGTGCCCTGCCCGAGGGGCGTATACGCAAGGCAGGGGCCGGACGGAAGCGGATCACGGAACGTGATCCGGGGTTGCTACCGGCCTTGGACCGCTTGATTGAACCTGCAACGCGCGGGGATCCGGAATCGCCACTCCGTTGGATCTGCAAAAGCACCCAGACGCTAGCCCAGGAGTTAACGCGACAGAAACATCCTGTCTGTGCCGTCAAAGTAGGTCAGCTACTGCATGCGCAACAGTACAGTCTCCAGAGCAACCGCAAAACGGAAGAAGGAGACGAACATCCCGATCGCGACGCTCAATTCGGTTACATCAACGAGCACGTAAAAACCGCCTTGGGTAAGAACCTGCCGGTCATCTCTGTGGACACCAAGAAGAAGGAACTGATTGGTAATTATGTCAATACAGGACGACAATGGCTGCGCGCCAAAGCCCCGACCAAGGTGAACGGTCACGATTTTCCGAGCCCCGATGTCCCGCGTGCTTATCCGTATGGCATCTATGATATCGGACGCAACACCGGCTTCGTCAATGTGGGCACCGACCATGACACGGGCGCGTTTGCCGTGGCGTCGATTCGCGGTTGGTGGCGCGCGAAGGGGCGCCTGCTCTATCCGGCAGCGACACGACTGCTCATCACGGCCGACGGCGGCGGAAGCAATGGGTACCGCCTACGGCTCTGGAAAGTGGCTCTGCAGAAGTTGGCGGACGAGACCGGGCTGGCTGTGTCTGTGTGTCACTTTCCGCCCGGTACCAGTAAGTGGAACAAGGTTGAGCACCGCCTCTTCTCCTTCATTTCCTCGAACTGGCGAGGCGAACCGCTGCGCGACTACGAGACGATTGTGAACTTGATTTCACGGACGACAACCGTCAGCGGTTTGACCGTCACCTGCCGCCTCGACCGTCGCAAGTATGCTACGGGCAAACGAGTTTCCGACGAAGAAATGACGCACGTCAATTTGCAACCGGCAGCGTTTCATGGCGAATGGAATTACACGATTCGTCCCTGTGGCGCTTCCTGCTTGTAAATGTTATTTATGAGCGCTGCCTAAGCGTCGGCGTCGCGGCGATGGATGCTCAACACAAGACGCTTGTCGCTATGATCAATAAACTCATACGGAATGCTACAGCCACGACGCAGTCCGCAACGATCCAGGAAGTCTTCATGGAGATGAAGGACTATATGGCGATGCATTTTCACGCAGAAGAGGAGTTGATGACCGCACACAACTACCCGCAACTGGGGGAGCAGATAGCTCTGCACAGGCGTTTTAGCGACAAGATCATCCGCTTTTGCATTGAATGGGCTTATCACAACGAGCATCTTCCCGATGACATGTTGACCTATCTTCGGGAATGGCTGGTTCATCACATTCTTGAGGAAGACAAGAAATACGGCGCATTCTTTCACGAGCACGGCGTGCAATGAGTTCGCCGTTATCATCCTCTCGCCCAGTCGCCTAAGGTTGGACTCCAGACCGTAAGGGTTAAACGCGACGCCATATGCTCGCGATCAGGCCATTCGGGACGGGTAAAACCATATTGTGGATAATGCGGACCGGCGCCACGACGGCAGTCGGCTGTCAAAGTGGGT
>CAILAY010000064.1 GCA_903832285.1 uncultured beta proteobacterium | reverse complement strand
GTCGCCCGGCTTGACCGTGTAGTAGCCGGACTTGCCCGCGTTTTCTGCGCCTGGCACAACCTTGCCTGCGACAACGGGAGGCTCAACCGCAGCCGGCACAGGTCGCGTATTGCCCGCGCCGCGGTCCTCCACGGGCGCCTGGTTCAGGGGATATTTGGAAACGCAGCCCGCCAACACCGCTGACAACAACAACACCGCAAGCACTCCGGTCGATCCGCGTACAACAGTCATGGTTTTTTCCTTCAAGCCAGGCCCGATTTTAGAGGGACAAACTGCACCGGCTCCAGCACGGTGTGCTGGATGCCCTGGGCGGTCTTGTCGATGATCACCAGCACCTGCTTCGAGCCGCCTGCCGACATGGGCGCCACAATGCGCCCACCCACGGCCAGCTGGTCAATCCAGGACTGCGGTACGGACTCTCCGCCGGCTGCGGCGATGATCGCAGCGTAGGGTGCACCTTTGGCAAAGCCCAGCATGCCGTCGCCAAACAGCAGATGCACATTGGGCAGACGCAGCGAGCGCAGATTGCCGCGGGCACGCTCGTGCAGGCCGCGGATGCGTTCGATGCTGTAGACCTCGCCCGCCAGATGGCTCAATAGGGCCGCCTGATAGCCGCACCCCGTGCCGACCTCCAGCACGCGTCCCAGGCGCCCCACGGCGCCCTGGCGCAGCAACTCCAGCATGCGCGCCACGACATTGGGCTTGGAGATGGTCTGTCCCCAGCCGATGGGCAGACTGGTGTCTTCGTAGGCCTGATTCACCAGGGCCGTATCGACGAAACGATGCCTCTCCACGGCGACCAGCGCGGCCAGTACGTGTGGATCGGAGACACCCTGAGCCGCCAGCCTTTGCAGCATGCGCTGGCGCAAGGCGGGCGAATCCAATCCCAAACCCTGCGGCACTCCAGACTTTGCACTGCCGCCCATGCGCGGGATAACGGGTGCGTTGGGCTGACCTGCTGCTGGCTTGGCAGCAGCCATCCGATTCCTGCCAGGGGTCATCTGCGCAGGAAACTGCGGGCGCGGCATCAGGCCACTTTCGCAGCGGTTTGTGCCCAGTAGCGCAGGCTTTCATGGTCAGTCAAGTCGACCTGGAGCGGCGTCACCGAAACATGCCCCTGCGCCGTGGCTATGAAGTCCGTCCCTTCGGCCTCGTCCTTCGCCGCCCCCGCGCCGCCGATCCAGTACATGGTCTCGCCACGCGGGTCCACCTGCGTGATCACCTGCTCGGCCGAGTGGCGCCGCCCGAGACGACACACCTTCACGGGCTTGAGTTGGTCAAGTGGCAGGTTGGGAATATTCACATTCAGCAGCCAGGGGGCAGACTGCGACGAGGCGTGCAGCACGTTCTGCGCCGCCATATGCAGCACCAGTTCACGCGCCGTTTGCGCGGCGGCCGCCAAGTTGCCCCAACCCCGCTCCACCTGCGAGAAGGCGATAGAAGGTATGCCAAACAAATAACCCTCCATGGCGGCCCCTACGGTGCCGGAATAGATGGTGTCGTCGCCCATATTGGCACCGTTGTTGATGCCCGACACCACCAGGTCCGGCCGGTAGCCGAGCAGGCCGGTGAGCGCAATGTGCACGCAGTCCGCCGGGGTGCCGTTGACGAAGCGAAAGCCGTTGCTTGATCGATGCACGTACAACGGGGAGTTCACTGTCAGCGCGTTGGACTTTGCGCTGTTGTTGTGCTCGGGTGCCACCACCTCGACCTCACCGATGGTCTTGAGTGCCTCATACAGGGCGACCAGACCCTGCGCACGGAAACCGTCGTCGTTGGAAAGAAGAATTTTCATAGGCTGCCAACCTTGATGCCTCGGCTGCAGAGCACACCGGGTCATGAAAGCTGGTTTTCACGTTAGAGTTCGATCTGATTGTAGGGTGACCGCTGGCATGAGGCCCGCGATGCCAGTGAGAACCCTATGATTCGCCATCTTTTCACCGAGGAGTTTGCATGCATGCCTGGATCTGCCAAGACGCCGTCGGAGTTGACGCTCTGACCTGGGCTGAACTGCCTGAGGCTGAACCCAAATCCGGTGAGGTGCTGATTGCCATCAAGGCCGCCAGTCTGAATTTCCCCGACCTGTTGATGGTGCAGAACAAGTACCAGATCAAGCCGCCCCTGCCGTTTGTGCCGGGTGCCGAATATGCAGGCGTGGTACAGGCCGTCGGCGATGGCGTGACCCATTTACGTATCGGACAGGATGTGGCCTGTTTGTCGGGCACCGGCGGTTTTGCGACCCACGTGCTGGCACCTGCCGCGTTGTGTCTTGCGCTTCCCGCAGGATTCAGCCACACCGACGCGGCAGCGTTCATCATGACCTACGGCACATCGCACCATGCGCTGGTGGATCGCGCGCAGCTCAAAGCCGGCGAAACTGTGCTCGTGCTGGGTGCCGCCGGTGGCGTGGGAACCGCGGCCATACAGATCGCCAAGGCCGTGGGTGCCAAGGTCATCGCCGCCACGTCGAGCGACGATAAATGCTCGCTCTGCCAGTCTCTGGGCGCGGATGCCACCATCAACTACCAAAGCCAGAATTTGCGGGAGGCGATCAAGGAACTGACCCGTGGCAAAGGCCCCGATGTGGTCTATGACCCGGTGGGTGGAGAGAGCGCCGAACTTGCATTGCGCTCCATCGCCTGGCGTGGTCGTTACCTTGTCATAGGTTTTGCCGCCGGCCCCATCCCCGCCCTGCCGTGGAATTTGCTGTTGCTCAAAGGAGCGTCACTGGTGGGCGTGTTCCTGGGCGAGTTTGCCAGGCGAGAACCACTTGCCTACGCCGCCACGATGAAGGAACTCGTGCAGTGGTATGCACAGGGAAAAGTCAAGCCCGTGATCGATCAGACCCTGCCCATGAGCGCATTGAAACAAGCTTTCGCCATCATGGGCTCGCGCTCGGTCAAGGGCAAACTGGTACTGGTGAATACTTGATCAGACTGGCGTGTGGGCCGGCTCCGTGGTCACCGCAGGCGCGCCACCGCTGCCGGGTCCGGCTGAGGGGGGCGTGCGCGGGGTCCAGTCCTTGGGAGGGCGCGGCGCCTTGCCCGCCATGATGTCTTCCACCTGCTCGCGTCCAATCGTCTCCCACTCCATCAGTGCCTTGGTCATGGCTTCAACCTTGTCCGAATTCTCCCGCAATACGGTCTCGGCAACTGCATATTGCTCGTCCAGAATGCGCCGGATTTCCTGGTCGACTTTGAGCATGGTGGCTTCCGAAATGCTGGTCGTCTGGGTCACACTGCGCCCCAGGAAAACCTCACCCTCATTCTCTGCATACACCATCGGCCCGAGCAACTCGCTCATGCCATAACGCGTCACCATGTCACGTGCAAGCTTGGTCGCACGTTCGTAGTCGTTTGACGCGCCGGTAGATATCTTCTTCACAAACTGGTCTTCGGCAACCCGGCCGCCAAAGAGAATGCTGATCTCCGCCAGCATCTGTTCGCGGTATCGACTCAGACGGTCACGCTCGGGAAGTTGCCATGTCAGGCCAAGCGCACGACCTCGCGGCATGACGGTGACTTTGTGCACCGGGTCTGTGTTGGGCAGCACCTCGGCCACCACCGCGTGACCAGACTCATGGTATGCGGTAGCGCGCTTCTCCTCATCCGTCATCACCATGCTCAGCCGCTCGGGACCCATGTAGATCTTGTCCTTGGCTTTCTCAAAATCCTGCATCTCCACCACCCGCGCATTGCGCCGCGCAGCCATCAGCGCGGCCTCGTTGCACAGGTTCGCCAGGTCAGCGCCGCTCATGCCCGGTGTGCCACGCGCGATCACATTCGGATTCACATCCTGTCCCACTGGAACCTTGCGCATGTGCACGTTGAGTATCTGCTCGCGACCGCGGATGTCAGGCAAACTCACATAGACCTGCCGGTCAAAACGTCCCGGCCGCAACAGGGCTGCGTCCAGAATGTCGGGGCGATTGGTGGCGGCAACCACAATCACACCCACGTTGGTCTCAAAGCCGTCCATCTCGACCAACATCTGGTTTAGCGTCTGCTCGCGCTCGTCGTTGCCGCCGCCCAATCCGGCTCCGCGCTGGCGTCCAACCGCGTCGATTTCGTCGATGAAGATAATGCACGGCGAGTTCTTCTTGGCGTTGTCGAACATGTCGCGCACCCGGGATGCGCCCACGCCGACGAACATCTCGACAAAATCCGAACCCGAGATCGCAAAGAACGGCACCTTGGCCTCGCCCGCGATCGACTTGGCCAGCAGCGTCTTGCCGGTCCCAGGGGGGCCCACCAGCAACAGGCCGCGCGGAATGCGACCACCGAGTTTCTGGAATTTTTGTGGATCCCTGAGAAAGTCCACGACTTCCTTGACTTCCTCCTTGGCCTCGTCACAACCTGCAACGTCGGCAAAGGTCACGGTGTTGGCGGATTCGTCCAGCAGGCGCGCTTTGCTCTTGCCAAAGCTGAAAGCGCCACCCTTGCCGCCGCCTTGCATCTGCCGCATGAAATAGACCCAGACGCCGATGAGCAAAAGCATGGGGCCCCAACTCATGAGCAGGGTCATGAGCAAAGAGCCTTCTTCGCGCTGCTTGACGTCAAACTTGACGCCGTTGGCGCGCAGATCGCCCACCAAGCCGCGGTCAAGATAGGTTGCCGTCGTGCGCAATTTGCGGTCGTCGTTCGTCACAGCCTGAATCTCTGTGCCAGCAGGGCCTTCCTGCAGGGTCACCGACTTGACGTGCTTGGCTACGACCTCATCCAGAAATTCCGAGTAGCCAATGCTGCTGTTGCCTGGGGTTGCGCGCTGCTCGAACTGCTTGAAGACCGTGAACAGCACCATGGCAATAACCAGCCAGACGGCAATTTTTGAGAACCACTGATTGTTCAAGCGAGACTCCAGTTGAAAAGGGCTTTTCGATACGTGCAATAACTGCGCCTCATTTTAGGCGTTTCAAGGGCTGGACGCGCTCGATTCAAGCGGTCGAAGCATGCACATCAGGGTTTTGTTGCAATTTGCAAAGCTTTAGCCCCGACCTTGAGTCCGATACCGACCAGAAAGGTCTCGGAAGAATTGGAACGTGAGGCCTTCGGTTTGATCGGTTTGACCACCTTGAACGTGTCCTTGAAAAGTTTGGCCAACTGGCTATAGCCGCTGCCGTGGAACACCTTCACCACCAGGGCGCCTTCGGGCTTCATATGGGTCAGGCTAAACTCGATCGCGAGTTCCACCAGATGGGCAATACGGGCCGCGTCGGCGGACTCGATGCCAGACAAGTTGGGCGCCATGTCGGACACCACGTGGTCGGCCAGCCGACCCTTCATTTCGAGCGCCAGGCGCTCCAGCACATCGGGTTCGCGAAAGTCGCCCTGCAAGAAGACGACGCCTTCAATCGCCTCCATCGGCAAGATGTCCAAAGCGATGATGCTGCCATTGAGTTCGCCCGCAGCCGCACCCTCGGGCGACAGCTTGCGCCGCACGTACTGGCTCCAGGCACCCGGAGTCGACCCCAGGTCCACGATCAGTTGCCCAGGCTTGATCAAACCAAGGGTCTCGTCAATCTCCTTGAGCTTGTAGGCTGCCCGGGCGCGATAGCCCTCCTTCTTGGCCTGCTTGACATAGGGATCATTGATGTGATCGTTGAGCCAGGCGCGGTTGACTTTGGTACTTTTTCTTTTGACGCTCATACAACCTCGATAATAGGACCATGTCGCAAATAATTCTCTCCCCCGCCCAACGCAAAATCCATCGCGCGCAAGCCCATCACCTCGACCCCGTCGTCATGGTTGGCGGTGATGGACTCACGCCCGCGGTGATGAACGAGGCTGACGCCAGCCTGAACGCCCATGGTCTCATCAAAATCCGCGTCTTCAGCGACGATCGCGCCGCACGCGAAACCATGTTCCAGACCCTGACCGACACGCTGAACGCTGCCCCGATACAGCACATCGGCAAACTGCTGGTGCTGTGGCGGCCCAAGCCCGAACTCACCAGGGAGCGCAGCGAGGACGAGGACCGAAAGGCCGGCCCGCGCGACGTCAAGGTGCTGAAATACTCCAAACGCGGCGGTCAGCGGCCGGAAGTCAAAACCCTGCGCGTGCTGGGCAACCAGCGCCTCTCACCTGGCGGTCAAGTGAAACGCGCCAAAAAACCCAAACAAATCTCGGTCAAGAAGCGCAGCCAAACCTGATAAACCTGAGCCCAAAACCCTCAGCCAATCAGGAATCACTCGCCCTCCACAACGTCACGCCGGCACACAGCCACTGCAGGACATAGAAGCCCACGCCCAAGCCGTGCCACAGGGCCATGTTCTCGCGCGCAAGGATGCGCGGCGTGACGGCAAATTCGAGCAGCAGCGCCAGTAGCATTCCGGCGATGACCCAGCCGTTGGCAAAGCGCGCCGCCTGCGCCGGATTTCCTTGAGAACGATTGGACAGCATCAACAGCAACAGCCCGCAGAAGGTGCCGATCCAGGTTTGAACCGTGAACAGTTTTGCGGCCATTTGGCCCGCCATCGCCGGTGCGGGCAGGTGCACAAACAGCAGCGGCACGACGACCGCGCATAGAAGAGTCAAGCCGCCCCACCACAGCGCCGACACGATGATTGGCGCGCGGTTGAGAAAGGTCTGGATCGGATGGGTCATGGTGCTGTTCGACGGCAAGACTGCTAAACGTAGCTGACGGCAACGATTTCGTAATGACGCACACCGCCGGGAGCCTGAACTTCAGCCGTGTCGCCCTCCATACGGCCGATCAGGGCACGGGCAATCGGCGAGCCGATATTGATCAGTCCCAACTTCAGATCAGCCTCGTCCTCGCCCACGATCTGGTACTTGACCCGGTTTCCGGTCGCCTCGTCTTCCAATTCGACGGTACAGCCAAACACCACTTTGCCATGCGCATCAAGCGTTCCCGGATCGATTATGAGCGAGCCCGAGAGCTTGCTCTCGACTTCCGCAATCCGCCCCTCGATGAAGCCTTGGCGGTCCTTGGCGGCGTCGTATTCGGCGTTCTCGCTCAGGTCGCCGTGCGAACGCGCTTCGGCAATGGCGGCGATCACAGCCGGGCGGTCGACCGATTTGAGTCGTTGCAGTTCTGCCTTCAGTTTTTCGGCGCCGCGCAAGGTGATTGGAATAGTGGCCATGTTGATCTTGAAAAAAAATTCTGCCAAAAGGAAACCGCCGAGCGTTGCCGCTCGGCGGTGTCTTGATGCTGCGATTATGCCGTGATTGGTGGATCACGCCCGCGCACTGGCGCGCCCGAGTTGGGAGTGCATCGCCTGCACCGATATCACGTCCAACTGATCAAGATACTTCATACCTTCAACCGCGGCCTCGGCGCCGGCGATGGTGGTAAAGGTCGTGACGCGGGCGAGCAGCGCCGAGGTGCGAATCTGGCGCGAGTCGGCAATGGCGTTGCGGCGCTCTTCGACGGTTGTGATCACCAGTGAAATTTCCTGGTTCTTGATCATGTCCACGATGTGGGGACGTCCTTCGGTGACCTTGTTCACACCGGTGCACGGCACACCCGCCGCCTGCAGCGTCGCGGTCGTACCCTTGGTGGCGACCACGACAAAGCCCATGGCGACCAAGCCGCGTGCCACGCCGATAGCACGTGGCTTGTCGCTGGCCTTAACGGAAATGAAGACCTTGCCAGCGCGTTCGCCGTTCGGCAAATACGGCTTGGGCAGCCGTGTTCCGGCACCCAGTTGCGACTTCACGAACGCCTCGCCAAAGGTCTTGCCAACGCCCATGACTTCACCGGTGGACTTCATCTCCGGTCCGAGGATGGTGTCGACGCCGGGAAACTTGACGAAGGGGAATACGGCTTCCTTGACGCTGTAGTAGGGCGGCGTGACTTCGTGTTCAATGCCTTGTGAAGCAAGGGATTGGCCGACCATGCAGCGCGCAGCAATCTTGGCCAACTGCAGTCCCGTGGCCTTGCTCACAAAGGGCACGGTACGCGATGCGCGGGGATTCACCTCCAACACGTAGATCACGTCCTGACCGTCGATGTGCTGAATCGCGAACTGCACATTCATCAAACCGACCACGCTCAGGCGTTCGGCCATCGCTGACGTCTGGCGCTTGATCTCGGCCACGGTCTGCACGCCCAGTGAATACGGTGGCAGCGAACACGCAGAGTCGCCGCTGTGCACGCCAGCCTGCTCGATGTGCTCCATCACGCCGCCGATGAAAGTGCGACCGGTGGGGTCGCGCAGGCAATCCACGTCGCACTCGATCGCGTCATTCAAAAAGCGGTCCAGTAGCACCGGTGAATCGTGGCTCACCTTGACCGCTTCGCGCATATAGCGCTCCAGGTCGCGCTGCTCGTGCACGATTTCCATGGCGCGCCCACCCAGCACATAGCTGGGGCGCACCACCAGCGGGTAGCCCAGCGCAGCAGCCTTCTCCAGCGCTTCGGGTTCGGTGCGCGCGGTGGCGTTGGGTGGCTGGCGCAGGCCCAGCGCGTGCAGCAGCTTTTGGAAGCGCTCGCGGTCCTCAGCCGCGTCGATCATGTCGGGCGAGGTGCCGATGATGGGGACGCCGTTGGCTTCCAGATCGAGCGCGAGCTTCAAGGGTGTTTGCCCGCCGTACTGGACGATCACTCCCAGCGGCTTTTCCTTGTCCACGATCTCCAGCACGTCTTCCAGCGTCAGTGGCTCGAAGTACAGACGGTCCGAGGTGTCGTAGTCGGTGGACACGGTCTCGGGGTTGCAGTTGACCATGATGGTCTCGTAGCCGTCTTCGCGCATGGCCAGCGCGGCATGCACGCAGCAGTAGTCGAACTCGATGCCTTGGCCGATGCGGTTAGGTCCGCCACCCAGCACCATGATCTTCTTGTTCGTCGTGGGCTGCGCCTCGCACTCGCCACCTTCGGCTTCATAGGTGGAATACAGGTAGGCGGTGTCGGTGGCGAACTCGCCCGCGCAAGTGTCGACCCGTTTGTACACTGGGCGCACACCCAGCGCGTGACGTCGCTCACGGATCGCCTTGTCAGTGGTCTTGAGTTGGCGCGCCAGGCGGCGATCGGAGAATCCCTTCTGCTTAAGCGCGCGCAGCGTGGCCGCATCGATCTGCTCCAGGGTCTTGGTTTCCAGCTCAAGTTCGATCTTCACGATCTGCTCGATCTGCACCAGGAACCAGGGATCGATTTTTGTAATCGCAAACACTTCGTCCACGCTCCAGCCGGCGGCAAAGGCGTCACCCACGTACCAGATGCGCTCGGGGCCGGGCTCGCCCAACTCCTTCTCCAGCACCTCGCGGTCCTGCGTCTTTTCGTTCATGCCGTCCACGCCGACTTCCAGCCCGCGCAGTGCTTTCTGGAACGACTCCTGGAAGGTGCGGCCCATGGCCATGACCTCTCCCACGGACTTCATCTGCGTCGTCAGGCGCGAATCAGCGGTCGGGAACTTTTCAAAAGCAAAGCGCGGAATCTTGGTCACGACATAGTCGATGCTTGGCTCGAAGCTAGCCGGTGTGGCGCCGCCAGTGATGTCGTTGCGCAGTTCATCCAGCGTGTAGCCCACGGCCAGCTTGGCCGCAACCTTGGCGATAGGAAAGCCCGTGGCCTTGGATGCCAACGCCGAGGAACGGCTCACGCGCGGATTCATCTCGATCACCACCATGCGCCCGTCCACCGGGTTGATGGAAAACTGCACGTTGGAGCCGCCGGTATCCACGCCTATTTCGCGCAGCACAGCCAGCGAGGCATTGCGCAGGATCTGGTATTCCTTGTCGGTCAACGTCTGCGCGGGGGCCACCGTGATGGAGTCGCCGGTGTGCACGCCCATGGGATCCAGGTTCTCGATCGAACACACGATGATGCAGTTGTCCGCCTTGTCGCGCACCACCTCCATCTCGTACTCTTTCCAGCCCAGCAGCGACTCTTCGATCAACAACTCGTTCGTGGGCGAAGCCTCCAGTCCGCGTTTGCAGATGGTCTCGAACTCTTCGGCGTTGTAGGCGATCCCCCCGCCGGTGCCACCGAGCGTGAAACTGGGGCGAATGACGGTGGGAAAGCCCAGTGTCCTTTGCACAACCCACGCTTCTTCCATGCTGTGCGCAATGCCCGAACGTGCTGACCCCAGACCGATCTTGGTCATGGCGTCTTTGAACTTCAGGCGGTCTTCGGCCTTGTCGATGGCCTCAGGCGTGGCGCCGATCAATTCGACCTGGTATTTCGCCAACACGCCGTGGTGCCACAGGTCCAGCGCGCAATTGAGCGCGGTCTGTCCGCCCATGGTCGGCAGGATCGCGTCGGGCCGTTCCTTGGCGATGATCTTTTCCACGGTTTGCCAGGTGATAGGCTCGATGTAGGTGACATCGGCCGTGGCCGGGTCGGTCATGATCGTGGCCGGATTGCTGTTGATCAGGATGACTTTGTAGCCTTCTTCACGCAGCGCCTTGCAGGCCTGCACGCCGGAGTAGTCGAACTCGCAGGCCTGGCCGATGATGATCGGACCCGCGCCGATGATGAGGATGCTTTTGATGTCTGTGCGCTTGGGCATTTCAGTGAGTCTCCATGAGCGCAATGAATCGGTCGAACAGGTAGGCAATGTCGTGCGGCCCCGGCGAAGCTTCGGGGTGACCCTGGAAGCTGAATGCAGGCTTGTCGGTGCGCATCAGACCCTGCAGCGTACCGTCGAACAGGCTCACATGCGTGGCCCTCATGTTTGCGGGCAGGGACTTTTCGTCCACGGCAAATCCGTGGTTCTGACTGGTGATGCTGACGCGCCCTGAGTTCAGATCCTTCACCGGGTGGTTCGCGCCATGGTGACCGAATTTCATTTTGAAGGTCTGGGCGCCACTGGCCAGCGCCATGATCTGGTGCCCCAGGCAAATGCCGAAAGTGGGGATGCCGGTCTCCATCAAGTCGCGCGCCGCTTGAATGGCGTAGTCGCACGGCTGTGGATCGCCGGGTCCGTTGGACAGGAAGATGCCGTCAGGTTTGAGTTTCAGCACCTCGGCGGCGCTCGTCTGCGCCGGCACGATCGTGACCTTGCAGCCACGCGAGCTCAGCATGCGCAGGATGTTGAACTTGACGCCAAAGTCGTATGCGACGACGTGAAACCTGGGTGCACGTTGCTCTCCGTAACCGGGCTTGCCCGCCAGATCGGGATGGGACAGTTGCCACTCGGTTTGTGTCCACGGATAAGACACCTTTGTAGACACCACGTTGGCCAGGTCCAGGCCTGACATGCCCGGTGCCGACCTTGCCTTGGTGACCGCCCTATGCGTCAATGCCTGCGTCACCGATTCACCGGCAACAAGAGCAAGAATGCAGCCGTTCTGTGCACCCTGCGCACGCAGATGGCGCGTCAGCATGCGCGTGTCAATGGCAGCAATGGCCACCGTTTGTTCCTGCACCAGATACTGCGACAGCGGCATCGTCTGACGAAAGTTGGACGCGAGCAGCGGCAGGTCCTTGATGATGAGTCCGGCGGCGTGAATTCTCGATGCCTCGACGTCTTCAAGGTTCACGCCGGTGTTGCCGATATGGGGATAAGTGAGCGTGACGATCTGTTGGCAGTAGCTGGGGTCGGTCAGGATTTCCTGATAGCCTGACATGGCGGTGTTGAACACCACTTCGCCGACTGTGGAGCCTGCGGCCCCAATGGACTTTCCAACAAAGATCGTGCCGTCTGCGAGCGCCAGAATGGCGGGCGGGAAGTTTCCCTGTAAAGACAAAAGCACTGGGTTCTCCGAATGAGTTACGGGTACGCCCCAGCTGGCTCAAGAACGGATTCTTGCTTGCTGCTTTGTTCAGGTAAAGGCTTGAGTTGCGCTTGGGACGTGTCGCTTTTTGGAAAGCCGCTCATTATAGCGGGCCAGACCCGCACGGCTCGTCCACGTCGGGTACAAAACCCCGGAAAGCCCCGGGCGGTCAGGTGACCCCGCACGCGCTGGCATGCAGGCAGATCGCCGCAGCAGCCGCTACATTAAGCGACTCCTCCCCGCCAGGTTGGGCGATGCGGATGGTCTGACTGGCGCGCTGGCTCAGTTCCACACAAACGCCCTGCCCTTCATGACCCAGCGCCCAGACGCAAGGCATGGGAAGCGTTGCGCGATGAAGGTATTCACCTTGATGCGAGCTGGTGATGAGGACCGGCAATTCCAATACATCCAGATCCGGCAGATCCACCCCCTCAATCAGGCTCAAACCGAAATGTGCGCCCATTGCGGCGCGCAGCACCTTGGGGCTCCAAAGAGCCGCAGTTCCCTTGAGAGCGATCACCTGGCGAAAGCCGAACGCGCTGGCGCTGCGCAAAATGGAGCCGACGTTGCCGGCGTCCTGCACTCGGTCCAGGACGACGCTGGGTTGCATGGCCGCGATTGGCAGCGTTGCCGGCAGATCAATCACAAAACCCATTTGAGAAGGCGATTCCAGCTCGCTCAGGCCGCGCCACAGAGCGTCGTCCAGAACAAGAGTTCTTGCGGCTGAATCCGTCCACTCCACTGACGCCTTCTGCCAAAACGAGGATGAAAATACTGCCACCATGGGTTTTACGCCGCGCGTCAATGAGGCGCGGCACAGATGATCACCAGCGATCCAGACGCGCCCGGACTTTTTGTACAAAGTATTGTCCTGGGCCAGGCGACGCAGCGCCTTGAGTTGCGGGTTGTCACGGGACGTGACAACGAGCACGTCAGAAACGCTCACAATGCGTGCCGCGCCAAAGCGGCACGCACTGGCGCAAATGAGCGACGGTGCTGGTCGCAGGGACCGTGCTCATTCAGTGCTGCAAGATGCTCTGCAGTGCCATAACCCTTGTGCCTCGCAAAACCGTACTTCGGGTATTTCTGATCCAACTCGAGGCAGCCGCGGTCGCGGTAGACCTTGGCCAAAATCGACGCGGCGGAGATCGCGGGAACCAGCGCGTCGCCCCTGACGATGGCTTCAGCGCGAATGTCCATCACGGGTATGCGGTTTCCGTCCACCAGCACCAGTTGCGGCTTCAGGCGCAGGCCCTGGACCGCGCGGCGCATGGCCAGCAACGTCGCCTGCAGAATGTTCAACGTGTCGATCTCCTCCACGCTCGCTTCGGCGATGGAGAAGCACAGTGCTTTGGCACGAATTTCATCAAACAAGCGCTCGCGCCGCGGGGCCGTCAGAATCTTGGAATCAGCCAAGCCTTTGATCGGATGCAATTCATCCAGCATCACCGCCGCTGCCACCACCGGCCCTGCCAGCGGGCCGCGCCCGGCCTCGTCCACGCCGGCCATCAAACCGACGGTATTCCACGGTAGCAAGGGCTGCTTAGGAGTGGAGAACTTTTTCAATCGCATCGGCGGCCAGTCGGCTGGTGTCACGTTGGAGTTCGAGATGCAGAGTGGTGAATCTTTGCTGCAATGCCGCGATTTTGCCCGGCTCGGCGTCCAGCCACTGCAACACTGCGTCGGATAACGCCCGCGGTGTGGCTGCATCCTGGATCAACTCGGGAACAACAAACTCGCGGCACAGGATGTTGGGCAGACCGATCCAGGGCTGAATTCGTTTGGGCGCCATGATGCGCCACGACAACCAGTGCAGGTTATAGGCAATCACCATGGGCCGTTTGAACAGGGCGGCTTCAAGCGTTGCGGTGCCGCTGGCGATCAGTGTCACGTCGCAGGCTGCGAGCGCCGCGTGCGATTGGCCCGCCGTCACCTGAACCTGCTCTGCCAGGCCGCTGGAACGCACCAGCGCCAGCACGTCGTCCACCAGGCCAGGCGCGGCCGGCAGCACAAAACGCACTCCAGGTCTGGCTTGTCTGACAAGTTCGGCCGCCGCCAGAAATCTTGGCGCAATGTATTTCAACTCGGCCTTGCGGCTTCCTGGCAAGATCGCCACCATCGGCACGTCCTGCGGCAGACCCAGTGCATGGCGCGCAGCCACCCGGTCCGGCTCCAGGGGAATGACGTTGGCCAGGGGATGGCCAACGTAGGTGGCAGCAATGCCGTGCTGTGCCAGCAGGGGCGGCTCGAAGGGGAACAAACACAGCACGTGGTTCGCACTACGCCGGATTTTCTCCACCCGTTCAGGCCGCCAGGCCCAGATTGACGGGCAGACAAAATGCACGGTCTTGATGCCTTTGGATTTCAGGTCGGCTTCCAGATCAAGATTGAAATCAGGCGCGTCCACGCCGATAAAGACGTCGGGAGGCGAAGCCAGCAGGCGAGCTTTCAACTGCTTTCGTATGGCTGAGATTTCCCGGTAATGGCGCAGCACCTGGGCGTAGCCACTGATGGCCAATTTGCTATTCGGCCACCAGGCCTTGAAACCCTGCTGCAGCATCTGGGGTCCGCCAATCCCGGCCGCCTCAAGCGCCGGCCAGCGCGAGTGCAAACCCTGCAACAGCAGCCCCGCAAGCAGATCTCCCGAGGCTTCGCCCGCAACCAGGGCGAATTGTGGCGCGGCTGACGTCATACCCTGAAAATTGAACTGATCGGCTTTGTCAACGGGCTATACCGCGAGAGGCTTTTGCCAGGAACTCGCTCATGAGGGCGATATCCCGAGCCCCTTCGGGCGTGTCAGTTGGCAGCGCCTCGATTGCCGCGCCGGCATCGGCAAGTGTCATTCCCTGGCGGTACAACAGGCGATGCATCTGCTTGACGGCGGCCATGCGTGTGGCCGAAAAACCTCGCCGACTCAGGCCCACACTGTTGATGCCGCGCACGGCAAGCGGATTGCCGTCAACCAGCATGTAGGGCGGAACATCCTGCGTCACCGCGCTGGCAAAACCCACCATGGCGTGCGCCCCAACCTTGACGAATTGGTGTATTCCCACCAGCCCGCCCACCGTGACCCAATCGGCCAAATGCACGTGCCCACCCAGATTGGTGTTGTTCGCCAGCGTGGTGTGATCGTCAACGCGGCAGTCGTGGGCGATGTGGGTGTAAGCCATGATCCAGTTGTGGCTCCCCACACGGGTCACGCCGCCTGCCCCCACCACACCCAGGCTGACTGTACAGAACTCGTGGATGGTGTTGTGGTCGCCGATGACCAACTCCGTGGGCTCGCCCCCGTACTTTTTGTCCTGCGGAATCGTGCCGATCGAATTGAACTGGAAGATGTGGTTGTTCTTGCCGATCGTGGTATGACCCTCAATCACGCAATGGGCACCGATTTTCGTTCCCTCACCGATGGCAACATCGGGCCCTATGACTGTGTACGGACCGACAGTGACGCTGCTCTCGAGCCGGGCGCGAGGATCTACCAGTGCCGTGGAATGAATGACCGCCATGGTTGATTGAGTCGGGGTTCTTAGCCTACTGAACGCACGGTACACATGAAATCGGCCTCGCAGGCCAATTGACCGTCAACGCGGGTCACGCCCTTGAATTTGAAGATGCCTGCTTTGTGCCGTTCAATCGACACGTCCATGATCAGTTGGTCGCCGGGTTCCACGGGGCGCTTGAAGCGGGCGCTATCGATGCCGGCGAAATAGATCACCGACTTGTCGTCGGTGCCAGCACCCAAAGCGTCGAAGGATAGCAAGCCTGCCGCCTGCGCCATGGCTTCGATGATCAACACGCCCGGCATGACCGGGCGATGCGGAAAGTGCCCCACAAAAAAAGGTTCATTGATGGTCACATTCTTCAGCGCCTTGATGCGCTTGCCGGTCTCGATTTCAAGCACCCGGTCCACGAGCAGGAATGGATAGCGATGAGGCAACTTCTTCAGGATCTGGTGAATGTCCATCATGGCGTATTTCTCTCCAATATTTTTTCGAGCGCCTTGATGCGCTCGCGCAGGCTGTGCAACTGCTTGAGCGTGGCGGCATTTTTTTCCCAGGCGGCATTGTCATCGATCGGGAAGAAGCCGGTGTAGTGACCCGGTTTGTGAATGGACCGGGTCACCATCGACGTCGCCGAAATGTGCACGTGATCGGCCAGGGTCAGATGTCCGAGCACGTTTGCCGCCCCACCGATGGTGCAATGAGCACCGATGACGGCGCTGCCCGCTATGGCGGAGCAACCGGCCATTGCCGTGTGCGCGCCGATCTGCACGTTGTGTCCGATCTGGATCAGGTTGTCCAGCTTCACGCCGTCCCCAATCACTGTGTCACTCAACGCGCCGCGGTCGATGCAGGTGTTGGCTCCGATCTCGACGTCGTTGCCGATGCGCACGGCGCCGAGTTGTTCTATCTTTTCCCAGGCACCGCCGTTGGGCGCGAAACCAAAGCCATCTGCTCCCAGCACCACGCCAGCATGCAGGATGCAGCGTTCGCCCACGCTGCAATTCTCGCCCACGGTCACACCTGACTTGAGGACGGTATCAGCGCCGATGCGTGCACCGCGCTCCACGACGCAGAGAGGTCCGATCCTGGCGCTCGCATCCACAAACGCCTGGTCGTCGATCACGGCGCTCGGATGCAGGCGCGGCTCCTGGGGTTGGCTGTGCTGCTTCTTCCAGAGTTGGCTCAAGCGGGCATAGTAGAGATAGGGCTGATCGACGACGATGTGGTCACCGCGCCGCGCCGCCGCTTCACGCATTGCGGGTGCGACGATCACACACGCGGCCTTGGAAGTTGCCAGTTGTCGAAGATATTTGGCGTGAGTGATAAAGCTCAACTGGTCGGCGTCGGCTGACTCAAGTGGTGCGAGTCCGGTAACGAGCCGTTGGGGATCGCCGCAGAGTTCGCCTCCCAGCGCCTCGACCACAGTAGCTAAACGCAGCGCCACACCGGAACCACGAAAAGTTATTTGGCCGCGTTCATGGCCTTGAGCACACGGTCAGTGATGTCGTGCTTCGGATTCATGTAGACCGCATCTTGCAGGATCACGTCGAACTTCTCGGCTTCGGCGAGTTGCTTGATGACCTTGTTGGAACGGTCGATCACCTGCTGCAGTTCCTCGTTCTTGCGAGAAGTGAGATCCTCCTGGAACTCGCGGCGCTTGCGCTGGAACTCGCGATCCTGGTCCACGAGTTGCTTCTCGCGTGCCTTGCGCTGCGATTCTGGCAGCGTGGGCTGCTCGCGCTGAAACTGGTCATCCGCAGCCTTCAGTGTGTTGCCCAGATCCACGAGTTCCTTCTCGCGTCTTGCGAACTCCTGCTCCAGTTTGGTCTGGGCCGCCTTGGCGATATTCGCCTCCTTCATGAGGCGATCCAGGTTGATATAACCGATGCGGAAATCCTGCGCCTGCGCCGCGAGGCAGACCACACCCAGGAAACAGGCCAACAGGCTTAGACGTGAAAGATGTTTCATTAGAAAGAGGTTCCAATGTTGAATTGAAGAGCCTGGATTTTATCTCCAGCGAATTCCTTGATCGGCCTGGCAAAAGACAGGCGAAGCGGCCCCATCGGTGAGATCCAGCTGATACCCACACCGTAGGAAGAACGCAGATCGCTCAATCTGATCCTTTCGTTTTCACCGAACACGTTGCCCGCATCGATGAAAGCATACCCGCGCAGCGACTTGTCATTGCCGGCACCAGGAAATGGCGAACTCACTTCCGCATTCAGGTTGATCTTGCTGGGTCCACCCACCACAGCTCCCGAAACGTCCCGGGGTCCGAGCGTGCCCTGCTCAAATCCGCGTACCGATCCCAGGCCGCCCGAATAGAAATTCTTGAACACCGGGAACGGCCGTCCATTCAACCCCGAGCCAAATCCCATCTCGACGTTGGTTCCCAATGTGATCTTGCGGGTCACCGGAAAGAACCACTGGTTTTGATAGCTGGCGCGGAAATAGCGGGCGTCACCGATCACGCCCACTTCCGTCGACAGACGCTGCATGCTGCCGTTGGTGGGTGTGGTCGCACTGTCGCGGTCATCGCGGCCCCAGCCCACGGTCATTGGAACGGCCGAACTCGAATAGCCAAACTGACTGCCATAGGCGAGGTATGCCACGGGGATATTCGTGCCTGGAACGATGCGCGTTTCCTCGACGGAGGCCCCGAAAAACACCATGTCGCGTTCGCTAAAGGGAACGCCGAAACTCATGCCAGCGCCGGCCGTACGCAGTGCGTAATTCCCACCCAAATCCGCATAAGGAGTGCTGGCGCGGTAGTAGGTCGAAAGCGTGCGCGAGATGCCGTCGGCAGTGAAGTAGGGATCGGTGGTATTGACGGAAAGCACCTTGTTGTACTTGCTGGTGTTGACCTCCAGACCAACAAAGTTGCCGGAACCAAAAGCGTTGTCCTGCTTGATGCCAAACTGGAGTCCCAACTTGTCGGCGGAGGAGAAACTCGCCCCCAGGCTGATGCTGCCTGTGGGCTTTTCCACCACCGTCAGCAACAGGTCCACCTGATCGTTGGAACCCGGCACTTCCTGGGTTTCGATGTTCACTTCCTTGAAGTAACCCAAACGATCGACCCGGTCGCGCGATGCCTTGATCTTTGCACCGTCGTACCAGGACGACTCCATCTGGCGAAACTCCCGGCGTATCACTTCATCGCGGGTGGTGTTGTTGCCCGCGATATTGACACGGCGCACATAGGCGCGGCGTGACGGATCGGCCTGCAGAACCAGCGTCACCGAGTTGTTGCTTCGATCGATCTCCGGTCGTGCCTCAACCCGTGCAAAGGCGAAGCCAAAATTGCCGAAATAGTCGGTGAACTTCTTGATGGTCTGTGCCACTTCGTCCGCGTTGTAGGCTTGACCCGGCGTGATCTTCACCAGGGACTTGAATTCGTTTTCGCGGCTGAGATAATTGCCCTCGAGCTTGACCCCGGCCACGACGAAACGATCACCCTCGGTGACATTGATCGTGACCGAAATGTCCTGCTTGTTGGCAGAGATCGCCACCGGTGTGGAGTCGATCTTGAATTCGAGGTAACCGCGATTCAGGTAGTAGGACCGCAGCGTCTCAAGATCAGCATTGAGTTTGGTACGCGCGTAGTGATTCGATTTCGTGTACCAACTGAGCCATCCACCCGTGTCCAGGTCAAAAAGCCCCAGCAGGGTTGACTCGCTGAACACCTTGTTGCCGACGATGTGCATCTCCCTGATCTTGGACGTCTCACCCTCCACGATCGTAAAGGTGAGATTCACGCGGTTGCGCTCTGCCGGGGTGACTGTGGTGACCACCTGTGCGCCGTACAGACTGCGGTTGATGTACTGGCGCAGCAGCTCCTGTTCAGCCCGATCTGCCAGCGCTTTGTCAAAAGGGCGCCCCTCAGCCAAACCAACGTCGGTCATCGCCTTCTTCAGTATGTCCTTGTCGAATTCCTTGGCACCCGTAAATTCGACCGCCGCCACCGTGGGACGCTCCTCCACGATGACGACCAGCACACCGTCGGCAACATCGATACGCACGTCCTTGAAAAGACCCAGCCCGAACAGAGCGCGAATCGCGGCCGTCCCCTTGTCGTCGCTGTAGGTATCGCCAACACGCAGCGGCAAGGAGGCAAATACAGTGCCGGGTTCGACCCGCTGCAATCCTTCAATCCGGATATCGCGCACCGCAAACGGCTCCACTGCCCAGGCCAGTTGTGTGAGCATACTCAGGGCACTCACGACCGAAACGGTGCGCAGGCGAAGACGATTGATTTTAATTTTCATGAAATATGACCCGACCTCAATCGCACGCGATCCCAGCCAGCAAGTTAACCCAAAAGTCGGGTGACATCGTTAAATAGCGCAATCGACATCAACATCAAAAGCAGCGCGACACCGCCTCTTTGCAGTCGATCCATCCAGGCGGGGGACACCGTCCTGCCCGTCAGCCCCTCCCAAAGATAATACATCAGGTGCCCTCCATCGAGCACTGGCAGCGGCAACAAATTCAACACACCCAAACTCACGCTGATGAGCGCCAGAAACTGCAGGTAAGGAACGATTCCCTGACTCGCGGCCTTGCCAGCATAGTCGGCAATTGTTAACGGGCCGCTAAGGTTCTTCAGCGAGGCCTCGCCCATCAACATCTTGCCCAGGATCTTCAAACTGGTCGAACCCATGTCCCAGGTGTGCAGAACGCCCATCCAGAGCCCTTCAACGGGACCCCGCCGGATAGTCACCCAAGCGGGGTTCGAACCCACATAAGCGCCGATTCTTCCGACGGTCTGCGCGCCGTCCTGACGCAAATCGGGCGTGACATTTACCTCCACGCGCGTGCCCAGGCGCTCGATGATCCAGGTCTGGGTGAGCGGCTCTCCATCCCGCACCGAGGCGCGAATACGCTCGCGCAATTGATGCCCATCGACGATCGGCTCAGAACCGATACGCAACACGCGGTCACCGCTACGCAGTCCGCTACGGCGTGCCGCGCCGTCCTGGACCTCGCCGATCAAGGCCTGTGTCAATGGGCCCGTCAACCCGATTTTCAAAAACAATTCAGGCGTCATGTCGCCGGACTGCAATTCGCTCAAATGCAACAGTACCCCGCGCCGCGCTGCATGGTCTTTGGTGCTTACTTCAAGGGTCACGTCCTTGCCATCCAAGGCGCCGCGGCTCAGCCATTCCCGCACATCCCCGAAAGACTGCACCGTCTCCAGTGTCTGAGCATCAAAGCCGGCGCGCTCCACCCGCTCTCCACCCATCAAGCCAGCGCGGGCGGCGATCGAACCGGGTTCCGGACTCGCTAAAACCGCCTGCGGCTCCTGCACGCCGATCCATCCGACCAAAGCGAACAGCGCCACCGCCAACAACAGATTGGCCAGCGGCCCGGCAGCGACAATGGCCGCGCGCGCGCTCAAGCGCTGGGTGTTGAAGGCCTGATTACGCTGCTCTGGTGGCACCGTTTCTGCGCGTTCATCCAGCATCTTCACGTAACCACCGAGGGGAAAAGCGCCCAGCACAAACTCGGTACCGCCAGCGCTGGATTGCCAGCGCGCAAGCGTTGGCCCAAAACCAATGGAGAAACGCAAAACCTTCACGCCGCAAGCCAACGCCACGCGGTAGTGGGCATATTCATGCGCCGGAATCAGCAGCGCGAGCGCTCCCAGAATGGCCAGAAATGTCATCATGTCATTGCGCTCATCATGTCAACCACCGAGACGCTGCACCACGCCAGCCGCTGTCAGGCGGGCACGCTCATCCAACTCCAGCAACTCACCCAGGCAGGTGGGGCGGGTCACGGCCATGATCTCCAGCGTGGCCAGATTGGTCTGGTGAATCTGGTCGAAACGGATGCGCCGCTCCAGAAACGCTGCCACCGCGATTTCGTTGGCTGCGTTCAGCACGGCGCAAGTGCCAGACGGTGCGCGCAGTGCCTCCCAGGCCAGCTTCAAACCAGGAAAACGCCGGGGATGGTCGTGGGCATCGGTGGCCTCGAAAGTCAACGCGGGCAGGCTGCGAAAGTCCAGTGACGCAGCGCCCGATGCAATGCGCTGTGGCCATGCCAGGCCGTAGGCGATCGGTCCGCGCATATCGGGTGTTCCCAATTGCGCCACCACAGAAGCATCGCGGTATTGCACCATCGAGTGGATGATGCTTTGAGGATGGATCACCACTTCCAGTTGCTCCGGCGATACGCCGAACAGGTACTTGGCCTCGATCACTTCAAGTGCCTTGTTCATCATGGTGGCGGAGTCCACCGAAATCTTTCGACCCATCACCCAGTTGGGATGCGCACAAGCCTGTTCCGGCGTGACCTCGCACAGACGCTCGGGCGCCATGCTGCGAAACGGCCCGCCGGAAGCGGTCAGAATGATCTTGTCGATGCCGGACGCCCAAGTGCTTCGGTCGTCGGGCAGGGACTGAAAGATGGCCGAGTGTTCACTGTCGATCGGCAGCAGCGTGGCGCCTCCTGCTCGTACCGCCTCCAGAAAAACCTCACCACCGACAACCAGGGCCTCCTTGTTTGCCAGCAGCAGGCGTTTGCCCGCACGGGCCGCGGCCAGGCATGCAGCCAGTCCAGCGGCCCCCACAATGGCTGCCATCACGCTGTCCACCGATTCGTGCGACGCGATCATTTCGATCGCCTGCGGGCCGTGCAGGACCTGTACCGACAGACCGTGGTCCTTCACTCGCTGCGCCAACAGTTGGCTGTGCGGGCCACTGGCCATGACCGCGTAGCGTGGAGCAAACCGGGCACATTGCTCCAACATCAAATCCACTTGCGTGGCGCCGCTCAAGGCAAACACTTCAAAGCGATCCGGGTGTCGGCCCAGTACGTCCAGCGTGTTGACGCCGATTGAGCCGGTCGACCCAAGAACGCACACGCATTGCCTGGGCGTCGTTGTCAAACAGCCCCCAGCGAATAAAGCATCATGGCGATGGGCAGCGTCGGCAACAGCGCATCCAGTCGGTCGAGCACTCCACCGTGCCCGGGCAACAGGCCGCTGCTGTCTTTGACACCGGCGGCGCGTTTGACCAGCGACTCCACCAGGTCCCCCACCACGCTCATGGCGGCCACGAACAGCACGGCCAGCACCAACAGCCAAGTACCGCGCCGCGCCAACTGCGAGTAAAAGCTGGGAACGCTGGCAGCCCAGAAGCGGTCAGCTGCAACCCAGACGACGGCCAGAAGCAAGACACCGACCATGCCGCCCCAGACGCCTTCCCAGGTCTTCCCGGGACTGATGCCGGGAGCGAGTTTGCCCTTGGAAAACCGTCCACCCCAGGTACGACCGGCGAAGTAGGCGAAGATGTCGGCCACCCAGACCAGAACCAGGATCGACAGCAGGAAATTCACGCCAATGACGCGGGCCTGAGCCATGGCGAGCCAGGCAAGCGACAGAGCCAGAAGTCCAGCCCAAAGCCGCACGCTGCGCGCGATGGCCGGCCAGTGCGCCACTCCTCTTGCCAGCAACCAGGCGCCCACCATTACCCAGACCCCTCCCACAGCCGTCCACAAGCCGGAAAGCGGAATTTGCAACCAACCCAGGGCCCAACTCAGGGCGCACAGCAGTACACAGGCCAGAGCGGCCAGCCAACTTGCCGTCTGGGTATACCCGTTGAGCCGGCCCCATTCCCAGGCCCCAGCGGCAACCAACAGCAACACCACGGCACAGAATGCAACTGGGTCCGGATAGACCAGTGCCGGCAGCAGAATGGCCAGCAGCACGAGTGCCGTGATGACGCGTTGTTTAAGCATGAATCACAGGGCGCTTTGCGTGAAAGTCAGACCGCCATGATGTCATGTTCCTTGGCCGCCACCAGCTGGTCTATTTCCACAATATGCCGGTCCGTCGCCTTTTGAATCTCGGCTTCCGTGCGTTTTTGATCGTCTTCGGAGGCGAGTTTTTCCTTGACCAGTTTCTTCACGGACTCGTTGGCGTCCCGGCGCAGGCTTCGCACCGCAATCTTCGCGCCTTCCCCTTCGCTGCGCACCAGTTTGGTCAACTCGCGACGCCGCTCTTCCGACATCGCCGGTAGCGGCACGCGTATCAAATCACCCATGGATGCCGGATTCAGACCCAGGTCGCTGTCGCGAATGGCCTTCTCGATCTTGGCGCCCATGCCTTTTTCCCAAGGCTGAACGCTGAGTGTGCGCGAGTCCAAAAGCGACACATTCGCCACCTGACCAATGGGTAAAAGGGACCCGTAATAGTCAACGTGCACAGTATCGAGCAGACCGGGGCTGGCGCGCCCGGTGCGAATCTTGGTCAGGTTATGTTTGAAGGCCGCAATAGCCTGGTCCATCCTGGCTTGCGTCGTGCTCTTGGTATCCGCAATCGTCATTTGTCAATCTCCCCAGATCAATGAATGGAACTGCCGCTCACGCATACACCAACGTACCTTCGTCCTCGCCCATGACCACGCGCTTGAAGGCGCCATTCTTCAAAATGGAGAATACCTTGATCGGAAGTTTTTGATCCCGACACAGGGCAAACGCCGTAGCGTCCATGATCCCCAGGTTCTGCGACATGGCATCGTCAAACGAAATTCTGGCATAACGCGTTGCTGCGGGATCCTTCTTCGGATCGGCGCTGTATACACCGTCGACTTTGGTCGCTTTGAGCACAATCTCGGCACCCACCTCGGCACCACGCAGCGCTGCGGCCGTGTCGGTGGTGAAAAACGGGTTGCCGGTGCCAGCTGCAAAGACGACCACTTTGCCCTCTTCCAGATACTGCAACGCCTTGGGTCGAATGTAGGGTTCGACCACCTGCTCGATCGCAATAGCAGACATGACCCGCGCCACCAAACCAGCCTTGTTCATGGTGTCGGCCAGCGCCAGCGCGTTCATCACCGTCGCCAGCATTCCCATGTAGTCCGCCGTGGCCCGGTCCATGCCGACCGAGCCGCCCGCGACGCCGCGAAATATATTGCCGCCGCCGATCACCACCGCCACCTGCACGCCAAGACGCGTGACCTCAGCGATCTCCTCGACCATGCGCACGATCGTGCCATGGTTGATGCCGAACGCATCCTCTCCCATCAGCGCCTCCCCCGAGAGCTTCAGCAAAATGCGTTTGTAGGCGGGCAAGGCGTCGGACATGGTTGAGTTCCTGGAGAAGGAGGGATGAACCCGGGATGACAGCGTTAACACGGCGAATGAATCAGCTGCCTTTTTGTGCCGCTGCCACCGTCGCCGCAACTTCGGCGGCAAAATCGTCGACCTTCTTCTCGATGCCTTCGCCCACCACGTACAGTGTGAACGCCTTCACCGTCGTGCCTGTGGCTTTGAGCATCTGCTCCACCGATTGCTTGTCGTTTTTGACGAATGCCTGATTGAACAAGGACACTTCCTTGAGAAACTTCTGCACGCCGCCTTCAATGCGCTTGGCCACGATCTCGTCGGATTGAACCGGCTTGCCCGCTGCCACCGCTGTGGCTGCGTCGTCTGCAGCCTTGGCAGCCGCGACAGAACGCTCGCGCGCCACCAGATCTGCCGGCACGTCCGCGCTGGACAGTGCCACCGGCTTCATCGCCGCAACGTGCATGGCAACGTCCTTGGCAGCGACCACGTCGCCATCAAACTCCACCACCACGCCGATGCGCGTGCCGTGCAGATAAGAAGCCAGCTTGGCGCCGGAAGCAAAGCGTTTGAAACGACGAAAACTCATGTTCTCGCCAATCTTGCCAATCAGGCCCTTGCGCACGTCTTCCAAAGTCGGCCCGAAACCATCCTGGCTGTAAGGCAAAGCGCCCAGCGCCGCGACATCGGCCGGATTGTTCCTGGCGATCAGTTCCGCCGCCGCCTTGGCCATGGCCAGGAAGCCGTCGCTCTTGGTGACAAAGTCGGTTTCGCAGTTGACTTCTATCAGGGCGCCGGTGCTGCCCTCAATGAAGCAGGTGACGACGCCTTCAGAGGTAATGCGCGCCGCGGCCTTGCCGGCCTTGTTGCCGAGCTTGACGCGCAACAGTTCCTCAGCTTTTTCCATGTTGCCTTCGGCCTCGGTCAGGGCCTTCTTGCACTCCATCATCGGCGCATCGGTCTTGCCACGCAGTTCGGCGACCATGCTTGCGGTAATTGCAGCCATCGTTATTTCTCCATCAACAGTTCAAACAAATTTCATACGAAGGAGCTAAAAAAAAGGGGCAAAAAGCCCCTCCTGATCGCGCCGTGCGCGGCTCCTGAGCGATCAAGCCGTGGCTTCTTGCACTTCCACAAATTCATCACCGCTCTCGGCTGCAATCGCCTTGACCACTTCGGCCATGGGGTTGGCGCGGCCTTCCAGAATCGCGTCGGCGATGCTGCGGGCATACAGCGTGATCGCCTTGGCCGAGTCGTCGTTGCCGGGGATGATGTAATCGATGCCGACAGGAGAATGGTTGGTGTCAACCACGCCGATCAGCGGAATGCCCAGCTTTTTGGCTTCGGAAATCGCAATCTTGTGGTAACCCACGTCGATCACGAAAATGGCATCCGGCAGCGCGGTCATGTTCTGAATGCCGCCGATGTCTTTTTCCAGCTTGGCCATTTCACGGGCAAACATCAGTTGCTCTTTCTTGCTCATCGCGTCAAGACCGGCTTCCTGCTGGACCTTCATATCCTTCAGACGCTTGATCGAGGTCTTGACGGTCTTGAAGTTGGTCAGCATGCCGCCCAACCAACGCTGGTCAACATAGGGAACGCCGGCGCGCTGCGCTTCAGCCGCAATGGTTTCGCGAGACTGACGCTTGGTTCCGACCATCAAAATGGTGCCGCGATTGGCCGACAATTGACGCACGTGCTGGAGCGCATCCTGGAACATCGGCAAGGACTTTTCCAGGTTGATGATGTGAATCTTGTTGCGATGGCCGAAAATATACGGGGCCATCTTGGGATTCCAGAAGCGTGTCTGGTGTCCAAAATGGACACCCGCTTCCAGCATTTCGCGCATTGTTACTGACATGTTTAACTCCAAAGGTTGTTTCTAAAATCCAGTCCGTTTTGCGAATCCCGGCGGAGCTTCTTAAAGCACGTGGCACGATATTCGCAACACCTTGGTGGGGCTGGTTTGCGATTTGTTTCGCAGCTGAAATCCGGCAATGCCTGAGGCAGCAGCAAAACCCTAAGACTATACCATATTGCGAAACATGAATCCCATGATCACCGACCTGCAAGTCACCCGCGAACGCATCAGCAGCGGACTCAGCAGCGCCACCAGGGAGTTGGAAACCTGCATCGCCATCGCGGGGTCGACCAAGTGCGAACATGCCTTCGTGCGCACGATGTTCGATTCCGCACGGCATACCGCGGCGAGCCGCGGGGTACACCAACTTCCTCTTGCAGGGTTAGCGGTGTCCGTCAAGGATCTGTTCGACATCGCTGGACAAACCACTGCTGCCGGGTCCATCGTGCTGGCCAATGCGCCACCCGCAGCACGGGACAGCGTGGCTGTGGCCCGGCTCCGCGCTGCAGGCGCAAGCCTGATGGGGCGCACCCAGATGGTTGAATTCGCCTTTTCCGGCGTCGGCATCAATCCGCACTACGGCACGCCAATGGCGTGGGACGGGCGCTACGGCGCATCTGTGGGTTCGGACCACGAGGCACGCATTCCAGGGGGCTCATCCTCTGGAGCAGCCGTGTCGGTGGCCACCGGCGCGGCCTTCATCGGTCTGGGCTCAGATACCGGCGGCTCGATCCGCATCCCGGCAGCTTGCAACGGTATTGTCGGATTCAAGAGCACCGCCAGGCTCGTTCCGACAACTGGATCTGTGCCGCTTTCAAACACGCTTGACACCGTTTGCGCCGTAACCCGAAGTGTGCGCGATGCGGTGTCGGCGCACGAAATCCTGGCAGCGCGCCGGGTCACCCGCAGCCCTGCACCGCTGTCCACGTATCGGTTTGCCGTACCCCAAACGATGATGCTCGACGGCCTTGACCTGGCTGTCGCGCGGGCCTTTGAGCGCACGCTCACAGCTTTGCGCCGTGCGGGTGCACAGGTTGAATCAGTGGAACTCAAGGAACTCGGTGAATTGGCAACGATGCAGGCCAAAGGAGGTTTCCCGGCGATCGAAAGCTTCACTTGGCACCGCCGCCTGCTGGAACGTCACGCCGACCAATATGACCCGAGGGTCATGGCACGCATCGCCAACGCCGCAGGTATGCTGGCTTGCGACTACCTTGAACTGCTGCGATCACGCTCAGACTGGATTTCCAGGGTCGCACAGGGCTTGCGGGGATTCGATGCTGCGCTCTCTCCCACCGTCCCAATTCTCGCACCACCGTTGGCCAACGTCGCTCCAGGAATCGAACGCGACGCTGAATTCTTCCGGATCAACGGGATGCTTTTGCGCAACACCGGTGTGGTTAACATGTTGGACGGTTGCGCCATCTCCATTCCCTGCCACCAGCGCGGGGAACTGCCTACGGGTCTCATGCTCTGGCACGCCGCACTGCGAGATGATTCTGTGCTCAATAGCGCCTTGCTGGCGGAAGAAGTGCTACTGGATAGATAGCACCTCAATGGGATTTGATGATGAACCGTCCCCTGTGCTGATTACCAAATACATAACGATGCCATGACAACAACCAAAAGCCGAATGCCAAAACCATGAGAATTGCCGTGATAGGGGCCGGCGTGATTGGAACGACCAGCGCCTACGAACTGGCCCGTGATGGGCATGAGGTCACCGTATTCGAGCGCCGCGCGGCTGCCGCCGAAGAGAGCAGTTTCGCCAATGCGGGTGTGATGGCGCCCGGCTACGTCACGCCTTGGGCTGCACCAGGGATGCCGGCCAAGGTTGCGCGTCATTTGTTCAGCCGCCATGCACCGGTCAAGTTGGGATTGCCGCTGTCAATGGGCGAGATCGCGTGGATCTGGCGCTGGCTGCGCGCCTGCAATCTTCAAACCTACAAAACCAACCGCGAACGCATGCAGCGCCTGGCTTTGTACAGCCGAGAGCGGCTGCACCAGATCACGGACGAATTGAAACTGGAGTACGACCACAGCAGCGGCTATATGGTGTTGCTGCGCTCCGAAAAGGACAGCCGGTTGGCGCAGTCGGGTCTGCAATTGCTGCGCGACTCAGGCGTGGCATTCAGAGAAATGAGTCCAGCCGAGGCTCGCACGGTTGAACCCGCATTGAACCCGGATACCCCATTCTTCGGCGCCATTCACCTGGCGCAGGATGAAGTGGCCAACTGCCGCCAGTTCACCCTGCTGCTGAAGAACGAGGGGCTGCGTCTGGGAATTCAGTTCCAGTTCAACACGTTGGTGCAGGGCTTGAACCCTGCGTCCCCGAATCACGTTCAGATCGAAGGCGAGGCGGTAGCGCGGGCCTTCGACGCCGTGCTGGTCTGCGCAGGTCTGGGTTCCGCCCCCCTGCTGCGCGCCCTCGGTTTGAAGATTCCCATGGTGGCGGTCCACGGCTATTCGGTGAGTGCGCCTATGCGCGAACCCCTGAACGCGCCCCGCAGCGCAATCATGGACGAGCGCTACAAAGTGGCGATCTCGCGCCTGGGCCAGCGCGTGCGGGTCGCAGGCGGCGCGGAACTGGGGGGATCGGTCGAAAACAAACGTGCTTCATCCATTCGCACGCTTTACAAGGTCCTGCACGATTGGTTTCCCGGTGCAGCGCAGTTCTCCAGCGGGGTTCAGGAGTGGAAAGGCGCGCGTCCCATGCTGCCAGATGGTCCACCGATTTTGGGCGCCAGCGGTATCCCCGGCGTCTGGCTGAATTTGGGCCATGGCTCCAGCGGTTGGGCGATGAGTTGCGGCAGCGCACGCGCGGTGGCCGATCTGATATCGCAGCGAACACCCGCGCTAGACCTGCAGGGCTTGGGTGTAGAACGTTTGGGTTAGTTCATTTTCGCGCCACAATCGCGCATGGAACACATCTCAGGCCAACAGTCGCACCGCCTGTTCAACACCGCCGCCACCCGCGCGCTGGAGCAACTCACGGCAGCGCAGTTCCCGCCCCATGTGCTTATGCAACGTGCCGGTCTGGCCGTGGCCCGACTGGCACTGGCGCTAGCGCCGCACGCACGAAAGGTGTGGATCGCCTGCGGTCCGGGCAACAACGGTGGCGACGGACTGGAAGCCGCGATGCATCTTCAGCAATGGCGCAAGGCTCCTCTGGTGACCTGGTTGGGCGATGAAGCCAGCGCACCAGCGGACGCACTACTCTCTCTGGCACGCGCCAGGGCGGCCGGCGTTGAATTTCTTGCCCATGCACCCAGTGACCTTGATCAAAATGACTTGTGCATCGATGCCTTGCTTGGCATTGGCAGCACACGCGCGCTGCAGGGGCACATGGCGGAACTGACAAAGCAACTGAATGCCAGCGCCGCGGCCGTGCTGGCGGTGGACGTCCCTACGGGTCTGGACGGCGACACCGGCGATTTTTCGGGAGCGGACAGCGAAGGCGCGACGCATGAAAACGCGCTCTCCGGGTTGGCAGTCCGGGCCCGCGACACGTTGACATTGCTGACATTGAAACCCGGTCTGTTCACCGGAAATGGACGCGATACCGCAGGCGAAGTCTGGTTCGATGACCTTGCCGTGGACGATGCCAGCGTAGCCTGCACGGCGACGCTGCTGGGCCTACCGGTGGGCCGGACAAGGCTTCACGCCAGCCACAAGGGGAGTTTTGGTGACGTCGCCCTCATCGGCGGCGCCGCGGGCATGACCGGGGCGGCCCTGCTTGCGGCAAGTGCGGCATTGCATGCAGGCGCGGGTCGCGTCTATGTGGCGCTGTTGGATCGGAACGGCATCACGGTGGATACCGCCCAACCGGAGTTGATGTTCCGCGACTTCAACAACCTCGACCTCAAGGGCATGACGGTGCTCTGTGGCTGCGGCGGCGGCGAGGAAGTCCGCGCCGCCTTGCCAAGGGTGCTGGCGCAGCCGTCGGCACTGGTGCTGGATGCAGACGCGCTCAATGCCATTGCCAAGGACGAGCAGTTGCAAACGCTGTTGCGATCGCGCGGCCACCGCGGACGCACAACGGTCCTGACCCCGCACCCGTTGGAGGCGTCTCGGCTGCTGGCGTGCAACACCTTTGAAGTTCAAGTCAACCGGCTGCGCGCGGCCCAGAAGCTGGCTGACCACTTTCACTGCACAGTGGTGCTCAAGGGATCAGGCACGGTGATTGCAGCTCCCGGTCTGACGCCGGCCATCAATCCCACTGGCAATGCACGGCTGGCGACGGCCGGTACCGGAGATGTTTTGGCAGGGATGATTGGCGCAGGGCTCGCTTCGGGCTTGCCTGCGTTTTCCGCCGCCTGCGCTGCCGTGTATCGCCACGGCGCGCTCGCTGACAGTTGGCCGGTGGGTATTCCGCTTACGGCAAGCCGATTGGCGACAAGATCAGCGCCGCAGTTTGCGCGGAACCTTGCCACCTGAGTCTTTTTTGGCCGCACCCTTGCGCCCCTGAATCGGTGACTTTGCCGCCCGTGCATTTGTCGGCCTTGATGTTTTTTCCGCACGTTTGGCGGCAAATTTCCCTGGCGACTGCTCCTTGTCGCTACGCACAACTGTTGCCACGCCACGATCTTTACCGGAACGCGTCGGCAGATCGTCAGCTTCGTTGACCAGTCGAAAATCAATCCGGCGACCATCCAGATCCACGCGGCTGACCTGAACCCGCACCCGGGATCCGATCGCGTAGCGCATTCCGGTGCGCTCGCCGCGAAGTTCCTGACGCGCTTCATCAAAACGGAAATACTCGCCGCCGAGTTCGGTGATATGTACCAGCCCCTCGACGTACATGTCATCGAGGGTGACAAAGATGCCGAAGCTCGTGGCGGAACTCACCACACCGGCAAATTCTTCGCCCAGGTGATCACGCATGTACTTGCATTTGAGCCAAGCTTCGACGTCGCGGCTGGCCTCGTCCGCGCGGCGCTCATTGGCGCTGCAATGCAGCCCCGCGGCGGCCCATGCCAGGTTCTCGGCACTCGACTTGACGGGCGTCTCAGCGCTGTCCTTGCGCTTGGCAGTTTGGCCCTTGAGCAGGCGCTTTGCCAGTTTTGCATGCGCCTCTCCAGGCGTCGGCAAGACCGGCAGGTGATAGCGCCGATTCGCCAAAATCGCCTTGATGACACGGTGCACCAACAGGTCAGGATAACGCCGGATCGGGCTCGTGAAATGGGTGTAGGCCTCGTAGGCCAGACCGAAGTGGCCGGAGTTGGTGGGCGTATAAATCGCCTGCTGCATCGAGCGCAGCAGCATCGAGTGAATCTGCTGCGCGTCGGGGCGTTCCCTGGTCGCCTGCGCGATCGCCTGAAACTGCGCGGGCGTGGGCTCGTCGCTGATGTTCATGGCGATACCAGTGGCCTTGAGGTAGTTGCGCAGCAGTTCCACCTTTTCCGGCGTCGGGCCTTCGTGCACCCGAAACAGGCCCGCGTGTTTGCTCCCGTGGATGAAGTCGGCGCTGCACACATTTGCCGCGAGCATCGCCTCTTCGATCAGGCGATGTGCTTCGTTACGGGTGCGCGGTACGATCTTCTCAATGCGACCCACCTCGTCGCAGATGATCTGCGTCTCCGTGGTTTCGAAATCCACCGCGCCGCGCAGGCTGCGAGCGGCAAGCAGGGCGCGATAGACGTCATGCAGATTCAGCAAGTCGTTGACGCGTTCCTTGCGCTTGGCGGCTTCGGGCCCACGGGTGTTGCTCAAGATGGCAGCAACTTCCGTGTAGGTGAAGCGGGCGTGGCTGAACATCACGGCGGGATAAAACTGGTAGGCATGCACGTCGCCCGAGGCCGTCACCAGCATGTCGCACACCATGCACAAGCGCTGGACATCCGGATTCAGCGAACACAGGCCGTTGGAGAGTTTCTCGGGCAGCATGGGGATCACACGCCGCGGGAAATACACGCTGGTAGCGCGGTCGTAAGCGTCGATATCGATGGCGCTGCCAGTCTCTACGTAGTGGCTCACGTCGGCAATTGCGACCAACAGGCGCCAACCCTTGCCGCGCCCCACTTTGGCGGGTTCGCAATAAACGGCGTCGTCAAAGTCGCGCGCGTCCTCGCCGTCGATAGTGACCAGAGGCACATCAGTCAGATCGACCCGATGTTTCTTGTCGTGTGCCAACACTTTGTCCGGCAATGTGCGCGCAAGAGCAATGCAGGCCTCGGAGAACTCATGCGGCACACTGTATTTGCGCACGGCAATTTCTATCTCCATTCCGGGGTCGTCGACTTCGCCGAGCACTTCTTTCACGCGACCGACCGGCTGCCCGTACAGCGCAGGCGGCTCGGTCAACTCAACCACCACCACCTGTCCGGGTTTGGCCACGCCAACTGCGCTCTTGGGAATCAGCACGTCCTGACCATAGCGCTTGTCCTCCGGGGCCACAATCCAGATACCGCTCTCGTGCAACAGACGCCCGATGATGGGCTGCTCGGCACGCTCCACAATCTCCAGCACGCGACCTTCGGGTCGCCCTTTTCGGTCCTGGCGCACGATGCGCGCCTTGACCCGGTCCCGGTGCATCACGGCCCGCATTTCGTTCGGCGCCAGATAGATGTCCGATTCGCCGTCATCGCGTTGAACAAATCCGTGACCATCGCGATGACCCAGGACTGTCCCTTCAATTTCATCCAGCGCTGCGCTGGTTGTTCCAATATTTTTGATACAATTCTCTCTTTCCTGAAATGCCCAGGTGGCGGAATTGGTAGACGCACTAGTTTCAGGTACTAGCGAGTAACTTCGTGGGGGTTCGAGTCCCTTCCTGGGCACCAATATAAACAACAAATCCTGCCGATTTCTTGACAATCCAGCCGCTTATTTTGAAGCGGCTTTTTTGTGTTCAAACCGGCAACCCCACCAGGTCGTGCCCCTGTGTTCCCACAATGCGCGCCTTGGTAAATTCCCCCGCCTTCAGCGTCTTGCTGATCTTCTCCGGCGGCAACAACCTCACACTGCCGTCAATCTCGGGCGCGTCCGCGTAACTGCGGCCCACTCCCCCCTTTTTGCCCATGCCGGGAGCGGAATCAACCAGCACCTGCATCGTGGCGCCCACGCGTTGTTGCAATTTGGCGGCCGAAACCTCCTCCGCCACTGCCATGAATCTCGATCTTCGTTCTTCCCGCAGTTCCTGTGGCAACGCACCTGAAAGTTCATTGGCTGCAGCACCAGAAACCGGGCTGTATGCAAAGCAACCGGCGCGGTCAATCTGCGCTTCGCGCATGAAATCCAAAAGGTGCGAAAACTCCGCTTCGGTCTCTCCCGGAAAACCTGCGATGAACGTACTTCTCACTACGATCTGGGGACACATCTCGCGCCAACGCTGAATCCGTTCCAGATTGCGTTCGCCACTGGCCGGGCGCTTCATGCGCTTGAGAACATCCGGGTGGCTGTGCTGCAGCGGCACATCCAGATAGGGCAGCACCAAGCCTGTCGCCATCAACGGGACGATCTCGTCCACGCTCGGATAGGGATAGACGTAGTGCAGCCGCACCCAGGCGCCGTATTCTCTGGCCATCTCG
Organism: uncultured beta proteobacterium; assembly: GCA_903832285.1. Taxonomy (GTDB): domain Bacteria; phylum Pseudomonadota; class Gammaproteobacteria; order Burkholderiales; family Burkholderiaceae_C; genus CAIKVZ01. Next base: position 13,687 of record CAILAY010000064.1, on the reverse strand, counting down.
CCCAGTTGTTGCACCAGTTCCAGCATGCGTGTCTTCACCGGTTTGCCATTCCAGAAACCCGTGCGGTACTTCAAATCCACACCATAGGCCGACGTGTCCTGGCTGATCACCAACAGTTCCTTCACGCCACCCGAGAACAGCGCCTGCGCCTCACTCAACACATCGCCCACAGGGCGCGACACCAGGTCACCGCGCATCGAAGGAATGATGCAGAACGTGCAGCGGTGGTTGCAGCCTTCGCTGATTTTCAGGTAGGCGTAGTGACGTGGCGTGAGTTTGATGCCTGCGACGCCAAAGGCATTCGGCACCAGGTCCACAAAAGGATCATGTGGCTTGGGCAGATGTTCGTGCACCGCGTCCATCACCTCCTGTGTGGCGTGCGGCCCGGTGACCGCCAACACGCTCGGATGCATCTGGCGCACCAGATTGCTGCTGCCGTCGCTGCCTGCCTTAGCACCGAGGCAACCGGTGACGATCACCTTTCCGTTCTCAGCAAGTGCCTCTCCGATCGTGTCCAGGCTTTCCTTGACCGCGTCGTCGATGAAGCCGCAGGTGTTGACGATCACCAGATCGGCACCAGCAAATGTTTTGGAGGTTTGATAGCCCTCGGCACTCAGGCGCGTGAGTATCAGTTCGGAATCAGTGAGTGCCTTCGGGCAACCCAGGCTGACAAAACCGATGTGGGGAACCTTTGCAGGAGAAACAGCTTCGTTCATCCTTCCATTGTCCCAGTAATCGTGACCATCACGGCTTTAATCCGAAGGCCCCAAGCATTTGTTCCGTCTGTTTTTGCATCTGTTCCTGCATTTTCAAAAATGCCTTCCTCGAATTCTCCGCATAACCACCGACCATGTTCTGCATCATCGGCGACTGCAGGTTTGTAAATGGCGCCCACATGTCAGATGATTTGCCTTTAGCCTGTTCGGTCAACTTGTTCTGTATGTCCATCATCGACTGCACGTTTTCTTCCAGACAGGAACCCATGAATCCCTGCATTGCGTGTCCATAAAAACGGATGATGTTGCCCAATGCCGCTTCCGTGAAGATCGGCTTGCCACCCGCCTCCTCTTCCAGAATGATTTGCAGCAGGATGGCACGCGTCAGGTCTTCGCTGGTCTTGGCGTCGCGCACTACAAACGACTCGCCCGCCATAACCAATCGCTTCACATCCGCCAGCGTGATGTAGGTGGAGGAACTCGTATCGTAGAGACGTCGATTGGGATACTTCTTGACGACACGTTGCGCCGGTTTGGCGCCGTCTGACTTTGTGGTAGGCACTGCACTGATCCCTTCAAAGCTAACATTCATGCTTCGGCCGCAAAGCGTTCCAATTCATGAAAATCCGTCTTTCACGTTACCCGCAACCGGAACGATTGCATCGCCGTTGATTCTAGAAATAAGCCGGGGAATAAGCCCCAAGGATTACCCTGAGGAGATGCGGTGACGCTCGGGAATATTGGTAGGCGCGATTGGACTCGAACCAACGACCCCCACCATGTCAAGGTGGTGCTCTAACCAACTGAGCTACGCGCCTGAAAATCTGTTCGATGGCGCGGATTATAGCAGTCGATTCCCGCGCCGCTGTGCGAATAGCCACAGACCCGCGCCCACGGCAATCATCGGCAGACATAACCATTGGCCCATGCTCAATCCCAACGACAGGTAGCCGAGAAATTCGTCGGGTTCGCGGAAAAATTCGGCAAAGAATCGAAGACCACCGTAGCCCATCAGGAAGGCTGCCGCCACCTGACCCTCTCTGCGCTGCTTGCGCCCGTACAGCCACAAAAGGACGAATAACAGCACGCCTTCAAGCAAGAAGTTATAGATCTGTGAAGGATGCCGTGGCTGGTCGCCCGCGCCTCGAAACACCATGGCCCAAGGAAGATCGGGAGACGCGACTCGACCCCAAAGTTCTCCATTGATGAAGTTCCCGAGACGCCCCATCGCCAGGCCGGTCGGAACACACGGCGCGACAAAATCTGCCACCTGTAGCAGAGGTTTCGTGCGCGAACTTGCGAACCACCATTCCGCCACCACCACGCCTAGCATGCCGCCATGAAAACTCATGCCACCCTGCCAGACGGCGAACACTTCCAGCGGATGGGCAGCGTAGTACCCCGGCTTGTAGAACAGGCAATAACCCAATCGTCCGCCGATGACGACGCCCATGACACCCAGAAAAAGGATGTCTTCCACATCCCTTCGACTCCAAGCACCTGCGCCCGTAACCGAAGCAAAGGGTTGCTGGTGCAAACGCCGCAACCCCAGGAACATGAAGAAGCCAAATGCGGCCAGATACGTCAGGCCGTACCAATGCACGGCCAGTGGTCCGATCTGCAGCGCGATTGGATTGAATTGAGGTTGAATGAGCATAGCCATATTGTGCCGCAGCCACAAAAATGGCCGCGACGCGAATTACACTCGGGTTCAGGGCCAACCACCCGAATCACACACCGACTTTGGAAAGCAGGATCATGCCAATCAACCGCCGCAGCCGCAACATCACCGAGGGCAAGTCCCGGGCACCGAATCGCTCCATGTATTACGCGATGGGATACGAGGACGAAGATTTCGTCAAACCCATGGTGGGCGTAGCCAACGGTCACAGCACCATCACACCCTGCAACTCGGGTCTGCAAAAATTGGCTGATGCCGCGATCGCCGGCATTGAAGAAGCAGGCGGCAATGCCCAGGTATTTGGCACACCCACGATCTCTGACGGCATGGCGATGGGAACGGAGGGAATGAAGTATTCGCTGGTGAGTCGCGAGGTCATCTCCGACTGCATTGAGACCTGCGTGCAAGGGCAATGGATGGATGGCGTCCTCGTCGTCGGCGGATGCGACAAGAACATGCCAGGCGGCCTGATGGGTATGCTGCGCGCCAACGTTCCAGCCATCTTCGTTTATGGCGGAACGATACTGCCAGGCAGCTATCAAGGAAAGGATCTGAACATCGTGAGCGTGTTCGAGGCGGTGGGCGAAAACGCCGCAGGACGTCTGAGCGACCATGACCTGAACGAGATCGAGCACCGCGCCATTCCAGGCCCCGGTTCGTGCGGCGGCATGTACACAGCAAATACCATGTCGTCGGCCTTTGAGGCACTTGGGATTTCGCTCGCCTACTCCAGCACCATGGCCAACCCCCATGAGGAGAAGGTGAACTCGGCGCGCGAGTCGGCCAGAGTACTGATCGAAGCCATCAAGAAGGACCTTAAGCCACGCGACATCGTGACGCGCAAGTCGATCGAGAACGCCGTCGCCGTCATCATGGCCACGGGAGGCTCCACCAACGCGGTGCTGCACTTCCTGGCAATCGCGCACGCCGCGGGTGTCCAGTGGACCATCGACGACTTTGAACGCGTACGTCAAAAGACACCGGTGCTGTGCGACCTGAAACCCAGCGGCAAATATCTGGCCGTGGATCTGCATCGTGCGGGCGGTATTCCTCAGGTCATGAAGATGCTGCTGAATGCGGGTTTGCTGCACGGCGATTGCGTCACCATCACCGGGCAGACCATCGCTGAAGTGCTGAAGGACGTGCCAGCAGTCCCGCGCGCCGACCAGGATGTGATCCGACCATTCGACAAGCCGATGTATGTGCAAGGACATTTGGCGATACTCAAAGGAAACCTTTCACCTGAGGGTGCCGTCGCGAAGATCACGGGCTTGAAAAACCCCGTGATCACAGGGCCAGCGCGTGTCTTCGATGACGAGCAGTCCGCGCTGCAAGCGATTCTGGCTGGAAAAATCGTGGCGGGCGACGTGATGGTTCTGCGCTACCTAGGACCCAAGGGCGGCCCCGGTATGCCCGAGATGCTGGCGCCCACCGGTGCGCTGATCGGCGCCGGTCTCGGCGAAAGTGTCGGACTGATCACCGACGGCCGCTTCTCGGGCGGAACCTGGGGCATGGTGGTGGGACACGTGGCCCCCGAGGCAGCGGCGGGTGGCAACATCGCGTTCGTGAGGGAGAACGATTCGATCACGATCGATGCCCGCCAACTGCTGTTGCAACTCAATGTCAGCGACGCTGAACTGGCGCAGCGCAAAGTGGGTTGGACCGCCCCCGCACCCCGCTATACCCGCGGTGTTCAGGCGAAGTTCGCGTTCAACGCGTCCACCGCCAGCCGCGGCGCAGTGCTGGATGACTACTGAAGGAAAATGGGGGTAAGGCTGGAGTAACGACGCCCTTCACTGCCAATGGCGAAAACCGAGCCCTGATTTCGATAGCAGTGCCTGCGTCAGCGCGGACGTGGCGGTGGGGCGCGCAAGGCAGCCCGGCTCTTCGCAATGCGGCGCAGTCTGCGACGCTCCATCTTTTCCGCTTCCTTCCGCTTGGAATACCCAGACCAGTCAGCCCATGCCCACCACAAGAAGGCCAGCAGGAACGGCAGCAAGACTTGCCACCAGTCCCAATTCGCAATAAAGCCGATCTCCAGCCATTTCAGCGTCAGCAGGACCAATCCGATTCCCAAAAAAAGCATGAGACACTCCCATAAAAGCCACAGGCAATCAGACGAGCGCGTCAACGTCACCGGCTGTAATCGCGTTGACGTAGTGTAATTTATCCGACTCAAGGAAACCCCATGAAACGTGTTTTGTCTACTCTTACGATGGCGGTGGCGATGGTGGCGATCGCGGCACCGGCGTTGGCTGACCAGGCTCTGGCTACCTCCAGAAACTGCATGGCGTGTCACGCCATCGACAAGAAGATCGTGGGTCCGGCGTACAAGGATGTAGCGGAAAAATACAAGGCCGACAAGACCGCAGCCGACCGCCTTGCCCTCAAGATCATGAAGGGGGGAGCGGGGGTCTGGGGTCCGGTACCCATGCCGGCCAATGTCCAGGTGACGGAACTCGAGGCAAAGAAGTTGGCTAGCTGGGTGTTGTCCCTCAAGTGAAAGGCCATGCTGCCGGGCACGAACCCGAAACTGCACTCCCCCGCGACTCGAAATATGGGCTCGTGGCCTCAACCTAAAATTGGACTTCAGCGCCAGACCGTTTTTCGCTGAACTCCCCTCTTCCCACTGGCTCTCCTGGAGAACCGCATGACAGCGTTGCTTGAGGCGTCTTCGCCCCACACCATGAACACCTATGGGCGGCTGCCCATTGCCCTCTCGCATGGGCAGGGTTGCCGCGTCTGGGACATCAACGGCAAATCGTATCTGGACGCGCTTGCAGGCATCGCAGTCAACACCCTGGGGCACAACCACCCCAAGCTGGTGCCAGCGCTGCAGGACCAGCTTGGCAAGATCATCCACAGCTGCAACTACTACCACGTGCCGAATCAGGAAAAGCTGGCCGCCAAACTGGTGGAACTGTCTGGCATGTCCAATGTATTTTTCTGTTCCACGGGACTGGAAGCGAACGAAGCCGCTCTTAAGCTGGCACGCAAGTTTGGTCACGACAGGGGCATCGAGCGCCCCGAAATCGTGGTCTATGAACATGCCTTTCACGGTCGCTCCATCGCCACCCTGAGCGCCACCGGCAACCCCAAGGTGCAGGCGGGATTCGGTCCGCTGGTCGAAGGTTTCATCCGTGTGCCGCTGAACAATATCGAGGCGCTGAAGGCCGCCACAGCAGAAAATCCCAATGTCGTGGCAGTGTTCTTTGAAACCATTCAGGGCGAGGGCGGCGTCAACTCCATGCGCGTGGACTACCTGCAGCAGGTGCGCCGACTTTGCGACGAGCGCGACTGGCTCTTGATGATTGACGAGGTCCAGTGCGGCATGGGCCGCACTGGCAAATGGTTTGCGCACCAGTGGGCGGGGATCGTCCCTGACGTAATGCCACTTGCCAAAGGACTGGGTTCTGGCATACCTGTCGGCGCGGTCGTTGCCGGACCGAAGGCCGCCCATATCTTCCAGCCCGGCAATCACGGCACCACATTTGGCGGCAATCCACTGGCCATGCGTGCGGGCGTTGAAACCATCCGCATCATGGAAGAAGATGGCTTGCTCGCGCATGCGGCTCAAGTAGGAGAGCATCTCAAAAATGTGTTGCAGCGTGAACTTGCCGCCGAGCTGGCCGGTGGCGCGGGCGTGAAGGAAATACGCGGCCAGGGTCTGATGATCGGCATTGAATTGAGCAAGCCCTGTGGTGTGCTGACGCAGCGTTGCGCGGACGCCGGTCTGCTCATCAGCGTCACGGCTGACAGCGTGATTCGACTGGTGCCTGCGCTCATCATGAGCGTGCCAGAGGCAGACGAAGTCGCATCCATCCTGTGCCCATTGATCAAGGCCTTTCTCGCTGAGAGCACTTGAGCCGCAGCACCCCGTTCCGTTTCGGGATCCCGCCAGAAAGTACACGCCATGAAACATTACCTGCAATTCAGCGACCTCAGTGCTGCGGAATACGTCTACCTGTTTGAGCGCGCTGCGCTCATCAAAAGAAAGTTCAAATCCTACGAAAGACACCAGCCGCTGGTCGACCGCACGCTGGCCATGATCTTCGAGAAGGCATCGACCCGCACCCGCGTCAGTTTCGAGGCGGGCATGTACCAGTTGGGTGGCAGTGTCGTCCATCTGACTACGGGCGACAGCCAACTGGGGCGCTCTGAACCGATCGAGGACAGCGCCAAAGTCATCAGTCGCATGGTCGATCTGGTGATGATCCGCACGTTTGAACAGACCAAGATCGAGCGCTTTGCGCAGCATTCCAGGGTACCTGTGATCAACGGTTTGACGAATGAGTTTCACCCCTGCCAGATCCTGGCCGACATCTTCACCTATATCGAACACCGGGGTTCAATCGCCGGTAAGACTGTGGCCTGGGTGGGCGACGGCAACAATATGGCCAACACGTGGCTACAGGCGAGTGAAATACTGGGCTTCAAGGTGCACGTCAGCACCCCCAGCGGCTATGAAGTCGACCAGTCGGTGGCCGGCATCCGTTCGTCCGACAGCTACCAGGTGTTTGATGATCCGATGCAGGCCTGCGCCGGAGCTGACCTCGTGACCACCGACGTCTGGACCAGCATGGGTTATGAAGCGGAAAACGAGGCCCGCAAATCCGCGTTTGCCGATTGGTGCGTGGACACCGAAATGATGAGTGTGGCCAAATCCGATGCCCTGTTCATGCACTGCCTGCCGGCCCATCGCGGCGAAGAGGTCGAAGCCGATGTCATTGATGGTGGACAGTCCGTGGTCTGGGACGAAGCAGAGAACCGATTGCACGCACAGAAGGCACTCATGGAGTACCTGCTGTTGGGACAACTCTGACCCTATTCATTCACCCGTTGGATATGGCCGACACCACAGGTTTTCGGCAGCACCCCCTTTGCGATCTCCTTCGCAGTCTTGCCACAAGTTCTCAGCATTCATATAGCCAGGGCATGTCCATCAGCCTGGGCCCGAACAGCGAGAGGGCGCGGTCGCGGCCCCAGCGCATCAGGCCCTGTGCGTGATAAATCCCGCCGTTGCGGATGGAGCGCGCCTGCACCTTTGCGTTGCGCTGCCAGCGAATCTGCGCGTATCGGTGCAGCAAGTCGGGCATGTCCCTGAGGCCGCTGCCCAACAACTGCCCCAATTCGTCGGCGTCTTCTATCGCCATGCCTGCGCCCTGCGCCAGATAAGGTCGCATCGGGTGTGCTGCATCCCCCAACAAGGCCACGCGACCCTGAGCCTGCTCGTGGGCGCCGCGCATCGGTGCGCGGTCGCACAAGGCCCACAAACGCCAGTCGTGGATGGCGTTCACCAGATCCAGCAAGGCCGCGTGCGCGCCGGCATCGGACAGTGCGGCACGCAACTCGCCGGCCACTGCCTGGTGGTCCCAGGTCTGGTTCTCGGGTCCGCGTAGGCGCCCCTGCACGACGGCAACCACGTTCAGCCATTCGCCGCACCGCACAGGGTATTGAACAACATGCAGCCGCGGACCGAACCACGCGGTTACAAAGGGGGACCGCAGCCGCTCGGGCAGTGCGCTTTGCTGCACGATGGCGCGATATGCGACGTGGCCGGTCACGTGTGGCGCGTCATCGCCCAACAAACACTGGCGTACCCGACTCCACAGACCATCAGCTCCGACCAGAGCGTCCGCCTGCAGGCTCAAGCCTTGCAGCGTATGCAGTGTCACACCCGCAGCGCTTTGCGCGAAGCTGCTGGCACAGGCATTCAGCGTGATCCGGGTGTGCGTGTGTTGCTGCACCTCGGCCAACAGCAACTGCTGCAGGTCAGCACGATGCACAGTGGCATAGGGAGCGCCATACTTCTGTACAGTCTGCTCGCCCAGGGTTAACTCAGCCAACGTTTTTCCGGTTATGGCGTTGCGCGCCCGTAGTCGCTCGGGCAGTGCAACCACCTGCGCAAGCCTGCCTGCCAAGCCCCAACGATGCAGGCGTCGCATCACATTCGGCCCCAGCTGGATGCCCGCACCGACTTCAGACAACTGGGCTACGCGGTCCAGCAGGCGTACCTGTGCGCCCGCGCGGGAGCAGGCCAACGCAGCCGACAACCCTCCTATGCCACCACCCACCACCAACAAACTCGGTTTCATGATCGTGGACGTTATCGCGCCGTGCTGCCAATGACCTTACACGGAGTCGCACTCGCGAATCAGATCCAGCGCCACCTGCCCGATCCGGCGACGCTGATGGCGGGCGGACTGACGCAAGAATTCGAACGCTGCCTGGCGGTCCAATTGCCGCTGCATCATCAACAACCCCACCGCGACACTGATGTCGCGCTCGTGTTCCAAGGCCAATTGCAACTGTTCTCGTCGCTGGCGCAATTCCCGCAAGTCGCCGGCACGAGCCAACGCTGCATGAACTTCGGGAAGCAATTGATCGACATCGATGGGCTTCACCATGTACCCCAGAGCGCCTATCTTCGTGGCCTGCTCCACAAACCTGGGCTCGCTATAGGCGCTGAGCATGATGAACGGGATTTGGTCGAGTTCGCGCAACCGTTGCGCAAACTCCAGTCCGGAGCGGCCTGGAAGATTCACATCCAGAATGGCCAGATCCGGACGAACGCCACTCGACAACAAGTCCTCCGCTTCATCAACCGATTCCGCGGTCTGTACTTCAAAGCCCGCGTTACGAAGTCCTTGGCCCAGGGTGACCAGAATTAGCCGCTCGTCGTCGAGCAGCATGATGCGATGGGGTCGGGACGCGATCAAATTGTCAATCATGATTCCTCCGCGCGATCGCCGGGGAGGTCAGCTCCAGCAGCGTGACAAATTGTTGTCCAACGACGCGCTGGTGCAGCAGTGCACCGTGGCGTGGCAGCAGCGCCGCCACCAATTCCAATCCGGACGAATTGCCGCTCTGCACATCTGTCCTTTGCGCATCCACCGAAAATTGCCGGTCGTCCAGAAACGTGTTGACGACTGAGATCACGACTCCCTGATTCTGCCCGGAAGCCGCCAACAGGGGCTGCAGCCTGACGCGCACGGCGGGATCTGGACCGCCATGCTTGACCGCGTTCGTGAGCAGCTCATTCAGCACCAGAGCCAGCGGCACTGCTTCGGTCTGGGGCACCAGACAGTCGCCAAAATCCACCCCTATATCGACGGCGATAACCGTGTGCCAGATCGACTGGACCTCGACCCCGACGGCGCAAAGCAATTCCTGCAACAGCACCTCGCCCGACACATTGCGTCCCTGCAAGCCATGAATTGCGGCGATGCTCTGCACCTGCGCAATCGCCTGTTTGATAGGGCCTGAAGTTTCGGGGTATTTTTGCGAATGCTGGCGCAGCACGCCTGTCACACCCTGCAGGTTGTTCTTGATGCGATGGTGCACCTCACGGACCAGGGTTTCACGCAGCTGCACCTCTACTTTCAGTCGATGCTGCTCCTGCAGTTTGAGGCGCGTGATGTCGGTCAGCGTGCGCACGAAATGGGACACCTGCTGGTATTCGTCCCGAACCGCGGTGAGGGTGCCCCAGACAGCCACCAATTCGCCATTCTTGCGCCGGATCCAGCTCTCGCCCTGCCAGCGACCCGTGCGATGGACCGCATCGAAAGCCTTGGCGTAAAGATCTTCATCGTTTACTTCAGGACGCACAAGCGTGGCGGGTGATCCCACAATCTCCTGGGCCGCGAAGCCGGTGATCTGGGTAAAAGCCTGATTCACACGTAAAACGATGTGCTGCGCGCTGGCAACAAGCATTCCCTCCTGACTCTCGAACGCGATAGCCGCGATGCGCAGATCCTGTTCTGCCAGTTTGCGTGCCGTGATATCCCGCGACAGCATGATGAAGTGAGGATCCGTTGCGTGGTTGTCAGTCGCCATGCCTGAGACCGAGATCTCAAACCAGGTAATTCCCTGTTTCAGGGAAAGTGAAAACTGATGCCCCGCCGAAAATCCGTCGCGGTTCGCCTGCTGCAGCGCCACCATCACCACCGCCGCTGCTTCACCGGGCCATCTGTCCTGCACCCGTGACCCTAGCAGCACATCTGCCGGTGCCGGCAGCAATTCGGGATGGTGCGTGTAGATCTGGTGAAGTTGTCCATCCAGACCGATCTCGAACAACAGGTCGGGAACCGCATCCAGCAGCGCGTCCTGCTGTTTCTTGGCCGATCGCAGTTCACCTCTGAGCTGATCGTGCTCGGAAAAGTGAACTGCAAGCGAAACACCTGCCATGGACAGCAACAAGAGAAAGGAGCAGAAATTGACTTGCTGCGCCTGAATATTATCGTTGGCGAACATCCCTAAGCCATGGTATGAACCGAGCACTCCCTGGACTGTCGTCATCAGCAGCACAAGTACGACCCCATGCAGACCGAAACGCACAGCAATCCAGGCGACGATCAGGAGCATCCAGTAATTTCCTGCGATGGCCCCGTTGGGCGCGCTGAACCAGCCAAAATAGATGATTTGCCCCCCGACGAACGCCAACAAAAATGCCAACAAGCATTCTGCCAACCGCACCAAAGGCATCGACATCGGTGGGAATTGCCGCCATACCAGCAGCATGGGTGTCAACATGACGATGCCCAGGGCATCGCCCATCCACCAATGCAGCGCGTAGCCGGCCAGACTCGCACCGTTGGATATGCCTGCTGCCCACAGCATCGCAGCACTCAGGATTGCGCCGATCGCGGCACCGCCAAAGGCGCCGAGAAACATGAGGTGGAAATAGTCGCGCAAGTACGCCAGTCGGTTCGAAAATTCGTCCCGACTCCAAATCAGCCACCCCCCGAACAAGGCCTCCAACGCCTTCGCGATGCCCGCGCCCGTGGCCGCAGCAAGGGAAAAATGAGGGTTCGTACTATCAGCCAGCGTGGCGCCCAGGAACACACTGAGCGCATAGCGTTTTCCACCCAACAGGACCGCAGCCAACCCCATCCCCGCGGGTGGCCAAAAGAAGCTGACGGAGCCATCCCCTGAGAAGTAGGTCAGGCTGATTTTGGAAAGCGCCGCATACGCCAGTGATACGCCCAACAGTTTGAGCCACAGCAGAACGTGTGGCGAGTTCAAGGTAACAGGAAAGTTGGGCAAGAAGACCGCACAAGGAGAATGTCAGGTGTCGATTTATACCGCAATCACCAAAGCCCCGGCGAGCGTTCATTTCATCCGCCCCCGCGCTGCATATGCAGGTCAAACCGCCGCATGAAGGCGTGACGCTGCACCTCGCTTAAACCCACAAACACAAACTCCACCTCCAGGCGCGGCATGCGGACCAAGGCGATGCGCAGGGGTTGCCTCTCGCGCCAACTCAGGCTCAGTGCCCCGGTTTCGAAGCTGACGCTGGCTCGTCCTTCATGCAATTGATACGGCAGTACACCAATGGCCGATGGCAGCCAACGCAGCCAGTCACGTTCGGTACAACCCAACTCGCGCTCGAATCTTTCAGGGTAATGAGACTGCATCCAACCAACTCGAAAGGTGGTTCGCGGTGCCTCAGCCACCGGCAATCGGTGGCCAGATCGCGAGCGCGTCATCTTCCTGCAAGCGGTGGTTGGCACGGTGCTCTGGAGCCACGTAAGTGCCGTTCACGAGCACCAGATGCACCAGTTTTTCGGGCAGGTTGTAACGCTGAACCATCTGGGCGATGGTCGTGCCTTCGGGTAGATCCAGTTCCACCACGTTGCCGTCGCGCCCCTGGGCAGGTAGGTAGTCGGTCAGAGAAGCAAAGAGTTTGAACTGAATCTTCATCGACGCCGCTCGTCCTGCGCGCCGCTCCAGCCGCCAAGGGCCTGGGCGCTGGCGAGATAGGCCAGCATCAGTTGCGTCGGATCCTTCAACAGCACCCCTTTCCAGGCCCCCAGGTGGATCTGCCCCTCCACCAACCCGCGCATGGCGCCGACATGTTCAGTCCAGCCGACGGAGTTACAGCCCACCAGTACGTCGTCCTGGAACTGCAGGCTCAAGTGTCGGCCGTGTGCCCTGTCGGTCAGTTCCACGTGCTCGCCACCCGGAACACCTTCCCAGTTGCCAAAGCTGGTGGAGACGAGTCCCAGCGTATCAAGCACATTGATTTGCGTGACACCTCTGAGAGATGCGCGCGGCCGCTTGTCGTTTGCCACCATATTAAGCGCCGCCACCCTGGCCTGCTCCGCCGCGTTGGGCTGAATCGCGCTGATGAGGGTCTTGCCGCTGACCTTGTCGAACGCCTCGGCGCAGTCACCCGCCGCATAGATGCCGGGCACGTTGGTCTGCAGATGCTCATCCGTGAGCACGCCCTGCAAACAGTTGATCCCCGAGTTCTCCAGAAAACCAATCGCCGGCCTGACACCTGTGGCGCTAATCACCAGGTCGGCCGCCACATGCCGGCCATCGGACAGACGCGCACGCAAAGGGCTGGCAACCTCGATCGCGTCGACCCGCGTCGCGGTGAACACTTCCACGCCCTTGGCCTCGCACCAGTCGCGAATCATGCCGCCGGCCGTCGGGCCCATCATGCGTGGCACCATCCGGTCGCCCATCTCCACCACACTCAGATGCACTCCGCGGGCCGCCAATGCTTCCATGATGATGCAGCCGATGAAACCCGCGCCGAGTTGCAACACCCGTGCGCCGGGAACTGCCAGTGCCATGATGGCGCGCGCATCTTCCAGAGTCCAGCAGGAATGCACACCAGCGCAATCGATACCGGAAATCGGCGCGCGCGCGGGTCGGGACCCGGTCGCGATGAGCAGAGTGTCGAACGTGAGGTTTTGGCCGTTTTCAAGCCCAACCACTCTGGCGGTTGCGTCAACGCGTTTCGCCCGCGTATGGATAAGCTTTATCTTCAGATCATCGTAGTGCGTCAAACGCTTGCGCAAATAGGTGCCGCTCTCCGCGATACGACCCATCAGCAGGTAAGGAATCGCCATGCGCGAGTAGGGCGGTTCGCTCTCCTCGCCCACGACAGTGATGGTGTCGCCGGGCGCATGCTTGCGCAGGGTCTCGGCGGCGATGATGCCGGCCGGGCCGGCTCCGAGGATGACGTGATGCATGGAAGTCTCCAAATTCCTGAAACTTTGCGGGACAGATCAACGGCTACGCCAAGCGCGCGTGCTCTGTCCTCAACTGGTTGAGACCGGGGACTGCTCTGCCGCCATCGGCTGGCTGCTACAACCCCAAGCGTGCCTTGGTGGCGGCTGTCGGCCGGCCCTGGGGATCCCAGCCACGGGCTTCGTAGTACTTGGGCAGCATCTTGGCCAACTCATTCACCTTGCCTTTGGCCGGTCCGGTCTTGCAGGCTTCATTCAGCAAGCGCGGTGGCAGGGAGTCGTCCTTGTTCGTGAAGCCGGCGCGGTTG
>CAILAY010000063.1 GCA_903832285.1 uncultured beta proteobacterium | reverse complement strand
TGCGCGGCAATAATTCTTGCAGCCATCGCCGTCGTGCTGCTGGTGGCCAGTCACCCCAGTCCGAGTGTGAGCGAAAAACCTGCCTCAAACGAAGACTTGCTGAGTGCTCTGAAGGTCGACGCGTACCGCCAGCACAAGCCTCTGGGCAGCGCATTTTCGACGTCCCAACATCGCCCGCAGACCCTCCTGGTAACAGCGCAGAACTCACCGCAACAGCGCCAGGTGCCTTGAGCGCCGGGATCCCATGAACAACTATGCCCTGATCGTCTGCTGCTTCGTGGCCGGGCTGCTGCTGCGCCACTTTAAACGCCTTCCTGAGAACGCGGCTTCGACATTGAATGGCTTTGTCATCAATGTCGCCCTGCCCGCGCTGACCCTTGCCTATGTCCATGGCCTCACTTTTGACACGGCGCTCATCGTGCCCGCTCTAATGGCTTGGGTCCTGTTTGGCTTTGGTTGTGCATTTTTTTGGCTTCTTTCCAAGGTCGCTGGATTCAATCGTGCGACTACAGGAGGACTGATGCTCACCGGCGGGCTGGCCAATACGTCATTCCTGGGGCTGCCCATGATCGAGACGTTTTACGGGCGAAGTTATCTTGGGTTGGGCATACTCATGGATCAGGTCGGAAGTTACTTGGTATTGTCCACATTGGGAGTTCTTGTGGCGTCGATATATTCAAGTGACAGCAAAGTCAACGCCCGAGTCATCGGTCGAAAAATCGTGACCTTTGTGCCGTTTCAAGCTTTCATTCTCGCCATCATTCTGTCACCCGTCAGCTACCCGGAGTGGCTCAATGACCTGTTCCTGCGTCTGGGTGGAACCGTCGTCCCACTGACATTGATTTCGGTAGGTATGCAACTGCGGTTGGGTCAACTTGCCGGTAGAAAGATGGCCTTGTCCGCGGGCCTGGGGTTCAAACTCCTGCTGGGGCCACTGCTTGTTCTACTGCTGTTTGCTGGGGTGATCGGAACGACCGGAATGGCCATGCAGGTCACGGCGTTCGAATCCGCAATGGCGCCCATGATTGGTGCCAGCATCGTGGCCATGGACCACGACCTGGACACCAGTCTGGTGACACTGATGGTGGGGATCGGTATTCCCGTGTCTTTTCTGACCCTGCCCATTTGGGCTTTTATGCTGCATGGCATTTAGCGATGGTTGGCTCTATTGAACTGCCGATGCTCTTCAGTTCGGTCGGTTGCGTTCGGGATTGGCTACGTGGGACGAGCGATTGTTGCCACAGTGGAAGTGCCCGCAAGAGTCCGTCCCACGGATGAATCACGAGATCAGGCTAACAAATCCCGAATCTGCTGCAGCGCCGCCGGATCATCCATGGTCGTCAGGTCGCCGGCGTCGCGGCCTTCGCACACGGCCTGAATCGCGCGGCGCAGCAACTTGCCGCTGCGCGTCTTGGGCAGCACGTTGACGAAGCGCACGCGTGCCGGGCGCGCCACCGCACCGAGTTGTCCATCAACCACTTTCATGATCTCGCCTTCGAGCTTGAGCTTGGCTGCATCGTCGGCAATCAGGCTTGCGTCCTTCGCCACGACAAAGGCCATCGCCACCTGCCCCTTGAGCTGATCGGCCACGCCCACGACCGCCACTTCGGCCACGTTCGGATGGCTGGAAATGCTCTCCTCGATTTCTCGCGTGCCCAGTCGGTGCCCGGCCACGTTGATCACATCGTCGGTGCGCCCCAGGATGAAGAAGTAGCCATCAGCGTCGCGTATGCCCCAGTCGAAGGTGCTGTAGATCAGTCTGCCCGGAATGCTCTTCCAATAGGTTTTGACGAAACGCTCATCGTCGCGCCAGACGGTCTGCATGCAGCCCGGAGGCAGCGGTCCCTCGATCGCGACTACGCCTTTCTCGTTCGCTCCTGTCAATTCCTCGCCCGTGCTTTCGTCAATCAGTTTGACGTCGTAGCCGTACATCGCCAGACCGGGGCTGCCGAATTTGCTGGTGGCTTTCTCGACGCCGTTGGCGAGCGCCAGAATCGGCCAGCCCGTCTCGGTCTGCCAGTAGTTATCAATGATGGGCACACCCAACCCGTCGCTGATCCACTGCGCCGTGGGCTCGTCCAGCGGTTCGCCTGCCAGGTACAGCGCCTTGAGGCTCGAAAGGTCGTATTTTTTGAGGAAGGCCGGATCCTGTTTCTTCAGCACTCGCACCGCCGTGGGCGCGGAGAACATGCGCGTGACCTTGTATTTCTCCACCAGGCTCCACCAGATGCCGGCGTCGGGGCGCGTCGGCAGACCTTCATACAGGATGGTGGCCATGCCCGCGATCAGCGGTCCGTAGACGATGTAGCTGTGACCGACAACCCAGCCGATGTCACTGGTTGAAAAGTAGGTTTCGCCCGCATTGCCTTCGAAGATGTATTTCATGCTCGCGGCCAGCGCCACGCAGTAGCCGCCGGTGTCGCGCTGCACACCCTTCGGTTTGCCGGTCGTGCCCGAGGTGTAGAGCGTGTAGCTGGGGTGTGTGGCTTCGACCCACTCGCAGGGAACGATGGTGTCCAGATGCTTTTGCCTCAGCGGCCCGTACGCATGGTCGCGTTTTGGCACGAGGTTGATCTCGGCAAGCCCCCGGTCCACCAGCAGCACGGCCTCCGGTTGATGCTGGGCCAGACGGATGGCCTCGTCCAGCAGTGGCTTGTAGGCCACCACCTTGCCACCGCGCGAACCTGCGTCGGCGCTGATGATGAGTTTGGGCTGGGCATCGTCAATGCGACTGGCCAGGCTGCCAGACGCAAAGCCGCCGAACACCACGGAATGCAAAGCGCCGATACGGGTGCAGGCCAACATCGCAAACGCGGCTTCGGCGATCATGGGCATGTAGATCAGCACGCGGTCGCCCTTTTGCACGCCCAGTTCCTGCAGCGTGGCGGCCATGCGTTGCACTTCGGCGTGCAGTTCGGCAAAGGAGTAAACCTTTTCCTGATTCGTCTCGGTGGAGACAAAAATCAACGCCGCCTGATCGGCGCGATCTTTCAGATGCCGGTCCACGGCGTTGTGGCACAGATTGGTCGTCCCTCCGACGTACCAGCGCGCAAACGGCGGGTGGCTGTAGTCGCAGATCTGCTGCGGCGGCGTTTTCCATTCGATCAACTGCGCCTGCTCGCCCCAGAAGGCCTCGCGCTGCTGCAGTGAACGGCGATGAAATTTTGCGTAGTTCGTCATAGCTTCTCCTTGGATACCCGTCGGAATTGGCAGTTCGATTCAATTCGAACTGAATTCATAATTATTCATGATGCGCTTTCTGGAATCTGACGCAGAGGTTCTTCGAATCCGGATCTGCCAACGCAGAAGCCCCGATTCACTGACGGTGAATCGGGGCCTTGATTGGGGCCGCCTTCCGAACCTGCCGGAAGGCGGCGGGTCTTCCAATCTCAGTGGAACTGCTCTTCTTCGGTCGAACCCGTGAGCGCGGTGACGTTGGACTTGCCACCCTGGATCGCCGTGGTCACGTCGTCGAAGTAGCCTGTGCCCACTTCCTGCTGATGCGACACGAAGGTGTAGCCACGGTCCCGGGCTGCGAATTCGGGTTCCTGCAACTTCTCTACGTAGGCCGTCATGCCGCGCTTCACGTAGTCCTGCGTCAGGTCGAACATGTGGAACCACATCGAGTGGATGCCGGCCAGCGTGATGAACTGGTACTTGTAACCCATGGCCCCGAGCTCTCGCTGGAACTTGGCGATGGTCGCGTCATCCAGGTTCTTCTTCCAGTTGAAGGAGGGCGAGCAGTTATAGGCCAGCATCTTGCCAGGGTGCACCTTGTGCACGGCATCGGCAAAGTTCCTGGCAAACTCCAGATCCGGCGTGCCGGTTTCGCACCACACCAGGTCGGCGTAGTCGGCGTAGGCGACAGCTCGGGCCACGGCCTGGTCCAGGCCCTTGCGCGTCTTGTAAAAACCCTCGGCCGTGCGCTCGCCCGTGAGAAAGGGTTTGTCGCGGTCGTCGTAGTCGCTGGTCAGCAGGTCGGCGGCTTCAGCGTCCGTGCGCGCGATCACAATCGTCGGAACACCGCAGACGTCTGCTGCCATGCGCGCGGCGATCAGTTTTTGGCAGCCTTCGTTCGTGGGCACCAGTACCTTGCCACCCATATGGCCGCACTTCTTGACCGATGCCAACTGGTCTTCCCAGTGCACCGCAGCTGCCCCTGCCTTGATCATGTTTTTCATCAGTTCGAAGGCGTTGAGCACGCCGCCAAAACCGGCCTCCGCGTCCGCCACGATCGGCACAAAGTTGTCGATGTAGCCCACGTCTCCGGCGTCGATGCCCTTGCTGTGCTGGATCTCGTCCGCGCGACGGAAGGTGTTGTTGATACGCTCCACCACGGTGGGAACAGAGTCCACGGCGTACAGCGACTGATCGGGATACATCGAGGCCGAAGTGTTGGCGTCAGCCGCGACCTGCCAGCCCGACAGGTAGATCGCCTTGATGCCGGCCTTCACCTGCTGCATCGCCTGGCCGCCCGTGAGCGCACCCATGGTGGCAACGTAGGGCTCGGTAGCGAGCAGGTCCCACAGCTTCTCCGCGCCGCGCCGCGCCAGCGTGTGCTCGATCGGGAACGAGCCGCGCAGACGCACCACGTCGGCGGCGCTATAGCCACGCTTGATGCCCTTCCAGCGCGGGTTGGTGGCCCAGTCTTTTTCCAGGGCGGCGATTTGTTGAGCGCGGCTCAGTTGTTCATTGAAGTTAGGCATGGGGTCACTCCGTACGTTGATTGAGAAATACGCGTCACCAAGCGATGACGACGAAGTAATTCTATGTCTTCTATAAGACTTGAGACAATCTTATGTCTTATACAAGAGATAAATTTAATCGTTATATTTCAATAACTTATAAACAAAATCTCTCAATATGAAATTACATTTCCCGTATTGAGAAATTATCTTGCAATGCATCAATTCAATATTTCTTATTGTGAAATATGAACTTTGCTAAGCGGAATGGCTATGCCCCTCACCGCTGCCTTTTCCCCAAGGGCGAGGGAATAAGAAGGATGTCCCTTGAATGGGGGCTGCCTGCGAGCATCCGGCATTGACCCGGGCCCGGGGGAGAGGTTGGGGCGGGCTTAAAACGCCACGGCGTAACGCTGCAATTCCCAGTCGCTCACCTGCGCTGCATAGGCATCCCATTCCGCATTTTTGATGTGCAGAAATTCATCGCAGAAGACGTTACCGACGCGCTCGCGCAACACGGTGTCGGCCTGCAACGCATCCAATGCTGCGCGCAGGTCGCGCGGTAGCTGCCCGGGCATGGCGCCGCCAGCGGCCCGGTGCTCGTACAGGTCGACGTTGCAGGCAACGGGTGCTGCCCAGGTTTCGTCAACGCCATGCATGCCGGCAGCCAGAGTGCCGGCGATGGCCGCATAGACATTGCATGAAGGATCCGGCAGGCGCCATTCCAGGCGCTCGGCCACGCTGCGTACCAGGCAGGTGCGGTTGTTGTAGCCCAAGGATTTCCACACCGGCGACCAGGTCGTACCCGAGATGCTGCTGCTGGCTGCCAGGCGCTTGTAGCTGTTGACGGTGGGCGCACACAGCGCGCTCAGGGCATCGGCGTGCTGCAACAAACCCGCGGCGAAGGCATAGCCCTGCGGACTCAGGCCCAAGGGGTCGTTGGCCTGGGCAAACACCGGTTTGCCTTGCTCATCGGTGACGCTCAAATGAAAATGCAGGCCGCTTCCTGGCGCATGTGCCAGCGGTTTGGCCATACAACTGAAGTGCTGCCCGTGGCGCTGCGCCACAGCGTGCGCTGCCAGTTTGAACAACATGTACCGGTCAGCCGCGGCCAGCGCTTCATCAAAGCGGTAGTTGATTTCGTATTGCCCGTTTGCGTCTTCATGGTCGATCTGTTGCAATTCGAAGCCGAGTTGTTCAAGTGTCTCCCGCATCTCATCCAGGAATGCCTGGTTGCGGATGATCGACTTCAAGTCGTAGGACGGTTTGTCGAACTGGTCGGCTGCGTCGCCCACGATCCAATGGCCCTGCGCGTCCTGGCGCAGCAGGAAGAACTCGGGCTCGATGCCGACCCAAAGCTTCCAGCCACGTGCAGCCAACTTGTCGACCTGCCGCCGCAGCACCTGGCGCGAGCAAGTGTCCAGCGGCGCGCCTCCGGCAAAGCCGTCGCACACCGCGTGCGCCACGCCAGGCATGAAGGGCAAAGGGCGCAGACTATCCGGTTGCACGCGCCCATAGTATTCGCTGCGCGAACCATAGCGCGGCAAGCCCGTGCCCCAGATGCTGGGCCCGGAAAAGCCGGCGCCGACTTCGACCCAATCACGCAAACTGCGCAGCGGCACCAGTTTTCCCTTGGCCACGCCGTGGATATCGCAAAACTGCGTCAGCACCGAGTGGATGCCCTGTGCGCTCAGGCTCTCGATGGTGGATTGAATCGTCGTCATGAGTTTCCTACTATGCGGTGGTCAGCGCGCCTTCGATGATGGCCAGAGCTTCTTCAAAAACGGTGTCTTCGATCGTGAGAGGGAACAGGAAACGGATCACGTTGCCGTACACGCCGCAGGTCAACAGCAACAGGCCTTTCTTCAATGCGGCCTGCTGCACCCGTTTGGTGAAGTCGGGGTCGGGATGACCCGTCGCTGGATCGACAAATTCGCAGGCCACCATGGCACCCAGTCCGCGTACGTCGCTGATGCGTGGCTGGCGTGCGCGCACGGCATGGAGTCGCGCCAGCAGTAGATCGCCCAGACGCTTCGCGCGCTGCGGCAATTGCTCCTCGGCCATCACGTCCAGCACCGCCAGCGCCGACGCCACGGCCAGCGGATTGCCGGCATACGTGCCGCCCAGACCGCCGGGCGCGGGCGCGTCCATGATGTGGGTCTTGCCCACCACAGCGGAGAGAGTCATGCCGCCGGCCAGGCTCTTGGCCAACACCATGATGTCTGGGGAAACGCCAAAGTGTTCGAGCGCAAACATCTTGCCGGTGCGGGCAAAGCCGGTCTGCACCTCGTCGGCGATCATCACGATGCCGTGCTTGTCACACAACTCGCGCAACCAGCGCACGGCCTCGGGCTGGATCACGTTGAAACCACCCTCGCCTTGCACCGGCTCAAAAATGATCGCGGCCACGCGGCTGGGCTCGATGTCGCATTTGAAGAGTTGCTCCATCGCCTGTTTCGTTGCCTCCAGAGACGCGCCTTGTGCCGGGTAGGGCACGTGGTAAATCTCCGGCGGGAACGGACCAAATCCTGCCTTGTAGGGTTGCACTTTGCCGGTGAGCGATACGGCAAACAAACTGCGTCCGTGAAAGGCGCCGCCAAAGGCAATGACGCCGCCGCGACCGGTGGACGAGCGCGCGATCTTGACAGCGTTTTCCACGGCTTCGGCGCCGGTGGAGAAAAACGCCGTCTTGCGCAAGCCTTCGATCGGCACGATGGCGTTGATGCGCTCGGCCAACTGAACGTATTCGGCGTAGGGCACGACCTGATAGCAACTGTGAGTGAAGCGCTGCAACTGTGCGGCAATCGCGGCCTGCACCTTGGGATGGACATGGCCGGTGTTGAGCACCGCGATACCGCCGGCAAAGTCGATGAAGCGACGGCCTTCGATGTCCCAGAACTCGGCGTTCCTGGCGTGGTCGATAAAGAAGTCGCCCATCACGGCAACGCCACGCGGTGTCGCGGCCAGACGGCGCGCGTGCCACTGCGCATTGGTGGTGGAAGCATTTGTTTTCATGACGGTATCCATGGGGTTCTCCTTCTGGTTGATTCGAATCTACACCGGGCTGTCGATGCGGATCCAGGTGGTCTTTGTTTCGGTGTATTTATCAAAGGCGTGCAGCGATTTATCGCGCCCCACGCCGCTTTGCTTGAAGCCGCCGAAGGGCACCGTAATGTCATCTTCGTCGTACTGATTCACGTGCACCGTGCCGGCGCGCAGGGCGCGGGCCACGCCATGCGCCTTGTTGATGTCGCGCGTCCAGACCGCCGCCTGCAGACCGTAGACGCTGGCGTTGGCCTGACGCACCACATCGGCTGCGTCGGTAAACGACAGCACCGACAGCACCGGCCCGAAGATCTCTTCGCGCGCAATCGTCATCTCGTTCTTCACGCCGTCGAAGATGGTGGGCTGCACATAGCAGCCGCCGCTGGCGACCAGCGCCTGCTCGCCGCCCGCAAGCAACTTGGCACCTTCGCTCTTGCCCAGTTCGATGTAGCGCAGCACCGAGTTCATTTGGGTACGGTCCACGATGGCGCCCATGACGGTCGCCGGGTCCAGCGGATTGGCGGGAGCATAGCCCGGCACCAGCGCCAGGGCTTTCTCCAGAAATGCCTCCTTGATGCTGGCTTCGACGTACAAACGCGAAGGTGCGTTGCAGCTTTCGCCCTGGTTGAAGAAGATGCTGCCCACGGCCGCCTCCACCGCGCGATCCAGATCGGGGCAGTCGGCGAATACGATGTTGGGCGATTTGCCACCGAGTTCGGTCCAGGCACGCTTCAGATTGCTCTGCCCGGCCATCACGTGAATCTGCTTGCCCACCCGCGTGGAGCCGGTGAAGGCGATGCAGTCCACGTCCATGTGCAGCGCCAGCGGGGAACCCGCCTCCGGGCCAAATCCCGGAACCACGTTGAAAACTCCCGGCGGTATGCCCGCTTCGAGAGCGAGTTCGGCCAGGCGCAGCGCTGTCAAGGGAGATTTCTCGCTGGGCTTGAGCACCACCGAATTGCCGGCCGCCAGAGCGGGCGCAATCTTCCACGCGGCCATGATCATGGGGTAGTTCCAGGGGACGATCACACCCACCACACCCACGGGCTCGCGCGTAATCAGCGCCAGACCGGTGCTCGCCGTAGGTGCAATTTCGTCATAGATCTTGTCCACCGCTTCGCCGTACCAGCGCAGGCAATTGGCCGCACTGTTGACGTCCACGGCACGGGAGTACTTGACTGGCTTGCCCATGTCCAGGGTTTCGGTCAGCGCCAGTTCGTCCGCGTGTTTGAGCAACTGATCGGCAAAGGCGATCATGATGCGCTTGCGCTGAGCCGGCGCCTTGCCGCGCCATCGGCTGTCCTCAAAGGCGGCACGCGCAGCGGCGACGGCGTCGTCGACGTCGGACTGGTCGCAGCGCGCCACCTGGGTCAGCACGCGGCCATCAACGGGCGAGACGCAGTCGAATGTGGCACCGCTCGTTGCAGCACGACGAACGCCGTTGATGAGCGCGCGGCCGTCAAACTTCATTTCGCTTGATGCATCTGAGTTCTTCATTTCTTCTTCCAATTCTCCGGGGAGCGATGGACGTCCAAGTTTTCGTCAAAGTGGCTCCATCGTCAACCTCAAATGCAAACGGGGGCAAACGCCCCCGCTTGTTGTGAGGCGCTAACCGCTTAAAAATTCACGACCGTCTGCAGGCCCAGGACATCGTTGGTCTTCTTATAGGTCTGATCAGTGTAGTAGTAGAAGGCATCAGTGCTGGCGTGGTCATGTCGGAACTCGCCGCGCAGGGCGACGTTGGGCGTCAAGCGGTAGGTCGCCGCGAACGACAGCGAGTAGCGATTTGCACCCTTGCTGGCGTCGTAGCCGGCGGCATTCGGGTTGCCGGCGCCGAAGCCATTCATGAAATCACCCACATACGCCGGTGTGCCCTCTGTCGCCGCCGGTCCGTTGTTATACAGGTTAAAGATGCCGCCGCCGTTCTTCTGGTTATTGAGGTAGTCGGCGCGGGCTGCCAGTGTCAGCTTGGGCAGCACGCGCTGTGAGGCCATGGCCGACACACCCCACCATTGGGCGTTGCCCCCATTGAAAGCGGCGTCGGCCTGGCGCCCGACGGTGAACTGCAGGTTGCCGCTGAAATTGCCGCGCGTGAAGTTGCCGTCAATTTCGAACTGATCCAGACGACTTGTTCCACCCAGCACGGCGTTTGCCACCTTGCCTTCGTAGCCGGTGAACTCGACGTACCAGAACTCCTGCTGGGCATAAGTCGCGTTGTAGATGAAGACCGGGCTTCTGACGGGGCGCGGGCTGCAGGCCGCGCCGACAGGACAGGCCCCATTGTTGATGTCGTTGCGCGCTGAATTGGCGTTGACGACGAATAGCTTGGTTTCCCAGGGCCCACGGATCAGGTCCAGACCGACGCCGGTGTAGGTGGTGATGCCGGTGAAGTCAAAAAGCATGTTCTTGGTGATGAAATAGTCAGCGTAGCCAAGGTAAAGCATGTTCGACGTCACGTTGTTTGCGCCGGCATAAGTGTTGACGTAGGGCTGGTAACCCGAGACGTCGGGCATCTGCCCCACCAGCAAGCGGGTCTGCGCGTCCGACAAAGGGATCGAGGCCGACGCTTCGTGCACGATGTTGCCCCAGTTGTAGTTGGAACCTGCGCTCTTGCTCGGCGCCAGCGTCAAACGCAATTTGGTGCCGCCGTCTTCCATCTCCTTCTGGAAGTCGAGGTAGGCCATGCCGAAGTAGGAGTTGTCGTAGGAATAGGTTTCGCCACTGCCGTTGGTATTGACGAAGTTGTTCAGGAACGCAAACGATGACGTGCCCTTGGCGCGGTTCACCATGTACACCGGGTCGAAGCCGCCACTGATGCGCAGCCCCTTGATACCGGCAGCCGACTGCTGATCAATCATGCCTTCGACCTTGACCTTGATCTGATTGAATTCCTCGGGATCCACGGCCGGCAACTGATCTGCGACCGGCGCTGGCGCCGCGACCGCCGCCGGCGCAGGTGCCTTCGCACCCTGTCCGAACAGTGCCTTGAGTTGGTTGATCTCCGCTTTCAGATCCTGGATCTGGCTCTGCAATTCGGCATTGCTCTGGGCACTGACCAGCATCGGAAAAGCCAGTGCCACCGCGACTGCCACTTGATTGAGTTTCATCATCATCGCTCCTATTGAGTTACTCACACGGTGGTCGGTATCATCCGACCACCCCACTAACACGCCGGCAGACTCACCGGCAAGACTTGCTTCTAGGCGGCAACCGCCTGCCCCATTCCTTCGCGATACGCCGCAGCCTGCTCGGCGGCGCGTCGTGTTTCCTGCCGCGACAGCCACAGGCTGCCAGCCAGCACGCCGACCGACACCACCGCCACCGTGATGGTGGCGATCGCATTCACCGTGGGATTCAGTCCCAACCGTGCCCGCGACAAAATCACGATTGGCAACGTGGTGGAACCCGGTCCCGAGAGGAAGGCGGTGGACACCACGTCATCCAGCGACAGCGTGAACGTCAGCAGCCAGGCCGACATCAGTGACTGGGCGATCATGGGCAGCGTGACGAGGTAGAAAACCTGAAACGGCTTGCAGCCCAGATCCATCGCCGCTTCTTCCAGCGACTTGTCCATCTCCAGCAGGCGCGATTGGATCACCACCGCCGCGTAGGCCATGCCCACCGAAGTATGGCCCGCCCAGATAGTGAGAATGCCCCGATCAGGCCAGCCGAACAGCCGCTCGCACATGACGAAAAACAGCAGTAGGGACAAACCGGTGATGACCTCGGGCACAACCAACGGGGCGTTGATGTGCGCCGAAAAAGCCGTGCGTCCCCAAAAACTCTTGTAGCGCACCATCGCAAAAGCGGCCAGCGTGCCCAGCAACACCGAGGCCGTGGCGCTCATCAGTGCGACCTTCAGCGACAGCAGGAAGCCGTCAACCACCTCGGTATCATGCGCTATCACGCCGTACCACTTGAAGGTGAATCCACCCCACAGCGTGACCATCTTCGAGTCGTTGAAGGAGAACACGATCAGGGTGAGGATCGGCAGATAGAGGAAGGTGTAGCCTGCCAGCAGCCACGCCTTTCCGAAACGACTAGACATGGCTCATACCCCCCGTACGCCGCCGGAATCGGCCTGGTATTTGTTGAAGATCGCCAAAGGCACCAGGATCAGCCCAACCATGGTCACTGCCACGGCCGATGCCATGGCCCAATCATTGTTGCTGAAGAACTCGTCCCACAGCACGCGACCGATCATGAGCGTACTGGGCCCACCCAACAGTTCGGGGATCACATACTCGCCCATGCTCGGAATGAATACCAGCATGGAGCCCGCGATGATGCCGTTCTTGGAAAGGGGCACGGTGATCAGCCAGAAGGTCTGCCAGGGTGTCGCACCAAGATCCTTGGCAGCCTCGATCAACCGCAGATCCATCTTCACCAGATTGGCATACAAGGGCAGGATCATGAACGGCAGATAGGCGTAGACCATGCCCACCGTCATGGAAAAGCCGGTGTGCATCATCTTGATCGGCTCATCGATCAGACCAATCCACATGAAGAAATTATTGAACACGCCGTGGTCATCAAGCAGGCCCTTCCAGGCGTAGACGCGCAGCAGATAGGAAGTCCAGAACGGCAGTGACACCAACATCAGCAGCGCAGGACGCAGGTTGGCCGGAGAGCGTGCCATGAAGTAGGCAAAGGGGTAGCCAATGATCAGGCAAATCACCGTGTTCAGCGACGCGAATTTGATTGACGACCAGTAGGTCTGAACGTAGAGTGAATCGGTGCTGAGGAAGATGTAGTTCGCCAGCTTGATCTTGAACTGGATCACGCCGTCAGCGTAGCTCGTGAGGTCCTGGAATCTGATGCCGTCGGTCTCCGAGACGCTGATCTTGAGCACCACCAGGAAAGGCACAGTGAAGAGCAGGATCAGAAACAGATAGGGAATGCCGATGACGGCGCGTCGACCCCAGTTGTTGCTCAACCTGTGCCCGGCGCGTTGAAGACTTTGTGCGATGTTCATGGTCTGAAGCTCCGCGACCTAGCTCGTGAGCACGACGACATCGCTGCCGTCCCACCACGCCACCACGCGCTGACCGCGAACAAGCTGCTTGTCCTCGTGGCGAGCGGCGTTTTCACGCGACGCCTTGATCACCATACCGCTGTCCAGACGCACGTGGAACAGCGTGAACTTGCCAAAGTAGGCAACACCTTCAATCGTGCCAGAGGTGCAATTGTGGCCATGCTCGGCCGCCGACTCGCGTTGCTCCAGCGTGGGTTCGTTCTCCTGCAGGCTGATCTTTTCCGGGCGCAGCGCAATGTTCACCTGCATGTTGAGCGTGCCGGTGATGCCGTGACTGACGTAGTGTTTGCACTCGGGCGTTCCGATCACCACGTGGTCGGGCTGATCGATTTCGACCTTTCCCTTGAACAGGTTCACGTCGCCGATGAAGCCGGCAACGAACAGGCAATTTGGCGTTTCGTATATTTCGCCGGGGCGTCCGACCTGCAGGAAACCACCTTCCTGCATCACAGCAATGCGGTCGGCCATGATCATGGCCTCTTCCTGATCGTGCGTCACCATGACGCAAGTGACACCGACCTTCTTGATGATGTTGACCAGTTCGAACTGCGTCTGCTCGCGCAGTTTGCGGTCCAGCGCACCTAACGGTTCGTCCAGCAGCAACAGTTTGGGACTCTTGGCCAGGCAACGAGCCAGCGCGACGCGCTGCTGTTGGCCGCCAGAGAGTTGGTGCGGCTTGCGCTTGGCATAAGGCTTCAACTGGACGATGTTGAGCATCGCCTCGACGCGCTCGGCAATTTTGTCCTTTGGCATCTTGTCGCGCTCAAGTCCGAAAGCGATGTTCTCGAACACGGTGAGGTGGGGGAACAGCGCGTAAGACTGGAACATCATGTTGATTGGCCGCTCGTAGGGTGGCATCTTGGAAATGTCCACCCCGTCAAGGTATACGTTTCCGGTGGTGGGTGTCTCAAACCCCGCCAGCATGCGCAACAGCGTGGACTTGCCGCAACCGGAGGAGCCGAGCAGCGCAAAGATCTCGCCCTTCTTGATATTCAGCGAGACGTCATCCACCGCAGCTACATCGTCGAAGCGCTTGGTGAGGCGGTCGATCCGAACGTAGCTCGCATCACTTTGGACCACGGTAGTTGATTGATTTGGCTGCATGCGCAATCTTCCCTGGATGGATTTACTTCCGACTAAAGCTTGACGGGCACGGCGACAATCAGCCGCCGCACCAGCGACTAGCGACTACATGCCGGTCTTGAACGTCGTGTACAGGCGCGTGCGCAGACGACGAATGTCGCTGCTCACGGCTTCAGGCGGCACCATCTTCGCCAGATCCTCCGGGCTCATGAACACCGTCTTGTTGTTCAGGATCTCTGGTTTGATGGTCTTGGCTGCCGACGGCACCGGATTGGCGTAAAACACCTTGTTCACAATCTCTGCGTTGACCTCGGGGCGATAGATGTAGCTGAGAAACTTGTACGCGTTCTCCACATGCTGCGCGTCAGACGGTATGCCCACCGTGTCAAAGAACAGCACGGCACCGGTCTTGGGAAGCAGCACCCGGATGTCGTTGCCGTTTTTGGCTTCCTTGGCGCGCGCCGCAGCAATGCTGATGTCGCCGTTCCAGCCCAGTACCAGGCACAGCGAGCCACCGGCCAGATCGTTGATGTAGCCGGAAGACGAGAACAAGGTGATGTAGGGCCGGATTTGCTGCAGCATCTTGCCCGCCGCCTGATAGTCGGCCGGGTTCTTGCTATAGGGTGCCTTGCCCAGATAACGCAGCGCAGTCGGGAAGATTTCGTCGCCGGAATCGAGCACCGAAATGCCGCAGGACTTGGCTTTGGCTGCGTATTCGGGTTTGAACAGCAGGTCCCAAACGTTGTCGGGCATGGGCATGTTGCCCAAAGCGGCCTTGAGCTTGCCCATGTTCACACCCACCGTGGTGATGCCCCACATCCAGGGAACGATATGGCCGTTGCCCGGATCCATGGTGGCGAGTTGCTTCATCACATAGGGATCAAGGTTGCCGTAGGTTGTGATCTTGCTCTTGTCCAGTTTGGTGAACAGACCACCATCGATCTGTATCTTGGCCCAGTTCGAGGACGGAACAACCAGGTCGTAACCGGTCTTGCCCGCGACCAGTTTGGCGTGCAGCGTCTCGTTGCTGTCAAAGGTGTCGTAACGCACCTTGATGCCGGTTTCCTTCTCGAAATTGGCGACGGTGTCGTCACCAATGTAGTCCGACCAGTTATAGATGTTGAGAATCTTCTCTTCCTGCGCTGCGGCCGGACCGGCCACACCCACAAGAATGCCAGCCAAAGACAGGCCCGCGAACACAGCGCTTGCGCCAAACTTCTTGAAAATATTTCCCACATTGATCTCCTGAAATCAAACAAACATCACGTCTGCAAAACCGGATTCATTCCTGATTTGCCAACGCACCAAGATAACCCCTGAATACTAATCGGCCCGACGCCACGGAACATCCATGCAATCCCTATGCCAGCCAACCGTTCTTTCGTGCATCGGCATGGGTCAGGTCCAGACACTTCACAATCAACGTCATCATTTCATCGATCTGCGCGTGCGTCATCACCAGCGGCGGCGCAATGATCATGCGGTCGCCCACGGCGCGCATGATGAGTCCGTTGCCAAAACAGTGGCCGCGACACACCATGCCCACGCCCAGTTCTTCGGCAAATCGTTCTTTCGTTGCCTTGTTCTTCACCAGCACCAGACCCGCCACAAAGCCGCAGGTCTGCGCGTCCCCGACCAGCGGGTGTTGTTTCAGTTCAGCAAAGCGGCTCGCGAGGTAGGGTCCGATGTCGTCATGCACACGCTGCACCAGATGCTCGCGCTCCATCAATTCGAGATTGGCCAACGCCACCGCGCAGGCCACGGGGTGGCCGGAGTAGGTGTAGCCGTGATTGAAATCGCCGCCCTTCTCTATCAGGACCTTGGCCACGCGGTTGCCCACCATCACGCCGCCAAGGGGGATATAGCCGCTGGTCACGCCTTTGGCAAAAGTCACCAGGTCCGGCTTCATGCCAAATTGCTCGTAGGCGAACCAGGCTCCCAGCCGACCAAAGGCACAGATCACTTCATCACTGATCAGCAGGATGCCGTACTTGTCGACGATGCGCTGGATTTCGGGCCAGTAAGTGGCAGGCGGAATGATGACGCCACCGGCGCCCTGCACCGGTTCGCCGATGAAGGCCGCCACCTTGTCGGCGCCGATTTCAAGGATCTTGGCCTCCAACCAGCCGGCCGCGCGCAGGCCGAATTGCGCCTCGGTTTCGCCCGGCAAGCCGTCATCGAAAAAGTAGGGCTGGCCGATATGCGTGATGTTGGGAATGGGCAGATCTCCCTGGGCATGCATGCCGCTCATGCCACCCAGAGACGCGGCGGCCATGGTGCTGCCGTGGTAGCCGTTGACGCGTCCGATGATGACCTTGCGCTGCGGCTGGCCCAGCAGGTCCCAATAGCGACGCACCAGGCGCACGTTGGTGTCGTTGCTCTCGCTGCCGCTGGAGGAATAGAAGACGTGCTCGAAGCTGCGGTCTCCCACTTTGGGCGCAAGTGAGGCCAGTTTGGTGGCCAGTTGCACCGCCGGCAGGTTGGTGGTCTGGAAGAACGCGTTGTAGTAGGGCAGCGTCATCATCTGGTTGTGCGCGGCGTCTGCCAGTTCCTTGCGTGCATAGCCCGCGTTCACGCACCACAGGCCGCTCATGGCATCGAGCACCTTCTTGCCTTCAGAGTCCCAGACGTAGATGCCCTCGGCGTGCGTCATGACGCGCGAGCCACGCGTGGCCAGATCGCCGTGATCGGTGAAGGGGTGGATGAAGTGAGCGCTGTCCAACGCCTGCACAGACTTGGTGTCGTGATGCTGGTTGCGGCGAATCATCGCCGGCGGTGAGATGAGAGTGGATGAGTTCATTTGTTGGCTCTTTTCTATTCAGTTGTGGACAGGTTTGGGGTCTGTCCCGCAATTCCCAGTCAGTCGTGGACAGAGCTGGGTTTTGGGGGTCAGAGCCCAAATTCGCCGAGCCATCGGCTCGCCCGAAGGTGCGGCGCTTTGCGCCGCTGCGAAATTGGTGTCTGACCCCAATAACCCCTGTCCCACAAGTTCTCAGACATGCAGCAGCAAATGCTCCCGCTCCCATGGCGATATCACCTTCATGAATTCCTCGAACTCAAGTTCCTTGACTTCGGTGTAGACGGTGATGAACTCCTTGCCCAGGATGTCGTGCAGGTCGGTCTCGTTGCGCAGCAGGTCAAGCGCCTCGCCCAGACTGCGCGGCAAAGAGTAGGGCGCAAGGTAGGCGTCTCCCTTCATCTCCGACTTGGGTTCGATCTTCTTCTTCATTCCCAGATAACCGCAGGCCAGCGTCATGGCCATGGCGACATAAGGATTGGCATCAACGCCGATGACGCGGTTTTCGATGCGGCGCGCCTCTGGCGAGGAAATGGGCGAGCGGATGCCCACGGTGCGGTTGTCAAACCCCCATTCGATGTTGATCGGCGCGGCCGTGTGGCGTGCCAGACGGCGGTAGCTGTTCACGTACGGTGCCACCAGCGCCATGGCCGCAGGTATGTAGCGCTGCAGGCCACCGATGTAGTGGAAGAAAGCCTGGGACGGTGTGCCGTCTTCATTGCTGAAGATATTTTTTCCGGTGAGTTTGTCCACCAGACTCTGGTGCACATGCATGGCGCTGCCGGGCTCGCCCTCGATCGGCTTGGCCATGAAGGTGGCGTACATGTCGTGGCGCAGCGCCACTTCACGCACCGTGCGCTTGAACAGGAACACCTCGTCAGCCAGTCCCAGCGGGTGCGCGTGAAAGAAGTTGATCTCCATCTGGCCGGCACCGGCTTCATGGATCAGCGTGTCCACGTTGAGTTCCATCTTGTCGCAGAACTCATAGAGCTCTTCGAAAAGCGGATCGAACTCGTTCACCGCGTCGATGCTGTACGACTGGCGCGAGGTTTCGGCTCGGCCGCTGCGCCCGATCGGGGGACTGAGAACGGTGTTCGGATCGGTGTTGCGTGACACCAGATAGAACTCCAGTTCGGGCGCGACCACCGGCTCGATGCCATCGGCGGCGTACAGGTCGCACACCCGACGCAGCACGCTGCGTGGCGCAAACGGAACCAGTTTGCCATCGCGATCGAAACAGTCGTGAATCACCTGCGCCGTCGGATCCGTGGCCCAGGGGACGATACGCACCGTGGACGCGTCGGGTTGCAGGTGCATGTCGCGGTCAGTGGGTTTGATGACATCGTAGTAAGGACCGTTTTCCGGAAACTCGCCGGTCACGCCCATCGCCACAATCGCCTCCGGAATGCGCATGCCCCGGTCTTCCGTGAACTTTTCGCGCGGCAAGATCTTGCCGCGAGCAACACCTGTCAAGTCGGGAACAAGGCATTCAACCTCGGTCACACGACGCTCGTTCAACCAATTTTCCAGATCGTTAAAAGTCATCTTTTGCTTGCTACTCATTGGGTTTCCTTGGTGACCGTTTGCTTGGGATAAAAGGGACTTTCATGCATCGATGCACTCGGCATCGCGCAGCATGGAAGCCCGACGGTCGTTCAACATGTCCTGCTGACGCTGGCGGCAGGCATCGCCAAACGCCGTGAAAATTGCACCGCTGAAGGGGTTTTCCCAGAAATGCCATTCCGGGTGCCACTGCACGGCACAGGCAAAAGCGCGAGCACCCTCAACTTCGAAAGCTTCGATCAAGCCGTCGCTCGCATGACCCACCGCACGCAAGCCCGGGGCAAGTTGCTTTATGCCCTGCCCATGCAGCGAGTTGACCGTCGCGGTTGTACCACCCGCCCAGCGCGCAAACCCGCAGTCAGGCGCAAATCGCACTTCGTGTCGGGGCGCGAATTGCCGGGCATAGGAAACACCCTGAGGTTCGCGATGGTCCATGAGGCCGGCCTGGGTGTGCACCTGTTGGTGCAGGCTTCCGCCCAGCGCCACGTTGATTTCCTGAAAACCACGGCACACGCCCAGCAAGGGAACACCGCCCTGCACACAGTCCTTCACCAGAGCCAGAGTCAGTTCGTCGCGCTGCGAATCCAGCGGCAACGTGGTGTCGGCCACGTCTTCTTCGAAGTGCGAAGGATGAACGTTGGAAGGCGAGCCCGTGAGCATGACGCCATGCACCAGTTCCAGCAATTCCGGGATCTGCTGCGCCTGCGCCAACGGAAACAGCACGGGTTGTGCCATGGCCCCCAACTTCACGGCGCGCGCATATTTTTCGCCCAGCACCAACGCCGGCAACTTTTCGTCGCCGTCGCCCAACTGACGGTGGTCAGCCGGCAGCCAGATCAAGCAGGGTGATGTTTTCTGCAGCAAGATTTATCTCCTGAACGGATTCTGGCGGGTGATTGGATGACTGCGAGAGCCATTTGAATAAAGCTTATAGTGCCACTTCAAATAGTCCAAGAAAAGACGAGGGTTTCCACCTAACCGGTTGAGGACAGTGGGTTATTGGGGTCAGACACCAATTTCGCTGCGGCGCAAAGCGCCGTACCCCAGGGGGAGCCGAAGGCTCTGCGAATTTGGGCTCTGACCCCAAAAGCCCGGTCCCACAATGTTTCATGTTGTCCGAATTCCTGCTCTCTGAAATGTCGCGCTTGAGCGCGAATGCCGATCTGCCCCTGCATCGGCAACTCTATGAAGCGCTGCGCCGCTCCATGCTGGACGGCAAACTGGCATCGGGCGACCGCCTGCCTTCGAGTCGTGAACTGGCGACCGATCTGGATCTGTCACGCAACACCGTGGTGGCAGCCCTGAACCAGTTGACCGTGGAGGGCTATTTGAGCAGCCACATCGGCAGCGGTACCTACGTCAACGACAACGTGCCCAAGGCGCCAACGCCCACGGCCACAACTTTCGCCGGTCAGACGGCGCTCATGTCCAGCCGTGGCATGGCGCTGGCCAGTACCTATTGCGCCCATGCACTCGAGATCCAGCCCTTCACGGGTGGCATCGCCGACTTCAGTGCCTTCCCGACGGCGCTCTGGCAACGGTTGCAGAACAAACACTGGCGCATGAGCTACCCCGACATGCTGGACTACAGCTACTCTGGCGGTTACGCCCCTTTGCGTCGGGCCGTGGCCGATTACCTGCGCGTATTTCGCAGCGTGCAACTGGACGCCGAACAGGTCATCATCACCAGTGGCACGCAGCAGTCGCTCGAGTTGTGCGCCCAGATGCTGGCCGACCATGGCGACACGGTGTGGGTGGAAGATCCTGCCTATTGGGGCGCCGTGAAAGCCTTCATGGCCACCGGCCTGAAGCTGCACGGCGTGTGTGTGGACGAACAGGGCATCGCGCCCACCGCGCTGGACGAGACCGCCCGGCCGCGACTGATCTACGTCACGCCCTCGCATCAATACCCGACCGGCGCGGTGATGTCGCTCGCGCGCCGTCATCAACTGCTGGCGCTGGCACGCAGCCATCAGGCGTGGATCCTTGAAGACGACTATGACAGCGAATTCCGATTCAGCGGCCCACCGATTTCTTCCCTGCAGGGCCTGGACCGCGACGCCCGCGTACTCTACATGGGATCGTTTTCCAAAGTGCTTTACCCCGGGCTGAAGCTGGGCTATCTGGCGGTCCCCAAGCAGTTGGTCAGCGCCTTCAAGGATGCCCACTACGACCTGAATCGCCCCGGTCAGTTGCCACTGCAGGCGGCGTTGGCTGAATTCATCGAAATGGGTCACTTTTCCAGCGCCCTGCGGCGCGCTCGGCAAAGCTATGCCGAGCGCCGCCGCTGTCTGCTGGAAGCGCTCAAACCCTGCCTGGGCAGCAGAGCCCAGATAACGGGTGCCGAACAGGGACTTCACCTGTGTCTGCGGCTATCGCCCCATGTGGATGACGCCGCGCTGGCACAACGCATTGCGCAAATCGGCATGACCGTGCGACCGCTCTCGTCGTACTGCCTGCAGCGCAGCGACGTCAAGGGCCTGGTGATCGGCTACGGCTACGCGCCGCTGTCAGAGATCGAGCGCCTGGGACCCCGTCTGGCCGCCGTTATCAAGACTGAAGCCGTGCGCCTGGGACTGTGACTCGCGTCGAACGCAGCTTAGCCTCCACCCATGCCACCCATGCCGCCACCACGGTGCTGGTGCGTTGCGCTGTCAGGCTTGGTGCTCTTGCTCCTGACATTTTCAGGTGCGTCCTTGCCGCTGAAGCTGAACGACGGGATGGTGGCAAGCAAAAGTTGGTTGGCAGTCTTTTGCTGATCCGGGCCCAGGCTCGCAAACAGCCGCTTGGCAGCAGACTCCACTTCTTCCAGCGCCGCCAGACGGTTCTGCATGTTGTCGACCAGCCTGCCGACCTGATGCGGTGCCGTGCTTTCCTGCGAAGCCAGAACGGGCTTTTCATGGTAAAAAACATCGGCATACGCGCTCACCTTGTCGGCGAAGGTGTTCCACGGCGCCGCTTGCTGAGGGCTCAACACCAGCCGGTCGCGGAGCTGCTCCAGCGTGACTTCAGGTCTTCCGCCAAGATTCGCGCTCGTCCTCAGCGCACCCACTGCGACGCCGCTGCCAGTAGCCGCCGGGTCGAGTGTCTGTGCACCCGCGAATACCGGACTCATCGCGAGCAGCAAGTAAAACAGTTTTTTCAATCTCAATCCTCAACAGGGAAAAGGGACAAGCCATTTGACATAGCCCAGGCACGGGTTTGAACTCGTTCTGCGCCGTCGCACCTGCAGGACGGCGGCGTCGATCAGCCAGGGCAGACTGCCTGCCTGCTCTCCTTGCAAGGAAAGCTCAGAGTGAAGTTAGCGTCGCCTTGTTTCCTTCTTTCGCATTGGCGGCAAAGAATTGTGAAGTCAGACCCCGACCATGGTGCGAACCACAAAGTGGCGCTTTTCGAGTTCGCGGAAATAGCTGGGAATGTCGAAATAGGCCTCGGGCGCAAATACACCGGCGCGCCTGGGTTGGGACAGCAGCAACTGTGCCGCGATGGATGCGTTCATCGAGGTGCAGGGGTCGACATAGCCGCTGTACATGGGGTGCGGATGCACCGTCACTTCGCAGCGCGCCATCGCGGGCTTGCCGTTCTTGCGTCCGTGTGCCACAGCGAAATGGATTTCATGGCCTTGCTGGTGCGTGAAGCGATGCGCATTGCGCTCCATGTTGCGCTGTATCAGTGCGCTCAGGAAGTCCACCGGCTTGATCGCCACACCGGCGATGGTGAGCGGGTCTTCGAAGTCGTTGAAGCCGGCTTTCACCAGTCCGACCCAGGCCTCGTGCTCGCGGCTTGGCAGATGCAGTTTCCAGGTGAATTCCTGTATGCCCTTTTCGCGTATGCCATCGGCCAGCGGCACCGTCAGGGGTTCCGAATGCGGCGTGTACATGAACTCGCAGCGACCCCAAGGCTCGGGCAGGTCCAGCCATTCCTGACCTGTGAGCGGCGCGCATTGCACGTGTTTGCCACCGATAAACTGGGTGCTCGGATGGGCGTATTCGGCCAGCACGCTCGACACGCTGTAGGGCGGGCACAGCACTGGATTCTCGTCGCCCACCAACGTGGCGGCCCAGTACAGGTTGATGCGCTCGATCTGATCGAGTTCATCGGCCACGGCGCGGCAGATCACGTTGGACATGCCGGGGTCGGCGCCCACGCCGATCACTGCCGTGACGCCCGCCTGCTGGAAGCGCTTGTGCTCTGCCATTTGCTTGACGGTGTAGGTGCCCAGGCCGCCGAGGTCGACGTAGGGCACACGCGCGGCCAGTGCCGCCTCGAAAATCGCCATCTGAAAACCCGCCAGCGTCGGCACCGCGTTGATGCACAGGTCCATTCCCGAGAGCGCCAGCGCCAGCGTGTCTGCCCTGGTGACGTCCAGATCGAACAGTTCGATCCTCGGGTCGTGCAATTCGGCCGCCAGTTTTTGCATGCGCTGGGGCGAGTTGTCACAGATGCGCAGGGCCGCGATGTCGATGATGGCGCGATCCGAGAGCAGGTCGCGGGCCACGCCCGCGCCCATCAGGCCGGCGCCGCCGAGGATGGTAATCTTCACGTGAACTTCCTCAAGTGCGCCCGCTGCCGTCGTGAAACCAGGCGTCGGGGTACGGATACCACCATTCCTGCAGCGCAGGTTGGTGGTCGATGATGACCATCTTCGAGCGGCGGAATGCGTCCAAGCCCTGGCGCGACAACTCGCGCCCCATGCCCGAAGCCTTCCAGCCGCCGAAGGGCAAGGCGTCGTTGTCGATCATCGGGTTATTCACCCAGACCATGCCTGCCTCAAGCCTGTCGGCGGCCTCCATCGCCTCATCCAGGCTGGTGGTGAAAATCGAAGCCCCCAGGCCAAAGGGACTGTCGTTGGCACGCGCAATCGCCTCGTCAAAGTTTGCCACACGACAGATGCTGGCGACCGGACCAAAGCACTCTTCGCGCACGATGTCCATGCCATCGGTCACGCCCGTGAGCACGGTCGGCTCGTAGAACCAGCCCGCCTCCAGACCCGGCGGGATGCGGCCACCTGTGACCACCGTGGCGCCTTTGGCGCGCGCGTCATCCACCAGGCGTATCACCTTGGCGCGCGCGGCCTCGCTCACGAGCGGGCCGATCTCGGATTTGCCCAGGCCGTGCCCGACGCGCAGTGCGCGCGTTCGCGTCACCAGCGCATCGACAAACGCATCGTGCACGGCATCGACCACGTAGAAGCGCTCGGCTGAAGTGCATACCTGTCCCGACAGATGAAAGGCCGCGGTCACCGCTCCTGCGGCGGCGATGTCAATGGGCGCGTGCGCCGAGATGATCATGGGGTCGCTGCCACCGGCTTCGATCACGGCGGGCTTCATGCGCTGCGCTGCCGCCAGCGCCACTGCTTTCGCGGCGCCGACCGAGCCGGTGAAGGCCACGGCGTGCGTCTGATCCGACTCGATCAGCGTTTGCGCGACCGCAGCGCCACCGGGAAGGCAGGCGATGAGTCCTTCCGGCAGCGCGGCAAAGCAGCGCATGAACTCGAGTGTGCACAGCGTCGTTGCCGGTGCGGGCTTGACGATGCAGCCGTTGCCGCTGGCCAGTGAAGCGGCCACGGTCCAGCACATCAGCAACACCGGGAAATTGAACGGCATGATGTGCACGCTCACGCCGAGGGGTTCGTAGCGCGCGTACTGGAACGAACCCACCTGCGTCGTTCCCGCCACCTTGCCGGCGTCGTCGCGCGCCATCTCGGCGAAGTAGCGAAAAACGGGGGCGCAATTGGCCAACTCGCCCATGGCCTCGGGATAGGGTTTGCCCATCTCGCAGGTCATGAGTTCGGCACAGCGCCGCAAGTCGGCGCTCTCGATCGCGCTGGCGAGCTGGTGCAGGATCCTGGCCCGCGATTTGGCGTCCACGCGTCGCCACATGCGCTGCGCCTGATTAACAGCGGCCAGCACTGTCTGAATGTCCTCGGGCATGCCATCGGCGTAGCGCCCCACAGGCTGCTGGTTGGCCGGGTCGAGCACCTGATGCACGATCCCGCTGCAGGGGCGAAAGCCCGGGTTGATGAAGTAACAGGGCTGCTGGGTGTCGAACATGGTGGCTACTTGTATTGGAACTTTAGCGAATCATGTAGACCTTGGTCACGGTCTCGTGCACCGTGCAAACGCCCTTCCAGTCCTGCGTGAAAAATGCCACCGTATCGGGCGTGACTTCGATCACCTCACCGCTTTCGTGTACATAGGTGCAGCGACCCGCAAGGAAATGGCAGAACTCGTCGCGCGTGACATGGCAGAACCACTTCCCCGGCGTGCAGCGCCAGATGCCGCACTCGGATTGACCCTCGGGGCCCTTGTGCAGCAACTTTCCCGATGTGCGGGACTCGCCCTCCAACATGGTCGGGATCACGCCCCAGTCGACGAGATCGGTCTGGGACAAAGGGTTCTTCAAAGTGGGTGTGTTCATGGCAGTTCGTTAAGTCGTGGGTGTTGCGTTGCGGTCAACTCAGCATGTAGGTATTGCGCAGCGTTTCGTGCACCGTGCATTCGCCGCTCCAGCCTGCGGGAAACAGCACCAGCGTGTCGGGAACGACTTCGATGACCTCGCCGTCGTCGTGGCGGTAGCTGGCGCGACCGCCGATGAAGAAGCACAGCTCGTCGCG
This sequence comes from uncultured beta proteobacterium, assembly GCA_903832285.1. GTDB lineage: Bacteria > Pseudomonadota > Gammaproteobacteria > Burkholderiales > Burkholderiaceae_C > CAIKVZ01. The sequence continues at coordinate 99,140 of CAILAY010000063.1, read as the reverse complement.
CGGGATCGAGAGCCGCCAGCGGCCCGGCGTGCACACCCACACGCCCACCTCGGGCTGATTGTCGGGGCCCTTGTGCAGCAGGCGTCCGCTCGAATGCGAGACCCCTTCAATGGCGTCGGACTGGACGCCCCAGTCAACCAGATCGTTGAAACTGCGGGCGTGTCGCAGATGCGGCGCCGTGGATTTCAGGCCGCTCATGCCGCGCCTGTTTTCAGCATTGCGTCCAGCAGCGACGCCGCCCTGGCCGGTCCGGCCTGCGACTGCATTTGCGCACTTGTCTTGTGCAGCCGCTGCTGCATAGCCTTGTCGGTCAGACAGGCGCGCAGTTGCGCGAACAGCGCTTGCTCGGTCCAGTCGGCGCGTCCAATCTTGAAGCCGTAGCCCGTTTCCTGCACCCGCGTGGCATTGTCGTGACCGTCCCAGGCAAAGGGCATGATGATGGCGGGCTTGCCGAAATACAGGCACTCGGTGAAGGAGTTGTTACCGCCATGGTGGATCACGACATCGACCTGCGGAATCACTGAAGGCTGCGGAAACCAGCTCGCGATCTGCACGTTCGGTGGCAGATCGCCATACTGGTCCTGATAACCGCCCACATTCACCAGTGCGCGGCAGGGGAAGCGTCCGAGAGCGGCGATCAGGCTCTTGAGCAACGGCACATCACCCGCGCCCAGACTGCCGAACGACAGGTAAACCAGCGGCGCATCCGGGTTAGCGGCGAACTGTGGAACCTCATAGGGTTTTTCCTGGCGCACGCAGCCCTCAAGATACTGGAAACGCTCCGGTGGCAGCGGGTGCGCACGCTTGAATTTGACGGCCTCCGGATACAGCAGCAGGTTGAGAAAAGGCGAGGCTTCGAAGAACTGCCCCAGCGGATAGGGCGCTTCGCCGTGCTCTGCCAGGAAGGCGTTGAACTGCTGGTGCAACGGCGCAATGGTGGCGTTGAAGTGCTCTCGGTAGCGGGCGTGCGATGCCAGATCGTCGGCAGCGCAACCCGAGAGATGCGGCGGAATCGCGGGATCTTCGATCTCGTTTTCCGAGCACGAGACGATACGCACCCAGGGCACGCCGAACTGCTTGATCTCCGGGAACAGGATCACGTTGTCGACGCAGATCAGATCCGGCTTCACCTGTGCCAGCACCGCCGGCAGATCCGCCTGCGCGTAGCGGGCGCTGTCGACGATGGCGGTCCAGCAATCCAGCACGTAGTTGTCGATCTGCTCGTATGCCGACTTGCGAAAATTCGGAATGTGGCCGTTGATGAAGTCTTCCCAGAACTTGGCCATCTGCTCGGGCGGCATGGGCGCCGACAGGTTCACCGGGTGCGCTTCGAAACCGTAACCGCGATAGACGTCGAGGAACCCCGGGTCGGACAAGAACACCGCCCGGTGGCCAAGTCGCTGCACGGCCTGGGCGATGCCAACCGAATTGAGAGCCGGACCGAAGGCGGCCTCAGGGAAAAATGCAATCGTTTTTTGCTGCATGGTTGGATGTCTCCTTTGGCTTGATCAGTTAAGGACAGAGCACGCGCACTGCGTGCAGCTTGGGTCTGTCGCGCAAGCAACAGCCGACATCGGTATATTAGCTGGGGACAGAGCAAAGTTCGCTTCGCGTAACTCTTGGTCTGTCCCACAAGTTCTCATACTTGCCCCACCAGCCACCGCCGTTCCCAGGGGGTGATGTGGCGGTCGAAGTGCTCACACTCCATCTGCTTCGTGCCCACGAAAATGCGCACGAACTCCTCACCCAGCAGTTGCCTTGCCAGCGCACTCCCCTGCATGCGCGAGAGAGCCTCGGGCAGGTTGTATACCAGCGCCGGATCAAGCGTGGCAGGCGCCTCGCCAGCGGGCACCGGGCTGGAGGCCTGCAACTGTTGGTCCAGGCCATGCCAGCCCGCCGCCAGCGTCGCGGCCATCACCAGGTAGGGGTTGGTATCGGCGCCGGCCAAACGCGTCTCCAGGCGCCGCGCCTGCGGTACGGATGGGGGCACACGCAGTCCGGCGAGCCGGTGGTCGTAACCCCACTGCAGGTTCGCCGGCGACTCGGCATGCGGCGAGAAGCGCCGAAAAGAATTGACCGTGGGGCACAACATGGGCAGCAGTTGCGGCAACACGGCCTGCTGTCCGGCGATGAAGTTTTCGAACAAGGCCGTGGCGCTGCCGTCCGCTGCGCTGAAGATGTTGGTTCGCGTGTGCACATCAACCACGCTCTGATGCACATGCATGGAACTGCCTTCGTCGCCCTCGATCGGCTTGGCCATGAAGACCGCCAGCAGGCCGTGACGCAAAGCCACCTCGCGCACCGCGCGCTTGAACAGAAAAGCCTGATCCGCCACCTCCAGTGCCGGGCCGTGCACGAGGTTGATCTCGAACTGGCTCACACCCACTTCGTGCAACCAGGTGTCGGTGCGAACGCCCAGCACCTGCAGCGCACTGGCCAGTTCGGTGAAGAAGGCGCCCTGCCCTTCGAGCGCGTCAAGGGTGTAGGCGTTGGGTCCACATTCACTCCGACCATCGCGCCCCATCGGTGCCGCGAAAGGCTGAGACGGATCCGGATTCAGGGCGAACAGGTAGAACTCGATCTCAGGCGCCACCACCGGTTCCCAGCCGCGGCTCTCGTACAACGCCAGCACGCGTTTGAGCACATTGCGCGGCGCAAACGCCGTCGGCTTTCCGTCCAAGTCAAAGCAGTCATGCAGCGCCAGCGCGCGCGGCGGGCTCGCCCAGGGAACGGGACGCAGCGATCCCGCGACCGGAACCAGGCGCAGGTCCGGATCGCCGTCGGCGTAGAGCTCCGGCAACCAGTCGCGGTTCAGCGTGGTGGCGCAGATGGCGCGCGCCACGCGCAGATCCTGTCCCGCCGCAAAGGCTTTGGCTGGCAGGCTCTTGCCCCGACCGATGCCGGTCAGATCGGCAAACAGGCATTCGACGTCCTGCACCGGATGCTGGGAAAAAAATTCGGCTGGCGTTTGGGTCATGGGTGCTGCGAGAGTGTCTGAGATGGACATCATAGGTGGCGCAAGTTCACAGCAGATCCTTGAGCCGGTGGTACAGCGTCCCCAACACCAGGCTGGGCATGCGCAGCATCGGACCACCAGGGAAATTGCGGTGCTTGAGCCGCGCAAACACATCAAAGCGCTCGGCCTGACCCGCCACCGCTTCGGCCACCAACCGTCCGCCGAGGACGGTGGCCGCCACGCCGTGGCCACTGAAACCTTGCAGGTAATACAGGTTGCTGCCGAGCCGCCCGAAGTCGGGCGCGCGGTTCATGCTGATGTCGACAAAGCCTCCCCAGACAAACTCCACCGCCGCGTCGGCCAATGCCGGAAATACCTGCACCATGCGGCGTCGCATCACTTCCTTCAGGTTCGATGGAGTGCCCGTGGTATAGCTCACGCGCCCGCCGAAAAGCATCCGGTTGTCGGCACTGAAACGGAAATAGTCGAGCACGAAGTTGTTGTCGCAGGCCGAGGCGTTGCTCGGAATCAGACGCTTGCAAAGTGCCGGATCGAGCGGCGCTGTGGCGATCATGTAAGTGCCCACCGGCATGATGCGGGCGCTCAGTTCGGGCGCCACCTTGGGACCGTATTCGCCCAGCGTGCAATTGCCAGCCAACACGCCGAAGCGCGCCGTCACGCTGCCCTGCTGAGTGCTGGCCACCAACTTGTCACCGCGCCGTATCTCCGTCACCGCAGAGTGTTCCAAGATCTTCACGCCCAGCCTTTGTGCCGCCGCCGCCAGGCCCAACGCCAGTTTCAGCGGATGCAGATGGCCGGAGACGGGTTCGAACGCCGCTGCGCAATAGCGCGGACTGTCGATGTGCTGTCGCACATCGTCGCCGGCGTAGAACTGGCTCTCGAATCCATAGTCGTCGCGCAGTACCTGCATGTCGGCCTGGAGCGCACGCGACTTGCGCGGTGAATCCGCCACGTACAAATAGCCGTGCACACGGTCGCACTCGATGTGGTGCTGTTCGATGTGACCGTCAAGCAATCGGATCGACTCCATCGACATGTCCCAGGCGCGGTGGGCATCGGCCTTTCCAAGTTGCTCAACGAACGGCTGCTGGCCGCTGGCGTAGCCCGCGATCGCCTGGCCGCCGTTGCGCCCCGATGCGCCGCTGCCCACGCGGTCGGCCTCCAGCACCACCACGCTCATGCCACGCTGCGCCAACTCGATCGCGGCGCTCAAACCGGCGTAGCCCGCACCGACGACCACAGCATCGGCCTGCACGGCGCCAGCCAGCGGCGTGCCCACTGGCTCGCGCTGCACGCTCGCCTCGTAGTAGCTGGTCTGGTTCAGTTGGGTATCGGAATTCAGCAAGGAAGTTTTCATGACAGTTGTGCTCCCGCGGACGCTAGTCTGGCGACCTGCCCGCATAAGTAGGTCCAGACAAAAGTGGCGGCCGCATTGCTCGTAAGTTCGGCATGGTCGTAGGCCGGCGCCACCTCGACGCAGTCCATGGCCACGAAATTGATCGAGGCGAGTTCTTCCAGCAGCGTGAGCACCTGTGAACTTGTCATGCCCCCGGGCTCGGGCGTTCCGGTGCCCGGTGCAAAGGCCGGGTCCAGACAGTCGATATCCAGCGTCAGATAGCAGGGTCGCTGCCCCAGGCGTGCCTTGATCTCGTCGATCACCGGCTGCAGCCCGTCGCCGTCCTTGCCACGCAATTGGCGCGCGGTGTAGATCAGTCCGCCCTGGTCCTGCACGTACTCACGCACGGCGCGCTCGCCGCTGGAACGCAGGCCAATCTGTACGCTGTGCTCGGGGCTGATCAAGCCTTCCTGCATTGCCTCAAAGGTCCACGTGCCATGACCTGAAGGCTCGCCGAAATGGTCCGGCCAGGTGTCGCAATGCGCGTCGAAGTGAACCAGCGCCAGCGGCTCGCCGCCGTAGCGCGCTTTGGCTGCGCGCAGCAGAGCCAGCGTCACCGAATGGTCGCCTCCCAAGAACACGCAGTGATGGCGCGCCATCAGTTGCGCTGCCCGTGCCTGAATCTGTGCGCGCACCATCGTCAACGGCGAGGCGTTGGAGAGCAGCATGTCGCCCGCATCGCCCAGCAGTTCCAGCGGCGACACGTTGAAGTGCGGATGAATGCCATCGCACAGCATGAGTGACGCGCGGCGGATTTCCTGCGGGCCAAAACGGGCACCGGGGCGGTTGGTGACAGCACCGTCAAACGGCACACCAGCCACGGCAAAGGGCTGCGCGTCCAAACCAGGGCAGGCCAGAAAGCGGTTACCGTTGCTGGCGTAAGCGAAATGCATTGGGCGCTCCAAGCGGTGGTGAAAGTGAAGTGGCGAACGGTAGCTCAGATCCCGCCCTGCGTCAGGTCCAATTTGCCGCGGACGCGGGCAACCACTGCCCCGTCCCACACTGCCCGGCAATAATCGCCATCAACACGTTGACCCTGGAATCCATCACTTGAACCCCGCCACCACACGCCTGCGCGCCTACTTGTGCCTGGCATTGAGCATGTCCCTGGTGGGAAGCTACGTGGCACTTTCCAAGCCGCTGGTGGCCGCCCTCCCGGTGTTCCTGCTGGCGTGGCTGCGCTTCGGCATTGGCGGTCTCGCGATGCCACACTGGCTTAAGCAACCCCTGAGCGAGCCGCCCATGACGCGCCAGACCCGGCAACTGGTGTTTCTGGAATCCTTTCTCGGCAACTTCCTGTTCACGATCTGCATGCTGTTCGGCGTGAGCCTGACCAGCGCGGTCTCGGCGGGCGTGATCATGTCGGCCATTCCGGCCGTTGTGGCCCTGATGAGTTGGGTCTTCCTGCGCGAGCGCATTACTGCTCGCGTGTGGATCGGCGTGGCCTGCGCGGCGCTGGGTATCGCCCTGCTCGCGCTGGCTAAGACAGGCGCCCCTGCCGAGTCGTCGGTAAGCCATGCGCTCTGGGGCGACGCGCTGGTGTTCGGCGCGGTGCTGTGTGAAGCCGCCTATGCCGTGATCGGAAAAAAACTCACCGGCGTGCTGGGACCCAAGCGCATCACCGCCCTCATCAACCTGTGGGGCTTTGCGCTGATGACGCCCATGGGCCTGTATTACGCGTTGCGCTTTGACTTTAGCGCCCTGTCCGCAGGCCTGTGGGCCTTGCTGCTGTTCTATGCATTGGCCGCCAGCGTGTGGACGGTATGGCTCTGGATGACGGGACTCCAGTCCGTGCCCGCCGCGCAGGGTGGCGTCTTCACCGTGATGCTGCCAATCGCGGCCGGGGTGGTGGGTGTGTTGGTGTTGGGCGAAAGCGTTTCGGCGCTGCAGATGCTGGCGTTTGCCATCGCCTTGCTTGGAGTGGTGTTGGCCACTCTGCCAAGCAGGCAAGCCTGATCTCGCAGCGCTAGCGGGTCTTGCGCCGACGCGCGGCTTGGTCGGGATGTGCGCCCGACTGCGCACTCCTTTTCTTTCGAGTCGCAGAAGAAAAGGATGCAAAGAAAGGGCGACCCCACTGGCTGATTGAGCAACAAGTGTGCAGGTGCACCCTTCATGCAGGTAACGACCGCGACTGACTCGTAAGGTCTCTTGCGGCTGTAGAAGGTGAAAACTGATCGGCGCAGCCGCCACTGTCAAGTGACATTGGCGCCCTACGAATAATCCAAGATGCCCAAGGCCGAAAAACGCCGAGGCAGCGGAAGACAGCAGAGAATACCGCGTTACGGTAGCGGCGCAATAAAGAGGCTCGTTCCCAGACTGTACCCAATTCCGGTCCCTTCGCCCTCAAAGGTTACCCCGGGACCAAGCCCACCTACGGGCTTGCCGATCACATTGCCAAAGGTATGCTTCGGGTTATCGAGAAAGCTGCCGGTGGCAAGGGCCAGAGCTGAATAACTCGCGAACGCTTCAACAAAGCCTGGCTGATCAAAATTGTCATTGGAGGTACCGGGGACAGCACTGCCAACGACCGTCCAGTCGCCGGATATGAGCTTCTTACGCGCCGGCTTGCACTTTGCTGCATTGGTCCAAGTGCCGTTCACGAGCTCATAGCAATAACGTGTGTAACTTAAGCCCGGTCGATTCGCATCCGTTTTCAAATGCGCTCCATTCGTGTCGAAGCTGAAATCGCCATCAGGCAGATCACCCATGACAACCTCATAGTGGTAGCGTGTGGGACCACACTGGGTCACCCCTGCCGGATCGGTAGAGCAAACTTGACTCGTAGCATCAACAACGGTCTGGGCCGCGAGCAGGTGAGTTCCGTAACAATCTTGCACGACCTCTACCAGCAAGTCACCCGTGGAGTTGCTGTAGTTGTACTCCGCCCCCTTGGTAAAACAGGTCAACGGAGTAATGCTGGTGCTGCCGACAGTGATCGGCGCCGAACTTTGTGCATAGGAAAGACACCATGGCGCAAACAGCATCGCGATAGCCGCCAGCCTGGAAGGTTTGCTCATGTTCATGCCGGTGTCTCCTGGCCAGTCGCAAGGCGCGTGCAGGATCGGATTTTGCGTCTGTCATTCATCAGCAATCCCCGTCACGGCTGGGTCGAGTTGTACCGCATCTGGCCACGCAGGGCTGCGGTGACCCCGCGACAGCGCTGCTCCCAGTTGGCGGCAAAGCTGGCGATGTTGCCGGCGCGATCGTAGGTCAGGTCCAGCACCTCGAAGCGGCCGCTGGCAAAGCAAAGGCGGCCGTCGCCATAAAACGTCAGGCCGGGATGCCCGGGAGACTGGAACGGCGAGGGCTGCGCATCTGCGTATTGGCCGAGCTTGAGCGGAGCGCCGTCGGCCGGCATCATGGTCAGCGTCCACCAGTGCCCGGCACCCTCGGTGTAGAAGCTAACCTGGATGGCGTTGGGATAGATCGTCGGCGTCAAGGCAAATACGCCATCACGGTTGGTGTAGGTGACTTCACCACCCAGGCCGATGGGATCGTTGGGTTCGCTGTGGAAGCGCAGGACATTGTCAGCAAAGGCCGTCCCGGGGCCGCTAACGGCCAGCACGGCAAGAATGACAAACAAGAATCGGCGTGCGCGCATAGCTTATTCCTCTCATTGAATGCTGCTTATCATGCTTCAGCCTTGCTGCTCGTTCGCATAGTTACGGCAACAGATCGATTTTGACGGTTCTTTCTTGCTTGACATAGGATGTGGCCGCGCCGTCGACCCCTGCCGGCAGTGCGCCCGTCACGTCAATCAAGGGTTGGCCCAGTAGCGAGCCGGTGGCTCGCGATTGTGGTTGATCCAGCTGTGCTTCGAGTACTTTGGTGATGGGTGAATAAAGATTCGGGCTCGAACACCCATACAAAGCGCATTCCTTCAGATTGCCAGCGTCCTGCTTGGCATGCGACTCCACCGGTGCCGGCAGCGAATTCGCGAGGCGATCCCAGTTCACCCTGATCTGCGTCGCGGCGGGAGGGGCGAGACCGCAGGTGAAGGTATAGGCGGAACCATCGAAAAGGCATTTGTCGTAGAAGAATCCTGGCCGGGCAATGTTGGTGGTCACGCCGGCCCCATTCGGCGAGAACCAGCCATCCGTCACCGGCACGTCTCCGGAACCACTTTCGATCCATATTCGGGTGTAGTTGCAGTAGGTTCCGTAGGTCGGATCAGTGGTGCAAACCTGGCTTGCGGGATCGGGGGTATAGACGGCAAAGCTCAGAAACAGTGTAGAGGGCTTTGCGCGGGGGCCATCCTGCGCCGTCCACTTGAGATCGATACTGGTCAAGTGTATCGTGGCGTAGTCGTAGTAGGCATAGGTGGCCTCTCCGGTGGCGGCGATACTTTCGCTAATCGCCGACTTGCCGATGATCACAGGGAATGACAGGCTCTGTGCCTCGCTGGACGGGGGAATGGCCGCAAGCGCCAAGGTCAGCACGGAGGCTGAAATTTTCATCGCTGAATCTCCCTGAGATTGATCATGATGGGCATACGGATAAACAGACAGGCATTTAAACCTTCTCTAGGCCAGTATGGCACCTTTTATCAGCCATCAACCCACGTAATAACCCTCATGATTCTCGCTACAGTTTGATTCTTGCGCGAGCCCCACCAAAATCCACCTTCGGGCAGAGCTAGCCCGCAGCGCGTGTGAATCGCGGTCTTGCTCAGTCACCAATTGACACGCTGGTGAATCTCATGGTCGGGTGCGGGGTGTGCTGTCAGCAGTTCAAAATGACTGACGCGGAAGAAATCGCACGCGTTCAAAATGGTGACCCATTTCCTATCTCATTCCTTAAGCGTCGGCGCGGGTTCGATCATGCCGGTTGCGCCACGCTGTGCCACCAGATGCGCGCCTCCATGCAGTGGTCCGCCACAAACTTCCCATGAAGAACACCGTCCAGTACCATCCGTGGCAAGGCGTCGCCAGGCCTTCGTATGAGTTGGCTTGTTCCTGTTGATCTGGCCCAGATCTCGAATAACTCTTCCGATGCCACCTGGTATGTCACATGCCAGTGTGCAACGCCAAAGTCCGGTTCGCTCGCCAGCACGTCGAATATCACATGAACGTCTTCTTGCAACTGAACGCGCTTCCAGTATTCGGCAAGTTCAGCCCGTCCTCGTTGAACCTGGAACGGCGTGTTGTGATACCGGCCATCCGCATGGAAAAGTGCTGCAAACAGCAGCGGATCGCGCTTCTCCCAAGCTGCCGTGTAGCCTTCCATGAAATCCTGGATATTCATGCGAGACCTCTCCAAAGTAGTTGGTTGCGACCCCTGACGAATTGTGTTTGGAAGCGCTTCCGGCATCGTATCAAACTGGGGTCGCCGTTGGGTTTCAACTTGCGCTGTGTACTTGACTTGCGCCAGTAGAAGTGAACACCCCGGAACCAGTCCTCTCCAGATATTCGCCGAGTCGTGTGAAGTCGAACTGATGTTGGACTTGGCGATCCGAACTTCCCTCATCTCTATGCACCGAGCAGTGCTTCAGACAGCGGGGTCGCCCTTTCTTTGCGTACTTTCTTTCGACTGTGCGAAGGAAAGTGAAAGTGCAGTTCGGCGCAAGGCCCGACCGTCGTTAAAGCGCTTTCTGTATCAGCGCCCCACGGAACAGCAGTTCACCACCTGGACCCTGTGCGTCTTCAACGCCGCCCTTGGACTCCACACTCACACCGAGTTGCGGTATATCGCGCAAGTCACTCTCAGTCGCTGGTATGCGCAGTGTCTTGGCGCTGCCCAGCAGCCCTAGCGATCGCGCTCTGCCACTGCTGGGCAGGGCCCACAACTGCAGCGATTCTTCGCGCCCCTCGACCACGTTGCCCAGCCGTTGCAGGACCAGTGCGTTCTGCGTTGGATCCAGCGTGACAAGCAACCCTGGAGCACCCTGGACGTCCGTCAGCACCGCGATGTACTTGATCTGCGGGACAGTCACAAGCTGCTTTTGCAAGTGCGCAATCTGCGCCTTGAATTGCTCGAACATGCTCATGCCTGTCGCCCCCGCAAAACCAAGCAGGATGACACAGAGAATAGTGGCACTGCGCCACCATGTGACGGGGTAAAGGCCGAACACCCGTTGAATCGGATGGGCGTTGTCGGTGGACGTTGTATTCATGGGCTGCATTGTGGCTCAGAGCGCTCCCCGGCCCGAATCACACCAATGCCTTGGAACTCACCACGATGCCATCCCGGTCGGCATAGAGCCAGTCGCCCGGGCGTACTCGTACGCCCTGCAATTGCACGGGAACGTCGCTCTGCCCCTGGTTGCGCTTCTCCGTCGGCAGGGGCATGACAGCGATGGCCCGGATACCCAGTTTGTGCAGCGCCAACTCCGCAACGTCGCGCACGCAACCATCGATCACCACCCCGGCCCAACCATTGCGCGCCGCAGCGGCGCCCAGGTTGCCGCCCAGCAGGGCGTGACGCAGTGATCCGCCACCATCCACTACCAGCACCCGACCCCGGCCATCAGTGTCCAGCGTCGCCTTGACCAGCGAGTTGTCTTCAAAGCACTTGACCGTAGCAACCGCACCGCAGAATGTTCGCGTCGCCCCGAAGTCGAGAAAAACCGGTGGCAACACGCGAAAATCTCCCGACACGTCGTGCCGGTTCGCGTCGCAAAGGTCGCACGTGGAAAAGATCCCGGTTGCTGAAGAGGTCATGTCGATCCTTGGGAAGAAGTTTGCACATCGGGAAAAAAGCCGTGGACAGGCATCGTTTCACGGCATGAGCATAGCCAGAATTTGCACTTCGGCAACAGCCCAGAGTGGCGCGATTTGCGCGCTGAAAATCATCTTTATGTTCCCTCTGAAGCCCCTCTGAGATACTTTTCGCATTAAAAGAGATAAAAAAAACAACACATGAGAGCGAAATACAGCCATTTCTCCTAGGAAAACAGCTGTTTCTCCCTTAGCATCGGCCTTGCCAGTGGATCACGTGTCGAAGAGCGCGGTTTTCATTGGTGAATTCTCAACTTCTAGAAGGAAATTCAATCATGGCAACTGCAAAAAAAGCGTCGGCTAAAAAGGCCGCTCCCGCCAAGAAGGCTGCACCCGCGAAAAAAGCGGCAGCTCCGGCAAAGAAAGTAGCCGCCAAAAAGGCGGCCCCGGCCAAGAAAGCCGCTCCCGCCAAGAAGGCAACTCCTGCGAAGAAAGTCGCAGCGAAGAAGGCCCCCGCCAAAAAGCGCACCGTGAACGCCGCGTTCATGAGGGCACTGACGCCCAGCCCCGCCTTGGCCGCTGTGGTGGGCGCGTCCCCGCTGCCGCGCACTGAAGTGGTCAGCAAGCTGTGGACGTACATCAAGAAAAACAAACTGCAAGACGCGGTGAACAAACGCATGATCAACGCTGACGCGAAGCTGAAGGAAGTGTTCGGCAAGCTGCAGGTCTCGATGTTCGAGATGGCTGGCCTGATCGGCAAACACCTCAAATAGTACACCCCAGTGTTGACTTGAAAAGCCGCAGCGATGCGGCTTTTTTTTGGTTCGGTGTGTATGCTTGCGGGGATATGAGTCCGGATCCAACCCCATGAACAGTTCCGCCTGGAGCGCCATCGCGCTCACGCTTCAACTGGCGGCCACGACGACGCTGATTCTGCTGTTGCTGGGAACACCACTGGCGTGGTGGCTCGCGCGCACCCATTCGATGTTCAAGGGTCCGGTGAGCGCGGTCGTGGCGCTGCCGCTCGTGTTGCCGCCGACTGTCCTGGGGTTTTATCTGCTGATCGCGCTCGGACCTCACGGGCCGATCGGTCAACTCACCCAGGTTCTGGGCCTGGGGCTGCTGCCCTTCACTTTCTCCGGCCTGGTGCTGGGCTCGGTTCTGTATTCCCTGCCCTTCGTCGTTCAGCCTTTGCAGAACGCCTTTGAGGCCATAGGTAAGCGACCGCTGGAAGTTGCCGCCACTTTGCGCGCTTCGCCTTGGGACGCCTTCTTCAGTGTGGTGTTGCCACTCGCGCGCACGGGATACATCACGGCAACCGTGATGGGTTTTGCCCACACCATGGGCGAGTTTGGTGTGGTGCTGATGCTCGGCGGCAATATCGTGGACAGAACGCGCGTGCTCTCGGTGCAGATCTTTGACCACGTCGAAGCGCTCGAATACAGCCAGGCTCATGGCTTGGCCGCAGGCATGCTGGTGTTTTCATTTGTCGTGCTGCTCGCGCTGTATGCGCTCAAGCCCGGGGAACAGCGGCCGTGACGCTGGATTCGGGCACAACTGCCTGCGGCCTGCAACTGCAGCTGCAGCGCGTATTCCCGTCTTTCAGACTGAACCTGGCACTGGACCTTCCGGGGCGCAAGGTGAGTGCGCTGTTCGGTCCTTCGGGCTGTGGCAAGACCAGCACGTTACGCGCCATCGCTGGCCTGGACCCTGCCACCCGTGGCCGCGTCGTCTTTAACGGCGAACTCTGGCAGGACGATGAAAGCCACGCGTATGTGCCGACCCACCAGCGCGCGATCGGCTATGTATTTCAGGAGCCCAGCCTGTTCACGCACCTGAGTGTGCGAGGCAATCTGGAATTTGGCCTGCGCCGCGTGCCCGCTACGCAGCGCCGTGTGGCGCTGGAACGGGCCATCGAGTTGCTGGACATTGCCGCCCTGCTGCCGCGCCAATCGCACACCCTCTCGGGTGGGGAGAAGCAACGGGTGGCGATCGCACGGGCACTGGCCAGCAGTCCGCGCCTGCTGCTCATGGATGAGCCGCTGGCGGCGCTGGATGCGCAGCGCAAGGCAGAAGTGCTGCATTACCTGGAACGCCTGCAGAGTGAGCTGGATGTCCCCGTGCTCTATGTCAGCCATGCCCTGGACGAAGTGGCGCGACTGGCTCAGCATCTGGTGTTGCTGGACGCGGGCCAGGTACTCGCCAGTGGCCCCACGCAGCAGTTGCTCACACGACTTGACCTGCCACTGGCCCACGGCGACAGTGCCGCCGCGGTGATTGTTGCCAGTGTGTGCGCACACGATTCCCGTTTTGGCTTGAGCTACGCTGACTTTGCCGGCGGTCGCGTGGTCCTGGCCCAGCCGGATCTGCCGCTGGGCCGCACGCTACGCCTTCGCATACAGGCGCGCGACGTGAGCCTGACGCTGCAGCATCAAGCCGATACCAGCATCCTGAACATCCTGCGCGTCACCGTCGTCGAACTCTCCCATGACAGTCCGGGGCAGGTGATGCTGCGTCTCGATGCTGGGGGTTCCAGTCTGCTGGCACGCGTCAGCGCGAAGTCGGTCGATGCCCTGAAACTGGCCCCGGGGAAGTGGGCCTACGCGCAGATCAAGGGTGTCGCGATCGTCGGTTGAGCCGACGCCATCCCAACCGCAGGTAAGGATGTCGTGACACTCATTGCCGGGTGTATTTCAGCCCCCCCGATTCGCAACCCGCTGGACTTCGGCCGCGACCTTGGCGAAGTTGCTGCGCGGAGCCGATCCCAGGTTACTGTGCTGTGCATGGATTTGTCTCGTGCGCTCCAGGGTCTGGCGCGCATGGGCGACGTCGTCAATGCGGATCTGTGCCTGCGCCAGATTGGCAAGCATGGCCGCCAGTTTCAGATTGACCCGCGCATCAACCACGCTCTCCTGCAAGGCCACGGCCTCTTTCAACACGGGAACGGCCGCTGCCGCATGGTGGCCCGCAAGCAGGATTCGGGCACTGATCCAGAGCGCCTGCGCCTCAAGATCAGCAAGCACGGGACGTTGCGCATAGTTCCGGATGCGTTGCAGCACTTCCGAGTCGAGCCTTTCGGCCTCCACCAGATCGGCGGCAGTCAACGCCGCCTCGGCCAGCAGGCTGCTGGCAAAGATGCGGTCGCGCAGCGACACCGATGCGGTGGGGGACGCCATCCATGTCTGCACAAGCTTGCGCGCCGGCACCACGTCGTGCTGCGCGAGTCGCAGTTCGGCAGTCAACAGTAGCAGGGTGTCCGTCGCCTGCTTGGCGGCTTCGAAGCCTTCCGTCGCTTGCGCCAACTCGGCCTGTGCGGCATCCAGACGCCCGAGTTGCATCAGCGCCATCGCGCGCGTGGCATGCAGGCGCGCCGGCCAATGGGATTGCATGGGTACATGCTGGCTTAGCCGCAGGCCGCGATCCACCGTCGCCAGGGCGTCTTCGCTGCGACCGGCTCCCGCCTGCGCGCGGGCGCTGGCCATCAGCACCAGCATCTGCTGGGGCGATTCGACTTCGGGGCTGAGCGAATCCGAAAGACGCCAGGAGTGATCAAGAAACTCGATGGCCTCAAGCGGCTTGGCCGACGCGACCAGGGCAACCGCAAGCACGTAGCTGTGCCAGCGCGCCATGTTGTCGTCGCGGTCATGCATCGATAGCGCTGACTCCTCAGCGCGCCTGGCGTACTGAACCGCAGCGCCCGGATCGTCCAGCATCATCGACGACTGGGCAAGTTCCTGATAGATGTTGGCTTCCCGAAACTGCACACCATCCAACGCCGCCGTCGCCTTGATGCGCTCAAAGATGGCCTGTGCTTCGAGAGCGCAGGAGCGTGCAACGGCAGGCTTGTAACCGGCCGAGCCGTTGAGCAAATTGGCCTTGTACAGCAGCGCCTCCATCAGTTCCGCTTCGGCGCGTGCGCTGCGCAGCAATTCAATGGCAAGCTCGACGTGATTCAATGCCTCTGCAGGGCGGCGTTGCAGCGCAAATCCCCCCAGGGCAAGCTCGATCTTTCCCCTGGTTTTTGGATCAGAAATCTTGAGCTTGTCCACGAGTGCGATGCGCCGCTGGAGCATCTTCTCCTCCTCGTCGAGTCGCAGTGCGAAGTCCAGAACCTTCTCGTTTTGTTCCATGCTGGCGAGCAGTTCTTCGCCTGGAATTTCAGGGCTTGAAGCGGTTTCCACCGCCAGCCCCGATGTCGCAATCGCCTTGTCATAGAGGCCGTGCTGCACGTACAAATCCGTCAGCAATCTGAGCATCTTCAGGCGCGCGACAGGTACCTCCTGCATCGCGCCGCCCATCTTGCCTGCCGCGATGTCCAGCAATTGCTCGGCTGTGGTCTGGCGCGCTTGCACGGGGTCGGGCTGGCTGTTTGAGTTGACGCGAAAGATGTCCCCCATGAAAGCCTGCACCGCCGCCGAGATGCGGGCTTCGTCGCGCGCAATGCGTGCCTGCTCCCTGACCTGCGTGTATTGCCACATCGAAATTCCCAGACCCACGCAGACCGTCAGGACAAATGCGGATACACCCCCCACCGCAATCTTGTTGCGAAGAATGTATTTGCGGGTCCGGTACGACAGGGAATCCGGCCGCGCCAGAACCGTTTCACCCGCGCGGTACCTTCGCAAGTCTTCCTGCAACTCTGCCACCGTTGCATAGCGTTCCTCGGGGCGCTTCTTTAGAGCCTTCAAAATGATGGTGTCGAGTTCGCCGCGCAACTCCTTGCGAAGCCTGGCAAGCGTCGTCCCTCTGAGCATTGCAGCGCCTTCGTTCAACCGGCTGCTCGGTGGCTCGGGCGTGGTCTGCACGATCGCCAGTTCCAGTTGCGCCCGGGAGCTGTGACTGAGACGGTACGGCCGCTGGCCGCACAGCAGTTCGTACAGCACCGCGCCAAGGGAATACACATCGCTGGCTGTGCCCAAGGTCTCGCCTCGTACCTGCTCCGGACTGGCGAAATCGGGCGTGAACGCCGGCCCGCCGATTTGCGTGAGGTCCAGGTCCAGGCCGGCGCCATCGTCAATCAGCAACTTGGCTACACCGAAATCGAGCAAACGCACCTGGCCGGACTGCGAGACCAGGATGTTGGCCGGCTTGAGGTCCCGGTGGATCACAAGCCGCGTGTGGGCATATTGCACGGCCTCGAGCACCTGGGTCGCCAGTGCCAGGCGAGCCGCGATTCCCAAGCCATGCTGGTCGCAATACGAGGTCAGGTTCATGCCCTGGACATACTCCAGCGCCAGATAGGGTATGCCCCGACCGGGTCCTTCGACCGATGACAGCCCCGCGTCATACAGCCGCGCAATGTTGGGATGCTCCAGCCGCGCCAGGATGTCGCGCTCGCGTGCAAAGCGCTCGGCCATGCCAGGACGCCAGGAGATGTGCTGCGGCAGTTTGAGCGCCACCTCACGCTCCAGCGCGCCGTCGCTGCGCTCGGCCAGCCAGACCTCGCCCATGCCGCCAACACCGAGTTCTCGCAGCAAGCGGTAGGGCCCGATGGTTTGCCCAGCACTGAACTGCGCGCCCCGGCTGCCATCGGTGCCACTCAGCGCAGCAAGATCGGGGCCTCCGTCCATGCGACTGCAAGTCTCTGTGGCGGCTTTGTCCAGCAGAAGACGGCGCAAGACGGGCGCCAGATCAGCAGATTCACCCGTCAACCCGGCAAGCCAGGCTTCGCGTTCGGGCGGGTCGAGTTCCAGTGCCTCGTCCAGCAACGGCGACAAACGACGCAGCGTGCCGGCGTCCAGCCTCACCCGGGCCTCCGCTTCGCGCTGCCGCTCACAGCGCCGCCACCAGCAGCAAACGGGCCTTTTCCCAGTTGCGCCGCACGGTGCGTTCCGAGACTCCCAGCACCTGCGCAATTTCTGCCTCGCTCAAACCGCCGAAGTAGCGCATCTCCACCAGTTGTGCCAGGGGCAGATCGGCCTGGGCCAGAACGTCCAGTGCCTCGTGCACCCGCAGCACGTCGTTTTCGGGGGCGCTTAGCTGGTTCGACAGCGCCGTGTCCAGCACCAGGTGTTCGACGTCGCCGCCACGGCTTTGCGCCAGCCGCGCCCGGGCGAAGTCGACAATCACCGAGCGCATGACTGTGGCGGCATAGGCGAAAAAGTGATTGCGGTCCTCCACCGGGAGCGACTCGATACCCACCAGCTTCAGGTACGACTCGTGTACCAGGGCGGTCGTATTCAGCAGCGTCATGTCCTGATGTTGATGCAGGCGCGACCTGGCTAGGCGGCGCAGATCCTCGTACAGCAGACTGAAGGCCTGCCCGGCGGCCTGAACGTCCCCCTGCCGCGCCGCGCCCAGCAGACTTGTCAGTTCACCGAATGCTATGTTCTCCATCGGGCCGGATTGTGCCCGGTCGCAGAGGATGGCACAAGCCGAGGTTCAGGCGTCGTTCAACAAGCCGTCGTTCGTGCAAACCTCGTAGCCGCGACAGGCACACGTCCTTGACGTTCGCCGGTTACATTGTGCAGCCGGTGGTATCACCGTCCCGCGTTGGGGAAGAACAATTGTTCGCCGCCAATCTTGTAGGCGGCGATGACTGCCTGGCCTGCAGGTGAGACCACCCAGTCCACGAACTTTTGAGCATCGGCCGCTTTCACATGCGGGAATCTGACCGGGTTCACCACCAGCACGCCGTACTGGTTAAACAAGCGCCGGTCTCCTTCGACCAGCACAACCAGGTCGGCACGGTTTCTGAAGTTGAGCCAGGTGGCGCGGTCCGTCAGCACATAGGCACCGGAGGACGCTGCGATGTTCAGCGCCGGGCCCATGCCGCAACCGCAGGACTGGTAGCCGCCGCCCTTCGCGGCGTCCAGGCCGGCCATCTTCCAGAAGCGCGATTCGGCCGCATGGGTACCGCTCTTGTCGCCGCGCGAGATGAAGGCAGCGTTGGCCGAAGCCAACTTCGAGAGCGCCACCACAATGTCGCGGCCGTGGGTCTGCGCCGGGTCCGCGGCTGGGCCGACCAGAACGAAGTCGTTGTACATCACGGGCCAGCGTTTCAGGCTGAAGCCTTCGGTGACGAATTTTTCCTCGGCCTCCTGGTCGTGCACAAACAGCACGTCAGCATCGCCGCGCCGCGCCATGTCGATCGCCTGGCCCGTACCCAGCGCCACCACCTTGATCTCGATGCCGCTCGCCTTCTTGAACTCGGGCAGCAAATAGGGAAACAGGCCCGACTGCTCGGTCGATGTGGTGGAGGCCATCACGATGCCTTGCGCCATCGTCGCCGTGGCCGCCAGCAACGTGATGCCAGCCAAAAAACATCTGACGAACCGTGCCCGCGCAATGGAAAGGCAAATCTTCATGCAAGTTCTCCTTTGACAAAGAGTTGAGCCGCGGGCGACACCTGTTGCAAGCGCGTCCCATCGAAAAATTCGTGCACCGGCAGGTCGGCCAGCATGCGACCCCGCTCCAGATAAATGACGCGACTCGCGAGACGCTTGACCTGACCCAGGTTGTGGCTGGCAAAGACCAGTGTCATGGGGTCGACGCCGTGGGCCGCACCCGAGGCAAATTCAGCCATCAAGGTTTCCACCTCGCGCTTGGCGTGCGGATCCAGGCTGGCCGTGGGTTCATCCAGCAGCAACACCTGAGGTTGCATGGCCCAGGCCCGCGCCAGCGCCAAGCGTTGCTGCTGCCCGCCCGAAAGCCGCCGCGCCTGACGCTGCGCCTGCTCTGCCAGGCCTACACGCTGCAGCGCCAGCAGGGCCTGCTCCTGCGCCAGCCGCCAACCTTTCCCCTGCAACCACAGACCCATGGCGATGTTGTTCTGTGCGCTGCTGCGCAGCATGTGAGGCTGCTGAAACAGCATCGCCTGACGCAATCCGCTTCGGCTTGTCATGGCACCGCGGCTGGGCGTCACCAGCCCATGCAGTACGCGCAACAGCGTGCTCTTGCCGCAGCCATTGGCGCCGACCAGGGCGATGCGCTCGCCCACCTGAAAGGTCAGCGAAACCCCCACCAGGGCGCGTACGCCGCCCCCACGGCTGCTCGCATGAAAGTGCACATCGACCGCATCCAATGTGAACAGAGGCAGGGTGCTCATGTTGCCAACACCGGGGTGGGACCGCCGCCGGCGAAACGCAAATGCCAACGCCGTAGCAGCGAAACCCCGGCGTTGAGCGCCAACACCACCGACAACAGAATCATGCCCAGCGCCAATGCCAACGGCAAATCGCCCTTGCTGGTCTCGAGCGCAATGGCCGTCGTCATGACGCGGGTGAATCCGTCGATGTTGCCGCCGACAATCATGACCGCGCCCACTTCGGAGATGGCACGCCCAAAGGCCGCGAGCAGCACTGTGAGCAAGGCGTAGCGTTCGTCCCAGGCCAGCAACAGGCTGCGCAGCAATGAGCCAGCGCCCAGAGACTGAAGCTGCTCGCCATGGTCCCGTTCGGCGTCGTCCACGATCTGGCGCGTGAGCGCCATCACTACAGGCAGCACGAGGACGGCCTGCGCCAGCACCATCGCCTTGAAGCTGAACAACCAGCCCAGAAAGCCCAGTGGGCCGGAACGCGACAGCAGCAAATACACCAGCAGCCCCACCACCACCGATGGCAGGGCCAGCAACGTGTTGAGCAGCATCAGCAAGGCGCCGCGCGACTTGAATCTGGCCACGCCCAACCACGCGCCGGCGACAAGACCCAAGCCGCAGGCCAGTGCGCAGGCCAAGCTGCTGACCGCCAGCGAGCGGCTGACGATGGACAACAGAACCGGGTCCAGCGACGTGATCAGGGCCAACGCCGTATGGGTACTTTGGACGAAAGTGTTCACCCTTCCATGTTAGCCGCCCCGTGACCCCGATTTGATCGGGTCAAGCGAGCTATGCAATGCCTTGCATACCTTGCCCGCAACTCGATGGCTGCGCTCACGAAGGGCACTTTCAGGCACACTTGGCGCGTGCAAAAAATCGAACTCTCGTATTCCCTGGCGGGTCAGCGCGGCGCGGATGCACTGATACGCAATCCCTTGATGGACCTGCTGCACGCGGTGCGCGAGCAGGGCTCGATTTCGGCAGCGGCCAGAACCCTGCAGTTTTCCTACCGCCATGTCTGGGGCGAACTGCGTCGCTGGGAGCAATTGCTGGGCCGTTCGCTGATCGTGTGGGACAAGGGACAGGCAGCGCGGCTGAGCGAATTCGGCGACAAGCTGTTGTGGGCCGAACGCCAGGCGCAAGCGCGATTGAGCCCGCAGATCGAAGCGCTGCAGGCTGATCTGGAACGCGCCTTTGCCATTGCCTTTGACGACAGCGCGCACGTGCTGACCTTTTACGCCAGCCACGACGACGCCCTGGTGGCGCTGCGCGAGCATGCGCAAGCCCTTGGCCAACTGCATCTGGATATTCGCATGACAGGCAGCGTGGATGCGATTCGCGCGCTTAACGAGGGTCGCTGTCTGATGGCCGGCTTTCATACCCTCGAACTACCCCTGCCGGGCTCTGTCGCAGAACGCACCTACAAGCCGCTGCTCAAGCCAGGTTTGCACAAGATCATCGGCTTTGCGCGCCGCACCCAGGGGTTGATGGTGGCACGCGGCAACCCGCTGGCGCTGCATACGCTGCAGGACCTGGTTCGCACCCAAGCCCGGTTCGTGAACCGTGCCCTGGGCACGGGAACACGGGTGCTGCTGGACGAACTTCTGTTGCAGGAAGCAGTCACGCCGGCGCAACTCAGGGGTTACGAACAGACGGAACCCTCGCACGCGGCCGTCGCACAGGCCGTGGCCTCGGGCCAGGCCGACGCCGCTTTGGGCATCGCCGCTCCGGCACTGGCCCGCGGCCTGGATTTTGTTGCGCTGGTGCAGGAGCGCTACCACCTCGTGTGCCTGAAGTCCGCCCTCGAGCAACCCGCCATCCGGGCCCTGCGCGACCTGCTGAGCAGCGCGGCATGGCAACAAAAACTCAGTCAGATCGCGGGCTATGCGCCCACGCAATGCGGCGAAGTCCTGTCGATGCGGCGACTGCTGCCGTGGTGGGATTTCCGACGGCCAAAAGCCTGACGCATCGCATACACTTTCCGTTGGCAGTGTTATTGCCGCCCGCGCTGCGTGGCGCCGTTGATCTTTCCGGAAAGTGTCATCCATGCCCCTCGTGCACCGTTCACAAATTCGTATGCAAGCATGAGCGATTCGCGCCTGCAACCCACCGACGACTTGTCGCATCCCGAGCAATTGGTCGAAGCCAAACTACTGTACGCCGCCTACGAGCGCAAGCCGCTGAATCTTCTGATGACCGCGACCGCGGCCGTGCTCCTCGGTCTGCTGTTGTGGTCATTCTTTCCATCGACGCTGATGGCCTTGTGGCTGCTTGCCATCATGGCCGCGACGCTCGCTGGGTATATCGAATGTGCCGCGTTTCGCCGGGCCCAGCCCGGAGCTGGCGCACATGCGCTGTGGCGGCGCCTGTTCATGTGCCAGACGGCGCTCGCTGGCCTCGCCTGGGCCACCGGACCCAGTCTGATGATGCGGGCCGCCACGGGTGCAGAGTCCGCGTTGTTTGTCGCGATCCTGATGTGCGTTTGCGCAGTGGCCATGATATCGGTGGCGCCGCAGCGCCAGGCGATGCAGGTCTTCATCGCCACAACCCTGCTGCCACCGGCGGCAGCGCTCTGGCACACCGGCGACGCCATGGAACGCACGGTGGCCATCGCGCTGCTGTGCGGTGCGCTGCTAATGACGGTGGTCGGGCGAAAATTCAATCAGTCCATGCGCGAACTGATACAGGGCGAGTACCGGCTGCGCGCCGTCGTCGACACGGCGCTGGACGCTGTCATCGGCATGGACGCCCAGGGCAAGATCACCGACTGGAACCTGCGCGCGCAAGCGGTCTTCGGCTGGTCTTCTGACGAAGTGCTTGGGCTGGCGTTGGATGAAACCATCATTCCGCAACAGCATCGCGAATCACACCGCCGTGGTCTGGCGAGGTTTCTGACAAGCGGCGTCGAGCATGTGCTGAACCGGCGCACCGAGATCAGTGCGTTGCGTCGAAGCGGCGAGGAGTTCGCGGTGGAACTGGCGATCACGCCGATGCGCACAGGTGACAGTTGGCACTTCACTGCCTTCATCGCCGACATTACCGAGCGCAAACAAGCGGCCGCAGCGCTGATGGAGAGCGAAGAGCGATTTCGCACCATGATCGAAAGATCGCACGAGGCGATTGCAGTGCACCGCGCCGGCACGGTGATCTATGTGAATCCGGCCACGGTGAAGATGTTCGGCGCCGACACCAAGCAAAACCTGATCGGCCAGCCTCTGCTGCAGTTTGTGCACCCCGACTTTCGGGGGATTGTGCGCGAGCGTGTCGATCGCATGACTTCCTACCTCAAATCGATGCCGATGATCGAGGAGAAATTTCTCAGGCTGGACGGGACCATCATGGACGTGGAAGTCCAGAGTTCGTGGATCACCTACGATGGTGAACCCGCGATCCAGGTGGCGATGCGCGACATCACCAAATTTAAGCAGACCGGAGAGGCGTTGCGCATCGCGGCCACGGCGTTCGAATCACAGGAAGGGATCTTCATCACCGATGCCGCCAAGGTGATCGTGCGCGTGAACCGGTCCTTTACCGAGATCACCGGCTATAGCGCCGGCGAAGCCGTGGGGCAAACCCCTCAATTGCTGGACTCCGACCGCCATGACGCCGCGTTCCACGCCTCTATCGCGCAAAGTCTGCAGGACAAGGGACATTGGAGCGGTGAAATCTGGAGCCGGCGCAAGAACAGTGAGGTCTATCCCGAGTGGCTCACGATCTCGGTGGTGAAGGATGATGCCGGAGCCATCAGCAATTACGTCGCCGCGTTCACCGACATCACTTTCAGAAAGGCCGCGGAAGAAGAGATCAACAGTCTGGCCTTCTACGACCCATTGACGCGACTGCCCAACCGGCGTCTGCTGCTGGATCGGCTGAAGCAGGCCCTGGCGTCCAGCGCCCGCAACAAACGGTACGCGGCCCTGCTGCTGATCGATCTGGACAATTTCAAGACCCTCAACGACACCCTGGGCCACGACATTGGCGACCTGCTGTTGCAACAGGTGGCGCAGCGTCTGCCTTCGTGCGTGCGCGAAGGCGATACGGTAGCCCGTCTTGGCGGTGACGAATTCGTGGTGATCCTTGAGGACTTGAGCGAGAACGAGCAGGAGGCAGCCACGCAGGCGGAAACCGTGGGAGAAAAGATCCTCGTTGCGCTCAGTCAACCCTACGAACTCGGGAGTTACGCCCACCACAATACGCCCAGCATCGGCGTCACGCTGTTTGCCGATCAGCGTGAGACCATCGACGATCTGCTCAAGCGCACCGATCTGGCGATGTACCAGGCCAAGGCCGCCGGGCGTAATGCCCTGCGCTTTTTCGATCCACAAATGCAGGCCGTGGTCACGGCGCGTGTTGCCCTGGAATCGGACCTGCGCGAAGCGATCGCGAAGACCCAGTTTGTCATTCATTACCAGGCCCAGGTTGTCGGCGACACTCGCTTGACGGGAGCCGAAGCGCTGATCCGCTGGCAGCATCCTTTGCGCGGCCTGGTGTCTCCGCTGGAGTTCATTCCACTGGCCGAAGAAACCGGATTGATTCTGGCCATCGGAACCTGGGTGCTGGAAACCGCCTGCACCCAACTGGCCCTTTGGGCACGCAGTCCCGAGTTGTCCCACCTCACGCTGGCGGTGAATGTCAGCGCGCGTCAGTTTCACCACCGCGATTTCGTCAGCGACGTTCTGGCCGTTCTGGAGCGCACGGGTGCCAACCCGAAATTGCTTAAACTGGAACTGACCGAGAGCCTGCTGGTGGATGATGTGGAAGGCGTGATCGCCAAGATGACCACGCTGAAGCTGAAGGGAGTCGGTTTCTCGCTGGATGATTTCGGCACCGGTTACTCGTCGCTCTACTATCTGAAACGCCTGCCGCTGGATCAACTCAAGATTGACCAGAGTTTCGTGCGCAACATCCTTACCAGCCCCAACGATGCCGCCATTGCCAAGATGGTGGTGGCACTGGCAGAAAGCCTGGGGCTGTCCGTTATCGCCGAAGGCGTGGAGATGGAGGCGCAGCGCGACTTTCTTGCGCGCCAGGGTTGTCACGCCTACCAGGGCTATCTGTTCAGTCGCCCGCTGCCGCTGGCGGAGTTCGAGGCGTTTGCCAGACGCTCCTGAAGTGTGCGGCGCATCAGCCTGCGTCCTCGCTCAGCTCCACAAATCCAGCGGCGGGTCGTTCACGATCGCACGCAACAAGTCCGAGCGCGACACAAAGCCTGCAACTGATCCGTTCGCCTCCACCACCGGCAGGCCAGGCAGGCCGGTATCAAGCAGCACGCGGGCGACGTGGCGCAGGTCGGTGTCGGACTGCACGCTTGGCACCGGTGTCCACATCGCGTCTGCAACTGGCTGCGCCAGCCAGGCCCGCCAGGCCAGCGGGTGCGCATCGGGCGCCGGCAGGTGCCCGGCGCGCAGCAGATCGGCACGCAACAGCATTCCCACCAACATGCCCTGGTCGTCCACTACCGGTGCCTGGCCGATGCCGTGATCCGTCAAAAACTGCCAGGCATCCAGCAACGACGCCGACAGGCCCACGGTCAGCACCTTGCGACTCATCACGTCAACTACGCGACTGAGCGGTCGGCGCTGGCTGTCGCCCTCCTGCACCTGGGAGTAGGCAGTGACCGGCTTGCGCGGCGCCGCTTGCACGAGCGTGGCGCGCCGCAAATCATCGCCGTTGTCACTGGACGTGGGGTCCTCGCCGATGCGTGCCACAGCCCGGCTGCGCGTCAAGGTATTGATGCCTCCCACCTGGCGCATCTGGTCCAGCGGACCGTTGAACAATCGCCCCATCACACCATAAACAGAGAACATTGGTGGCCCTCCTGATCTTCACGTTGTCGCGCCTGCTTCACTATACGCGGCGCGCCACGATGACGGTGCGCGGCACTATGTGTTTTCACATACGCGTTTTCCCTAGGAAGAAATGACCCGCTGTCACGTTTTTAGGTGGATCGAAGCGTTACCCTCAACCGTCACAATATTTGTCGCGGAGACAACATGCAAGCACTTCTAAAACTGTCCAAGGCCGTGGACTGGCTCAACAGTCTGATTGGCAAGTACGTCATCTGGCTGATACTGGGCTCCACCGTGATCAGCGCGTTGAATGCGATCGTGCGCAAGCTCTTCAACACCAGTTCCAACGCGTATCTGGAAATCCAGTGGTACCTTTTTGCCGCGTCCTTCCTGATCGCAGCCGGCTACACCCTGCTCAACGGCGAACACGTAAAGATCGACGTGCTGTCAAGCAAATTGTCCAAGCGCGCGCAGATCTGGATCGACGTGTTCGGCTTTACCGTGTTCCTGATCCCGTTTTGCATCACCATCCTCTGGTTCAGCATGCCATTCGTGATCAAAGGCTACATCACCGGCGAGGTGTCGTCCAACGCCGGCGGCCTGATCCGCTGGCCCGTCTACGCCATGCTGCCGCTGGGATTTGCCCTGCTGCTGCTGCAGGCCAGTTCCGAACTGATCAAGCGCGTTGGGTTCCTGATGGGCCTGATCGAGGACCCAACGCACAAGAAGGTGGAAAAGTCCGCCGAAGAGGAACTGGCCGAAGCCATTCTGAAACTGGCTGAAGAAAAAGCCGCCAAGGCAAAGACGGCTTAATGCACCTGGAGTAGCTCATGGAATTCATTGTTGCCAACTACGCCCCCCTCATGTTTGCGGGGCTGATCATCTTCTTGCTGATGGGTTTTCCCGTGGCTTTCAGCCTGGGAGCCTGCGGCCTGTTCTTCGGCTTTGTCGGCGTGCAACTGGGCCTGCTACCCGAAGCGCTGCTGCAAGCGCTGCCGCTGCGCATGTTCGGCATCATGCAAAACGACACCCTGCTGGCGATACCGTTCTTCACGCTCATGGGGTTGATCCTTGAGCGCAGCGGCATGGCCGAGGACTTGCTCGAAACCATCGGCCAGCTTTTTGGTCCGTTGCGCGGTGGCCTGGCGCTGGCCGTCATTTTTGTCGGTGCATTGCTGGCGGCCACCACCGGCGTCGTCGCCGCGTCGGTAATTTCCATGGGCCTGATATCCCTGCCCATCATGCTGCGCTACGGCTACGACCGGCGCTTGGCCTCGGGCGTGATCGCGGCCTCGGGCACGCTGGCGCAGATCATCCCGCCTTCGCTGGTGCTCATCATTCTGGCCGACCAGCTGGGCCGCAGCGTGGGCGACATGTACAAGGGCGCCTTCATCCCCGGCTTCTTCCTCACTGCCATGTACGCCGGCTACGTCATCCTGCTGGCCTTCATCAAGCCTGCGTGGGTGCCAGCGCTGCCGATTGAAGCGCGCACCTTTCGCGAGGCCAGCGGCAAGAGCGGCGGCACCTCGCTGCTGATCCTGACGGCGCTGAGCACGGGCCTGGCGATCTATTTTGGCCAGCACTATGCCCAGGTGGTAAGTTGGTGGACCGGCACAGTGGTCGACACCGTCGCCACCGACGAAACCATCGTCGTCTCCATGTGTCTGGGTGTGATCCTGGCCTTCGTAATCGCGTCCCTGAACAAGCTCACGCGCCTGGGCCTGTTGTCCAAGATGGCCGAGCGCGTGACCTTTGTGCTGATCCCGCCGCTGCTGCTGATCTTCCTCGTACTGGGCACCATCTTCCTGGGGATTGCCACGCCCACCGAAGGCGGCGCCATGGGCGCGATGGGCGCGATCATCATGGCGTCCGCGCGCGGTCGTCTGAGCTTTTCCCTGCTCAAGCAGGCCCTGAACAGCACCACCAAGCTGGCATGTTTTGTGGTGTTCATCCTGGTGGGTTCCACCGTCTTCAGCCTCGTGTTCCAGGGCGTGGACGGACAGAAGTGGGTGGAACACCTGCTCACCGGCGTACCCGGTGGACAGCTGGGTTTCCTGATCGTGGTGAACATCATGATCTTCTTCCTGGCCTTCTTCCTGGACTTCTTCGAGCTCTCGTTCATCGTCGTGCCGCTGATCGGCCCGGTGGCCGAGAAGCTGGGCATCGACCTGATCTGGTTTGGCGTGCTGCTGGGCGTGAACATGCAGACCTCGTTCATGCATCCGCCCTTCGGTTTCGCACTGTTCTACCTGCGCAGCGTTGCGCCGATCAAGGCCTACACCGACCGCGTCTCCAAGAAGCAGATCGAACCCGTCACGACGATGCAGATCTACTGGGGGGCCATACCTTTTGTGCTGATCCAGATCGTGATGGTGGGCCTCATCATTGCCTTCCCAGGTATCGTCTCCAGCGGTCTGGACAAGGAAGTGAAGATCGACCTGGACAAGGTGCAGTTGGAGGTGCAGGCCGAGGCGCCCGTGGAAGCGGCATCGGCGCCAGAAGTGGTAACGCCGGGTGCCCCGGCCCCGGAGTCGAAAAATTCGGACGCCGACCCGATGAAGGCCATGGAAGACTCGATGGCCAAGGACAAGAAGTAGCCTGCTCCCGACGTGCGCCATGCTGGGCGCACACGACACAAAAAAGCCCCGCGTTGCGGGGCTTTTTTGTGAGGAGCAGCGGCTTACAGTTTTTGCGACTGCATGTAGCTGTCGAACTTGGCTTCGGTGAAGCGGAACCACAGGTTCTGGTCACGCCGGAACGTGGCCATATCGTCGTACACCTTCTTCCAGTTCGCGTTGCTGGCGCGCAGTTCTTCGTACAGGCCCATGGATTCCTTGAACGCCAAGTCCAGCACGTCCTTGGGGAAAGGCAGCACCTTGGTCTTGTTTCCCACCAGTTGCTTCAGCGCCGCCGGATTGCGCGCGTCGTACTTGGCCTGCATGTCCACGTGGGCAAATGCGGCGGCTGCCTGAACGATCGCCTTGTTTTCCGGCGACAGTGCGTCATACGCCTTGTCGTTGATGTAGAGGTCAACCTGCGGACCACCTTCCCACCAGCCAGGGTAGTAGTAGTATGGAGCCACCTTGTTGAAGCCCAGTTTCTGGTCGTCGTACGGACCCACCCACTCGGCAGCGTCGATCGTGCCTTTTTCCAGCGCCTGATAGATCTCGCCACCGGGGATGTTTTGCGGGACGCCGCCCATGCGCGCAATCACCTTGCCGGCAAAGCCGCCAACTCGGAATTTCAGTCCCTTGATGTCCTTGACCGACTTGATCTCCTTGCGGTACCAGCCACCCATCTGGCAACCGGTGTTGCCCATCGGGAAGTTGATGATGTTGAAGCCCTTGTAGAAGTCGCGCATCAGCTTGCCGCCATTGCCTTCGTACATCCAGGCGGTCATCTGGCGGCTGTTCAGGCCAAAAGGTACGGCGCAGCCCAGCGCAAAGGTTTCGTCCTTGCCGAAGAAGTAGTAGGCGCAGGTATGAGCGCATTCCACGGTGGCGTTCTGCACGCCGTCCACCACGCCAAATGCCGGCATCAGTTCACCGGCTGCGTGGGTCGAGATGACGAACTTGCCACCCGACATTTCACCGACCTTCTTGGCGAAGACCTCAGCACCGCCAAAGATCGTGTCCAGCGACTTGGGGAAACTTGATGCTAGGCGCCAGCGCACACTGGCGGCCTGCGCATGCGCTGCAGGCGCTACGCCGGCTGCGAGCACACCGGCGATACCGGCATTTTTGATAAGGGAACGACGATCCATATTTCTCTCCGAAGGTTGATTGAACTGGCCGGCCAGGCTGATGTTTCAGGAGCACCCGAACTGACGATGGTCAGCGTCCATTGTAGGAATCGTGGGTAGCGCCTTCGCTGCGGGTTAACCCTTGACGCATTGACTGCAGCGTCTCTGCCTAAAGGTTGGAAAAACGCCGCCGAATCGACATCTCGATGCCGGCTGCGTCCAGGCCCTGTTGCGTCATCAATCGCACCGGGTCGCCGTGTTCGATGAAGATATCGGGAAACCCGAGTTGCAACAACGGGCGCAGCACGCCGGCCTGATTCAGGGCTTCGGCCACCGCGCTGCCCGCGCCTCCCATGACGCAGCCGTCCTCCACCGTCACGAGCACCTCATGCGCCTGCGCCACGCGCAACAGCAGCGCGGTATCCAGCGGCTTGGCCCAGCGCATGTTGACCACAGTTGCGTTGAGTTCCTCGGCAGCTCCCAGAGCCGGATGCAGCAAGGGCCCAAACGCCAGAATGGCGATGCCTTTTCCCTCGCGGCGCAGTTCGCCCTTGCCGTAGGGCAGAACTTCCAGGCCGGTCTGCACCGGCACGCCGACGCCAGCGCCACGCGGATAGCGCACGGCCACCGGATGCTCCTGCGCAAACGCCGTGCTCAGAAGTTGGCGGCACTCGTTTTCATCTGCCGGGCAGGCCACGCTCATGTTGGGAATGCAGCGCAGATAGGCGATATCGTAGGCGCCGGCGTGCGTCGCACCATCGGCGCCCACGAGACCCGCGCGATCCAGGGCAAACACCACCGGCAGGTTCTGTATCGCCACGTCGTGAATCAGCTGATCGTAGGCCCGCTGCAGAAAGGTCGAATAGATCGCAACCACGGGTTTGAAACCTTCGCAGGCCAGGCCGGCAGCGAAGGTGACAGCGTGCTGCTCGGCAATCCCCACATCGAAATAGCGACCCGGAAAACGGCGTTCGAACTCCACCATGCCGGAGCCTTCACGCATCGCGGGCGTGATGCCGATCAGCCGCGTATCCTTCTCGGCCATGTCGCATAACCATTGGCCGAACACCTGCGTGAAACTGGTTTGAGGCTGGGCTGTCGGCGTCTTCAGACCCACTGCCGGATCGAACTTTCCCGGCCCGTGGTAGGCCACCGGATCGGCCTCGGCCAGATGGTAGCCCTGACCCTTCTTCGTCACCACGTGCAGGAACTGCGGACCCGAGCGCTGCGCCATCAGGTGCTTGATGTTTTCCAGCGTGGGGATGAGTGAGTCCAGGTCGTGGCCATCAATCGGACCGATGTAGTTGAAACCGAACTTTTCGAACAGCGTGGCCGGCACCACCATGCCTTTGGCCTGCTGTTCCAGCCGCTTGGCCAACTCGAACAACGGCGGCGCGCCCTTGAGCACCTGCTTGCCAACGTTCTTCGCCGCAGCGTAGAACTGGCCGCTCATGAGCTGCGCCAGGTAACGGTTAAGCGCGCCCACCGGCGGACTGATGCTCATGTCGTTATCGTTGAGCACCACCAGCAACTGGCAGTCCGCCACGCCGGCATTGTTCAGCGCTTCGAACGCTTCGCCTGCGGTCATGGCGCCGTCGCCGATGATGGCCACAGCGTTGCGGTTTTCACCCTTGATGCGCGCCGCCAGGGCCATGCCCAGGGCAGCCGAAATGGAGGTGCTGGAATGTGCCGTGCCGAAGGCGTCGTATTCGCTCTCGGCGCGCTGCGGAAAACCACTCAGGCCGCCTTGCTGCCGCAGCGTTCCCATGCGCGCACGGCGACCCGTGAGGATCTTGTGCGGATACGTTTGATGGCCCACGTCCCAAACCAGTCGGTCGTAGGGGGTGTTGAACACCGCATGCAGCGCTATGGTGAGCTCGACCGTGCCCAGGTTGGAGCTCAGGTGGCCACCGGTCTTGGCTACGCTTTCCAGCAGAAAGCTGCGCAGTTCGTCGGCCAGCGTCTTCAGCTGTGGCCGTGGCAACTGGCGCAGGTCGTTCGGATCGTTGATGGTTTCGAGCAGTGAGGTCATTGTCATTTTTCGCGGTTCACCACCCGGTCGGCCAATGCCGCGAGAGCGTGGGTTTCAGACAGACCGCTTTCCCCAAGCGAACGCAGCGCCTGCCGATGCAAGGTGTCGGCATAATCCCGCGCGCCCGCCAGGCCGAGCAGCGAGACATAGGTGGGTTTGTCGTGGGCGATGTCCTTGCCTGCTGTCTTGCCCAGCGTGGCAGAGTCTGAAGTCACATCCAGAATATCGTCCACCACCTGAAAGGCCAGGCCCAAGGCTGCGCCGTAGTCGGCGAGCGCTGAGCTTGTGCTGTCGTGGTCCCATGGCGTTGCGCAAGCCGCGCCCATCATGACGCTGGCCTGCAGCAGGGCGCCCGTCTTGAGCCGGTGCATGGCCTGCAATTGTTGCTGCGTGAGCGCGCAGCCCACACTCGCCAGATCGATGGCCTGGCCGCCGGCCATGCCCTGATAACCGGCAGCGCGCGCCAGCAATCGGCACAACTGCGCCACCACGTCACCGCTCACGCTGCCATCTGCCGGCGCCAGCAACTCAAAGGCCAATGCCTGCAGCGCATCGCCCGCCAGCAGCGCCAGGGCCTCGCCGAACTGCACGTGCACGGTGGGCTTTCCACGGCGCAGCACATCGTTGTCCATAGACGGCATGTCGTCGTGCACCAGTGAATAGGCATGGATCAACTCAACGGCGCATGCAGCACGGACAGACGCTTGCCGGCTCGGGACGCGCAATGCGGGATCGCGACCTGCGCCTGCGGCTTCACTCGCCGCCAGCACCAGCAGGGGACGCAGCCGCTTGCCGCCGTCAAGCACAGCGTAGCGCATGGCCTGCTCCAGTGCGGAACCTGCATCCGGCGCAACCCAGCGCTCAAGCGCCTGTTCCACCTGCAGCAGGCCCGCCGCGCTCCAGCCGTTGAAGTCGAAGTCGGCTGCCGCCATCAATCCTGTGTCCATGTTTTCAGACCAGACTCGTCCAGCACCTTGATCTGGTCTTCCACGGCAGTGAGCTTGTCGCGGCAAAAACCCAACAGCTGGGCGCCGCGCTGATAACCGCTGAGCAGCTGCTCCAGAGGCATCTGACCCGATTCCAGTTGGGCCACCAGTTGTTCCAGTTCCTGCAGCGCGGCCTCGTAGCTCACAGGATTGGCTGCGCCATGCGCGTGCTCGGCAGTGGATGTGGACACCTTGGCCATGAACTCGTTTCCAATAAAGGTCTGATTTTAGGCGCTGTGCCAGAGCCGGGGCATGGCGGGCGCTGCGCATAACCCTTGCGATGCTGCCAGCGCAGCGCAGGCCAGCGTCAAACGGGCCACCCCAGCGGGTACAATCCACCGCCCCGCCGACAAGCACCGGCTCCATTTTCCCGCGCCACGGCGCCTACCTGCCCCTTCATAGGGGGAGCCTCTAGGTCAAGACAACCATGTCTGATTTAAGTCTTCAACTGCAGCAGGCCGCAAGCCAACTACCAGTTTCAAGCTACTTTGACGAAGCGCTGTTCCAGCGTGAGCTGCAGCGTGTATTCACGCAGGGGCCGCGTTACGTGGGGCATCAGCTCGCCGTGCCCCACGTGGGCGATTACTACGCCCTGCCCCAGGAGGGCGAAGGCCGGGCCCTGGTGCGCACCGACAAGGGCGTGGAGCTCGTCTCCAACGTGTGCCGGCATCGTCAGGCGATCATGCTCAAGGGCCGCGGCTCCCTGCACGACACGCAAAAGGGCAGCGCCGGCGGCAACATCGTGTGCCCCCTGCACCGCTGGACCTACCAACCCAATGGGCAGTTGCTGGGGGCGCCGCACTTCGCTCACGACCCCTGCCTGAACTTGAACAACTACACCCTGCGCGAATGGAACGGCCTGCTGTTTGAAGACAACGGGCGCGACATCGCCGCCGATCTGGCCGGTATGGGGCCGCGCGCCGAACTGGACTTTTCCGGCTTCGCGCTGGACCGTGTCGAACTGCACGAGTGCAAGTACAACTGGAAGACCTTCATCGAGGTCTACCTTGAGGACTACCACGTGGGACCCTTTCACCCCGGCCTGGGCCATTTCGTCACCTGCGACGATCTGCACTGGGAATTCAAGGAAAACTATTCGGTGCAGACTGTGGGCGTGTCGAGGGATTTCGCGCGGCCCGGCTCGCCCGTGTACCAGCGCTGGCAGGACGCGCTGCTGAAGTACCGCAACGGTCAGCCACCTCAACGTGGCGCGATCTGGCTCACCTACTACCCGCACATCATGCTGGAGTGGTATCCGCACGTGCTCACGGTGTCCACGCTGCATCCCATCAGCCCGGATCGGACATTGAACCAGGTGGAGTTCTACTACCCGGAAGAAATCGTCGCGTTCGAGCGTGAATTTGTCGAAGCGCAGCAGGCGGCCTACATGGAAACCTGCATCGAGGACGATGAGATCGGCGAGCGCATGGACGCCGGTCGCAAGGCGCTGCTGGCGCGCGGCGACAACGAAGTTGGCCCATACCAAAGCCCGATGGAAGACGGGATGCAGCAGTTTCATGAGTGGTACCGCGCCGCCATGGATCCGGCGTGAACGCCTCATGCAAGCCCTCTGGATGATCCTGGCGTCATTCTTCTTTGCCACCATGGCGGTAGGCATCAAGATCGCTTCGACGAGCTTCAACACGGTCGAGTTGATCTTTTACCGGGGTCTCGTAAGCATCGTGTTCATGGCGATCGTCGTGTGGTCACGTCGGGGAACTTTGCGCACCCCCGTTCCCGTGATGCATGCATGGCGTGCGCTTGTGGGCGTGCTGGCGCTGGGTGCCTGGTTCTACGCCATTGCCCACCTGCCCCTGGCCACGGCCATGACCCTGAACTACATGAGCGGCATCTGGATCGCTGCCTTTATCGTAGGCGGTGCGATGTTCTACGGCCAGGCAGGAATAGCTCAGCGCCAGGGGCCACTGCTGGTCACGGTACTCTCGGGGTTTGTTGGCGTAGTGCTGATGCTGCGCCCGACCATCGACCAGGGCCAGCTATTCGCCGGACTCATTGGACTGTTCTCGGGCATCGCAACGGCGCTGGCCTACCTGCAGGTCACGGCTCTGGGCCGCGTGGGTGAACCCGAAGACCGTACGGTCTTTTACTTTTCCCTGGCTTCAGCCATCGCCGGCGCGGCGGGCCTGTTGTTCACCGGGTTTTCCCCCTGGGAACAGGTGTCCTGGCAGGCCGCTGCCTGGCTCGTTCCCATTGGATTGCTGGCCTCGCTGGGACAATGGTGCATGACCCGCGCCTACAACCAGGGAGCCACGCTGGTGGTGGCCAACTTGCAATACTCTGGCATTGTCTTCGCCGCCATCTACAGCCTGGTGTTGTTCGGCGACCAGATCCCGATCATCGGCTGGCTGGGAATGGTTCTGGTGGTGGCCAGCGGCATTGCCGCCACCGCTTTGCGCACGCGAGTCCTGCCAGACACACCTGCCGAGGAACATTGAAACCCCGCTTCACCCGCAACCGAGAATTTTCATGAACACTTTCAAGACCTTGATCTCCGCAGAACAATTGCTTTCTCTCATGCAGGCAGGCCGCCCACTGTGCGTGTTCGACGCCAGCTTCGACCTGATGAATCCTGTCGCAGGCGAACAGCAGTACCGAGAAGGCCATATTCCGGGAGCGGTCTTCGCGCATCTGGACACGGTCTTGAGCGCCAGCGACGACGCGACGGCGGCCTCGGGCGGGCGCCACCCCCTGCCTTCGCGAGAAGAATTTTCGGCCTGGCTGAAGAGCGTTGGCTTTGCCAGCGATATGCAGGCCGTGGTCTATGACCGGCAGAGTGCCCTCTATTGCGCCCGCCTGTGGTGGATGCTCAAGTGGGCCGGCCATGACGCCGTGGCGGTGCTGGATGGTGGCTTGCAGGCCTGGCAGGCGGCAGGCGGCGCAGTCGCTGTTGGCACCGAACCGGCGCCAACGCCATCCAACTTTGCGTTGCAGCCTGAACTGCGCGCGCTGGCCACCACGGCTGGCGTGGCGCAACAATTGGGGCGCCCCACTCAAACCCTGATCGACGCCCGCGGCGAACCGCGCTTTCGCGGCGAGGTCGAACCACTGGACCCGGTGGCAGGCCATATCCCGGGCGCACTGAATCGGCCCTTTGGACTGAACACCGGTGCCGACGGAAAGTTCAAGCCGGCAGCACAATTGCGCGCCGAGTTCGAGCGTCTGCTGGCCGGGCGCAACCCCTCCACAGTGGTGCATTACTGCGGCAGCGGCGTCAGCGCCGTGCCCAATCTGCTGGCGATGGAAGTCGCCGGCCTGGGCGCAACATCCTTGTACGCAGGCAGTTGGAGCGAGTGGTGCAACGACTCCAGTCGTCCGGTAGCACAAGGCTAAAAATGACTACCGCCACACTGCGCACTTTGTGTCGCCGCTGCACCCCGACGGGGCGCAGGCCTTCCTTGGGGTGGCCCGGCACGCGGCCTGATCATGTTGCCGCATCAGCTTGAATTACTGGCGCCGGCGCGCGACGCCGACATCGGTATCGCCGCGCTGAACCACGGCGCCGATGCCGTCTACATCGGTGGTCCGTCCTTTGGCGCGCGCTCCAGTGCCGACAACTCGGTGTCCGATATCGCGCGCCTGGTGCAGCACGCGCACCGCTTCCACAGCCGCATTTTCGTCACTCTCAACACCATCCTGCGCGACGACGAACTGGAGCCGGCACGCAAGCTCGCCTGGCAACTCTACGACGCAGGCGTGGACGCGCTCATCATCCAGGACATGGGCCTGCTGGAACTGGACCTGCCACCCATCCAGTTGCACGCCAGCACACAGACCGACATCCGCACGCCCGAGAAGGCGCGCTTTCTGCAGGACGTTGGCCTGTCGCAAATCGTGCTGGCACGCGAGTTGACACTGGGCCAGATCCGCACCGTACGCGCCGCCACCGACGCTGAACGCTGCACGCTGGAATTCTTTGTGCATGGCGCGCTGTGCGTGGCCTACAGCGGCCAGTGCTACATCAGCCACGCCCACACGGGGCGCAGCGCGAACCGCGGCGACTGCTCGCAAGCCTGCCGTTTGCCGTATCAGGTAACCGACGCAAAGGGGCGTTTTGTGGCGCACGACAAGCACGTGCTCTCGATGAAGGACAACAACCAGAGCGCCAACATCGCAGCGCTCGTGGACGTCGGCATCCGCAGCTTCAAGATCGAAGGCCGCTACAAGGATCTGGCCTATGTGAAGAACATCACGGCACATTACCGCACGCTGCTGAACCAGTTGCTGGAGCAGCGCCCTGACCTGGCGCACGCCTCCAGCGGACACACCCGCTTCAGCTTCACCCCCGACCCGAACCAGAACTTCAACCGCGAGTTCACCGACTACTTTGTGCAGGGCCGTCAGCAGGACATCGGCGCTTTCGACACGCCGAAAAATCCGGGCCAGGCGATTGGTTTTGTCACGCGTGTTGGAGCCGATTGGGTCGAGTTGGAAACCACTTCCGCCGAGACAGAACTGCACAACGGTGACGGGCTTTGCTATTACGACTTGCAGAAGGAGTTGATCGGACTGGCCATCAACACCGCCGAGCGCACACGCAAGAAAATAGTCTGGCGCGTCTTTCCGAAGGACCCCATGTCGGGCTTCAAGGACCTGCGCGCCGGCACCGAAGTCAATCGCAATCGCGACATGAACTGGGTGCGAATGATCGAGAAGAAATCCAGTGAGCGCCTGATTCACCTCTGGGCGAATTTGAGCGACACGCCCAGCGGACTGTCGCTGACACTGACCGACGAAGACGGATGCAGCGCCAGCGCGCAAATCGACACGCCGAAGGAATTGGCCAAGGACGCGAAGCAAGTGACGTCACATTTGCGCAGCCAGTTGTCACGATTCGGCAACACCGAGTTCGCACTACCCGATGCGCAAACGCACGTCAGCCTGAACCTGTCGCAACCCTGGTTTGTTCAGGTCTCCACCTTGAACACGCTGCGCCGGGATGCCGTGCAACGCCTGCAGCAGGCGCGCGCCCTCGCCTATGCTTGTCCGGCCCGCGCCACGCCGGTGGAACCGCCCGCCGTCTATCCCGAAGACACACTGAGTTATCTGGCCAACGTCTACAACCACAAGGCGCACGACTTCTACGCCAGGCACGGCGTGAAGTTGATCGCCGCGGCATATGAGAGCCACGAGGAATTGGGCGAGGTCAGTCTGATGATCACCAAGCACTGTGTGCGCTTTTCTCTCAGCCTGTGCCCCAAGCAGGCGAAAGGCGTGACCGGGGTGCAAGGCACGGTCAAGGCTGAGCCGCTGACACTCATCAACGGACGCGAAAAGCTCACGCTGCGCTTCGACTGCAAACCATGCGAGATGCACGTGGTGGGCAAGGCGAAGGCGTCAGTAATCAAAGGCAACATCGGACATGATCCGAGCCAGCCGCTGCACTTTTATCGCGCCCGCCCGCAGTAGCGAAGTCGCTTGTGACAACCACGAAGCACTCCGGGGAGACGCGGAAAGACCGGCGAGCGCAGCTATTGCCTCGCCGTCACAACCCCATTGCAACGCCGCTACTTTCGGATTTAACTTACACGCAAGGCGATCCCACATAGAATTCACACGCGAATCATTGAAATTGCCGGATCAGTTTCTCATCAGCCGCGCGGGAGGAAGCCAATGACTCACGACGCTTATCAGGGCCGACAGCCCCAATTCAAACTGACTGTGTCTCTGTTGGGGGTCGCCCTGGCATGCATCTGGTTTGTCACCCTCTACACCAGTCAGGCAATGCGCGAAGACTTGCGGCGCACGTTGGGCGATCAGCAGTTTTCGACAGCCTCAATCATTGCCACTCAGGTCAACGGCGAATTGCAGGACCGGCTGAACGTGCTGACTACCGTCTCTGGGCGGTTGAGAGCGGAGATCTTGCCGAGTGCTGCGGGCTTGCAGACCTTCTTGCAAGAACGCACTTTTCTTCCCCAGGTATTCAACGGCGGGGTTTTCATCACCGGGGCCGACGGCACGGCACTCGCCGATTTCCCAGTTGTCCCTGGTCGGGTGGGCACGAACTATATGGACCGAGAGTCCATCAGTATTCCGCTCAAAGAGGGGAAATCCGTGATTGGTCGGCCCAACATGGGAAAAACCTTGAAAGCGCCCATTTTCAGCATCGTGGTGCCCATTCACAATGCGAAGGGTGCGGTCATCGGGTCCATTGCCGGGACAGTAAATCTGGGTCTTCCGAACTTCCTGGACAAACTTGCGGTGGGACGATACGGCAAGACCGGTGGTTACCTCCTGATTGCGCCGCAGTACCGGCTTGTCATTACGGCATCTGACAAGCGGCGGGTCATGGAGACACTCCCCGCGAGCGGGGTCATTCCGGCCATGGACCGCATGCTCGGTGGTTACGAAGGCACGGATATCTTTGTCAACGCCAGGGGTGTGGAAGTGATGAATTCGGGTGTCACCATTCCCGTTTCGGGATGGCGCACAGTGGTTTCAGTGCCAACTAGTGAAGCATTCGAATCGATCGAGGGATTGCAGCAGCGGGTGATGCTGGCGGCGACCATCGCCACGCTGTTGGCATGCGCCCTGACTTGGTGGTTGCTGAGCAGTCAACGTTCAGCAGAACTGGCGTATTACGATCCGCTGACCCAATTGGCCAACCGTCGCCTGATGGAGGATCGCCTAAGCCAGACGATGGCATCCAGTCGGCGCAGTGGCACCTATTTCGCGGTAATGGTTCTTGACCTGGACAACTTCAAACCACTCAATGACAAGCATGGGCACATGGCCGGTGACCTGCTGCTCATTGAGGCGTCAAATCGATTGAAACGCAGTGTGCGCGACATCGACACCGTCGCCCGATTCGGGGGCGACGAGTTTGCCGTGATATTGGGTGAACTCGATGCGGCAATCGGGGTGGCCACTTCCCAAGTCAGCGCGGTTGCAGAAAAGATCCGCGCCAGCCTGGCTGAACCCTATCTGTTGACGATCACGCAACGCGGCAAAGCCGATGCAATGGCGCAACATCATTGCACCGTGAGCATCGGTGTAGCGCTGGCGATGGACCACGAAGCCAATCAGGATGACATCGTCAAATGGGCCGACGCGGCCATGTACCAGGCCAAACATGCCGGACGAAATGCGATTCGGTTCTATGAGGTGAAGGGATCGGCTTGAACGAACGGAACCTGCGTCCTTGTGCGCCAGCGTGCCGTCTCACATCTGCTTGAACAGATGCGAAAAAGGCCGACTCACGCTCAAGTTTTCCTTGCGTCCCTTCACCCGCACCGAGGCCTGGCCGCGCAGGTCGCGCGTGACGACTTCGATCGCACTGGCATTCACAATGGTGGACCTGTGGATCTGCCAGAACCTTGCCGTGTCCACGCCTTCGAGTAATTCCTTGATGGGAGTGCGGATCAAGGCGTCCAACTCCCGGGTCGCAACCAGTGTGTACTTTTCGTCTGACTGAAAGAACAGCACTTCGTCAATCGGTATCAGTCGCAGATGGTTGCCCACGCTGGCCTTGATCCAGCGCAGCGGCTCAGCCTCGGGTTTGAGTTGCGCGCTGATTTGTGCCACCAGCGCCTGCAGGTCCTGCGGGGCCGCAGGTTGTTGCGCAAGCCGATCCTTGAGTCGCTGCACCGTGAGTCCAAGCCGATCGTCGCTATAGGGCTTGAGCAGATAGTCCGCAGCGCCGGTTTGAAAGGCCTCGACAGCGTACTGATCGAAGGCAGTGACGAACACCACATGGCACTTCAGATCAGGGTTGGCAGCGATGCTGCGCGCCACTTCCACGCCCGTCATCTCGGGCATGCGGATGTCCAGAAATGCCAGCTCCGGCCGATGCGCGTCGATCGCTTCCAGGGCGGCTTCGCCGTCGCCCACGTCGGCGACGATCTGCAGTTCAGGCCAAAGCCTGGCCAATTTGGACTTGAGTTGGGCTCGAAGTATCGGTTCGTCCTCGGCAATGATGGCGCGCAATGTCATGTGTCAAAACCCCTTGCTGTTGCGGTTCATGGAATTCTTCCGCCGCCTCCACGAGAACCAGTAGATCACCAATCCAACCAGAATCAGCGGTGACAGAACGGGGAAAATCGAAATGAGTATCACCGTCGGAATGAAAAGCAGCAAGCCCGCGAACAGGAAACCCATGCCATACAGCAGCAGCACCAGCAGACCGATGACCAGCGCCAGTACGCCAAACGCGATCAACAGTCCCAGCGAACCCACGGCCATGCCTTCAAGTCCATCCAGCCGGAACTGGTTGACCTCCACCGGCAGCCAGCCCGTGAACAGCCCCACCAGCCCGAGAAAGAATCCCACCACCAGCAGCAACATCAGAATGATGAAGGTGCGCGACACCACCGTCGCCCACATGCCATGCGTCTTGCGGGTGACATTCACAACCCGGCGCCAGCCGCTGCGATTCGGCTCAACACCCTTCGTGTGGGCGCCATCGACCCCGGGGGCGACGGTTGCTGCGGTGCGGGGTTGCGCCGGAATATCCAGTGTGGCGACGGCACCGCAAGGTGTGTTGGCTGCCAGGGAAAAACGCCCTTCGGCACCGTAAAGCGCAAGCAGGCGTTCGCGCAGATTGCTTAAACCCACGCCGCCGCCAGCCTGGACACTCTGCTCCGACAGACCTGCTCCGGTGTCCTTGACCTGCAGCAGCAAGCGGTCCTGGCCGTCGCGCAGTTCGCGCGTCACCAGCAGGTCGATGCGGCCGCCTTCGCGCCGTGGCTCCAGGCCGTGCTTGATGGCGTTCTCGACCAGGCTGGGCAGCATCATGGGAGGAAACGGCAGCGCCAGGAGATCGTCTGACACCTGGATGTCAAACGCCAGCCGCTCGCCCATGCGCATCTTCAATATGTTCAGGTAGGCACGCACACGCTCGATCTCCTGTCCCACCGTGGAGGTGCTCTCGCGCATCTTGGGCAGTGCCGCGCGCAGGTAGGCGATCAAATGCCCCACCAACTGATTTGCTGCAGGCGGATCGACCTCGGTCAGCGCCTGCACGTTTGCCAGCGTGTTGTACAGGAAATGCGGCTCCACTTGCGCCTGCAGCGCCTGCAACCGCGCCTCGGTCATTTGTCGGCGCATGTCGCTGAGTTGTGCCTCTTCCTCCTTCTCCTCGGCAAAGGCCAACGCGCGGTGCGAGCGGTCGATGAAAAACTTCGCAATCAAGACCATCACGAAAAGTGGAATGAAGATCAGGATCAGCACCGATCCCACGCCAACGCGCCACATGTCGCCGGCCACGGCGCTGTGAATGCTGTTGCGCACCTGCGGCTGCAATGCTGGCTCGGCCGCATTCGGTGGTAACGGAACTCCCACCTGGAGGTCCGTTGCCCCGCTCGCCGGGATTTGAAGTCGAATCGTCGTCTCCTGCCGTTTGGGAGCCTCCTGTTGAAGGCGTTCTCTCGATAACCGCACGTCGTCCAACGCCTTCTGGGCCGCGGCCTCCTTCTCCCTGGCGCCGTGCAACAAGTCATCCAGTGAACGCTCTGTTGCGGCCACGTCCAAACCCTTGCCACGCAAACGCTGCAGTGCATCCTCCCTGGATTCCTCGATCGTTTGGCGCGCTTGCTGTGCCACATCCAGTGCTTCCTGCGCCGCGTCCTCGGCAGTGCCCAGCGCCTCATCGGCAGCCTCCCGCACCCCTTGAGCAGCTTCATCACCGGCGCTGCTCACTTCATTGCGGGCGCGTTCGATTTCGGCCAGGGCGCGCTCCAATTCGCGCTTTCGGTCCGGATCCTGGGAGCGGTCCTTCATGGCGCCGACGATGTGCTCGGCCACACTCAAACCGCCGTCCTTGAAAGCCTGATTGATCTCGAACTGAATCGCCCTCTTCTCCTGAGGCGTGTCCGCGTGTCCGGTCAAACGCAGCACCTGAAACGGCAGGGCGAACATCACCAGCGTCAGCAAAATGACGACCCCCCCCAACAGCATGGCCCACCAGGGGGTTTTGAAGATCAGCAGACTTAGTGGTTTGAACATGGTTGGACCTGTGGAATGGGACAAAAAAGGCAAGACCGTCAACGCCTTGTTGCTCGCAAGAATACGCAGTGCGCCTGCCGTCGCCAAGGACCGGATGACGGAATGCAGAAATCGGGGTGCGAACTGCCTTAATCAGTCTTCCTCTACCTCCACCCCCGGGAACATCACATCGGTGAAGCCAAAGCGCGTGAGGTCGCGCATACGCGTGGGGTAAAGCCTGCCGATCAGGTGGTCGCATTCATGCTGCACCACCCGGGCGTGAAAACCATCCACGGTGCGATCAAGGGTATCCCCGTACTGATCGCGCCCGGCATAACGGATCCGTGCAAAGCGCGGCACCAGCCCGCGCAGGCCTGGCACCGATAGACAACCCTCCCAATCTTCCTCTTCGGCCAGCATTGGGTCCGTACCGGAACGCGGCAGTGGCGTAATGTTCGGATTGACCAGCACCGTCCTGGGCACGGGCGGCGCGTCCGGATAGCGCGCGCTGGGCTCACCCGTGCCGAAAATCACGACCTGCAAGTCCACACCGATCTGCGGAGCGGCCAAACCCACGCCGCTGGCTGCCCGCATGGTATCGAGCATATCGGTGATCAAAAGGTGCAGTTCGTCGGTGTCGAACTCGGTCACGGTTTTGGCCACCCGCAGCAAGCGCGGGTCGCCCATTTTCAGGATGGCGCGGACAGTCATATGGATTCCCTGTGGGTGTCGCCGCATTGTGCCAAAGCGCTCCGACACCGCCGCTGCTGGCATAATTTCGGGCTATCCACGCGCATCGCAGCCTGCGGTCGCGCATCACAAGCTACTTTTTTCATAGCAAAGAATCCACATGATTACTACCGCATCCGGACTGCAATACGAAGACACGATCATGGGCGAGGGCGCGACCGCACAACAGGGCCAGTACGTGAGCGTGCACTACACGGGCTGGCTTTATCAGGACGGCGTGCAGGGCGCCAAGTTCGATTCCAGCAAGGACCGCAATGATGCATTCGAATTCTCGCTCGGTGCAGGCATGGTGATCCGGGGCTGGGACGAGGGCGTGGCCGGCATGCAGATCGGCGGCGCGCGCACGCTCATCATTCCCCCCGCGCTGGGCTATGGTGCACGCGGCGCCGGTGGCGTGATTCCGCCCAACGCCACGCTCAAGTTCGACGTTGAACTGCTGGGTGTCAAGGGCTGAAGTTCAGCCCTTGAAATGCGCTTGCCGGGCCCCAGATGGGGCGCATCGATTGGCTTTACCTTGCACACACCCGTATGACTGACACCAAGAATCCCCCCGAAAGCGCGCCACTTGGCGACTACGTCAGCCCCGAAGAGCAGGAGGCTGCGATGGCGGCCAACGACTCCGATGCGCTAGCCCAGGCACAGGCCGAACTGGCCACTTTGAAGGCCAAGAGTGCCGAGCTTGCAGACCAGTATCTGCGCGCCAAGGCCGACGCCGAAAATGCACGTCGCCGCGCTGAAGAGGAGGTATCCAGGGCGCGCAAGTTTGGTGTGGAAAATTTCGCCGAGAGTTTGCTGCCAGTGGCGGACAGCCTTGAGGCCGGACTGGCCATTGCCGACGCCACTGCCGAGCAGATTCGCGAGGGCGCTGTGGCCACGCTGCGCCAGCTCGTTGCCGCCTTGGAGCGCAACAAGGTGATCGCCATCAATCCGCCCGCCGGCACCAAATTTGATCCGCACCAGCACCAGGCCATCAGCGTGGTCCCGGCCGAGCAGGAAGCCAACACGGTGGTGTCGGTCCTGCAAAAGGGCTATTCCATCGCAGAGCGGGTGCTGCGTCCCGCCCTGGTCACGGTCACGGCGCCCAAATAGCGCCAGGGTTTGCCCGGCCCTTGAAACGGCTGAGCGGGTCCACACGTAGTCAGCATCTCAATTACTTAGTTTGCAGGAGAAAATCATGGGAAGAATCATCGGCATCGACCTCGGTACCACCAACAGCTGCGTGGCCATCATGGAGGGCAACACCGCCCGCGTGATCGAGAATTCCGAGGGTGCTCGCACCACGCCTTCCATCATCGCCTATCAGGAAGATGGCGAAGTACTGGTGGGCGCATCGGCCAAGCGGCAGGCCGTGACCAACCCCAAGAACACGCTGTACGCCGTGAAGCGCCTGATCGGTCGCAAGTTCAGCGAAAAGGAAGTGCAAAAGGACATCGACCTGATGCCCTACAAGATCGCTGCTGCAGACAACGGCGACGCGTGGGTCGAGGTGCGCGGCACGCGCATGGCACCGCAGCAGGTAAGCGCCGACGTGCTGCGCAAGATGAAGAAGACGGCTGAAGACTATCTGGGCGAGACCGTGACCGACGCCGTGATCACCGTACCGGCCTACTTCAACGACGCGCAGCGCCAAGCCACCAAGGACGCCGGGCGCATCGCCGGTCTGGACGTGAAGCGCATCATCAACGAACCCACGGCGGCGGCTCTGGCATTCGGTCTGGACAAGAACGAAAAGGGCGACCGCAAGATCGCCGTGTACGACTTGGGCGGCGGCACCTTTGACATCTCCATCATCGAGATCGCCGACGTCGACGGCGAAAAACAATTCGAAGTGCTCTCCACCAACGGCGACACCTTCCTCGGCGGCGAGGACTTTGACCAGCGCATCATCGACTACATCATCGCCG
The DNA here is from genome assembly GCA_903832285.1 of uncultured beta proteobacterium. Lineage (GTDB taxonomy): Bacteria > Pseudomonadota > Gammaproteobacteria > Burkholderiales > Burkholderiaceae_C > CAIKVZ01. Next base: position 54,934 of record CAILAY010000063.1, on the reverse strand, counting down.
AGTTCAAGAAGGATCAGGGCGTCGACCTGGGCAAGGATGTGTTGGCATTGCAGCGCCTCAAGGAAGCCGCCGAGAAGGCCAAGATTGAACTCTCCAACAGCGCGCAGACCGACATCAACCTGCCCTACGTGACGGCCGACGCCTCGGGCCCCAAGCACCTGAACATCAAGCTCACGCGCGCCAAGCTGGAGTCGCTGGTGGACGAACTGATCGAGCGCACGATTGCGCCTTGCCGCACGGCGATCAAGGACGCCGGCGTGAACGTCGCCGACATCAACGACGTGATTCTGGTAGGCGGCATGTCGCGCATGCCCAAGGTGCAGGAGAAGGTCAAGGAGCTGTTCGGGCGCGAGCCGCGCAAGGACGTGAATCCGGACGAGGCCGTCGCTGTGGGCGCTGCGATCCAGGGCCAGGTGCTGTCGGGCGACCGCAAGGACGTGCTGCTGCTGGACGTAACGCCGCTGTCGCTGGGCATCGAAACCATGGGTGGGGTCATGACCAAGATGATCAAGAAAAACACCACCATTCCGACCAAGTTTGCACAGACCTTCTCGACTGCCGAAGACAACCAGCCAGCTGTGACAATCAAGGTGTTTCAGGGCGAACGCGACATTGCGGCCGGCAACAAGCTGCTCGGTGAGTTCAACCTCGAAGGCATCCCGCCGTCCTCGCGCGGCACACCGCAGATCGAAGTGTCGTTCGACATCGATGCCAACGGCATCCTGCACGTGGGCGCCAAGGACAAGGGCACAGGCAAGGAAAACAAGATCACCATCAAGGCCAACTCCGGCCTGACCGAAGACGAGATCCAGCAGATGGTGAAGGACGCCGAACTCAATGCTGCTGACGACAAGAAGAAGCTGGAATTGGTGCAGGCGCGCAACCAGGGCGAAGCCACGGTGCATAGCGTAAAGAAGAGCCTGACCGAGTACGGCGACAAGTTGGACGCGGGAGAAAAGGAAAAGATCGAGGTCGCCATCAAGAGCATGGAAGAAGCGCTCAAGGGCGACGACAAAGCCGACATCGAAGCCAAGACCACGGTGCTGATGGAAGCCAGTCAGAAGCTGGGCGAAAAAATGTACGCCGATCAGCAGGCCAAGCAGGCGGCCGAGCAAGCGGCTCAGGGCGCAACCGCGTCCCAGGGCCCGCAGGGTGCGCAGGGAGCGCAATCCGCGTCCACCAAACCCGACGACGACAACGTGGTGGATGCCGAGGTGAAGGAAGTCAAGAAGGGTTGAGCGGCGCGTGCATGCGCCCTGATGCGCCGCGTTGGCATGATCCGCAGGATCGGCCACGCGGCGTTTGTGTAGATATCCTGACAAAAGACGATCGCTGACGATGGCCAAAAAAGATTACTACGAAACCTTGGGCGTGCCGAAAAATGCGTCCGATGAAGAGATTAAAAAAGCCTATCGCAAGCTGGCGATGAAGCATCATCCTGACCGCAATCAGGGCGACACGACCAGCAACGCCGAGGCCAAATTCAAGGAGGCCAAGGAAGCCTACGAGATGCTCTCGGACGCCCAAAAACGCGCTGCCTACGACCAGCATGGCTTCGCCGGCGTGGATCCGAATATGCGCGGTGGCCCGGGCGCGGAAGGCTTTGGCGGCTTCGCCGAAGCCTTTGGCGACATCTTCGGCGACATGTTCGGCCAGCAGCGAGGGCGAGCCGGTGGCGGGCGCCAGGTGTATCGCGGCAGCGACCTGAGCTACGCGATGGAAGTCACGCTGGAAGAGGCGGCCCGGGGCAAGGATGCGCAGATCCGCATCCCGACTTGGGAGGCCTGCGGCACCTGTCACGGCAGCGGTGCCAAAGTCGGCACACAACCCAAGACCTGTTCCTCCTGTGGCGGCGCCGGCACGGTGCAGATGCGTCAGGGCTTCTTCAGCGTACAGCAGACCTGTCCGCAGTGTCGCGGCAGCGGCAAGATCATTCCCGAACCTTGCACCGCGTGCCAGGGACAGGGAAAGCTCAAGAAGCAGAAGACACTGGAAGTCAAAATCCCCGCCGGCATCGACGACGGCATGCGCATTCGCAGCACCGGCAACGGCGAGCCCGGCACCAACGGCGGACCGGCCGGCGACCTGTACATCGAAATCCGCATGCAAAAGCATGACATTTTCGAACGTGATGGCGATGACATCCATTGCTCGGTGCCGGTCAGCTTTATCACGGCGGCGCTGGGCGGCGAAATCGACGTGCCCACGCTCGCCGGCAAGGTATCGATCGACATCCCGGAAGGCACGCAAACCGGCAAGCAGTTCCGCCTGCGGGGCAAGGGCATCAAAGGCGTGCGCGCCAGCTATCCTGGCGACCTGTACTGTCACATCACGGTGGAGACGCCCGTGAAGCTCACCGAGCACCAGCGCAAGCTGCTGCGTGAGTTGGACGAGTCCTTCAAAAAGGGCGGCGGCAAGCACTCGCCCAGCGGCGATAACTGGACCGACCGCTTGAAGAAGTTCTTTAGCTGACCCAGTTCCGTCAAATCTGCAAGCCGTGTCGTCCGCGAGGACTTCACGGCTTTCTTCTGCGCGACGGCGCGACGCTTTGGGAATAGGATGCAGGCGCAAGGAGGTTTCTCCATGAGTGTCAACATCACCTTCCTCGGCGGCAGCGGCACCGTCACCGGTTCCAAATACCTGGTGCAGCACGAGGGTCACAGTCTGCTGCTGGATTGCGGTCTGTTCCAGGGCTACAAGCAATTGCGTCTGCGCAACCGACTGCCGCTGCCCGTGGTTCCGGAAAAGATCGGCGCCGTGGTCCTGACCCACGCTCATCTGGACCACAGCGGCTACCTGCCGCTGCTGGTGCGCGAGGGTTTCACTGGCAAGGTCTACAGTTCCAGCGGCACGCGCGATCTGTGCGGGATCCTGTTGCCCGATAGCGGCCACATCCAGGAAGAAGACGCGGCGTTTTTGAACCGCCATAAGCTCTCCAAACATGAACCCGCCCTGCCCCTTTACACGCGCCAGGACGCGCTGGACTGCCTGCCGCACTTCAAGGTTCAGGCCTGGAACAAAGCCTTCGAGCCACTGCCCGGTTGGCGCGTCACTCTCACGTCGGCGGGGCACGTCCTGGGCGCCAGCAGTGTTTTGCTGGAACTCGCCGCAAGGCGCATTCTTTTCTCGGGCGACGTGGGTCGCCCTGACGACCTCATCATGAACCCGCCCGCGAACGCACCCAGCGCCGACACGGTGCTGATCGAATCGACCTACGGTGACCGTGAACACCCGCGCGAGGATGTGCTGGCCGAACTTGGACCGGCGTTGCAGCGCGTCGCCGCGCGCGGTGGCGTGGCGGTGCTACCCGTGTTTGCAGTGGGGCGCGCCCAGGCCATCCTGCACGCCATCGGCTTGCTCAAAGCCAATGGCGTGGTGCCGCGTGGCTTGCCCGTTTTTCTGGACAGCCCGATGGCCATCCACACCACCGAAATGTTTGCCCACCACATGGGCGAGCATCGCCTGAACTCGCACGACGTGCACGCCATGACACAGCACGCCACCATGCTGCGCACGCCCGACGAATCGCGTGCGTTGGCCAGCCGCCACGGACCGATGGTGATTCTGGCGGCTAGCGGCATGGCCACCGGCGGGCGCGTGCTGCACCACTTGAAGCAGTACCTTCCCGACCACCGCAACATGGTGGTCCTGACCGGCTACCAGCCTCCCGGCACGCGCGGTGCCACGCTCGCAAGCGGCAGCAAGAGCGCGCGCATTCACGGCAAGGACGTGGCGGTCAACGCCGATGTGGTGCAACTGGAATCGGCTTCGGCCCACGCGGATGCGAGGCAACTTCTGCAATGGTTGCGCTCCATGCCAAAGGCGCCCGATCAGGTGTACGTGGTGCACGGCGATCCGGGGCCGTCAGACGAATTACGCAAACGCATTCAGCACGAACTCGGCTGGCGCGCTCAGGTGCCAGAGCACGGATCCACCTGGCCCGCGTGAGGTACAACTGCAGATCTGCGGGATCGGGTAGCATCCCGCACGCGGTGGGCGATCCTGCCTGAACTGCAGTTGCGAGCACCCAATCAACCGGAGACTTTCATGCACTCACGTCGATATTTCTTCCTCAGCGTCGGCGTCAGTGTGGCGCTGATAGCGGGCTGCGCCACTTCGCCCTCGATGGAGCAGGCGCCACCGATCGTGTTTGTGCACGGCAATGGCGACACCGCCGCCCTCTGGCAGACCACGATCTGGCGCTTTGAATCCAATGGCTGGCCAAGCAAGCGACTGCATGCGATTGAACTGCCCTATCCGCTGGCCCGCGACGACGACAGCAAGGAGCAAGCCGGAAGAACCTCGACCGCACAGGCGATGGCTTATCTCAAGGCTGAAGTGGAGAAAGTGCGGCGTGAAACCGGCGCCGACAAGGTCGTGCTGTATTCCAATTCGCGCGGTGGCTTTGTTATCCGCAACTACATCCAGAATGGCGGTGGCGACACCACGGTCTCGCACGCCATCCTGGGCGGTGCACCGAACCACGGCATATGGTCCATCAAGGGCTTCAGAGAGGGCAATGAATTTTCCGGCACCGGACCGTTCCTCACCGCTTTGAACGCACCCAAGAATTCGAATGGCGATGAAGTGACAGGGCCGGTGAAATGGATGACGATCCGCAGCGACCGAAACGACAAGTATGCCCAAGCCGACGGGCTATGGATCGGCGCCAAGGGAACGGCCACCAACGTCACTTTCGCGGGTCCCGAACTCAAGGGTGCGAAGAATGTCGTGCTCCCGGCGATTGACCATCGTGAGACTTCGTTCTCGCCAGCCGCCTTCGCAGCCGCCTACGAATTCATCACGGGCAAACCTCCCGCGACGATGGGCGTCTCGCCCGAGGCGAGCATCGCCTTGAGCGGCAACATCACTGGCATGGGGGTCAATCCCCTGGATTCCAAATCGGGCAATATCGTCAACAATCTGCCACTGGTAGGTGCCGAACTGACTGTCTACGAAACCGGTGCCGGCAGTGGCGTGCGGGTGGGCACTGCGGCCTATGCCAAGACGGTGGGAATCGATGGCGGCTGGGGCCCGTTCACAGCGAAGGCCGGCGCCGCTTATGAGTTCGTGGTCACGGCGCCGGGATATGCCGTCACCCACATCTACCGCAGCGCCTTCGCGCGCTCCAGCGAGGTCGTGAACCTGCGCCCCGAACGGATATCGGATGCCGACCGTGATGTCAAGGCGATCCTGATCTTCAACCGTCCTCGCGGCTACTTCGACGCCGAGCGAGACAAAATGAGCTTCGATGGCAAGGCACCCCCGCCTGGGATACCGCCTGCCGGCGCGGGTCTTGCCAGTTCAACAATCAAACTGGCCCAGGCCGTTGACCGCGAGGTCAAAGCAGAATTCAATGGCGAGCAACTGACGGGCAGAACATGGAGTGCAGCCGACAACCATGTGGTCGTACTGGAACTGACTTACTGATGGCAGTATGAAACCGAAAGCCGCCGTTGCCTGGAAGTCCGGCGCGTCATTGACGATCGAAACTGTCGATTTACAGGGGCCACAGTTCGGTGAAGTGACCGATCAAGGCATCAACTCCAGCGCCCGCATATACGCGTCCTGCACCATCAGCGCGTTCCACTCGATTGCGGGTGTACGCGGTAGCAGCGCGAGGCGGCGCTCTTCGCTGGCTTCGTTCGGTTGCCATTGACCCTTAAGTTGTGCCTCGGTCAAACCGGCGAGCAATTCGTCCACGGCGAGGCCGCCGTTTAGGCTTTGGTTGCACAGCAGCACCAAGTCGCAACCGGCGCCGAGCGCGGCAAAGGCGCCTTCGGTGTAAGTCACCGGCTTGCCGTCGAGCACGCGCGCGCCGGCCATGCTCAGGTCGTCGCTGAAGATGGCGCCGCCAAAGCCGAGTTGCCCTCGCAAAATGTCGTTCAACCACTTGCTCGAAAAACCCGCCGGACGCGCGTCGACCCTGGGGTAGATCACGTGCGCAGGCATGACGCTGGCGAGCGTGGTACTGAGCCATGGGTACGGCGCGGCATCGTCGGCCAGGATGGACTTGAGGCTGCGCGGGTCCACGGGGATGTCGGTGTGCGAATCGGCCTTGACGAAGCCGTGTCCGGGAAAGTGTTTGCCGCAGTTGGCCATGCCGCTCTGCAGCAGCCCGTGCATCAGGCTCTTGGCCAGCACGCTAACCACGCGCGGGTCGCGCCCGAAGGAGCGGTTGCCGATGACGCCGGAGGCGCCATAGTCCAGATCGAGCACCGGGGTGAAGCTCAGATCCACGCCGCAGGCGCGCAGTTCAGCGCCCAGGATGTAGCCGCAGGCGCTGGCTGCGTTGCTGGCCCGCATCGCACCAGACCCCTGGGCGCCCTTGCCGTCGTTGAACCAGAACTCGCCCAGGGCCCTCATGGGAGGCAAATGCGTGAAGCCGTCGGTAGTAAAACGCTGCACCCGTCCGCCTTCATGGTCCACGCAGATGAGCAGATCGGCGCGCTGCTTCTTGATGTCGCGGCAAAGCGCACTGAGTTGCGCGCGGTCTTGCCAGTTTCGCGCAAACAGGATGATGCCGCCGGTGAGCGGATGCTTGAGCCGCCGGCGATCGACCTCAGTCAGGGCGGTGTCGGCGATGTCGATGATGACGGGGGCTTGGGGATTCATGGTTGTTCCTTGTCGATGGCTGAGAACAGCGATTGCTCCACCACCACAAAGCTGCCGGCGTAATCGGTTTCGTCAGTGATGGAAACGTGGGCGCTCAAACACCGCTCGTCAAACCAGACTTTCAAATCGCCGTGCAACACGATCTGCGGTTTGCCGCTCGCAATGTTACTGATCTCGCACGCCTGCCAGGTCATGGGCATGCGCAGGCCCAGACCGATGGCTTTGCTGAAGGCTTCCTTGGCGCTGAAGCGCGTGGCCAGATAGCGCACGCCGCGCTCGGGCCAGCGCTGACTGCGCGAGCGCCAAAGTGCGAACTCGGCATCGCTCAGGATCCTTGTTGCGAAGCGTTCGCCGTGGCGCTCCAACGAAGCGCGAATGCGGCGGATGTCGCAGATGTCGGTGCCGATGCCGTAGATCAAACAAAGGCCTCGTCGATGCAGCGTTGATAGTCTTGCACGGTGGCGCTGTAGCCCAGTTCCAGCGCGTCCGCGATCAGCGCGTGGCCGATGGAGACCTCGCTCACTCCAGAGACTTGTCGCAGGAAGGTCGTCAGGTTGTCGCGGCTCAGATCGTGGCCCGCGTTCACCCCCAAACCCACAGCGTGTGCAGCGCGCGCGGCGGCGGCGAAACGTTTCAACTGCACCGCTTGTTGATTTGTACCCCAACTTTGCGCGTAGGGTTCTGTATAGAGCTCGACCCGATCAGCACCGACGGCGCGCGCCGCGGCCATCGCTTCGGGGATAGCGTCCATGAACAGACTGACGCGCACGCCCAGCCCTTTGGCCTCGGCGATCAAGGGCACCAAAACTTCGGCATCCTGCGGAAAGCGCCAACCGTGGTCACTGGTGAACTGGCCTTCACCATCGGGGACGAAGGTCGCCTGATCGGGGCGCAACTCGCGCACGAAGTGCATGAGGTTGTGCAGCGGATTTCCTTCAATGTTGAACTCGCGCCCCGGCCAACCCTTGAGCAACGCCGACAACTCATACACATCGGCTGCGCGGATGTGGCGCTCGTCCGGACGCGGGTGCACGGTGATGCCCTGGACTCCAGCTTGCAGGCAAAGTGTCGCAGCGCGCGTAACGGCGGGAATCCCAAGGTGCCGGGTGTTGCGCACCAAGGCCACCTTGTTCAGGTTCACGGAGAGCGATGTACGTTGAGTCATAGGCTTTGCAGGTCCATCATCATCTGGCGCGTACGCAGGTTGGAAACCCCGCAATGGTAGTGCAGCAGCGTGCGCAATTGCGGCTTGAGTTCAGACATGACTTCGGCGCATGCGCGTAGCGCGGCGGTGAAGGGCGTGGCACCTTCCACGGCGCCCTGCAGCATCAGCCACTGCGCACCGCTCAGGCTGGCGCGGTCGTCTTCGTGCGCTTGGCGCAGACCCCCCTCGGGCACCAGGATGTAGCGTCCGGTGTGGTCCAGTGTCGCCAGACTCATGGTCTGCGCATCGAGTGCGGGAAGCAGGCCGATCTCGCGCAGCAGCAGCAGCTCAAACGTGCGCAGCGCCGATTGGAGCGCCTCGCCGTGCTCGGACGCCAGCACCTGCACCACAGCGGCATAGACGTCGAACAGGCGCGGATGCGGATCGTCGCGCGCCAGCAGGCGCAGCAGAAGTTCGTTCAGGTAGTAGCCCGAGAGCAGCGCATCACCCGTGGGCATGACATGGCCGCCCATCCATTCGGCACCCTTGAGCGTGCGGATTTCGGTGTCGCCACCGAAGCTCAGCTGCAGCGGTTGCAACGGCAAAAGAATCGGGCGAAAACTGGAACTGGGCCGCTTCGCGCCCTTGGCCACCAATGCCACGCGACCATGATGGCGCGTGAACACGTCCAGGATCAGGCTGGACTCGCTCCAGTCGTAGCGGTGCAGCACGAAGGCAGGCTCATCGGAAATGCGCTTGGTGGTCACCATTTAGGCCAGCGCCGGGCCGCCTCAAGCAGGCTTGCGCCCCCACGGGGGGTAGTGAAACACACGCAGTGGCGAACCTGGGGACATCATGACTCGTAGCCGAAACTGCGCACGCGGGCCTCGTCGTCGGCCCAACCTGAGCGGACCTTGACCCACAGCTCGATGAAGACTTTGGCATCCATGAGCTTTTCCAGTTCGACGCGGGCCTCGGTGCCCATGCGCTTGATGCGCTCGCCTTTGTCGCCGATGATCATGGCCTTGTGCCCGTCGCGCTCGACCACGATCGTCGCGGCGATCTTGAGCAGCCGCTTCTGACCCTTGCGCGCAGGCGGTTCTTCCTCGAACTTGTCGATGATGACGGTCGAGGTGTAGGGCAACTCGTCGCCTGTGAGTCGGAACAGTTTCTCGCGCACGATTTCAGCGGCCAAAAACTTTTCGCTGCGATCCGTGAGTTCGTCCTCGGCGTACATCCACGGTTGCTCGGGCAGGTAGCGCTCGCAAATGCCAAACAGCCGCTCCACGTCCTTGGCGTTCTTCGCGGACATCGGAATGAACTCGGCAAAGGCGTGGCGCTCCTGCATGGTCTGCAACCAGGGCGCAATGTCACCACGCCGATGAATGTTGTCCAGTTTGTTCGCCACCAGCAGCGTGGGAGTGCCCTTTTGAATGAGCGCCAGCACACGGGCATCTGCCGGCGTGAAACTGCCCGCCTCGACCACAAACAGCACCAGGTCCACGTCGCCGACGGCACCTTGTACGGTTTTGTTCAGCGCGCGGTTGAGTGCATTGTTGTGGATCGTTTGAAAGCCTGGCGTATCCACAAACACAAACTGCGTCACTCCCAGTGTGCGCATACCGGTGATGCGATGCCGGGTGGTTTGCGCCTTGCGTGAGGTGATGCTGATCTTCTGCCCCACAAGGGCATTGAGCAGCGTGGACTTGCCCACATTGGGTTTGCCCACGATGGCGATGGTGCCGCAGCGTTGCGCGTCTGGTGCTTCGATATTCATGGCATTCATGCGGACGCTTTCAAAGGGAGTCTGAGCAGCATCGCGGCCGCGGCCGCCTGCTCACCGGAGCGGCGCGAGCCCCCGATGCCGCGCTCAATCAAACCAAGTTCTTCAATTTCACATTCCACGTCGAAACTCTGCTTGTGCGCCACCCCAAAGGTGCCTACCACACGGTATTGAGGCAGCTTCATCTTGCGCCCCTGCAGCCACTCCTGCAATTCGGTCTTGGGGTCTTTACCAATGGCCTGCATCTGGGGATTGATTTCCACCGCCTCGTACAAATGATGTACCAGGGCTTGCGCGGCCTCGTACCCGGCGTCCAGATAAACGGCTCCGATGACGGCCTCCAACGCGTCCGCCAGAATGGAAGGGCGCCTTTGCCCACCAGAACGGGATTCCCCCTCGCCCAAACGCAGCACATCCGACAGCCCCAGTGACACCGCCAGGGCATGCAGCGTATCTTGTTTGACAAGATTGGCACGAACGCGCGACAGGTCACCTTCCGGTGCTTCACCCAAACGTTCGTAGAGCAGTGCGGCCACCGCCAGATTGAGAACGGAATCGCCGAGAAACTCCAGTCGTTCGTTGTGATCTGCAGAGAAACTTCTATGCGTGACGGATCGCAGCAAGAGCTGATCTGCTTTGAACTCATGCCGCAGTCGGCGCTGCAGCGCGATCAGCCCTTCGTCCACGCTACCTGGAGCGTCCGGAGTATCTGAGAACCAGCCACGCGGGTCCCACCAGATGGATATCCTTCGAATAATCGAATTTGACGACGACCTGATCCGAATCCTTGCTAATCTCGAGTTCCTTGCTGGTAATCGAAGTGATGTAATCCACCGAGGCAGCCTTGTCGAAGATGCCGCGAATCTCCGACACAGTTGTTCCTTCCTTGGCCTTGTTCACGGCCTTCCCCACGGCCAGGTACTCCAGATAGGTTGGAAAGACCTGTGCGCCGACTACGCCAGCACCCGCCAGCACGGCACCCACGAACAGCATGCTGAACAGAGACATCCCGCGTTGTCTCGCCCGGATTTGAAGCTTCATCGACTTTCCCCTTGTTCCACAAATTCCATCACTGGCTACTTGAACCAGCCGACACGTCTGATGTCACCAAAGTTCATCCAGATGAGAATCGCTTTGCCAACGATATTTTCTTCAGGCACGAAACCCCAATAGCGCGAGTCCTGAGAGTTGTCACGATTGTCCCCCATCATGAAGTAGTGCCCAACCGGTACCGTGCAAGTCACTCCCTCAATCGAGTAGGTGCAGTCCCTTGGCTTTTCAAATCCTGAGTCTTCCGGACTCACACTCGCTGGACGCTCATCGTAAATTATCAGCCGATGCTTCCTGTCGCCCAGGGTTTCCTCAAACTGCTTGAAGTACCGCAACACCGGTTCGTCCAGGAACTCAGGCAACGCTGTCGTCTCGATGGCTTTGCCGTTGATCGTCAAACGCTTGTTCAGGTAGGCCACTTTGTCACCTGCCACACCCACCACGCGCTTGATGTAGTCGACGCTTGGGTGAGGCGGATAGCGAAACACCATCACGTCGCCGCGCTGGGGCGCATGTCCCTGTGTGATCTTCGTATGGATGACAGGCAGGCGCAGGCCATACTCGAACTTATTCACCAGTATCAGGTCACCCACCAGCAGCGTCGGAATCATGGAGCCGGAGGGGATCTTGAAGGGTTCGAACAGAAATGAGCGCAGTAAAAACACTGCCACGATCACCGGGAACATGCCTGCTGTCCAGTCCAGCCACCACGGTTGCATCAGAATCCGCTCTCGCGCCTGTGCCAGATCCCCATCAATCTGGATGATGCCACGCCCCTCGAGTTCCGCGCGCCGCTGGCCCGACTCCTGTTCCAGTCGGGACGCAGCAGCAACCCGTTGGGGAAGGAAGTAGTAGCGCTCAGCCAGCCAGTAGAGACCTGTCACGACAGTCGCCAGAAACAGCAGTAGCGCGAAGTTCCCCTCAATCGCACCGAAGTACCAACTGACACCGTAGCCCACGAATGCGGCCAGGATAAAGGCGGTGAGGACCTGCATCAATCTTCCACCTGCAAAATGGCCAGGAATGCCTCTTGTGGAACTTCCACCGAGCCGATTTGTTTCATGCGTTTCTTGCCTGCTTTTTGTTTTTCAAGGAGTTTGCGCTTGCGGGATATATCGCCCCCATAACACTTGGCGAGTACGTTCTTGCGCAGCGCCTTGATTGTCTCACGCGCAATGATGTTGGCGCCGATCGCCGCCTGGATCGCCACGTCGTACATCTGGCGCGAAATGATCTCGCGCATCTTGGATACCACAGCCCGTCCGCGATAGGTTGACTGGCTTCGATGCACGATGATGGACAGGGCATCGACCTTCTCGCCATTGAGCAGAATGTCGACCTTGACCACGTCGGCGGCCCGGTACTCCTTGAACTCGTAGTCCATGGAGGCGTAGCCCCGGCTCACGGACTTGAGTTTGTCGAAAAAGTCGAGCACGATCTCGCCCAGAGGCATCTCATAGGTGAGCATCACCTGGCGTCCGTGATATGCCATGTTCATCTGCACGCCGCGCTTCTGGTTCGCCAGCGTCATGACCGCGCCCACGTATTCCTGCGGCATGTACAGATGCACGGTGACGATGGGTTCGCGCACCTCTTCTGTACGGCCCTGATCCGGCATCTTGGACGGGTTCTCCACCATCACAACTTCGCCGTCGGCCTTGACCACCTGATACACGACGCTGGGCGCAGTGGTGATGAGGTCCTGGTCAAACTCCCGCTCCAGACGCTCCTGCACGATCTCCATGTGCAACAGACCCAAAAAGCCGCAGCGAAAGCCGAAGCCCAGTGCCTGCGACACTTCAGGTTCATAGTGCAGTGACGAATCGTTGAGCTTGAGTTTTTCCAAACTGTCGCGCAAACCCTCGTACTGATTGGCCTCGGTCGGATACAGGCCCGCAAACACCTGCGGCTGGATTTCCTTGAAGCCTGGCAGCGCCTCGGTGGCGGTAAACGCGGCCCCGCCGGTGCCGGGTTTGATGATGGTGATAGTGTCGCCCACTTTCGCCGCCTGGAGTTCGCGAATGCCGGCGATGACGTAACCCACTTCCCCCGCCTCGAGCGATTCGCGTGATTCGTTCGCAGGCGTGAATACGCCAAGGCTGTCGGCGTTGTACATCGCGCCCGAGGCCATCATCTTGATGCGCTCCCCCTTAGCCAAACGCCCATCGACCACACGCACCAGCATCACCACGCCCACGTAGCTGTCAAACCAGCTGTCGACAATCATGGCGCGCAACGGTCCGATAGGGTTACCCTTTGGCGCTGGAATGCGCGCGACCACGGCCTCCAGAATTTCGTCGATTCCCATACCGGTCTTGGCTGAACACGGAATGGCATTGGCCGCGTCGATGCCAATCACGTCTTCGATTTCGGACTTTGCGTTTTCCGGGTCGGCGTTGGGCAAGTCCATCTTGTTCAGCACCGGCACGACCTCGACGCCGAGTTCCAATGCGGTGTAGCAATTGGCAACGGTCTGCGCTTCCACACCCTGACTGGCGTCGACCACCAGCAAAGCACCCTCACACGCGGACAGTGAGCGTGACACCTCGTACGAGAAGTCCACGTGACCCGGTGTATCGATCAGATTGAGGTTGTAGACTTCCCCGTCAAGCGCCTTGTAGTGCAGCGCGGCGGTCTGCGCCTTGATGGTTATCCCACGCTCTTTCTCAATGTCCATCGAATCCAGAACCTGCGCCTCCATCTCGCGGTCGGCCAGTCCACCACAGCGCTGAATCAGACGGTCGGCCAGCGTCGATTTGCCATGATCAATGTGCGCGATGATTGAAAAATTTCTGATGTGATTCATCAACGAAGAGCTTTAAGTAATTGAATTGAAACGGCACGGGCAAGAAAAAAGGGCGCGTCGAAAACGACGCGCCCAGAACCAACAATCATTGGCAACTGCGATAGTTGGAACTTCATTGTAGGCAAAAACATCGGTGCGCATAGTGTCGGAATTGGCTAATTTGAGTCGTTGTAGTCCAGCAACATAAAACTTATAAACAACTTATCCACATTAATTCACTGCATTGAACTGAACAACATGTGGGTGATCTGTGGATCATGCAGCCATCACCAGTGGACATCCCACATCGTGGATTAGACACAATCGTTATGCCAGAAATTGGCTGTAGAACCGTCCAATTCTATACAGTTTCGTGATTGATTCCATTGAATGTTAGTGATTGCAAACATTCATCAGGGTCCGATCCATGAAGAATTATTTTTCGTTGTCGTGTTTTTTTCGCTGCGCCCCAACGCCAGAAAGGCCCGACTGCGATTCGGGCCTTTCCCAAGACGCACAGCGTCAATGGCCCGGTCGGATCAGCAGGTACTGCGCCATTTCGCCGCGCCGCACCAACACGCTGATGGTCTTGTTTCTATCGGCCTTGGCAGCAGCCGCTTCAAATTCCTTGACATTGGCGACCTCGGTGTTGCCTAGGCCCACAATCACATCGCCCTCGCTCAAACCAGCCCGCGCCGCGCCCTCCGTGGCTGAGTCCACCCTCACGCCGCCCTTGATCTTCATCTCTTCCTTCTGCGCGTCCGTCAGTTCGCTCACCGACAACCCCAAGGCTTGGGCACCCGAGCCGACTTTGGATTTTTCTTCCTTGAGACCCGCCTTCTTGCCCGCCTTAACCGGATCGAATTCGGCCACGTGGACGCTCAAGTCTCTCATGCTGCCGCGGCGGAACACTGTGACGGTGCTGCGTGTACCGGGTTTCGTGTTGCCCACAGTCAGAGGCAGATCGCTGTGCTTCTCGATCGCCTTGCCGTCAAACTTGACGATGATGTCTCCGGCCTCAATCCCGGCCTTTTCAGCCGGTGCGCCCGCTTCAACGCTGGCCACCAGCGCTCCGCGTGCCTTGCCAAGACCAATGGACTCCGCCAGGTCCTTGCTCACGGGACCTATCTGAACCCCCAGACGTCCGCGCGTAACCCGGCCCGAGGCACGCAACTGGTCGCTCACCCGCGCCGCCTCGTCAATCGGTATCGCAAACGAGATTCCCATGAAGCCGCCGGATCGTGAATAGATCTGGCTGTTGATGCCCACCACCTCGCCACGCATGTTGATGAGCGGCCCCCCGGAATTACCGGGATTGATGGCGACATCAGTCTGGATCAATGGAAGCAGTTCCCCCGTATCGCGCTGCTTGGCGCTGACGATGCCCGCAGTAACGCTGTTCTCCAGCCCGAACGGTGAACCGATGGCCATGACCCATTCGCCCACCTTGAGGCGATTCACGTCACCCAGTTTCACCGCCGGCAAGCCGCTGGCCTCGATCTTCACCACGGCCACGTCGCTGCGCTTGTCCGCACCCACGATCCTGGCCTTGAATTCGCGCTTGTCAGTCAGCGTCACGATCACTTCATCAGCGCCGTCGACCACATGCGCGTTCGTCATGATGAAGCCATCGCTGGTGAGCACAAAGCCGGACCCCACGCCGCGCGGCTGATCCTCTGGTCGCGGCTGCGACCGTTGCCCATGAGGAGCCTGACGCGGCACATCGGGCATGGGGATGCCAAAGCGTCGGAAGAACTCCTGCATTTGCTCGTCCATGCCGTTGTCGGACCCTGCTCTGGCGGTCACCTTTTCCGAAGTGCGGATGTTCACTACTGACGGGCCCACCTGCTCCACCAACTCCGTGAAATCAGGCAAACCGCGAACTTGCGCCACCGCCAGACTGGACGGCACAAGGGCAACGCCACCCGCAGTCGCCATCACCATAAACAGCATCAAGGACCACGCACTTTTCCACTTGAATTGCAACATCATCGACCTTTCATAAATAATAGTTGGATTCGTTCGCCGGGAACATCCTGACTCGGCGCGCTTGCCACCTTGGATCCCGCTCCCTCTAGATCCGTTCTCAGTGAAAAAATTCAATGCCGCATCGATAACCCGCCGTCAGGGGAAACAACCGACAACGAGGGGTCATCGCGCCCGCTCCAGACTTTCGGAAAAGGCCTGGAGGGTCTGCTGCGGAACCTCCCCCACTACGGTCAACCAGCCACCCTGGATTTGCCTTGACAGCAGGCGCGTGGCGCCCACCGCAAGCGAGGCGTCATGTGCCATGGCGTGGCTGTCCAACGGTTCCACAAACAGCGACACCGACGCCAAACCATCCGAAAAAATCCACTGAATGGTGCGCCCTTGCCGGTCGCCCGGCGGCGTCGGTCCCGCGAAGGGTCGCCGTATGCAACTAGTCAGCTTGAATCCAGCCACACCGGACTTGATCACCCAGCCCTCTGCGGCTGCGGTGGTCGCCACCGGTTCCACCCGCTCAACGCGATAGCCCTGGGTTCTGCCCATCATTTCGATCAACTGCCCCATGTTGATTCGGACATCCAATCGCAAATCGGAAAATGCCGCCTGCTCCAAAACGCGGCCGTCCCTATCCAGTGTCTGCAGTTTCACCACCAAGCCACTTTCCCTTTCGCTCCAGACCCGGTAACCAAAACGCATCCGATCACGGGGCTCTAGCAGCAACACGTCTGCATCCACACCCGCCACCCGATCAGCACCGACCAGCCGCGCGGAATAGAACCCCGAAATTGCAGCGTCCTGGTTCTGCAAAAGATCGGAAAACAAGCGCAGAGAGTCGCGTCGCTCCTGCAATACCAACCCGCTGCGCGGCAGGAAGGTCGTCACCTGGTCGTTGTGCCGGTACGTTGACCTCGGGGCTCCGGTGAGCGCATCAACCCTCTCCACCTGTTGCGCGCCATCGCACACATGCCAGATGCGCGAACTGGACATGCCACCGGTGGCCGAGGAGACCACAAAAGTTCCCACGTAGGCCCCATGCCGCGTCGCCTCGTGCATGCGAAGCAGCCACTCGCCCGTGCTGCGCTCCACAGGTCGCCCACCTTCGCGGACTACGCTCCCTCCGAGTGACGGTTGCGCGACCGTGATCGACTGCAGCGCGAGTGCGCACAGCCATATCAAGACGCGGCCCAAATTCAGGTACATGGATACACTTTCAGCGTTGACAGGTCGCCAGTCAATTCAAATCAGTTTGGCAAATCCTGGCGATTGGATACTTCAAAGGTGGCACTGCGCAGAAAGCCTGAAGGGACTTGCAATGCCGATTGACCGCCCGACTGCCTGTGCGCCATCAGCAGGCGATCCAGTCGCGGATCGCGGATCATCACCTGACCGTCGTCCGATGTCTCAACCAGCACCGTGGTCGGTGCAGCCGGTTGGACCTGGGCCAATTGGCGCTCCGAACTGGGGGCCAGAATATCGCCCGCCACATTCCAGCCGACTATGCCAACCACGGCCAGCGAGGCCAGTCCGCCGACCCACTTCCAAAGAAAATGGGCATCATTCGCTGCCCTGGAACCCTGGGCAACTGTCGGCGCAACGATCGCCCCTTCAGCGCCGGTCAGTAGGGATCGGAAACCGTTTGCGGGGGCCAATGGCACCGCGGTCTCGGCCTGCAGGCGCTGCTGGAAACGACTCAGAAACCCAGCATCGTCCGATAGAGTCATCGGCTTACCTGAGCGCAGCAGATCGCCCATCAGGTGGTAGGTGTTCCATTTCTCGCGGGCGTGCCCGGTAAGCGCGACCTCTCCCACCGCTTCTGCAAACGCCTGCTCGCTCAATCGAGCGTCCATCAGATCAGACACCAATTCGGCGACACGCAAGGAATCGTTCATTTCAAATCACCTTCCAACAGAATCGTTTGCCCAAAAATTTGTCGCCAATCTCGTTTCGTTCCGACATGTGCTACCAACGCTTCCCCATGCTGCTCTCCAGCATCGGCTTGACCATCACCGAGATCGCCTCTCGCGCTCGGAAGATTCTCGATCGCACGGTGCCGATCGGACAACTCATCACCTCGGCAATCTCCTCGTACGTAAGCCCGTCCAGTTCCCGCAGTGTCAAGGCCTGACGCAGGTCCTCAGGCAGGGCATCCAGCGCAGCGTTTACGGCCCTGCCAATATCCTTCGCCGCCAACACGGTTTCGGGTGTTTCTGCGCTGATTAGTTCCAATCCAGGCTGCGAAGTTTCGTCATCGTCTGGACCCGCGCGAAGGCTCGATTCGGACACGGTGGGGTCGCGCTTCATTTCCAGCAGCGCCTTCTTGGCCGTATTCACGGCAATCCGGTAGAGCCAGGTGTAGAACTGTGCGTCGCCGCGAAACTGATGCAACGCCCGATAGGCCCGGATGAATGTCTCCTGGGCAATGTCCTCCACCAGATCGACGTCGCGGACCATGCGCGCGACCAAGCGCTGGATGCGCCTTTGGTACTTGATCACCAGCAGCTCGAACGCACCCTGATCCCCGGCCACGGCGCGCTGCACCAGCATCGTGTCGATGTCGGGAGGTGAAACTTGACTGGAGTCGATTTCGGTCATTGGAATACAGACTACATCGGGTCCGCGGCGTTTGTCCCGCCGGCGCGGGAATATACCGCACGCCTCAGGTCACGCCAGGCTGTCCGGTCTGTATCACGCTCCAGCCATAACCAATAATCTGCAGGTGGCGTGCTGCTGCGCAGTCTCAGCCACATTTGACGTTGTAGATCGAGTTGGACAGAAACTCCCCCCGTCACGGTCAAGCCCACAAAGCGCGCCTGCCAGCACTCTCCGTCCCAGCACAGCACGCCCTCGCGTTGCGCCCGCCACCAGTGAAGCGCCAGCAAGCCACCAGTCATCACCGCAAGCATTCCCAATGCTTGCCGCCAACCCCAGTGCAACTGATGTGCGCACCAAACGCCAACGACACCCATCCCAGCCAACCATAAGGAACACAGGAGGTAGGCCTGGAATCTCGTGCGTCCCAACGGGAAACTAACCGCTGGGGCGTGATGCATGGGGCAAACTAACTCAGTCGCTTGAACACCAACGATCCGTTGGTGCCACCGAAGCCGAAATTATTTTTCAAAGCCACTTCAATCGGGAGATCGCGTGCGGTGTTGGCACAGTAATCCAGATCGCAATCCGGATCCTGGTTGAAGATGTTGATGGTGGGCGGACTCACCTGATGGTGCAATGCCAGCACCGTGAACACCGACTCCAGCCCGCCAGCGCCGCCCAGCAGGTGGCCCGTCATGGATTTGGTGGAGTTGACCACGATCTTGTGCGCATGCTCACCCAGCGCAGCCTTGATGGCCTTGCTCTCGTTGATGTCACCCAGGGGCGTGGAGGTGCCGTGCGCGTTCAGGTAATCAACCTGATCGGGATTCACTCCGGCGTTGTGCATCGCGCTCACCATGGCCCGTCGCGGCCCATCCATATTGGGCGCTGTCATATGACCGGCATCCGCGCTCATTCCGAAACCGGCCAGTTCCGCGTAAATACGGGCGCCGCGGGCCTTGGCGTGCTCGTATTCCTCCAGCACCATGATCCCGGCACCTTCGCCCAGGATGAAACCATCGCGGTCCCGGTCCCACGGGCGCGATGCCGTTGCCGGATCGTCATTGCGCGTTGAGAGCGCCCGCATGGCGGCGAAGCCGCCGATGCCCAAGGGTGACACGCAGGCTTCGGACCCGCCCGCCACCATCACATCAGCATCGCCATATTCGATCATCCGCCCCGCCTGTCCGATGCAGTGCAGCCCAGTCGTGCAGGCTGTCACCACCGCGATGTTGGGACCCTTGAATCCATAGCGTATGGAAACATGTCCGGCAATCATGTTGATGATGGTGGACGGCACAAAGAATGGCGAGATGCGGCGCGGTCCCCGACTGATAAGTTCAGCGATGGATTCTTCAATCAGCGGCAAGCCGCCAATCCCGGAGCCGATCGCGCAACCGATCCGCGTCGACTCCTCGTCATCCAAGTTCGCCCCGGTCTTAAGACCTGCGTCGGTGACGGCTTGGGCCGCGGCCGCAATGCCATAGTGAATGAACGTGTCCATCGACCTGGCCTCTTTGGCCGACATATACGACTCAACGTCAAAACCTTTGACTTCACCCGCGATCTTGCAGGCAAAGTTGCCGGTATCAAACTTGGTGATCAGTGCTATGCCAGACTGACCGGCGACCACATTGGCCCACGCCTGCGCCACCGTATTGCCCACGGGGCTGACGCAACCCAGACCGGTTACAACAACTCGGCGACGGCTCATGCGCTTGTCAAGCCTTCTTGTGGGCGTTGGCGTAATCGATAGCGTTTTGCACCGAAGTAATCTTCTCCGCGTCCTCGTCCGGAATTTCAATGCCGAACTCGTCTTCCAGCGCCATCACCAATTCAACCGTGTCCAGTGAGTCGGCGCCGAGGTCGGCGACGAAAAACTTTTCGTTGGTGACTTGTGACTCTTCCACGCCGAGTTGCTCGGCAATGATCTTCTTAACGCGTGCTTCAATATCGCTCATAGTTCCCTCAGAGGGTTGTGAATTAAGCCGCAATTCTAGCCGGGCTGGCTTTCATGCTTCGGCTGCGAAACGCATCGAGTCGTGAACGCCAGATCTTTCACATCAAAGCCAACGCTCCAACGCCTGCCACCGGGCGGACTCACCGGCTTGCAATTACATGTACATGCCGCCGTTCACGTGCAACTCCTGACCGGTCACATAATTGGCCCGTGGCGACGCAAGGAAGGCAACGGCGTGGGCGATGTCGGCAGGTTGACCCAGGTGGCCCACGGGGATCTGCCCCATCAGTGCTTTCTGTTGCTCCGGCGGCAAGCTCGCCGTCATGTCGGTTTCTATGAACCCGGGTGCCACGCAATTGACCGTGATGTTGCGCGAACCTAGTTCACGCGCCAGCGCCCGCGTCATCCCGGCAACCCCCGCCTTCGAGGCCGCATAGTTGGCCTGACCCGGATTGCCGGACGCACCCACCACCGAGGTGATGCTGATGATGCGGCCATAGCGCTGCTTCATCATGGTGCGCATCACCGAGCGACTCATGCGGAACACGGCCTTGAGATTGGTGTCCAGCACGGCATCCCAATCCTCGTCTTTCATGCGCATCGCGAGCGTGTCGCGCGTGATGCCGGCGTTGTTCACCAGTACCTGCAAGGCACCGTATTCCTTCACCAGCGCGTCGATCAGGCTATCGGCTGCAGCGCCATCTGTCACGTTCAAGACGCGGCCACAGCAGCCCGGAAAGGGCGCGAGAGCTTGGCTGATTCGCGCAGCCCCATCTTCGCTGGTTGCGGTGCCGATGACCCGCAATCCAAGTTGCGCCAACTCCAGCGCGATCGCCGCGCCAATACCGCGCGTGGCACCGGTCACCAGCGCCACCTGTCCTTCAAATTTCATGTCACTCATGCCAATTGCTCCTTCACTAGGGTCAGACTGGCCGGATCAAACAGCGCCAGGCCGTTGAGACTGGCGTCTATGCGCCTGGTCAACCCGGCCAGAACCTTGCCTGGACCACATTCAACCACGTCAACCAGTCCGCGCGCCTGCATGGCCCGCACGCACTCGACCCATCGTACCGGCCCAAAGGCCTGTCGCACCAGTGCATCTCGAATCCGTTTGACGTCCGATTCCATTGCGACATCGACGTTGTTGAGGACGGGAATCGTGGGCGCGGTAAAGTTCACCGATTCCAGCCTGGTCTTGAGTTGTTCCGCAGCGGGTTTCATCAAACTGGAATGAAAAGGTGCAGACACCGGCAACGGCAAGGTCCTTTTCGCTCCGATGGATTTGAGCAGTTCGCAGGCCTTTTCCACTGCCGCCTTGCTGCCGGCAATCACGGTCTGCGCCGGGTCATTGAAATTTGCAGCCTCGACCACTTCGGTACTGCCTGCGCCAAAACTGGCCTGGGTCTGCGCACACGCCGCCACGACCTGTGCTGAATCCAGGCCCAGTACCGCCGCCATGGCGCCAACCCCCACCGGCACCGCCTGTTGCATCGCCTGGGCGCGAAACCGCACCAACGGAGCGGCCTGCGCCAGTGTCAGTACGCCCGCGGCCACGAGGGCCGAATACTCACCCAGGGAATGCCCCGCCACCAACTCGGGCGCCACGCCCACCTCGGCCATCCACACCCGATACACGGCCACCCCGGCCACCAGCATCACCGGTTGAGTGTTGGTCGTCAACGCCAGGGCATCTTTGGGCCCTTGGGAAATGAGTTGTGCCAGATCCTCACCCAGTGCCTCGGAGGCTTCTTGCAGGGCCTGCACCACCAGTGGGTGTTGGCCCCAGGCATCCAGCATCCCTACAGACTGGGATCCCTGGCCCGGAAAGACGAAGGCGAACTTCTTCATATTTTCAATTGAGCTATAAAGTGAAAAATCGTATCGAAACCCATGCCAGCGCTACATTTTCAGTAGCACCGAGCCCCAGGTAAAACCGCCGCCGACACCTTCCAACATCAGCGTATCGCCTTTCTTGACCTTGCCCGTGCGAACTGCCGAATCCAGCGCCAGCGGAATCGAGGCCGCCGAAGTGTTGCCATGCTGATCCACAGTCACTATCAATTTCGACAACGGGATTTTGAGCTTGCGCACCGTTCCATGCATGATCCGGATATTAGCCTGATGAGGTATCAGCCAGTCGATGTCGGCTGCTGTCAGTCCGGCCTTGGCCAGAACTGTATGGGCCGTGGACTCAAGCACGCCTACGGCCAGTTTGAAGACCGCCTGCCCGTCCATCTTGAGCAACGGATCCCCCAACACCTGTCCCCCTGTGACGTGTCCCGGCACGCAAAGAATTGCCACGTGCTTTCCGTCGGCGTGAAGATCGGTCGCCAGGATGCCGGGTGTGCTCGATGCCTGCAATACCACCGCACCTGCACCATCGCCAAACAAAACACAGGTGGTGCGATCCTTGAAATCCAGGATACGGGAAAACACTTCGGCACCCACCACCAGGGCCTTGCTAGCGGCGCCGGTCTTGATCATGGCATCGGCCACCGTCAGGGCGTAAATGAATCCACTGCAAACGGCCTGCACGTCAAAAGCGGGGCAGCCGTTGGCGCCGAGTTTGTTCTGCAAAATGCATGCCGTCGAGGGAAACACCATGTCCGGGGTCGACGTCGCCACTATGATGAGGTCGATGTCGCTGGCCTGCAATCCGGCTGCCTGCAATGCCTGGTGTGCGGCCTTCAGACCCAGGTCACTGCTGCAGACTTCGGCCGCAGCGAAATGGCGAGCACGAATTCCGGTGCGCGCAACAATCCATTCGTCCGAGGTCTCAATACCCTGGGTTGCCAACTCTGCCACCAGGTCGGCGTTGCTGAGTCGCTTGGGCGGCAGGTAGCTTCCGGTGCCGGTGATTCTGGAATAGCGCGTCATTCGAGTTATCGTATCCGTAATTTTGTGTCAAAGGCCTAAGCGGCCGGATGTCACGCAGCATCTACCCATTGTTAAGCGACGTCCACTACGGTGACGCCCCCGGCCGCCATGCTCATGCACCAGTGGGGCCATGCAGTAGTGGAGCGGCGTGAGCAATGCGGGCCACGACGCGGTCCAGCAGATGATTGCGCGCTGAATCGTAAGCGCGCGTCAACGCGGTTTCAAACGTCAGCGCGTCACCCGAACCATGGCTCTTGAACACCAGCCCGCGCAGACCCAAAAGAACGCCGCCGCTGTAGCGTCGCGGGTCGATGCGCTTCTTCAATGCGTTCATCACCGGATAGGCAACAAAAGCCGCAAGCTTCGTGAAGGCATTGCGGGAAAACTCCGCCCTGAGGATGCTCACGATCATGCTCGCAAGGCCTTCACTACTCTTTAACATCACATTGCCAACAAATCCGTCACACACCACCAGATCCACAGTTCCCTTGAACACGTCATTTCCTTCGACGTTGCCGAAAAAGTTCAGGTCGCCAGCTGCGCCTGCCGTGCGCAGGAGTTCCCCCGCCCGCTTGATGGTCTCGCTTCCCTTGATGGCCTCTTCACCAATGTTGAGCAGGCCTACGGTCGGATTGTTGTTGTCGGTCAGCACCGATACCAGGGCCGATCCCATCACCGCAAACTGCAGCAAGTGCTCAGCCGTACAGTCGACGTTGGCACCCAAATCCAGCATGGTAGTGGCTCGACCCTTCGCGTTGGGAACCTGTGCGGCGATGGCTGGACGGTCAATGCCGTCCAAGGTCTTGAGTACATAGCGCGCAATTGCCATCAAAGCTGCAGTGTTGCCCGCTGAAACCGCGGCTTGGGCGGTGCCGTCCTTGACCTGCTGTATCGCCACCCGCATGGACGAGTCTTTCTTGCGCCGCAGTGCCACTTCCAGTGGATCATCCATTGTCACCACTTCGCTGGCGATCACGGACCTGACGCGCGGATGGAGAAATTCTCCCAAGGCCTGGGGCAAGCCCACCAGCACCAGCGAGACATCAGGATGTTTATCAAGGAAATGACGACATGCCGGTAGCGTGACGCTGGGGCCGTGATCGCCACCCATGCAGTCGACAGCAATGGTGATCATGCTGGATCAGTGCGGCAGCGGAGAATTTTAGAAGCGATGGATGCAGACCAAAACAAAGGCCCTGAGCTACGGTATCGTAGCGAGGGCCTTGGTTGTTGACCGCAGATCAGGCTTCGGTCTTTCCTTTGAGCACCTGACGGCCGCGGTAGAAACCGGTGGGGCTGATGTGGTGACGCAGATGGGTTTCACCCGTAGTGGGTTCGACCGCAATGCCAGGCACATTCAGTGCATTGTGCGAGCGGTGCATGCCGCGCTTCGAAGGAGACTTCTTGTTTTGTTGGACTGCCATGATCTGATCCTGCTTGAAATGGGTTTGACGGGTGGGCGGGCTTCACACAGGAAGGACCCTACGCGGAACCTTGGATTATATGACATGGTCGGTGCCTGCCCTGATGGGCTAGACTTTCCCGACTTTGAGTCCGCCAAGAAGCCCGAAGGGGTTGGGCCTGACCTCTGGCTCATCCTGAAAATCTGCATCTGCAACCCGCATCTTCGGCACACTTGGACAAGCGTCATGCACTGGCACGAGCGGCATCGCCAACAGCAGTTCGTCCTCTACCAGATCGTGCAAATTGAAGTCCCGCGCGTAGACCAGCACATCCTCCTCGCATAACTCGTCCAGCGCCGCGGCCTGCTCCTCATTGGCGGCAAACCGGAATGATCGATTCGCCGTCAACTCGACCCTGGCCAACTCCAGGCAGCGTTGGCAGACCATTGGCAGTATCGTGTGCGCCTGCATGTGTAGCCAAACTTCCGGCGTGCCGCCCGGACCACTTTTCAACTCCCCGCGCGCCTCCCAATGCACCCGGAAATCGCCAGCCAGCCCCAGCGCATCCGCTGCCAAACGCTCAAACCTGATCAACGGTTCATCGCCGGACAGTCCGCCAGCGTCGCGTGCGAAGGCTTTCACATCCAGTTTTTTCGGGTCCAATTGATGACTCATGCACGCAGTGTAAGAGAATCGCTGCATGATTTCTTTCGATACTGATCGACCCATCATTTTGGGTTCCACGTCCCGCTATCGCCGGGAGTTGTTGCAGCGCCTGGGCATTCCATTTGAGATCGTGGCACCCGAGGTGGATGAGTCCGCCCGTCCGAACGAGACGACCCAGACCCTGGCCACGCGTCTGGCGCTGGCCAAGGCGCAAGCCGTGGCGCACCGGCATCCCCGCGCCGTGGTCATCGGCTCCGATCAGGTCGCTGATCTGCACGGTGAGGCTCTGGGCAAGCCCGGCAACCACGCACGGGCCGTCGACCAGTTGCAACGCATGCGCGGGCAGACCGTGATCTTTCAGACCGCCGTGGCGGTGGTATGCCATGAATTGAACTTCGAACGCGTGCAACTGGCGCCGGTGGTGGTGAAATTTCGCAACTACTCGGACGCTGAAATCGAAAGCTATCTGCTGCGCGAAACGCCCTATGACTGTGCCGGAAGCGCCAAAAGCGAGGGTCTTGGAATTGCCATGCTGGACTCGATTGAGAGCGACGACCCCTCCGCCTTGGTCGGACTGCCGCTGATTCGCACTTGTGGCATGCTGCGCGCCGCTGGCGTGCGCCTTCTGTGATGGCAGGCCCGCTGCGACCGTCCACGAGCGCCGTGCGCGGGGCGCTCTACCTTGTTCCGGCAACGCTGGATTTTGGCGTCGCAGACTCATCCCCCCTGGTGGACGTATTGCCTGCTCGCACCTTGCAGGTTGCGGCCCAATTGAGTCACTGGATCTGCGAAAACGCCAAGTCCACACGCGCCTTTCTGAAGCGGGTACACGAACTCTATCCGCTGGCAGTGACACTGCAGGAACAGGACATTGTTGAACTGCCGCACGCGGTGCACAAGAAAGGCGACCACAGCGGGAACTTCGATGCCAGAAGTTTGTTGCATCAGGCGCTCCAAGGTCACAACATCGGACTCATCAGTGAAGCGGGCATGCCCGCCGTTGCCGATCCGGGGTCGTCCGTCGTGCATGCCGCGCACACGCTGGGACTGACGGTGGTGCCGTTGGTGGGTCCGGTGTCGCTGCTGCTGGCACTGGCCGCCAGCGGTTTGAACGGGCAGAACTTTGCGTTCGTCGGTTACCTGCCGCAAGACCCGGCGCAACGCAGTCAACGCATCCGGGAACTCGAAACGCTCGCGTTGAAAACGGGGCAGACACAAATCTTCATTGAGACGCCCTACCGCAATGCCGCCATGCTGGAGTCTCTGCTGCAGTCACTCAAACCCACCACCCGTCTGGCCATCAGCAGCGGCTTGACGCTGCCCGATGCGCACGTCCGAAGTGACTCCGTAAGCACCTGGAGGCAGCATCCTACCCGGCTGGACAAACACCTGCCCGCCGTCTTCGCCATCGGCGCTTGAGCATCATCCGAGCATTGAAGAAAAAGAGAACCGTCAACACTCGGCGTTTCGAGGCACCGGCATGAAAGTTAGCGGATGGTGGGCGTCATTTGCAGTGCATGCACGGCAGCTTGACCCATGGCCGCGCCAAAGCGCTTCGCCAACCGCTCGGCCACGTTGTCGCGCACGGTGTAGTCAACCAGATCCTCGGCCTTGACGACTTCGCGCGCAACAAAGTCCAGACCGCCGAACTCGTCGGCCAAACCCAATGCAACCGCCTGCTCTCCGCTCCAGAACAGACCGCTGAAAGTCTCAGGGGTCTGCTTCAGGCGCTTGCCTCGGCCACTTTTAACCGCATCGATGAACTGCTTGTGGATCTGGTCCAGCATCGCCTGGGCATAGGCACGCTGAGTTTCTGTTTGCGGACTGTAGGGATCCAGAAAACCCTTGTTCACGCCTGCGGTCATGAGCCGGCGCTCGATGCCGAGTTTGTCCATGAGGCCGGTAAATCCGAAGCCATCCATCAGCACACCAATGCTGCCTACGATGCTCGCCTTGTCCACGAAGATCTTGTCCGCCGCCACCGCGATGTAGTAGGCCGCGGACGCACAGGACTCCTCGACCACTGCATACACTGGCTTTTTGTGCTTGGCCTTCAGCCGCACGATTTCGTCGTTGATGATGCCCGCCTGCACGGGACTCCCACCAGGGGAATTGATCAGCAACACCAGCGCCTGCGTACCCTCATCCTCGAAGGCGCTGCGCATGGCAGCCACGATCAGTTCCGCACTGGCATCCGCGCCAGAGGCGATTTCGCCCTTGACCTCCACCACCGCCGTGTGCGGTGTGCTCTTGTCGACACCAGCAGGGCCCCGATGCAACAGCGCCCATGCCACCACCACGAACAACACCAGCCACGACAGCCGAAAGAACAGCGCCCAGCGCCGCGCTGTCCGTTGTTCGTTCAATGCAGCAAAGGCGAGGCGCTCCAAAGTCGCGCGTTCCCAACCCGGCTGGTCAATCGGACCGTGCTTCGATTCATCCGACGATACAAATGAAGGGTCCGCAGGCGTTTGGGCTTCGATGCTGGTTTGAGCAGGGTCATTCATGGGTGAACTCAAGAGGTTGAAGTTTGGAAGAAGTATGCCAGTGCACCACACCTGCGATCTCCGACAGCTCAATCTTGACCAGGCGGCCGCGGCAGGGGCCGCCCACGCAGTCGCCCGTCCCCGGCGCATAGGTGGCACCGTGCGTGGCGCACATCAGCCACTGTCCGCTGTCGTCAAAGATGCGATTGGCTTGATAGTCCATTTCCATCGGCACATGCGTGCATCGATTGAGATAGGCGTGTGCCTGCCCTTCAAAACGGATCGCAAAACCGCGGCAAATCTGCCCGCAATACGTCACGTCAAAGGGAATGGCTTGAGCGGACTCCAGCAAGTCGGAGGACGCACAAAGAGGGATCGCAGCGTTCAACGTCGTTCGGTCCAAGCGTATGGTCTCGCGCCTGTTCAGGCGTTGCGCGACAGCCAGTCGCGCAATTGCACCACCGTTGGCGCCACAAAGCGTGGAGCCAACGGGTGCAGCGCCAGCGACTCGTGGGCACCATAGCTGACGCCAACGCTGGCGCAACCGGCATTCAACGCCATCTGCAAATCGTGCGTGGTGTCGCCAATCATCAGCGTTCGCTCCGGTTGAACCTTGAACTCGGCCATCAGTTCCCGCAGCATGCGTGGGTCGGGTTTTCCTGCCGTTTCATCGGCTGTGCGGGAGCCATCGAACACACCTCTTAGTTCGGCCGCTTGCAGCGCGTCATTCAGGCCACGTCGCGACTTGCCGGTGGCCACGGCCATTTGATAGCCCCGCATCTTGAGCTCAGCCAGCAGCGGCAGGACGCCCGCAAAGAGGCTGATGTCGTGCTGATGGGCGCTGTAATGATGTCGATAGCGAGCGCCAAGTTCCGGATACCTTTCGACCGGCACGTCGGGAGCCGCGTGCGCCAGCGCCTGCATCAAGCCCAGACCGATGACGTAGCTTGCCGCGGCATCGCTGGGCCTGTCTCCACCCACATCGGACACGGCCGCCTGGATGCAGCGCACGATGATGGCGGTGGAGTCAGACAGCGTTCCGTCCCAGTCGAAAACCACCAGGTCGTAACGGCGAGCGCTCATGCCTGAAGTCCGAAAGTCCGCCGGAAAAAATCTGCCGTCGCCTTCCCCGAGAGCCCACGAACCACCGGATTCGGCGTGAAATCCACGACGCCCCCTTTGCCTTTGTGGGCGAAAGGATCGACCACGGTGATGGCCGGTTCGAACCGATCCCACGCGTGTGTGGCGTTCGGATAGACGACGCAGGACACGAAGGATTGCGCGTCAGCAGGCAGGCTCGCAATCAGTCGTGGCGCAGAGTCGGGGTCATCGTAGGTATCAATTTCACCTGCCTGGATGAACACGGGCGCTCCCGTTAGTTCGGCGAACTCGTAGCTCGGTACCACGTTGTAGCCCCAACACACCGGATAGAGGGGCGCGTGGGCCGAGAATCGCAGTCCAGCAGGCGCCAACTTTCGGGTGTATGCCTCGGTGGCCGTCAACATGGTGATCACGCCACCAAAAGAAAAACCCATGATGCCAATACGCTGCGGGTCGATGCGTGAATCCGATCCCAGCAATCTCAGGGCACCGTAGGCGTCGGGCAAGGTTTCGGGTATTGAGCGTGGACGCCCCTGCGCGCCGCCACCATAGCCGCGCTCGGCAAACATATCGATCTCCAGCGTGGCAATGCCGGCGCGATTCAACAATGCAGCGTAATACATTCCCCTACTGTCCAGGCCAGCGGAACCATGGGCGATCACCACCGCCGGTATCCTGGATTTACCCGTCACTGGAACTCCCAGTTTGGCGCCCAGAGTCAACGGCATGATGGGGTCTTCGGAACGGAAACTGACGTAGTTGTAGGGTGTGAGGTTCAGCCCCAGTGCCTCAGGTTGATGACTCATGGTTTCGTAGTAGATTTTTACGGGGTGGGGTCAGGGCCACAGGTTGCGACTTTAGCCAGACCGACAGTTCCGGCGGGAGCATAGCCGTAAAGACCAGTGCCTGCTTCGTCCGGGGGTGCAGCAGGGACAATCGCCAGGCGTGCAAGAACATGCGCTTCAAGCCACTGTTTCTTTGCAGGCTCCTGTTCAATTCGAAATCACCATACTTGTCGTCGCCCACGATTGGGAAGCCCTCGCTGGCCAGATGCACGCGTATCTGATGGGTGCGTCCGGTTTTGATCGTCACTTCCAGCAGGCTGAATGCGGCCTCGTCGTACGGCCCGGTGACAAGTTGATTCACCTTGACCAGAGTGACCGACTTCATGCCCTCAGGGTCGTCGCGAGACACTACTCTGACGCGCCTCTCGCCGGCTGCGTCCAGGTATTTGTGCAAGGGTTTGTCCAGTACTTTTTTGTTCGCAGGCCAGGTTCCGGCGACGAGCGCCAGATAACTCTTTCCTGTTTCCCTCCCCCGAAACTGATCCTGCAAACCGTTGAGTGCGCTGCGCTTCTTGGCCACCAGCAGCACGCCACTGGTGTCTCGATCCAAGCGGTGCACCAACTCCAGGAAAGTGGCCCCCGGTCGGGCCATACGCAACTGCTCAATCACGCCGAAACTCACACCCGAGCCACCGTGCACCGCCACCCCGGCGGGTTTGTCGATGGCAATCAGGTCATCGTCTTCAAACAGAATCGGGAACTGCCGAGCGGGCACGGCGCTGGCCACACGGTCGGCCATGGCGCGCTCCTTTTCGACCATGCTTTGGGATACACGTATTGGCGGCAAGCGCACGATGTCGCCCACCTGCACCCGCGTGTCGGCAGTCGCGCGGCCCTTGTTGACGCGCACCTCGGCACTGCGGATGATCCGGTAGACATGGGTTTTGGGTACGCCTTTGAGATGACGCAGCAGAAAATTGTCCAGCCTTTGCCCGGCAGATTCTTCGTCCACCGTGATCTGCGTCACCTGTGGCAAGCGACCACAAGCGCTGATCGGAGCCAAGATCTCCCGGTCGACCGATCCTGCCTCTATAATGTGTTTCACTAGCGTTGCGCTGTAAGTGGTTGATTAGTCTGGAGTTTAGTCCAGCCCGCCACCCTTTACGAAGTTGCGCGCGCCAGTAGGTCGATGCCACCGGATGCTCTGGCACGCAAACCGCAAGCCAAATGCTCGCGCTGGCGTGGAGTTCACACGGAACACCGACGCGTTGAAACACCGATACGGAATACCCCAAGCATCAGAGATCTGATCTCTGATGCGGACAAACGGCGAGAAAGAAAAGAAATGTTTGTGTTGATGTGCCTGATCCAGATCTGCCAGCGGTGCGTGTTCGCCCCGTGTCATGGCGCGGGTCGGCCCGTGGATTCCACAGAATCTGAACACGTAGCCATTCATTTGCTAGCACCTGACGTGCTACTAGCTCTCGCCCCACGCCACGCGCCTGCGCCACGACTCATCGATTGAGTCGCGACCCACCGGCAATTCCCTTCGTTTCAAAGCGTCAGTTCTGGCGTCGTTTGCCCGTACCGGGCAGGTGATGATTTGAATTGAAAAGGTAATGCACCATGAAACGGATGCTGATTAATGCAACCCAGGCAGAAGAACGCCGCCTGGCGATTGTGGATGGACAAAAGCTGCTGGACTACGAAATCGAGATCGAAGGCCGCGAGCAGCGCAAGGGTAATATCTACATGGCGGTGGTGACACGGGTCGAGCCTTCCCTGGAAGCCTGTTTTGTCGACTACGGCGAAGACCGCCACGGCTTCCTGCCGTTCAAGGAAATTTCCAGGCAGTATTTTGCGCAAGGCGTGGCGCCGAGCCAGGCCCGCATCCAGGACGCGATACGGGAAGGTCAGTCGCTGCTGGTGCAGGTGGAGAAGGAAGAGCGCGGCAACAAGGGCGCAGCGCTCACCACCTTCGTCTCGCTGGCCGGCCGCTACGTGGTATTGATGCCCAACAATCCGCGCGGTGGTGGCGTCAGTCGCCGCATCGAAGGCGATGATCGCGCGGATCTGAAGGAGGCCATGGACCAGTTGGAATATCCCAACGGCATGAGCATCATTGCGCGCACCGCCGGCATCGGCCGCAGCGCCCCGGAACTGCAGTGGGACCTGAACTACCTGCTCAAGCTGTGGAACGCCATCGACGGCGCGGCCAAGGCCGGCAAGGGTGCGTTCCTGATCTATCAGGAGTCCAGCCTGGTGATTCGGGCCATCCGCGACTACTTCAATCACGACATCGGCGATATCCTGATCGACACGGACGACGTATACGAGCAGGCGCAGCAGTTCATGGCGCACGTCATGCCAGAGCACGCCGCCCGTGTGAAGCGCTACCGCGACGACGCGCCACTTTTCAGCCGCTTCCAGATCGAACACCAGATCGAGTCTGCCTACGCCCGCACGGTGCAGTTGCCCAGCGGTGGCGCGATCGTGATCGATCACACCGAAGCCCTGGTGTCGGTCGACGTGAACTCGGCCCGCGCCATTCGTGGCGGCGACATCGAGGAGACCGCCACCCGCACCAACCTGGAAGCTGCGGAAGAAGTGGCACGCCAGATGCGCTTGCGCGACCTGGGCGGCCTGATCGTGATCGACTTTATCGACATGGAAGAGAGCCGCAATCGCCGCGACGTGGAGAACTGCCTGCGCGACTCGCTGCGCCAGGACCGCGCCCGTGTGCAATTCGGCACCATCAGCAAATTCGGCCTGATGGAGATGAGTCGTCAGCGCTTGCGCCCCGCATTGAGCGAAGGCGCTTCCATCCCCTGTCCACGCTGCGGTGGTTCCGGCCATATCCGTGACACCGAAAGCTCGGCGCTGCAGATCCTGCGCGTGATACAGGAAGAATCGCTGAAGGACAGCACAGCCTCCGTGCTGTGCCAGGTGCCGGTCGAGGTCGCCTCGTTCCTGCTGAACGAGAAGCGGGCGGAGATTTCCAAGATCGAAATGAAGCAGCGCATCAACGTGTTGATGGTTCCCAATAAATCGCTGGAAACGCCCAACTACAAGCTCGAACGCCTGAAGCACGACGATCCGCGCCTGGACAATATCGAGGCCAGCTACAAACTGGCCGAGGTGATGGAAGATCCGACCACCGTGACGCGCCGCTCGCAGGAGCGATCCAACAAGCAGGAACCCATCATCAAGGGCGTGCTGCCTGATGAGCCTGCGCCGCAAGTGCCTCCGTCCGTGGCCAAACCCGTGACCGCAGCCCCGGTGGTCGTCAAGCCTGCAACACCGGCTCCCGTGGCGGAGAGCGGCTTCTTTGGCTGGCTCAAGAGTCTGTTTGGCGCAAGCCCTGAGGCAGCTCCGGTTGCGCCCAAGGCCGAAAGCACGCCCAGGGACACGCAACGCGACCAGCGCCCACTCAAGGGTGGTCGCGGGGATGGACGAGGCGAAAGTCGTGGCGGACGCGACGAGTCGCCCCGCGGTGAAGGACAGGGTCAGAGCCGCGGCGGACGCGGGGGTCGGGGTCCACGTGGCGGTCAAGGTCAGCGCAGCGAGCGCGACGCTGAGACCCGACCGCTGAGTGCCCAGTCAGTTCCCGGCAACGACAACGCGCCGACGGTCAACGTCGGTGAAGAAGATACTCGCGGTGCTCCCCAGCGACAGGACAGGCCGGCACGTGGTGCTGAGCGTGGAGAACGTAGTGAGCGCGGCGGCCGGGGTCGCAATCGGGGCGAGCGCGGTGCGCGCAGCGAAGGTGGTGCCAACGGCCGCACCGTTGGCAACGAAACGTCGCGCGAGCAGCCGCACATGGCTGAAGGAGATGCAGCTGCGGCAACCGCAGAACTGACAGAGTCGTCCCAGATGATGGCCAACTCGAGCGTTGACGAGAGCGGTGCGCAGAATGAATCGCCGCGCGAAGGTTCCGGCACATCCGGACGGCGTGAGCGCCGGCCCCGCAATCGCGGTGGGCGCGACCGTGCTGATCGGCCGAACGGTGAAGCCGGGTCACGCGAGTTGTTTGGCACGCCCGAGGAAACCACGGAACAGACAGGCGCGGAAGGCGCTGAACCAGCCGCAGCGACGCAGGTCGACGACAGCAGGATGGAGTTGCAGGAAGGCTTTACTGCCCCCTTGGCAGCGGCGCACGAGCCCGTCGTGGATGCGCACCTCGCAGTTCCCACGGCTCCAGTTGCACCCGCACTGCAAAAAGTGGAAGCCTTTGTGCTGCCGCTGGAGCAACTGGCCAGTGTGGCCCAGCACGCAGGGCTGGTCTGGGTCAACTCCGACGCGGAAAAGGTTGCTGTCGCGCAAGCAGCAATCGCAGCGTCGCCCCCACCCGTTCACATTCCACGAGAGCGCCCACCTGCCGTGGTGGTGGACGCCGGGCCGCTGGTGTTGGTAGAGACCCGGCGCCAATTGGGTCAGGATGCCTAAGTATTGAGATTGGGCTGACCGGTCCCGGCCTGCTGTGTCGAGAATGACTGTGTGCAACTTGTGGTGCACAGTTATTTGAGAGGCGCTTCGCAAACATCACGCGGAACCGAAGCTTCAAAGCCCGCAGCCCTGCCCGTGAAGTCAGTGAAGCGGGTCCTTCAACACTTGGGGCAGAGGCAATACCGTGATGCCCTCTTCCAGTAATTCCCGAGTTTGGGTTGGACTTGCACGACCACGGATGCTGCGCTCCTGCACCTCACCATAGTGGATCCTGCGCGCCTCCTCAGTGAATTTTTCGCCGACGTCTTCGGTATTGGCCACCAGCTGTCGCAGCGCCGTGAGCCATTGTGCTTGAATCGCCGGCTCGCTTACCGGCGCCACGACCGCCTCGCTTGATGACGATGAGGCCGTTCGCATGGACGCAAGATTCAAGTGCGGCGCGCTCAGACACTTGCTCACGGTGGTCGAGCCGCACAACGGACACTCGATCAATTCACTATGCAGTTGGCACTGAAATTCCTCTTCGGAGGCGAACCAGCCTTCGAAACGGTGGCTCGCTGAGCATTGCAGATCCAGGACTTTCACGGGACGTTCCCGTTCAACCGGGGCTCAGGTCGTCAGCATCTTGACGATGGCATTGGAGCACAAGGTCATCAATCCACCCGGGAAGATGCCCAGCACAAGGACCAGCGCACCATTCACCGACAGCACCGTACGCACATCCATGGCGGCCGAAATCGGCGCGGTAGACGTGCTTTTGTCAAACCACATCACCTTGATCACGCGCAGATAGTAGAAGGCGCCAATCAACGACATCAATACGGCAAACAGCGCCAGCGCGATGTAGACGGTCTGACCCGACGCAATCAACGCCTGCAGCACAGACAATTTCGCGGAAAAGCCGACCAGCGGCGGAATGCCTGCCAGCGAGAACATGCAGATCGCCATGACACCGGCATACAGCGGGCTGCGCTCGCTGAGTCCAGCGAAATCGGAGATCTCTTCGCTCTCAAATCCTTCGCGCGAAAGCAGCAGAATGACACCAAAGCTCGCCAGTGTGGTCAGCACATAGGTGACAACATAGAACATGGATGAACTGTAGGCGTTCATTGTGGAAAGCGTATTGCCATTGACCACGCCCGCGAGCAGCCCCAGCAGCACAAAACCCATTTGGGAGATGGTGGAAAACGCCAGCATGCGCTTCAGATTGGTCTGCATGATGGCCGCCAGATTGCCCACCAGCAGCGAGCCCACGGACAGCACCGCGAGCATCTGTTGCCAGTCGATGGCCAGAGGTAGCAGGCCTTCCACCAGCAAGCGGATCAACATGCCGAACGCCGCCAGTTTGGGCGCACCACCGATGAGCAGGGTGACTGCGGTCGGGGCACCCTGGTACACATCCGGGATCCACATGTGAAACGGCACTACGCCCAGTTTGAATCCCAGACCGGCGACGATGAACACCAGTCCGAACACCAGCACCTGGTGTTTGATCTGACCCGAATTGACTGCCTGGAACACGGCACCGATGTCCAGCGTACCGGTGGCGCCGTACAACATCGAAATTCCGTACAGCAAAAAGCCGCTGGCCATGGCCCCGAGAACGAAGTATTTCATTGACGCTTCCGTGGCCGTGCCATCGTCGCGGCGCAGTGCCACCAGCGCGTAGCTGGACAGGGTAAGGAGTTCCAGGCCCAGGTAAATGACCAGAAAGTTGTTGCCCGAAATCATGACAAACATGCCCAGCAGTGAGAACAGGCTGAGCGTGAACAACTCGCCACCACGCAGCATGCCACGGTCCGCGGCATAAGCGCGCCCATAGACCAGAGTCATCATCATTGCGATGGCCGCAAAAAATTTAAGCCAGTTTCCCATCGGGTCGCTGACCACCGTGTTGCCAAACCCGTACACGGTGTTGCCACCTGCCGCGTAAAAGTATTGCATCGCCGCCACGAACGCCAGCGTGAGCAAGGTCATCACATAGGTGGCTGTGCGCTTTGGACTGCTGACACCAAGGTCCAGCAAGGCGATCGCGCAGGCCATTACGGCCAACACCACTTCCGGGTAAACCGAGATCCAGCTGAGTTTGTCAATCATGGGAATACTCTTAAATCAGTTTCGATATCGCGACATGCTTGAGCAAATCCACGACCGAGGTGTTCATCACATCCGTCAGCGGCTTGGGGTACAGCCCCATGAACAGCACCGTGACGGCAAGCAACGTCATCACCAGAAACTCGCGCGCATCGATGTCGGCCAGCGCCTTGACATGCGCATTACCCACCGGCCCCAGATAGACCCGCTTGAACATCCAAAGCGTATAGGCGGCACCAAAGATGAGCGCCGTAGCTGCCGCAAAGCCGAGCCAGAAGTTGCTTCGGATGGCACCGAGAATCACCATCCACTCGCCAACAAAGCCGGCAGTGCCCGGCAGGCCACAGTTGGCCATCGCGAACAGCAGGGCAAAGGCTGTGAACTTGGGCATGGTGTTGACCACGCCGCCATAGCTGGCAATTTCGCGCGAGT
Source organism: uncultured beta proteobacterium (assembly GCA_903832285.1). Lineage (GTDB taxonomy): Bacteria > Pseudomonadota > Gammaproteobacteria > Burkholderiales > Burkholderiaceae_C > CAIKVZ01. Next base: position 18,729 of record CAILAY010000063.1, on the reverse strand, counting down.
GCATGCGGTCGTACAACACGCCAATGCACAGGAACATGGCCGCTGATACGAAGCCGTGCGCAATCATCTGAATGACGCCGCCGGCCAGGCCCAGATCGTTGAAGATGAAGAACCCCAAGGTCACGAACCCCATGTGAGCCACCGATGAGTAGGCCACCAGCTTCTTCATGTCCTGTTGCACCATGGCCACCAGACCCACATAGACCACCGCGATCAGCGACAGTGCAATCATGAAGCCGGACCACTCATGTGCGGCATCCGGTGCAATCGGCAGAGAGAACCGCAGGAAGCCATAGGCGCCCAGTTTCAGCATGATCGCGGCCAGCACGGCCGAGCCGCCGGTGGGTGCTTCCACGTGCACATCGGGCAACCAGGTATGCACCGGCCACATCGGCACCTTGACGGCAAAGGCTGCAAAGAAGGCGAAGAACAGCAAACTCTGCGCGGTCGAACCCAGGGGCATTTGCTGCCACACGGCGAGATCGAAACTGCCGCCGGACTTGGTGTACAGGTAGATCAGCGCGATCAGCATCAGCAAGGAACCGAGCAAGGTGTAGAGGAAGAACTTGAAGGCTGCATAGAGCTTGTTGGGACCACCCCAGATACCAATGATCAGGTACATCGGGATCAGGGTCGCTTCAAAAAAGAAGTAGAAAAGCATGCCGTCGATGGCGCAGAACACACCGATCATCAAACCGCTGAGGATGAGAAAAGCCCCCATGTATTGGTTCACGCGCTGTGTGATCGACTCCCAGGAAGCGATGATCACGACCAGGTTGATGAAGGCGGTGAGCAATACAAACCAGAGCGATATGCCATCCACGCCCAGGTGGTAATTGACATTGAAGCGGTCGATCCACACACCGTTTTCCACGAACTGCATGGCCGACGTACCGAGCTGGAAACGGCCGTACAGAGGCAAGGTGACAGCAAAACTGACCACGGCTCCAAGCAGCGCAATCCAGCGCACCGCGCGAGGCTGGTCATCCCGCCCCAGGGCCAGCAGGATGACGCCAAAAAAGATTGGCGTCCAGATGGCAAGGCTCAACAATCCCATATTCTTCTTCTCCTTATTTGCCGAGCAATGCGCGCACGATGGGTTCGATGGCTGGCCAGGTAACGAAGTACGTCATCAGCAGCAACACACCCGCAGCCATGGCCAAGGCATAGTGGTAGAGATAGCCGGTCTGAACCCTGCGCACCACGCCGGCCACTCCAGCCACCAGTTTCCACGATCCGTTGACCAGCGCCCCATCAATCACCGCCTGGTCCCCTCCCTTCCACAGGCCCATTCCCAAGGCTCTGGCAGCGCGCGCCAGAATGTTTTCGTTGATCCAGTCCATGTAGTATTTGTTCTCAAGCAACGTGTAGATCGGCATGAAGGCCCGCTTGATGGTTGCGGGCAAGGCCGTATTCACCATGTACATGTAGTAGGACAAGGCCACACCCGTCAGGGCCAGCCAGAACGGCAGGGACGTGAACGCATGCACCGCCATCTGCACCGGGCCATGGAAAGCCTCTTCCAGTTCCTTCATGCCGGCATGACGTGCCAGGTCAATGATGATGGAGTCCTTGAAAAATTCGCCGAACAGCATCGGGCCGATCGTCATATAGCCGATCAGCACCGATGGAATCGCCAGCAGCACCAGCGGCACCGTCACGACCCAAGGCGACTCGTGCGGATGCGCGTCGTGCGCTCCGTGATCACTGTGATGATCGTCGTGGTGCGTTTCCGGATTCTGGTCGTAGCGCTCCTTGCCGTGGAACACCAGGAAGTAAAGGCGGAAAGAGTAGAACGCAGTCACGAACACCCCGGCCAGAACCGCGAAGCTGGCAAAGCCCGCACCCGGCAAGTGGCTGGCATGAACGGCTTCGATGATGCTGTCCTTGGAATAGAACCCGGCAAAAAACGGTGTACCGATCAGCGCCAGCGAGCCCAGCAGCGAAGTGATCCAGGTGATGGGCATGTACTTGCGCACGCCACCCATCCAGCGGATATCCTGGTTATGGTGCAAGCCCATGATGACCGAACCCGCAGCGAGGAATAGCAGCGCTTTGAAGAACGCGTGCGTCATCAGGTGGAACACCGCCACCGAGTAGGCCGACGCACCCAGGGCCACCGTCATGTAGCCAAGTTGCGACAAGGTCGAATAGGCAACGATTCGCTTGATGTCGTTCTGGATGATGCCCAGGAACCCCATGAACAAGGCCGTGATGGCGCCGATCACCAGCACGAAGTTCAAAGCGGTGTCGCTCAACTCAAACAGCGGCGACATGCGTGCCACCATGAAGATGCCGGCCGTGACCATGGTCGCAGCGTGAATCAGCGCCGAGATCGGTGTTGGGCCTTCCATGGAGTCAGGCAGCCAGACGTGCAGCGGGAACTGCGCGCTCTTGCCCATGGCGCCGATGAACAGGCAGATGCAAATGACCGTGATCAGCATCCAGTCCGTTCCGGGGAAGGTCAGTTTGGCCAGATCCGCAGAGTGCGCGAACACCTGGGTGTAGTTCAGGCTGCCACCGTAGGCTGCGATCAGGCCGATGCCCAGGATGAAGCCGAAGTCGCCGACACGGTTCACCAGGAACGCTTTCAGGTTGGCGAAGATGGCGCTGGGTTTGTTGAACCAGAAACCGATCAGCAGATACGACACCAGACCCACCGCTTCCCAGCCAAAGAACAACTGCAGCATGTTGTTGCTCATCACCAGCATCAACATCGAGAAAGTAAACAGTGAGATGTACGAGAAGAAGCGGTTGTAGCCGTCGTCCTCCTCCATATAGCCCACGGTGTAGATGTGCACCATCAGCGAAACGAAGGTCACGACACACATCATCATTGCCGTGAGTCCGTCAATCAGGAAACCAACCTCCATGCGCAGATTTCCCACCACCATCCAGGTGTACAGGGTCTCGTTGAAACGTGCTCCATTGAGCACGCTGTTGAGCGTCATCGCAGAAAGTATGAAGGCCAGCAGCACGCCCGCAATCGTGAGTGAATGCGTCACCGCGCGGCCGATCCAGTTGCCACCGAATTTCGTGCCGAACACGCCGGCCAGAACGGCACCAGCCAGGGGAGCCAGCGGAACTGCCAGCAGGCTTGCAGCGGAAAGGGTTTGACTCATTTTTGTTAACCCTTCAGCGAATTCAATTCGTCCACATTGATGCTGGATTTGTTGCGGAACAGCAGCACCAGAATGGCCAGGCCGATGGCCGATTCGGCCGCCGCCACCGTCAGGATGAAGAACACGAAGATCTGTCCATTCAGGTCACCCAGGTAATGGGAGAAGGCGACGAAATTCATGTTGACCGCAAGCAGCATGAGTTCAATCGCCATGAGCAAGACGATGAGGTTCTTGCGGTTCAGGAATATTCCGATGATGGACAGCGCAAAGAGCATCGCGCCCAAGGAAAGAAAGTGTCCCAGCGTGACGTTCATGCCTGTTTCTCCGAAGCTGCAGAGGCTTGTGCCGCATCCACCGCAGCGAATGATTGGGTAGCTTCCATCTTCACAACTGCCATCCGGTCCTGCGAGCGCACGCGCACCTGCATTGCCGGATCCACATACTTGCTGTCCTTGCGCTGGCGCAGCGTCAGGGCGATGGCTGCGATGATGGCCACGAGCAGAATCACGGCGGCAATTTCCAGCGGATACAGATACTGCGTGTACAGCAGCATCCCCAGATCCCTGGTGTTTGAAACCTGATGCAAGCCTTGACCCACCAGCGTCACCGACTTGGGTTCATCCGAGATGCGAAAGCCACCCATCAGTACGGCTGCCATTTCCAGCGCGATTAGCACACCCACCGCGGCCGCCAGCGGAAAATGCTTCCAGAAACCCTCGCGCAGGCTGTCGACATTGATGTCCAGCATCATCACTACAAACAGGAACAGCACCATCACCGCCCCGACGTAGACCAGCACCAGAGCGATCGCCAGAAACTCGGCCCTGAGCAGTATCCACAGAGCCGAAGCCTGGAAAAACGCGAGCACCAGATACAGCACCGCGTACACGGGATTACGCGCCGTGATCACCCGAAACGCCGCGAACAGCAACACGATCGAGAAGAAATAGAAGAGACCTGTTTTGACGTCCATGTGTCGTGTCTTTTTTGAGTGGTCTTGGTTTGCGATCTGCGCTTGCCGCGTCAACGGTACTTGGCGTCTGCCGCGCGGTTCGCCGCAATCTGCGACTCGTAGCGGTCACCGACCGCCAATAACATGTCTTTGGTGAAATACAGGTCGCCGCGGCTCTCACCGTGGTATTCCAGGATGTTGGTCTCGACGATGGAATCCACCGGGCAGCTTTCTTCGCAAAACCCGCAAAAAATGCATTTGCTCAGGTCGATGTCGTAGCGTGTGGTACGCCGCGTTCCGTCCCCGCGCTCCGCCGACTCGATTGTGATGGCCATGGCAGGGCAAACGGCTTCACACAGTTTGCAGGCGATACAGCGTTCTTCGCCGTTCTCGTATCGGCGCAACGCGTGCAGACCACGAAATCGGGGCGACAGCGGCGTCTTTTCTTCAGGGTATTCAAGCGTGATCTTCCCGCGGAAGGTGTACTTGCCCGTGAGCACAAGACCCTTGAAAAACTCGGCCAGCATGAAACTGGACAGGAAATCCTTGAGCGAGAATGCCGGCTCATCGGTCTTGGTCACGGCGGTCGTTGTTGGGGTAGACATAGGCAACTCGAATCACTTCCAAATGTTCCAGGGGGTCTGCATCCAGACCGCCACAACCACCAGCCAGACAAGTGTCACCGGAATGAAGATCTTCCATCCCAGACGCATTATCTGGTCGTAGCGATAGCGCGGGAACGTAGCTCGCACCCAGATAAACATCGTGACGATGACGCAGGTCTTGATCGCCAGCCAGATCCAACCCGGAATCCAGTCGAGCAGGGTCATCGGGGACAACCAGCCACCCAGGAACAGCACCGAAGTCAGGATGGAGATCAACCACATGTTGGCGTATTCGGCCAGGTAGAACATGGCGTAGGACATGCCGGAGTACTCGACCATGTGCCCGGCCACGATCTCGGACTCACCTTCCACCACGTCAAAAGGATGTCGATTGGTCTCTGCCAGACCAGACACAAAATAGACCACAAAGATGGGGAGCAGAGACAACCAGTTCCAGGACAGGAAGCCCAGGCCCCGGTCAGCAAACAGTCCTCTGCCCTGACCCGTGACAATGTCGGTAAGGTTCAGACTGGCCGACACCATCAGCACTACCACAAGGCAAAAACCCATCGCCAACTCGTAACTCACCATCTGCGCCGAAGCCCGCAGCGCGCCCAGAAAGGGGTATTTGGAGTTGGAGGACCAGCCCGCGATGATCACGCCATAAACCTCCATCGATGCGATGGCCATGACGAATAGCAGACCCGCATTGATATTGGCAAGCGCCAGATCGGGACCGAAAGGTACCACCGCCCATGCTGCCAGGGCCGGCATGATGGTCATGATGGGACCGAGAAAGAACAGCGCCTTATTGGCGCGCGTAGGCGCCAAAATTTCCTTGGTCAGCAACTTCAGCGCATCCGCAATCGGCTGCAGCAGTCCCATCGGACCAACGCGGTTCGGACCCAGGCGAATCTGCATCCAGCTGATCAGTTTGCGCTCCCACAGCGTGAGGTAGGCGACTGCCCCCATGAGGGGCATGACCACGACCACAATCTTGATCAGGGCCCAGATCACAGGCCAGGCCAACGAAGCCCACCACGCGGCACCCAGCAGCCCTTGTCCCCAGTTGAAAATTGCGTCAATCATGCGAGCACCTCTTGCGCCTTGCCAGACAATTTGGCGTCCGCAGTCAATTGCAGTGAACTGGCACGTCGCACCAGTCCATCGAGCTGATAAATCGACGCCGTCACGGGTTTGCCGTGGGCCGCAGAAAGGTCAATCGTGGCGCGCGTGGCGTTGCTCAAACGGTCCGCAGCGACCACCGCCCCTTGGGGCGTTGTCTGCACTCCGGGAACGGCGCGCAAGACATCCTGCGACGACTCAAATTCAAACCCTGCAATGTCAAGCAGATTCGCCAATACCCGCAGCACTTTCCAGGCCGGTCGGGTCTCGCCCAGGGGTTTGACCACCGCGTGGAAACTTTGCAGGCGTCCCTCGGCATTGACAAAACTACCCGAGGTTTCGGTGAACGGCGCGATCGGCAACAAAACGTCGGCGAATTCCATGTTGGCTTTGAACGGGTTCAGGCTCACGACCATGTCGGCCTGCGTCAAAGCGTCCCTGGCCCTGGCACCCACGGCGGAATCGAATTCGGGTTCGTTGTTCAACAGAATCACAGCTTTCAAGCTGCCACCCAATATTTGTGCCGTGTTCAGACCGCCGGATGACGGCGTCGCGCCCGCAAGCTGCGCACCCACGGTATTCGCAGCCTCGGTCAGGTAACCCACGCTGGCACCCGTTTGCTCGCCAATCCAGTTCGCCAAAGCCAGCAGGCTGGAAGCCCTGGCATGGTGTGCCGCAGCGTTACCCAGCAGCACTGCCTTGCGCTCACCGGAGAGCATCGATTGGGCAATGTCCTTGGCGATTGCGCTAACCGAACCAGTTGCTGGAGCTTGCACGCCCTTTTCCGCTGCGATGGCAGCCGCCACATCGGCCAGTGCCTGTACCCAAACCGTGGCATCGGCCATCAGTTTGTGGGTCACGGGCAAAGCCCAGTCCTGATCCTGGTCCTGCAACGAGCTCACGACGCCGCCCTTGCGGGCAGCCTGGCGGATTCTTTGCGCAAACAAGGGGTGATCCTTGCGCAGATTCGAGCCTATCACCAGCACGCGCTGCAACTCGGACAAGGATGCGATCGAAGTGCCCAGATAACGCACGCCTTCAGGCGCTGTGAACTCTGCATTGCGCAAGCGTGAATCGATGTTGGCTGAACCCAGACCCTTCACCAGGGCTGTCGCGAGATGCAATTCCTCCAGTGTGCTATGGGGACTGGCCAGCAGGCCGATGCTCGCAGCACCGTGTTCGGACCTCACTTGCTTGAGGCCGTTGGCGACGTATCCCAACGCCGTCTGCCAATCCACGGCCTTCCATTCGCCTCCCTGTTTGAGCATGGGCGCCGTCAAGCGTTCATCCGAATTCAGCGCCTCGTAGGAGAAGCGATCGCGGTCTGCGATCCAGCACTCGTTAACAGCTTCGTTTTCGAATGGCACAACGCGCAGCACCTTGCTATTCTTGACCTGCACGATCAGGTTCGCACCGGTCGAATCGTGCGGACTCACCGACTTGCGGCGCGACAGTTCCCAAGTGCGGGCGCTGTAGCGGAACGGCTTGCTCGTGATGGCCCCTACGGGGCACAGATCAATCAAGTTGCCCGACAACTCGGAGTCCACCGTTTGACCCACAAAGGTCTCGATTTCGGCGTGCTCGCCGCGATGCGACATGCCCAGTTCCATTACCCCGGCCATCTCCTGGCCAAAGCGCACGCAGCGCGTGCAGTGTATGCAGCGACTCATCTCCTGCATCGAGATCAATGGACCGACATCCTTCGGAACAACCACGCGCTTTTCTTCCTCGTAGCGCGACTTCGTCCCACCATATCCGACAGCCAGATCCTGCAGTTGGCACTCTCCACCCTGGTCGCAAATCGGACAATCCAACGGGTGGTTGATGAGCAAAAACTCCATCACCGACTGTTGCGCCTTGATCGCCTTGTCGCTTTGTGTGTGCACCACCATGCCCGGAGCCACGGTGGTGGCGCAAGCCGGCATCGGCTTGGGGGCCTTTTCGATGTCCACCAGACACATGCGACAACTGGCCGCAATGCTCAATTTCTTGTGGTAGCAAAAGTGCGGGATATAGGTGCCCGCCTTCTCGGCTGCGTGCATCACCGTGCTGCCTTCAGCCACTTCCACCTTCTTGCCGTCAAGTTCGATTTCAATCATGGTGCATGGCTCACTCAGATGCAGGCGGGACCAGGCAGGTCTTGTGCGCTACGTGATATTCAAATTCGGGGCGGAAGTGCTTGATCATGGCGCGCACCGGCATTGCCGCCGCGTCACCGAGCGCGCAAATCGTGCGGCCCATGATGTTCTCGGCCACGTTGTCCAGCAGGTCCATGTCATCGGGACGACCTTTGCCGGTCTCGATGCGATCGACCATGCGTGAGAGCCATCCTGTGCCTTCGCGGCACGGTGTGCATTGACCGCAGGATTCATGCATGTAAAAGTAGCTCAGCCGCTGCAAGCTCCTGACCATGCAGCGGCTGTCGTCCAGCACGATCACCGCACCAGAGCCGAGCATGGACCCGGCCTTGGCAATCGAGTCGTAGTCCATGGTGCATTCCATGATGATGGACGCAGGCAGCACGGGTGAGGAGGAACCACCGGGAATCACGGCCTTGAGCGATCGTCCGGCGCGAACACCACCAGCCAGTTCCAGTAGTTTGGAAAATGGCGTCCCCATGGGAATTTCAAAGTTCCCCGGGCGCTCCACATCACCGCTGACGGAGAAAATCTTGGTGCCACCGTTGTTGGGCTTTCCGCATTCCAGGTACGCTTGCGCGCCATTGCGAATGATCCAGGGAACGGCCGCAAAGGTCTCTGTGTTGTTGATTGTCGTGGGCCTGCCGTAAAGGCCAAAGCTGGCGGGGAATGGTGGCTTGTAGCGCGGCTGCCCCTTCTTGCCTTCAAGCGATTCCAGCAAGGCGGTTTCCTCGCCGCAGATGTACGCGCCAAATCCATGCGCCGCGTGCAGTTGGAAGTTGAATCCACTGCCCAGGATGTTGTCACCCAGCAGGCCGGCGGCGCGCGCTTCACGCAGCGCTTCTTCAAAACGCTCATAGGTCTGGAAGATTTCGCCGTGAATGTAGTTGTAGCCAACCGCTGTGCCCATGGCATAGGCAGCGATGATCATGCCTTCAATCACAATGTGCGGATTGAACTGCAGAATGTCGCGGTCCTTGCAAGTTCCGGGCTCGCCCTCGTCCGAGTTGCAGACCAGATATTTGTCGCCCGCAAACTTTCGCGGCATGAAACTCCATTTGAGTCCGGTGGGGAAACCTGCACCGCCGCGGCCCCGCAGTGCCGAGGCCTTGACCGTGGCGATCACTTCATCGGGGGTGATGGCGGCAACGCCGTCCTGACCCAGGATCTTGCGCAGGGCTTGGTAGCCACCGCGCCCCTCGTAGTCCGACAGACGCCAGTTGGCACCGTTAAGTCCCGCCATGATCTGCGGCTCGATGTGGCGGCCGTGGAATGACGTTTCATTGCCCGTGGCCTGAAATTGCGCCAGCACTTGTTGCGCGTTCATGCCTTGCCCTCCGCGGCGCGCAAGCCGTCCACCAACTTATCGAGCTTGTCGTCGCTCATGAAACTGCACATATTGCGGTCATTCACGAGCAGCACCGGTGCGTCGGCACAGGCACCCACGCACTCGCACTGCTGCAAGGTGAACATACCGTCAGCCGTGGTCCCTCCCATGCTCACACCGAGCTTGTGCTCCAGGTGGGCCAAGGCGTGGTCGCCCCCGCGTACCTGACACGACAAGTTGGTACAAACATTGAGCTTGTACTTGCCAACGGCTTGCTGGTTGTACATGTTGTAGAAGCTCGTCACCTCATGCACGGCCATGGGCGCCATACCAAGGTACGCCGCAATCTCGCGCTCGGCTTCGGTACTGACGTATCCCAGTTGCTGCTGGGCAATCGCCAGACAGGCCATGACTGCAGACTGCTTTTGATCTGCTGGGTATTTGGCGACTTCCTGGGCGAAGCGCGTTTTGGATTCTTCGGAAATCATCGGTCCACTTCCCCAAACACAATATCCATCGTGCCAATAATGGCCACCGCATCGGCAATCATGTGGCCCTTGCCCATCTCGTCCAAGGCCGCCAGATGCACAAACGCGGGCGGGCGAATCTTCATGCGGTAGGGCTTGTTCGCGCCATCGCTCACCAGGTAAATGCCGAACTCGCCCTTGGGATGTTCGATCGCGGCGTAGGCCTCGCCTTCGGGAACGGCAAATCCTTCGGAAAAGAGTTTGAAGTGGTGAATCAAATCTTCCATGTTGGACTTCATGGATTCACGGTCCGGCGGCGCAATCTTGTGGTTATCGGTGATGACCGGACCCGGATTCACGCGCAGCCAGTCGACGCACTGCTTGATGATGCGATTGGACTGCTTCATCTCTTCCATGCGCACGAGATAGCGGTCGTAGCTGTCACCGGTCTTGCCCACTGGAACGTCAAAGTCCATGTGTGCGTAGGCGTCGTAAGGTTGCTTCTTGCGCAGATCCCAGGCGATGCCTGAGCCGCGCAGCATGGGGCCGGTAAAACCCAGATTGAGCGCGCGTTCGGGCGTGACCACGCCGATGCCCACAGTGCGCTGTTTCCAGATGCGGTTGTCCGTCAACAGTGTGTGGTACTCGGCCAGATAGGTTGGGAAACGTTGGGTGAAATCGTCGATGAAATCGAGCAGACTGCCGGAGCGATTGCGGTTGAGCCGTTCAGTGGACTTGGCGCTGCGAATCTTGTTTGGCTCGTGCCGCGCCATGCTGTCTGGCAAGTCGCGATAAACGCCACCCGGCCGGAAGTAGGCTGCGTGCATGCGCGCGCCACTGACCGCCTCATACATGTCGAGCAAGTCTTCGCGTTCGCGAAACGCGTACAGCATCACCGTCATTGCGCCGCAGTCCAAGCCGTGCGCCCCCACCCACAACAGGTGATTGAGCATGCGCGTGATCTCAGAGAACATGACTCGGATGTATTGCGCGCGCAACGGCACTTGCAGTCCGAGCAGCTTTTCCACCGCAAGACAATACGCCTGTTCGTTGCACATCATCGACATATAGTCGAGCCGGTCCATGTAAGGCAATGCCTGAATATAGGTCTTGCTTTCCGCCAGCTTCTCAGTCGCGCGATGCAACAAACCAATGTGCGGATCCGCGCGCTGAATCACTTCGCCGTCCAACTCGAGCACGAGGCGCAACACGCCGTGCGCTGCCGGATGCTGTGGCCCGAAATTCAGGGTGTAGTTCTTGATATCGGCCATTTTCAGTGCGCCCCGCCGTAGTTGGGTTCACGGATGATGCGCGGCGTGATCTCGCGCGGCTCAATCGTGACGGGCTGATAGACCACTCGCTTTTGCTCGGGGTCGTAGCGCATTTCCACGTGACCCGTGGTCGGAAAATCCTTGCGGAACGGGTGGCCGATAAAGCCATAGTCAGTCAGGATGCGGCGCAGATCGTTATGCCCTTCAAATACGATGCCGAACAGGTCGAACGCCTCGCGTTCAAACCAGCTGGTGGAACTCCAGACATCGCACAACGAAGGCAGCACCGGAAATGTGTCATCGGTCGCATAGACCTTCAGCCGAATTCGCTGGTTCAAGCTTACCGACAAAAGATGCGACACCACGCAATAGCGCAAGCCCGATTGGGCCTGGTCCTTGTAGGTGGAGTAATCCACGCCGCAAAGGTCGATCAACTGCTCGAAGCGGCATTGCGGATCGTCACGCAAGATCTGTGCGGTGCGCAGGTAATCTTTCGCATCGACGACGATTGTGAGTTCATCCAATCGAACCACGCTGCTAACAATCAAATTGCCCAAAGCAGCATCCACCTGGGTCTTGAGGGTCTGGGGATTGACGGCAAAAGAAGTCATCGCATGTTCCTCAGGCGCGTGCAATGGTTTGTGTGCGACGAATCTTGTGCTGCAACTGGATGATGCCGTAGAGCAGCGCTTCAGCCGTGGGCGGGCAGCCCGGCACATACACGTCCACCGGGACGATGCGATCACAACCTCGAACCACTGAGTAGCTGTAATGGTAGTAACCCCCGCCATTTGCACACGACCCCATGGAAATCACCCAGCGCGGCTCACTCATCTGGTCGTAGACCTTGCGAAAGGCGGGCGCCATCTTGTTGCACAGGGTGCCGGCCACAATGATCAGGTCGGCCTGACGGGGACTGGCGCGAAACACCTCCGCGCCAAAGCGGCTGATGTCGTAGCGCGCTGTCGCCGCATGCATCATTTCCACGGCACAGCAGGCCAGCCCAAACGACATCGGCCACAGTGAGCCAGTCCTGGCCCAGTTCATCACCGTGTCGTAATTGGTGGTGATGAAACCTTCTTTGAGAACGCCTTCTATCATTGTGTTACTCCCAGTCCAGGGCGCCTTTTTTCCACATGTAAACAAATCCCAGGACGAGAATTGCAAGGAAGACGATGACTTCCCAGAATCCGACAATTCCCAGGTCCTTGAGCGCTGCCGCCCAGGGCACCAGGAACGCGATTTCCAGGTCGAAAAGAATGAAGAGAATGGCCACGAGGTAGTAGCGCACATCGAACTTCATGCGCGCGTCTTCGAACGCTTCGAAGCCACATTCGTAGGGAGAATTTTTGGCGACGTCAGGTCGGTTGGGACCGAGTATGTAGCCCAGCACCTGAGGCGCGACACCGACGCCAATGCCTACCAAAATAAATAGAAAGACTGGGAGATACTGGTCGATGTTCATCAAAAGAATCTCTTCACCACTTGAGTTTGCAATGCACCCACTCCAGCAAACCGAATTGCTTTGGTGCCGTCGGCGAGACTCGAACTCGCACAGCTTTCGCCACTACCCCCTCAAGATAGCGTGTCTACCAATTTCACCACGACGGCGGTCTTTTTGTCTGGATGGCGTGAGGAACCTTTGCAGGCATTGCTCACCAGACAAGCGCTGAGTTTACCCTCGAATCACGCTGATCCTTGACCCAAGCCAAGGTGAAATTTGACCCATGTCAACGAGTGGGGATTTGTGCTGCGCCTGATGCGGGCAAAGAGGGTGTTGTGCTGGGAGCAGGTACTGATGCTGCTGGTGCGGCAACCGGGGCAGACTCCAATACGCTTCCGGTGCTGTTGCCGTTGCTTGGACGAAGGTGCCCGAAGTAGGCAAGCGCCAAAGTGCATGCAAAGAACATGGCCGCGAGCACGGCAGTGGTGCGCGACAGGAAGTTCGCGCTGCCGCTGGCGCCAAAGAGACTGCCGGAACCACCACTGCCAAAGGCCGCGCCCATGTCCGCGCCCTTGCCGTGTTGAACCAGGATCAAACCTATCATCCCCAAAGCCGACAGCATCTGCAGGGCCAAAACGATAGTGAGAAAAACATTCATTGCATAACTCCTGATGGAATAACGGGATCCGCTGTTGCTACTGGGCTGCAGCGATGATGGTCAAAAAATCGGCTGACTTGAGAGCGGCGCCGCCAATCAAGCCACCATCAATATCGGCCTGCGCGAGCAACTGATTGGCATTGGCAGCATTCATACTGCCGCCATACAGAATCTGGATGCGATCGGCGTGTGCGCTTGCCGCGTGCAACTGCGCGCGGAGCACGGCGTGCACCTGTTGCGCCTGCTCGGGCGACGCCGTCTTGCCGGTGCCGATGGCCCAGACCGGCTCATACGCGACTACGATTTCGCTCACGCAATGCCCGTTGGCAGCGATCACGGCAGCGAGTTGGCGCTTCACCACTTCTTCGGTCCTGCCAGCTTCGCGCTCGGCCAGCGTTTCTCCAATGCACACGATGGGCGTGATGCCCGCGGCCAGGGCGCGCTGTGCTTTGGTCGCAACCAGGACGTCGGTTTCGCCGTGGTATAGCCTGCGCTCTGAGTGACCCACAAGGCAGTAGCGCACACCAAATTCCTTCAGCATGGAGGCGGATGCTTCGCCAGTGTAGGCACCGACCTCAAACGCCGAAACATCCTGTGCCCCCAGCGCAATGCCACCGGCTGCGAGCAGACCCTGAGCCTGCGCCAGGTAGGGAGCCGGGACGCACACTGCTACATCACAACTTGCGGTGTGGGTTGCGAGCCCGGCCTGCAGCGCGCGCACCAGAGCCTCATTCGCAGCCAGGCTGCCGTTCATCTTCCAGTTGCCGGCAATCAGTTTCTTCTTCATCGTGTACCCCAGGTCAAAACGATCTTTCCCACATGTTCATTCGATTCCATCAGACGGTGCGCGTGGGCTGCCGCACTGTCTGCGTCCGGATCAGGCTGCGCTACAGCAAATGTGCTGTGGATCACCGGCCTGATCTTTCCGTTTTCCAGTAAAGGCCAAACATGCTGCTTCAGCGCGCGCGCTATTTGCTCCTTGAAGGCCACGGGGCGCGGCCTCAGTGTGGAGCCGGTGACAGTCAGACGCCGACGCAGCACCAGACCCGCGTTGATCTGGCTCTTGATCCCACCCTGCACTGCGATGATGACCAGGCGCCCGTCCTCTGCCAGACATTCCAACTCGCGCGCCACGTAGTCGCCGGCCACCATGTCCAGAATGACGTCTACGCCTCTGCCAGCCGTCAGGGTCTTCACTTCCTGCACAAAGTCCTGTGTGCGGTAATTGATGGCGTGCTCCGCACCCAGCGCCACGCAGGCAGCACACTTTTCGTCGCTTCCCGCCGTCACGATCACCTTCGCCCCCAGCGCCTTGGCCATCTGAATGGCCGTGACGCCAATGCCGCTCGCGCCCCCCTGCACGAGCAGGGTTTCCCCGGGCAGCAAATGGCCGCGATCAAACACATTGCTCCAGACTGTGAAAAAGGTCTCAGGCAAAGCCGCTGCCTGCGTCAGGCTCAAGCCCTTGGGCACATGAAGACATTGACCCACCGGTGCCACGCAGAGTTCGGCGTAACCGCCCCCGGACACCAGCGCACAGACCGCGTCGCCTAGTCTGAATCCGGCAGCGGCAAGCGCCTGCGCGTCACCGCCCACGATCTCACCCGCGACTTCGAGCCCCGGAATATCGGAGGCTCCGGGAGGCGCAGGATAGTGGCCGGCGCGCTGTAGCACATCAGGCCGGTTCACCCCACTGGCCGATACCCGAATCAGTAGCTCGCCCTCGCCCGCCACCGGCGCAGGGCGCTGCCCCAGACGCAATACGTCAGGTGTTCCAAAGGAGGTGATTTCGAAGGCTTGCATCACGACTGATGTAGGATTGGACTTGAAGCGGCGCGGACCTGTTGCCAAGCCCGTCCCACACTCGTATCCGCGCGACCTCAACCCTGTGCGGGCCGATCCAGCAAAGCCTTCATGGACAGTTTGACCCGACCTTTTTCATCGGTTTCCATGACCTTGACCTTGACGATCTGTCCTTCGCTCAGATAGTCGGACACTTTTTCCACGCGCTCGTGCGCGATCTGGCTGATGTGCAGCAGGCCATCCTTGCCCGGCAGCAGGTTGACCAGTGCGCCGAAGTCCAAAATCTTGGTGATCGCGCCTTCATAGACCTTGCCGATTTCCACTTCGGCCGTGATCTGGGCGATACGGCGTTTGGCTTCCTCGGCCTTGGCACCATCGGTCGCGGCAATCGTGATCGTGCCGTCTTCCTCGATGTTGATCTGGCAACCTGTTTCTTCGGTCAGGGCGCGAATCACCGCGCCTCCCTTGCCGATAACGTCGCGGATCTTTTCGGGGTTGATCTTCATGGTGTAGAGCTTGGGTGCGAAGCTGGACACTTCGGTCTTGGCTTGGCCCATGGCCTCCTGCATCTTGCCCAGAATGTGCATGCGTGCTTCCTTGGCCTGTGCCAGCGCGACCTGCATGATCTCCTTGGTGATGCCCTGGATCTTGATATCCATCTGCAGCGCCGTAACGCCGTTGGTGGTGCCTGCAACCTTGAAGTCCATGTCGCCCAGATGATCTTCGTCTCCGAGGATATCGGTCAGCACCGCAAAGCGGCTTTCGTCCTTGATCAGGCCCATGGCAATCCCGGCCACATGCGCCTTCATGGGAACGCCTGCATCCATCAGTGACAGACAGCCGCCACAGACAGAAGCCATGGAAGACGAACCATTGGACTCGGTGATCTCACTCACAACGCGCATGGTGTAGGGGAAGTCTTCCTTGCTCGGCAAACACGCCATCAAAGCGCGTTTGGCCAGACGGCCATGGCCGATTTCACGGCGCTTGGGTGTCCCGACGCGCCCGGTTTCGCCGGTGGCAAAGGGAGGCATGTTGTAGTGCAGCATGAAGCGGTCTTCGTACTCGCCGGCGAGCGCGTCGATGCGCTGCGCGTCGCGTTCAGTGCCGAGCGTGGTCACCACCAGCGCCTGGGTTTCACCGCGCGTGAACAGGGCCGAACCATGCGTGCGGGGCAGCACACCGTTGCGGATTTCAATCGGGCGCACGGTGCGTGTGTCGCGGCCGTCAATGCGCGGCTCGCCGGCCAGAATCTGGCTGCGCACGATGCGCGCTTCAATGTCGAACAACATGCCTTCAACCTTGACACTGTCAAACGGCGTGCCATCAAGCTTCAGGTCGGCCATGACGACGGCGTAGGCTTCGCGGCAGGCACGCGTGCGGGCCTGCTTGTTGCGGATCTGGTAGGCGGCGACCAATCTGTCGTTGGCCAGCGCGTGCACCTTGGCGATCAGCGGTTCATCCTTGGCCGGTGCCGTCCAGTCCCACACCGGTTTTCCGGCATCTCGCACGAGTTCGTGAATGGCATTGATCGCGATGTTTCCCTGCTCATGCCCGAACACCACGGCGCCGAGCATGATCTCTTCGCTCAGTTGCTGGGCTTCGGATTCCACCATCAACACGGCCGCTTCGGTGCCGGCAACGACCAGGTCAAGCGTGGAACTCTTGCGCAGGGTCTGCCCCGGATTGAGCACATATTCACCATTGACGTAGCCCACGCGGGCAGCGCCGATGGGACCGCTGAAAGGAATGCCGCTGATGGACAAGGCGGCGCTGGTGGCGATCAGGGCCGCAATGTCGGCGTCGACTTCAGGGTTGAGCGACAGCGTGTGCACAACGACGTGCACTTCATTGAAGAAACCTTCAGGAAACAGCGGGCGAATCGGGCGGTCTATCAAGCGACTGGTGAGGGTCTCGAATTCACTGGGTCGGCCTTCACGCTTGAAAAAGCTGCCGGGAATCTTGCCTGCGGCGTAGGTCTTTTCCAGGTAATCCACGGTCAGGGGAAAGAAGTCCTGACCGGCCTTGCCTTCGGTTTTTCCAACGACCGTGGCCAGCACCACGGTGCCGTCCATGTCCAGCAGCACGGCGCCATTGGCCTGACGCGCGATTTCGCCGGTTTCCAGGGTGACAGTGTTGCTACCCCATTGAAAGGTCTTGCTTACTTTATTGAAAATGCTCATGTTGAACTCCTTGTTTTCACAACTGAAAAATCCCTATCAGCTTAGGGTCGGAGTGGGTTCGAACACGATGCCATTCCAGAAGAAATCGCTGCAATTTCTTCTGGAATGACACAGCGCGTATTCGTTTTCCCGTCTCCGAAGTAGAAATGCGCCCAGAGTCAGCAGCGGGCAGACGGCAAAGTCTGCAGCTCCTCACTCAGGCGCATCCAATTCAATCAGGCTTACTTGCGCAGACCCAGCTTCGCGATCAGGGCCACGTAGCGGTCGTGATCCTTGCGATTCAGGTAGGCCAGCAGGCTCTTGCGGGTGTTGACCATGCGCAGCAGGCCGCGGCGACCGTGGTGGTCCTTGGCATGGGTCTTGAAGTGGGGCGTGAGCTCGTTGATGCGTGCCGTCAACAGGGCAACTTGAACTTCGGGGCTGCCGGTGTCACCCATCTTGCGGGCATTGTCTTTAACGACTTCGGCTTTGATGCTGGATGCGATCATGAATCTTCCTGGAAATTGTCGGGGCACCCAGTCGTGTTTGACACGGCCCGGCACCCAACGGGGTTACTTGCGTCAGTGGCTGGAACTGCTGCTGACGTGCGCCTTGCACTATGCAAAGCCTTAGGATTATAGCCCGGGCTGGGTGCCACCCTTTGCCCTCAAGTTCAGGCCGCGGGAATCAGGTAGTCACGACTGATGCGCAGGCCGAGTTCGTTCACCCGGTCCAGGAACTGCGTGAGGTAGGCGTGCAGCCCGGTGGCCAGCACTTCGTCGATGCGGCCGTATTGCAATTCCGCGCGCAGTTTTCCGGCGCGCCGTTGGGTTTCACTGTCTCCGTCGACCGACACCAGCGCCAGATTCCTGACAACTTCGTTCAGGCTGGCGTGCAGGGAGCGCGGCATGTCCGGGCGCAGTATCAGCAACTCGGCCACACGTTCGGGTTTGATGACATCACGATAGACCCTTCGGTAAATTTCAAAGCCGCTCACGCTGCGCAGGATCGCGCTCCAGTGGTAGAAGTCGTATTCCTGGTTCTTGTCGCTGACAGCGCCGAAAAAATCACCCTCGCGCGCGTGAAACTTCACATCCACCAGTCGCGCGGTGTTGTCCGCGCGCTCCAGAAAGATGCCCAGACGCATGAAGTAAAGCGCCTCGTCCATCAGCATGGTTCCCAGGGTCACGCCGCGTGACAGGTGTGAGCGGAACTTGACCCACTCCAGTAATTGGGAAGGATCACGTTCAAACTCCCCGGCGCGCAGCATCCGGTTGAGTTCCAACCAGGTCTGGTTCTGCGTCTCCCAGACTTCGGTCGTGAACGTCCCGCGCACAGCGCGCGCGTTCTCACGTGCCGCCTTCAGGCAAGAGGCGATGGACGAAGGATTGCTGTCGTCCTTCACCATGAATTCCATCACTTTAGCGCCAAGAACCTCTCCATGGCGCGCCGTGTAATGCGGCAGCAACTCACTGATGCCAAGCAGACCGCGCCATCCCGACTGTGCCATCTCCGCTGACTGCGGCAGCAGAGAAGTCTGGTAATTCACATCCAGCATGCGAGCGGTGTTCTCCGCCCGCTCGGTGTACCTCGACATCCAGAACAGGTGATCGGCAGTGCGGCTTAGCATCATGTATCTCCTTCGAGCACCCAGG
>CAILAY010000062.1 GCA_903832285.1 uncultured beta proteobacterium | reverse complement strand
CGCGTTTGCCGCTCATGCGATAGGGAACAACGAACTTGGGCGCCATCATGCGTACGGTGTGGCCGAACTTGGCGAACTCTCTGGCCCAGTGATGAGCACCAGAGCAGGTTTCCATGCCGATCAGGCACGCCGGCAAATTGGCGATGAGTTCGAGCAGTTTGGCGCGAGGCACTTCGGGTCGTACCAGTGCTGGCTTGCCTGATTCATCTACGCCATGCACGGCAAAAACGTTCTTGGCGAGATCAATTCCAACGGTTACGATAGCCATGATTTCCCCTCTCAGGTGAGTTGATGAAAAGTTTTGCCTCTCCATCTTGGCACTCAGTTGCCGTAAACCGCAACCTTCACGGGGCGCGGCTCGCTTGGGACGGGGAAGTCCCTTTCATTCGTTAGGCATCGCATGTCAGCGACTCCACATTTCACCGGCTCAATCTGGTTCGTAACTCTTGTCGCACTATTGGTCTCGCTGGGCGCGCAAGTTCTTATCGGTGCTTTGCCGGTCACTGCCTTCGACTGGATTGACAACGAAGATCGTAGTGGTCTTGTGGTACTCATCGCGGGTGAGACTTCATTCTGGCGCGGAGATGCGGTCATTCGTGGCATTTCGTTCGGGCTGGGGGCGTTGATCGCATCGCTCCTTGCACACACGAATTCTTGGCATCTCATAGTCACTTTGGTCCTGGTCGCATTACTTTCCACTGCGTTTGCGCAATTCCCGAGGCCGGCTAGCCCTGTCCAACTGTCAATTTGGGCAGCTTCAGCGCCCGTCACTACATTTGTCGTCAGCGTGCTCTTCCGCGCGTGGAAGGGCTATGCCTAACATTTCGCTCGGCACGGACACGCAGCAGCAGAATGCCGCTTCGCGGCGCTTGCTGCGCGCCGGGCAGCTTTGACGCTAAACCGTAGAAGAAATATTGCTTGATTACATTACGTTTTGTATATACACTTTGCGTATGGAGTTCACTTGGTCAGAAGCGAAACGTGCCGCGAATATCAAAGCCCATGGCCTTGACTTCGTGGATGCGGCAAGCGTATTTGAAGGCCTGACATTTACTTTCGAGGATGACCGTTTCTCCTACGGTGAGCAACGCTTCGTTACGCTGGGCTTGCTCGCTGGCATCACTGTTTCAGTCGTACATACGGAGAATGAACATGAAATCCGCGTCATCTCGTTCCGAAAAGCTACCAAGCGCGAGTCGCAAATCTACTTCGATGAAATCCAAAACTAATTGGGCACGCCTGAAGTCCAGCGCTGGTGATGTAACACCGACGCCCGAGCACCCAGAGGCCGATGTAAAGCACATTGTTCGCGGCCTGGTTCGTAAAGGTTTGACGCCGCTGCCGTCCAAAGCATCCATTTCGCTTCGAGTGGATCAAGATGTGCTCGAATGGTTCAAGGCGCAAGGGACTGGCTATCAAACACGCATCAACACAGTCCTGAGGGCGTTCCGTGACGCTTCGGTCTAACTGGTTGCTCGGCACGGACACGCAGCAGCAGGAGGCCGCTGCGCGGCGTTTACTGCGTGCCGGGCAGCGCCAACGTTAAACCCCTCGGGTATTTCGTATGTTCAACTTTGAATGGGATGATCAGAAAGCCGCAAGCAATTTGCTGAAACACGGTGTATCGTTCGACGAGGCGGTGAGCGTTTTTGGTGATGGACAGGCACTGACATTTTCTGACACCGATCACAGCGAAATCGAGGATCGAAGTCGAACATACGGAATCTCAAACAGGACACGGCTTTTGGTGGTAGTCCACACCGAACGCCGCAACGGCATACGAATCATCAGCGCCAGAAAGGCAACACGATATGAAAAAGGCATCTATGAAAACGGCTGACAACGACATTCCAGAATTGAAGCGCGATGAACTAGGTAAGGGCGTCCGTGGAAAGTACCTGAAGCACTTTTTGCAAGGTAGCAATGTGGTGGTGTTGCAACCCGAAATCCAAAAGGCTTTCCCTACCTCTGAAGCAGTCAATAAGGCTCTGGCAAGCATGTTGGCCTTTGCGCAAGAAACGCAGGGTTTAGCAGGTCGCTCAGGTCGGACAACGCGCAAGCGCGTCGCCGCGTAGCTTCGACGCTATGCGGTTTCGGCCGTCCGTAAACTCGGGCCGGCCTTGGTACCTGATATCCTTCGACCATGAAAGTCAGCGAAGTCCTCCTATTGCTTCAACGCGATGGTTGGAATTTGGTTGCGACAAGAGGGAGTCATCGGCAATTCAAGCACGCGAGCAGGCCTGGTCGCGTCACTGTTCCCGGAAAACCCAGCGACGATTTGGCGCCGGGCACTTTGAACAGCATATTCAAACAGGCTGGACTCAAGTGAGGTGCTATGCGCTACGCAATCGTTATTGAAAAAGCAGAAGGAAATTACTCGGCGTATGCGCCTGATTTGCCCGGGTGCGTGGCTACCGGGGCAACCATTGCAGAAGTTGAGTTCGAAATGCGTGAGGCCATTGCCTTTCACGTTGAAGGGTTGCGCGAGGACGGCCTGCCAGTGCCTGCAGGTGCAAGCCAAGTTGAGTACGTTGAAGTCACCGCATAACGGGCCATTCCATCGGACGGCTGCGCCGCTCGCTGAATTGCAACGTTAGGCAGCAAAGCCATATGTCCGCGCCACGTCCAAGTCAGCATTACAGAGACATCATTGATTCTTTGGTCGAGACTTGCCAGGTCGGTCAAGGTCAGGTGGGTGCTCAGCGAGCGCGCGCTGGAACCTGGAACCGGAACGCAACCCCTACCCGTCTTCCTTTCGAACACAAGTTGAATGAGTTGTTCAGCTCATTGCCAGCCGAAAGCCGGGAAGCAATAGCTGCTGCCCTGGCCAGAGAATTCGAAGCAGGCGTCTTTGAAACTCTGAAGGTACTGGCGCAGCACGAAGTTGACGAACTGATCGAAAGTCATGAAGGCAGCGCTCACGAAGACTTTGTCGGTCGCCTTGGTGGCTGGGAGTGGCCAAGTTCATGAGGCACATCTATAAACCATGCGCGATGCTGCCTATCCGTTCGTCGTGCACGCACAGAAGAGGTGGCAATTTATGAAAGCTAAAAAGTTCGATCAACAGTTTGACGAGGGCGTTGACCTTACGGCTTCTTTGGATTTATCCAAAGCTAAGCGCGCACTGCAAGAGCAGAAACGAGTGAATGTTGATTTTCCAACTTGGATGATTGACTCCCTGGATCGTGAAGCCAGCAAACTGGGCGTTACACGGCAGTCCGTTATTAAGGTCTGGCTGGCGGAGCGACTTGAGGCGACCGCTTCTAACTTGCCGTTCCAACGGACGCGCGCAGGTGCCGCGCACCGCTGAACTCTACTACAAGGGCTTCTCCACCTTTGTCAAACAGAATTCCATCGTGGTGATTCGCGTAGCGATTCACCACGAAACCTGACCCCTCTTTCCCTCAACATCACTGCCTGATATCTGTCGTTGCCTGTTGTGTGCAAGGCATGTGGACGGCGAAACTACAAACGTATATGGACGCTCCCGGTTTGCCAAGCAATCAATTCACAATGACTCGAAGGTAGTCGGCGCGATAATTGGCGTCATCGCTGCGTGTCTGTTCCTCGCCTGGAATCCGTTCCTGCTTCGAGGTGCATCGGTTGTCCCGGATAGCGCACCGAAATTTCGCGTAACTCAAGGCAGATCCGAGTCATCCATCGTTGCATTTCAAGGCCGTCGCAAATGGTCGATTTCATAGTGTTCGAGTCGGTCTCTACTACCGCGCACTTGGCCTCCCTGTGCCAGGCGGCGTACATTGGTTCTGGGTCGGTACGCATGGCGAGTATGCAAAGCTCATCGGCTAACTGGTTGCTCGTCACGGACACGCAGCAGCAGGTTGCAGCTTCGCGGCGCGTGCTGCGTATCGCGGCGATTGCAAGTAGGAGATGCCAATGCTCAATGGTTCTTGTCACTGCGGTGCGATAAAGTGGGAATGGACGCACAACGTTCTTCCTGAAGGCGCCACTGCCTGCAACTGCACAGTCTGCCGTCGCTATGGTGCGTTATGGATATACGACTGTGAGGGCGACGGAATCAGGGTATCCGGAGCAACCAAGTCTTATATTCGAGGCAAAGGAATTGAATTTCACTTCTGTCCTGAGTGCGGTTGTGTGGCATTCTGGCGAGGGCAGCAAAGCACGTCAGAAGGCAAGAGACGCATCGCGGTCAATCTGCGGCTTACCGAGCCAGAGCCCATTGCTCGCATACCGATCGATCACTTCGATGGCCTGAACAAATTCGAAGACTTGCCACGAGACGGAAAGTGCGTCGCAGACATGTGGTTCTAGCCTGGCGTAGCTTGCTCGTACTACTGGCGAAAAGCAAAACGCAGTGGCTGGGTAGGGTTCGGCATCGGTGTTCTGTGCGGCATCGGTGAGCCACACGAGTTTGATCGAGTTGCAGTCAGGGCTAAAAATCGCACTGCAAAAACGCCAATGACCCCAACCCGCAGGACACAGCCAACTGTTAGCATTCCTGCATCTTTGAAGGAGGTCCCCATGCTGAAGTCGATAGCCGTCGTAGTTGGAAGTTATATGCTTTCCATACTCCTTGTAATGGCCTCAGGTCCCCTGGTTTCCTGGCTCTTTCCGGGGAATTTTGGGCCTGACCAGATTCCAGCCACCGCAGCGTTGATCTTGAGCACAGCTTTGTTTATTGGCATCTCCATTCTGTGCGCCTGGGTGTGCGGCCACTTTGCCCCAAGCCAGCAATTCCGTCATGTACTTTGGTTTTTCATTCTCGGTGAGATCCTTGGGGTAGTTTCAGTGATTCCGAATTGGAGCAAGGGTTGGCCGCACTGGTACTGGTTGTCATGGCTCTTGACCTGGCCGTTCAGTTGCTGGCTTGGATTTGCGCTCACCAGGCGCAAGGGAGGCTAGCATGAAGAAGTCGGATCCGTTCGAGAGCGGATCTGCAACTGAGCAGATCGACAAAAACATTGCTGATCTCGGCGACTGGCGCAGCGAGACCTTGAGCAGAATGCGCAAGCTCATCAAGGAGGCAGACCCGGAAGTGATAGAGGAAATGAAATGGCGAAAGCCGTCAAACTCGATGCTGGGAGTGCCGGTATGGTGCCACCACGGGATCATCTGCACAGGCGAGACCTACAAGGACAAGGTCAAACTCACATTCGCCAAGGGCGCCGCCTTGCAGGACCCGGGAAAGCTTTTCAACTCCAGCCTGGATGGCAACGCAAGGCGCGCGATCGACCTTCACAAGGGAGCGGAAATCAGCACAAGCGCTTTCAAGGCGCTCATCTGCAACGCAGTCGCTCTCAATAAATCTGCCAGATAAGGAGTGGCGCCAATCAAGGCACTCCCGCCCGTCCCATGTTTCCAATCGACCTTGGACGTCTGACCCGTCGGCCGTTCGTCTCCGGTTTCCAGGTGCATTTCGATGGAGGGCAGGCACCACGAGCGCGGACTCCCTAAAATGCAATCCTTCATCACTGTGCGGCAGACTCCCTTGTGCTGCCGCAATCCTGGAACAAAACCATGCGTCTTGCTTTCAACCGACCTGCCGCCGGCGATCACCTTTTGCCCTGTTCGCGCGTCCGAATCAATCTGGCGCTCAGCGCCATCGGCTTTACCGCGCTGCTGGCGGCCTGCGGTCAAAGCGCGGCGCCAGGGGCACCGGGTGGCGGCATGCCACCGGCTGAGGTCGGCGTCGTCACCGTCGCGCCAGGCAACGTGGGCCTGGTGACTGAACTGCCCGGGCGACTGGAAGCGTCGCGCGTGGCACAGGTGCGGGCCCGCGCCGCCGGCATCCTGACCCAGCGCCTGTTTCGCGAAGGCAGCGTGGTGAAGGCAGGTCAGGTGCTGTTCCAGATTGACCCCGCTCCGTATCAGGCCACCTTGGCCAGCGCCCAGGCGAGTCTGGCCAAGGCGCAGGCCAACCAGACGCAGGCCACGGCGCAGGCCGAGCGCTACCTGCCGCTGGCGCAGGCCAAGGCCATCAGCGAGCAGGATTTTGTCAGCGCCCAGGCGGCGCAGAAGCAGGCCGAGGCCGACGTGGCGGCCGCCAAAGCGGCTGTGCAGACCGCTCGCATCAATCTGGATTACGCCAGCGTTACGGCGCCCATCACCGGCCACATCGGGCGCGAACTGGCGACCGTGGGCGCGCTGGTGGGGCAGGGCGAAGCCACGCCGCTGGCGCTGATTCAGCAGACCGATCCGATGTACATCAACTTCACGCAAAGCGCGGCCGACGTCATGAAGCTGCGCCGCGCGCTGGAGACCGGGCAACTCAAACGCGCCAGCGGCGAGCAGGCCGCCAGCGTGCGCCTGCTGCTGGAGGACGGCAGCGTTTATCCGCGCGCCGCCAAGCTGCTGTTTTCCGACCTGAGTGTGGACAGCACGAGCGGCCAGATCACGCTGCGCGCCGAGGTGTCCAATCCGGCCGATGCGCTGCTGCCGGGCTTGTATGTGCGGGTGCTGCTGGAGCAGTCGCAGGCAAGCAACGCCATCACGTTGCCACAGCAGGCGGTGACGCGCTCGGCTCAGGGCGACACGGTACTGGTGGTGGGCGCCGATGGCAAGGTGGCGCCGCGGCCAGTGAAGGTGGGCGCGCAGCAGGGCGGCCAGTGGGTGATCATGGAGGGGTTGAAGGCTGGTGAGCAGGTGATGGTTGATGGTTTTCAGAAGCTGCGAGGTGACGCACCGGTGAAGGCTGTGCCCTGGCTCGCACCCGGCGCGAAACCTGCCGCGCCGGCTGCCAGCGCGGCGCGCTAAGGAGCCTGCACCATGGCGAAATTCTTTATCGAACGGCCCATCTTTGCGTGGGTGATCGCGCTGTTCATCATCGTCGCGGGCGCGGTCTCGATCACGCAGTTGCCGATCGCGCAGTACCCGCCGGTGGCGCCGCCCTCGATCGTGGTTTCTGCAGTCTATCCGGGCGCATCGGCCAAGACGCTGGAAGACAGCGTGCTCTCGGTGATCGAGCGCGAAATGAACGGCTCGCCCGGACTGATCTACATGGAATCGGTGGCGCAGGCCGACGGTTCGGGCAGCATCACGCTCAGCTTCGAGCCCGGCTCCAACGCTGATCTCGCGCAGGTCGACGTGCAAAACCGACTGTCGCGCGCGACGCCGCGCCTGCCTTCGGTGGTGGCGCAGCAGGGCGTGCGTGTCGACAAGTCGCGCACCAACTTCCTGCTCTTCACCATCATCTCGTCGGACGATCCGGCCTGGGACCCGGTGGCGCTGGGCGACTACGCGGCGCGCAACATTCTGCCCGAGTTGCAGCGCGTGCCAGGCGTGGGTCAGGCGCAGTTGTTTGGCACCGAGCGCGCCATGCGCATCTGGATCGATCCGGCCAAACTGCGGAGCTACAACTTGTCAGCTGCCGACGTGAGCGCGGCCATTCGCGCGCAGAACGTGCAGGTATCGGCCGGTGAAATGGGCGCCTTGCCCAACGTCGCGGGGCAGGGCATTTCGGCCACCGTGGTCGTCAACGGCCAACTCAGCAACGTGGACCAATTTGGCGCCGTGCTGCTGCGCGCCAATGCCGATGGTTCCGCTGTGCGCTTGAAGGACGTCGCCCGCATTGAATTGGGCGCACAGAGTTATTCGACTTCCGCCCGACTAAACGGCAAACCTTCCACCGGCGTTGGCGTGCAGCTTTCGCCGACCGGCAATGCGCTGGCCACGGCCAAGGCGATCCGCGCCAAGATGAGCGAACTGGAGCATTACTTCCCGCAGGGAATGAAGTGGGATATCCCCTATGACAGTTCGCGTTTCGTGAGCATTTCGATCCGCCAGGTGGCAGAGACGCTGGTGATCGCCGTGTGCCTGGTGTTCCTCGTGATGTTCTTGTTCCTGCAGAATTTTCGCTACACCATCATCCCGACGATCGTGGTGCCGGTGGCGCTGCTGGGCACCTTTGCCACGCTGCTGGCGCTGGGTTTTTCCATCAACGTGCTGACCATGTTCGGCATGGTGCTGGTGATCGGCATCGTGGTCGACGACGCGATCGTGGTGGTGGAGAACGTGGAACGCATCATGAGCGAAGAAGGCCTGGCGCCAATCGTTGCCACGCGCAAGGCCATGGGGCAGATTTCGGGCGCGATCATCGGTGTCACGGTGGTGCTGATCTCGGTGTTTTTACCGCTGGCCTTTTTCAGCGGGTCGGTGGGCAACATCTACCGCCAGTTTGCGGCTGTGATGGGCGCCTCCATCGCCTTCTCCTCTTTCCTGGCCCTGTCGCTCACGCCGGCGCTGTGCGCGACGCTGCTCAAACCGGTTGAGGCCGGCCATCACCATGCCAAGAAAGGTTTTTTTGGCTGGTTCAACCGGGGCTTCAGCCGGACCGCCAGGAACTATGAGCGCGGCGTGGCGCGGGTGTTGCCGCACGCCGCGCGCTATCTGGTGATTTATGGAGTGATCGTCGCCGTTGCGGCCATCATCTACTTGCGCCTTCCGACCTCGTTTCTGCCGAATGAAGACCAGGGCACGATGCTGGTGAATGTGCAATTGCCGCCCGGTGCGACGCAGGCGCGAACGCGCTCGGTGATGGAGCAGGTCGAAGGCTACATCCTGAAGCAGCCCGAAGTTCAGGAGATGGTGAGTGTGCTCGGCTACAGCTTTTCAGGGCTGGGGCAGAACGCAGCCCTGGCCTTCATCACGCTCAGGGAGTGGGACACGAGAAAGGGACCGGAGCATTCGGCGCAAGCGGTGGCGGGTCGCGCCTTCGGTGCCCTCATGGGCGTGCGCGACGCGTTCATCTTTCCTTTGAGCCCGCCGCCGATTTCGGAGCTGGGAACGGCCTCCGGTTTCAGCATGCGACTGCAGGACCGCGGCGGATTGGGACACGAGGCTTTGCTGGCAGCACGCAATCAGCTGTTGGGAATGGCGGCACAGAGCAAGGTCGTCACGCAGGTGCGCCCGGATGGCCTGGAGGACGCGCCGCAGCTGCAGGTGGACATTGATCGGGACAAGGCCAGCGCCCTGGGCGTGAGCTACGCCGCGATCAACGAACTCATCTCGACGGCGCTGGGTTCGAGCTACGTCAACGACTTTCCCAACGCCGGGCGTTTGCAGCGTGTCGTGGTGCAGGCCGATGCGCCGGCGCGCATGCAGCCCGACGATCTGCTGCGCCTGAACCTGCTCAACGCCAAGGGTCAGACCGTGCCGCTGTCGGCCTTTGCCAGCACGCGCTGGATCACGGGCGCGATGCAGACCATCCGCTACAACGGTTACCCGGCGATGCGCATCAGTGGCAGCGCGTCGCCTGGCTTCAGCTCGGGCGCGGCCATGGACGAGATGACGCGGCTGGCAGCGCAGCTGCCGCAGGGTTTCGGTTTTGAGTGGACCGGCCTGTCACGCGAGGAAAAGCTCGCCGGCTCGCAGGCCACCACCGTGTACGCCTTTGCCATTCTGGCCGTATTCCTGAGCCTTGCGGCCCTATACGAGAGCTGGACCATTCCGCTGTCCGTCATTCTGGTGGTACCGCTGGGGGTGCTGGGCGTGTTGCTGGCGACGTTGCTGCGCGGCTATGCCAACGACGTTTACTTTCAGGTGGGTCTCATCACGATCATTGGTCTGTCGGCCAAGAACGCGATCCTGATCATCGAGTTCGCCAAGGACCTGCAGGCGCAGGGCAAGGGCGTGATCGAGTCCGCGCTGGCTGCGGCACACATGCGCTTCCGGCCCATCGTCATGACCTCGCTCGCCTTTACTCTGGGTGTTCTGCCGTTGGCGATTTCGAGCGGCGCGGGCTCGGCCAGCCAGCGCGCTATCGGCACCGGCGTCATTGGCGGCATCCTGACCGGCACCACGCTGGCGGTGGTGTTTGTGCCGATCTTCTTCGTGGTCGTGCGCAGCATATTCAAAGGCAGCGAACGTCAGCGGCAATTTGATGCCATCCACGCCCACCAGTCAGGAGCGCATGAGCATGAATAAGTTTGTCCTTCGGGTTGCACCGTTGGTCGCGGCCCTGGGCGTGTGTGGCTGCAGCTTCATCCCGACCTACGAGCGGCCTGCCGCGCCGGTGCCGGCCCAGTGGCCTGCGGCGTCCCCGCCAGCGAGCGCGGGCCAGGCGGCCAGCGATCTGCCCTGGAGCGATTTTTTCACTGACGCCTCGCTGCGCCAGTTGATTGCGCTTGCACTGGCAAACAACCGTGACCTGCGCATGGCCGTGCTGAACATCGAATTGGCGCGAGCGCAGTTGGGGCTGCGGCGGGCGGATCAGTGGCCCACGGTGAACGCGGTGGCCACGGGTACGCGCTCGCCCACGGGTACCGGCAAGTACATCACGGTTGACAGCGCGGGCTTGCTGATCACGTCTTACGAGCTGGATTTCTTTGGTCGTGTTGCCAGCCTCAAGGAGCAGGCGTTGTCGCAATACCTGGCTTCTCAGGAAGGCAGCAGAACCGCCCGGATCAGCCTGGTCGCCAGCGTGGCGCAAACCTGGTTGGCACTGGCCGCGGACGGGGAACTGCTGGCGCTGTCCAGACACACGCTGGCCACGCGCGAAGAATCACTGCGCCTGACGCAATTGCGTTTTGATCACGGAGCTGCTTCGGAACTGGATTTGCGTCTGGCGCAGTCATTGACCGAAGCGGCGCGCGTTGCGCTGGCGCAGCAGCAGCGTCAGCACGCGCTGGATGAAAACGCGCTGGCGCTGTTGCTGGGCCAGCCACTGCCTGAAGAGGCGCGCGCTCATCTGGTGGCGGTGTCGCTGGCGCAACTGCAACTTGCGGAATTGCCTGCCGGCGCGCCCTCAGACTTGCTGATTTCGCGCCCCGACATTCGTCAGGCGGAAGCGCAATTGGTCGCGGCCAATGCCAACATCGGCGCCGCGCGCGCCGCCTTCTTCCCGCGCATATCCCTCACCGTTGGTGCGGGTTCTGCCAGCAACTCATTGAGTGGACTTTTCAAAGGGGGAACATGGGGCTTCACGCCCACGCCGCAACTGCTCATGCCACTGTTTGACGCGGGTCGCAATCAGGCCGGGCTGGATGCCGCCAAGTCGGGTCGGGAGATCGCTGTGGCGCAATACGAGAAAGCCATTCAGAGCGCGTTCAGGGAAGTCGCGGATGCCCTGGCCGGCCGGGACACATTGGCAGAGCAACTGCGCGCCCAGCAGGCTCTGACGAGCGCGGAGTCGGCGCGCTCCCGGTTGGTCGAGTTGCGACTGCGCCACGGCGCCAGCAGCCAGCTCGATTGGCTTGACGCGCAGCGTTCGCTCTTTGTCGCCGAACAGGCCGTGGTACTGGCGCGGATGGCGTACCTGCAAAACCAGGTGACGCTGTACAAGACCCTGGGTGGTGGCGCGTCAGCGCCCTGAAGTTGAGCCCGTGTCGGGTTCCGCCGGCATCGCATCCTTGGCCTTGGTCCGTTTGTGATGCGTTCGTTTGGAGAACGGTCGCATCAGCTCGGTCGGGGGAAAATCGGCCTCTCCCGGTGCACTGGGCATGTACAGCATCGACAGAACGGAACTTTCCTGAAACTTGCTTGAGTGCCTGAAACTTGCCAGGACGCGATCAATGCAGGTCCAAAACAGGATGTAGGTGAGAACGAAGGTCAGCCCCAAAAAGACCACCAGTTCAACCTGCTGCAAACTGATGGCAAGGGACGACTTCCTTGCGAGCCAGTAAGCTGCACCCGTGGTCAGCAGGGCCGCTATCAAGGCGTGCCTGGACAGGTTCTGGTCCTTGATCCGCCGGTTCCACACCAGCATGATGCCGACGGCCACCAAAACCAGGGCAAGGCCGAACAGCAGGGCGCAAATGATCAGAATGGTTTTCATGTTTTGGAAAGGCCGTCGGGGCTGCCAGATTCTATGCCAGCACAGGTCGGTCAACGTCGAATTCGGTCAACTTTCATGCTTCGGCCGCGAAGCGCACCGAGTCATGAAAGTTCGCTCTTTCGCGTCAGGCACCAGGCGCAGCAGCCGGTGCGGTAACCGGCTTGTTGTCGCCATGGGAGTTCACGTAGCCAGCACTGATCGCGGGTGCGTTGACAACGAAGTCATAACTGACTATCGCCGTGGCGTTTTTTCCCTGGTAGCCCACGCCGAGTGGAATACCAAACTTTGAACCGGAAGCCCAGGGGTAGACGCTCACGCCGACGGCAGCAATGGCCCGGTCTTCATGGCGAGTCGAGGTGACCTGAAGGGTCAAGCCCGGACCACCACGGGACCCAAAAGCGTAGGTGACGCCGACAAAGGCACCGACATCGGCATGGGCACTCAGGGTGGCAAGGGCGAGGGCACCGGCAAGAACAATCTTCTTCATAAGTTTTCCTAAAAAGTGGGGTTCATGAACCGCATCATTCCCGGTCAGATGCAACTGGATCGTGCGCCCCGCGATGGCGTTTCATTTGACAATAGTCAAGCGAGCCAGCCCGCATAATTACGCCATGAGCATGGACCACGACATCGGGGAAATCAGGTGCTGCACGTTCTTCAAGCCTTGAGCGACCCGCAACATGACCGCTGACGCTGCGCTGGCGTACGACGTCGTCATCATCGGCGCAGGCGCGGCCGGCCTCTTTTGCGCCGGTGTGGCGGGGCAACTGGGACTCAGGGTGCTGCTGCTGGACCACAACGAGCGCCTGGCAGAGAAGATCCGGATCTCGGGTGGCGGGCGCTGCAACTTCACGAATCGCGATGTCACACCCGCGAACTTCATCAGCGAAAATCCGCACTTTTGTCGCAGCGCATTGTCGCGCTATGCGCCGGCGGATTTCCTGCAACTGCTGCAACGCCATGGCATCGCATTTCACGAGAAGCACAAGGGGCAGTTGTTCTGCGATAACTCGGCCGAGGACGTCATCCGGATGCTGCTGCGGGAGTGCGATGCGGGCGGTGTCACGCGCTGGCAGCCGTGCCGCGTGCAGGGCTTGCGCGTGGCAATGGTGCACGGCGTTAGCGGCTATGCCATTGACAGCGATCGCGGCGAAATTCTGACGCGCAGCGTGGTGGTCGCCACGGGCGGGCTGTCCATCCCAAAAATCGGCGCCAGCGATTTCGGCTATCGCGTGGCGCAGCAGTTCGGGTTGCAGATGGTGCCCACCGCGCCCGCGCTCGTGCCATTGACTTTCGATGGCGCCGCATGGGAGCCGTATGCGCAACTCGCTGGTCTGTCGCTGCCCGTGCTGATCGAGACCGGGGCGAAGAAGGCCAGGATTTCGTTCGCCGAAGACCTGCTGTTCACGCACCGGGGCTTAAGTGGTCCTGCCGTGCTGCAGATTTCGAGCTACTGGCGGGAGCATCAATCGATACGCTTGAATCTGGCACCGCAGAGCGACCTTACCGCTTTTCTGTCCCAGGCCAAGAACCGTTCCAAAAAGCTGATTGCGAACGAGCTGGCCTCGCAATTGCCGTCGCGCCTGGGGGACGCCTGGGTGCAGCAGGACGCGGCTTGGCAGCGGCCCGTGGATCAGGCCACCGACAAGGCGCTGGCCGCGTTGGCGGTTGCGCTGTCGGGTTGGGAACTGAAGCCCACCGGTACCGAAGGCTACAAAAAGGCCGAAGTCACGCGTGGCGGCGTCGACACGCGCGAGTTGTCGTCGCAAACCATGGAGTCGCGCCAACCGGGCCTGTATTTCATCGGTGAGGTGGTGGACGTGACAGGTTGGCTGGGTGGCTACAACTTCCATTGGGCCTGGGCCAGTGCGTGGGCCTGCGCTCATGCGTTAAGTGCGCACGTTAGCGCGCGCGTAGTCTGACCAGACCGGTGGACAGGGCCGTGCCGCAGACAATGACGGCGCCGCACAGCAGCATCCAAAGCGTGACGCTCTCGTGCAGCAGCAACACGCCATAAAGAACGGCAAACACGGGCAGCACAAAAGTTACCGCCAGGGCCCGCGCCGGCCCCACGTTTGCGATCAACCGGAAATACAGCACATAGGCCACGCCGGTGCACAGTATGCCCACCGCCAGCACACCAAACCAGGCGCTGGTGCCCGGCATTTTGGCCGGCCAGAGCCAGATCGTGGGCAGAGCCAGAAAGACCGTGGCGCCCAGTTGACTGCCGGTGGCGGTGACGATGGAGGGCAGACCCGACAGAAAGCGCTTGGTGTAGCTTGCCGAGATGCCATAGCACAGCGTGGCCAGCAGGCAGGCCAGCACGGCCCAGCCGCTGGCAAGTCCCGAGGCATCGGGCTGGAAACTGGCCTTGTCCCAAGCCAGCAGTGCTACGCCCGCAAAGCCAACGAGCAGGCCCAGACCGCGTGAGGCGCCGGGCCGGTCCTTGAGCCAGACCCAGGCCACGAGTGCGCCAAACAGTGGCACCGTGGCGTTGAGGATCGCCGACAGTCCGGTCGTGATCGACTGCAACGCAAAGGTGAAGCAGACGAAGGGAATCGCCGAGTTCATCAAACCCACCAGTAGCAGCGCCTTCCAGTTGCGCAGCAGCACTCGTCCATGCCCTTTCGCCAGCAGCAATGGCAGCAGCACCAGCGCGGCCACTACCACGCGCATGCCGGCCGTGGGGAGGGCGCCGAAATCCACTACCGCCAGGCGCATGAACAGAAAGGATGAACCCCAAAGCGCGGCCAACAGCACGAAGTCAAGCAACCAGGCTTTGCCGACGTGTTGTGCCCTCACAGCAGGGTCTCCTGCGGGTTTTGCCCACCTTCGAGTTGCAGCAGGTAGGTCTTGCGCTCCAGACCACCCGCGTAACCCGTGAGCGAGCCGTCAGCACCGATGACGCGGTGGCAGGGGACGATGATGCTCAAGGGGTTGCGACCGACGGCGGCGCCGACCGCGCGCATCGCTTTGGGTTTGGCAATGGCGGATGCGACGTCGGCATAGCAGCAGGTATGGCCGAGAGGGATTTTCAGCAGCACCTGCCAGACCGCCTGTTGGAATGCCGTGCCATAGCTCAGGTCCAGCGGCAACTCAAACACCTTTCGTTGACCGTCAAAGTATTCCTTGAACTGGCGGCTGGCATGGCGCAGTACCGGATGCTCGGGCGCATTGTGCCAAGCGCTGCGGCCTTGGATCTCGATTGGAAGATGCTCCTGGTCGTCAAACCAGGCACCCACCAGAGCCTGATCGCTGGCCACCAGAATGATGGGTCCGAGCGGGCTGTTGAAATGTTTTTGCACCAGGGAAATCGGGAACTTCATGAGGAATTTCCTGCAAGTATTTGTGGATGAATGGGGGCAGGCAAGGAAGTCCAGGCACGGATGACGGCATAGCTGCGCCAGGGTCGCCAGGCCTGCGATGCGTCCGACGCAGCCTGGGCCGGATGCTTGTGCGTGCGCAGCCCAAGCGCCTTTTGCAGCGCGACGTCGCCGGCGGGAAACGCATCGGGCCAGCGCAATGCCCGCATGGCGATGTACTGCGCCGTCCAGTCACCGATGCCGGGTAGTTGCGTGAGTGCGGCCAGCGTGGACTGCAGTTGCACTCCCGGTTGCAGTACCAGATCGCCGCTCTCTACTGCGCGCGCCAGCGCCAGAATGGCCTGCTGGCGTTGCTTCACGATGCCCAAGGCTCCCAGCGCATCGCCTGCGGCATTGCCGAGCGCGAGCAACGCGGCGGGTGTGGGGAAGAGGCGGTTCAGCTCGGGCCACGGCGTCTGGATCGGTTCGCCCAGGCGTTGCACCAGGCGTTGTGTGAGCGTGCGTGCGGCCGCTACGGTCACCTGCTGCCCGAGCACGGCGCGCACCGCCAACTCGAAACCGTCCAGCGCGCCGGGCACGCGCAGTCCGTCGCCGTCGGGAAAGCTGGCGTGCAGCACGGCGTTGATGGCCAACGGGTCCGCGTCCAGATCGAGCGCGCAGCGCACGCGACCGATAACGTGCGGCAGCACCTCGCGCAGGCTGTCGCTGACGCGCAGTTCGAGCTGATGCTGCGCTTCGTCAAAGCGGCAATGCAGCCAGCCGCTGTACAGCCTGCCAGCGCTCTCCATGCGAAAGCTGCGCGTGATGCTTTTGTGCCCGATCTCGCTGCGCAACATCTCAATCCCTGCCACTTGTCGTTTCTCAAAAAATGAAAGCAGTGCCGCGACGTCGTAGGGCGGCCGATAACCCAGGCGCACGAGTGTTCCCTGATCCCTCGATGGCGTGCCGGAACGTCGCAATTGCGTCGGGCTGAGACGGTAGTGCACGACGAAGGCGGCATTGAAGCGGCGCACGCTGGCGTAGCCGGCGCTGAGGGCGATCCGGGTCACGGGCAAATCGGTGTCGGTGAGCAATTGCTTGGCCGTCAGGAGGCGGCGTGTCTGCAAATACTGAAGCGGCGAGACGCCGAACTGCGCCTCGAAAATGCGACGCACATGGCGATCGCTCACGCCCAATCGTTGTGCCAGAGCGGCGACTGTCGGCGCGCCGTCGCCCCAGCTCTCGGGCTCGTCCAGCCACCGTGCGGCCTGCTGCGCCAGGATGGCGCTGGCGTCCTGCACCGACCAGACGGCTGAGGCAGGCATTGCCCCGCTACGCGGTGCCAACTCGGGACGGCAACGCAGGCAGGGCCGGAAACCGGCCCGTTCGGCCTGCGCGGCCAGGACAAAGAAGCGGCAGTTCTCCCGCTTGGGCGCCTTCACGCGACAGACCGGTCGGCAATAGATTCCAGTGGAAGTCACGCCAGTGAAGAAACAGCCGTCAAAGCGGGCGTCCTGCGCCTTCAGGGCAAGATAGCATGCGTCATCTGCGCTTGAGTTGACGGTTGGCATGGCCGTTGCGGGGGCGTTGCTTCTCATGCCTTGATGATACGCGGCGCTCACGTTGCGACTGGCCGTTTTCGGACATCTGGCCGACCACCCCGCCGCCTACAATCCGGGGCTGGTTCAACTCGACCCTAACTTTCATGCTTCGGCTGCGAACGCACCGAGTCATGATGGTTCGCTCTTTCACGTTAACGGGGCTACTGCTGTGCAACTTGCTGCGTCCATTTTCAAAGCGTACGACATTCGTGGCGTGGTGCCGTCCACCGTAAACGAACAGATCGCCGAAGGTCTGGGTCGGGCCTTTGGCACGATGGCCGTTCGGGCTGGCGAAAAGACCGTGGCGGTCGGCCGCGACGGGCGCCTCAGCGGGCCGACCCTGATTTCGGCCTTGATCCGCGGACTGGTTGCGACCGGGCTGGAAGTGATTGACGTGGGGGTCGTGACGACGCCCATGCTGTACTTCGCCGCCCATACGCTGTGCAAGAGCGGCATCCAGATTACGGGCAGCCACAACCCCAGGGACTACAACGGCTTCAAGATGGTGCTGGCGGGCCGCGCCATTTTCGGCGATGAGATTCAGGCGCTGCGCACCTTGATGGAGACCGATGCCTGGACGCTGCAGAGTGGTGGCACGGTGCGCAGCGTGGACGTGCTCGCGGCCTATCGCGAACGCATCCTGGGCGACGTGAAGCTGGCGCGTCCGATGACGGTCGTGATCGATTCCGGCAACGGCGTTGCCGGCGCTTCGGCACCGGGGATTTTTCGGGCGCTCGGCTGCGAGGTGATCGAGCTGTTCAGCGAAGTGGATGGCAACTTTCCGAACCATCATCCGGATCCGAGCAAGCCCGAGAACCTGCGTGATTTGATGGCCGCGCTCAAGACCAGCGGCGCCGAACTGGGCCTGGCCTTTGATGGCGACGGCGACCGCCTGGGCATCGTCACTCGCGAAGGCAACAACATTTTTCCGGACCGCCAGATGATGCTCTTTGCGCGCGACGTGCTGAGCCGCGTTCCCGGTGGCACGATCCTGTTTGACGTGAAGTGTTCGCAGCGACTGGCACCCGCCATCGTGGCTGCCGGTGGCAAGCCGCTGATGTACAAGACCGGGCATTCGCTCATCAAGGCGGCGATGAAGGAGATCGAGGCCAAAGGCGGGCAAGCGCCGTTGGGCGGCGAGATGAGCGGCCACATCTTCTTCAAGGAACGCTGGTACGGTTTTGACGACGGCACCTACGCGGGCGCGCGTCTGCTGGAAATTGTCAGCCGCGCACCCGATGCCAGCGCCGTGCTTGACGCCTTGCCGACAAGTTTTTCCACGCCTGAATTGAACGTACCTTGCGTCGAAGGCGAGCCGCCGCGCGTGACCGCTGCCTTACAGGCGCTGGCCGCACAGGGTGCGTTCGCACCGCCCGCAGTCGTCTGCGATATCGACGGCTTGCGCGTGGATTGGCCCGATGGTTTTGGCCTGGTGCGTGCGTCCAACACGACGCCGGTGCTGGTGCTGCGCTTTGAAGGGCAAACCCCGCAGGCCCTGGAGCGCATCGAAGCCGAGATGCTGGCGCTGCTGCGCCGCGTCAAACCCGACGCCGAGATCGGCGCTGCAGCACACTGACCCACCGGTGCCGACCTGTTGAAGATCCTGATCGTCAAGCTGTCGTCGTTGGGCGATGTGATCCACGCCATGCCGGCGTTGCAGGACATTCGTGCGGCCTTTCCAGCGGCGCAGATCGACTGGGTTGTGGAGCGCGGCTTCGCGCCGCTGGTGCAACGGAGCGCCGGGGTGCATCGGGTGATCGAGATTGACTTGCGACGTTGGCGCAAAGCCTTTTGGAGTGCACAGACTCGCGCTGCGTGGCGGGCCTTCAAGCAGGAACTGCAACGCGAGCACTACGACGCCGTGCTGGACCTGCAGGGTTTGAGCAAGTCGGCCCTGGTGTCCTGGCTGGCGCAACTGGCGCCCGGTGGCAAGCGTTACGCCATGGCGAATCGGACGGATGGCTCAAGCTATGAAGCGCCCACGCGCTGGGTGGCCGATCGAGCCATTACCTTGCCCCGGCGCCTTCATGCCGTGCAGCGTTCGCGCCTGCTGTGCGCAGAAGGCTTGGGCTACACCCTGCAGAAGGAGTTCTCCTACGGACTGGCCGGCCAGAGCGGACCCTTGCAGGCGGAAATGGATAGCGGCGTGCCGGTGGTGCCGCCCACCCGGCGGCCCTGCGTGGCGCTGATTCATGGCAGTTCGCGCTCGGACAAACAGTGGCCGCTGACGCACTGGCTGGAGTTTGGCGCGCGCCTGAATGCCCAGGGCTACACGCTCGCCCTGCCGCACGGAACGGAGATGGAGCAGCGCAGTGCGGACGTACTTGCGATGCAACTCGAGCATGCCATCGTGTGGCCGCGTCTGGATCTGGACGCGATGATCGACGCGCTCAATACCTGCGTTGGTGTCGTGGGCGTGGACAGTGGCCTGAGTCATCTGGCCGTGGCGCTGGACCTCTTGCACGTGCAGATCTACAACTTCGACACGGCCTGGCGTACCGGACCGCAATCGGAGGGTCACCAGATCAGCGTGTTCGGCAGCCCCTGTCCCGCGGTCGACGCGGTCTGGCAGGGCTGGCTCGCCGTGACGGGCGTCACTTCGAAAAACGTGCCGACGCAGGGAAGTATCTGATGCGCTGGCTGTACTCGCGTTTCATGCACGTGGTGCAACCGCTGCTGCGGCGCAAGCTGAACCGCCGTGGGCGCTTTGAGCCCGGCTATTTGCACGCGGTGCCGGAGCGTTTTGGTCACTACTCCGTGCCCTCAGGGTCGGGGTATATCTGGATTCATGCCGTCTCGCTGGGCGAGACCCGCGCTGCGGGCGTGCTCCTGGGCGCGTTGCGCGAGCAATTGCCGGGTATGCGCCTGCTGCTCACGCACGGCACCGCCACCGGGCGCGAGGAGGGCGCAGGCCTGTTGCAGGAGGGCGATGTGCAGGTGTGGCAGCCCTGGGATACACCCCAAGCCGTGCGGCGCTTCCTCGCCCATTTCAGGCCACGCCTGGGCATCCTGCTGGAGACGGAAGTGTGGCCGAATCTGGCGGCAGCAAGCAAGGCAGCCGCCGTGCCGCTGGTACTGGCGAATGCGCGCCTGAGTGCCGGGTCCGCACGCAGCGCACAACGTCTGGCCTGGCTCGCACGACCTGCTTATGCTGCGCTGGCGGCCGTCTGGGCACAGACCGAAGGGGATGCGCAGCGCCTGCGTGCCTTGGGCGCACCCGTGCGCTGCGTGTTCGGCAACATCAAATTCGACGCCACGCCCGATGCCGCGCAACTCGTGCAAGGACAGTCCTGGCGGGCCGTCCAAACGAAGCCTGTAGTGATGTTTGCCAGTTCGCGCGAAGGCGAAGAGTTGCTGCTGCTGCAGGCCTTGGCATCTCATCCCTTTGCCAGCGAGGTTCAATGGCTGGTCGTGCCCAGGCATCCGCAGCGTTTTGCCGAAGTGGCCACGTTGTTGCAGCAACGTGGCTACAGCGTGTCGCGGCGCAGTGCATGGAGCGATGGGCCCGGGTCCGCGCAAGTTTGGCTGGGCGATTCCCTGGGCGAGATGGCGCTGTATTACGGTCTGAGCGATGTGGCATTGCTGGGGGGCAGTTTTGCCCCGTTGGGCGGACAAAATCTGATCGAAGCGGCGGCCTGTGGCTGCCCGATCGTGATGGGTCCGCACACCTTCAACTTTTCGGAAGCAGCGGGATTGGCTGTTGCCGTTGGGGCGGCCTTCCGGGTCGATGACATGATGCAGGCGCTGAGCCTGGTGCAGTCCCTGGTGCAGTCCGAAGCCAAACTGGATTCGGCCCGCATCGCGGGCACGGGATTTGCGGCGGCCCATCGCGGCGCCGCGCACAACACGGCACGGGCGATCGTTGAGATGCTGACCACAGAGGCGCCAGTGACCTGAGGGCGTTGAATGAAGTGATGTTAAGGTGGGGTAAATACCCTACCTCGTATACGGGATTGCCATTGACTTGAGAATAGAGTCAGTGCAAGCGACTGCGGTGACTGCGGTATTCGCGGGAACGCTTTCACCTCCATCCAACTTTCATGATTCGACTGCGGGGCGCATCGGATCGTGACGGTTGGTTCTTTCACTCCACCCTTCCTGCGCCAATGCGCCTGACGCAATGCCAGGGAGCCCGGAACAACGTGAAGGGACGCCATGCGCTTGTTACTTGCCGAAGACGATGCCATGCTGGGTAGTGCGGTGCAAAAGCATTTGACGCGGGCCGGCTTTGCCGTGGATTGGGCACTTCGTGGCGACGATTTCATGCTGGCGATCAATAGCCATCGCTATGACTTCGTCGTACTGGATCTGGGTCTGCCCGACGCGAGCGGGGAAGTGCTGCTGCAGCGTTTGCATGCAAAGCATCCTCGTACGCCCGTGGTCGTGGTGACGGCCCGCGGCGCCGTGCATGATCGCGTTGCCCTGCTGGATCTGGGGGCGGATGACTTTTTGGTCAAACCGTTTGACCTGGACGAGCTCACGGCGAGAATTCGCTCCGTCGTGCGTCGTCTGCCAAGCGACAATGCCGACGCGGGCGCATCCGTG
>CAILAY010000061.1 GCA_903832285.1 uncultured beta proteobacterium | reverse complement strand
CAAGTACGCTGTCAGCGTGTCGCTGCCCCTGTTCGCCTCACCTCCGCGTGGTGGGAAGTAACTGGCCAGTCCATCGGCGTCGAGGTAGCTTGGGAGCAGCCCGAGTACGGTTTGCCACATCTTGGCGTCGCGCATGCCTAGCGCTTTGCTCGCTTTTTGCTCCAGACAGGCGAAGGGGTAGTTGGCAAACCAGTCTCGAATACCGGGTAATCCCTCAGCAAGCTTGGGTTGCAGGGACATTTTGAGCCCTCCCCGCCCCGAAGCCACCCTCGCCGTCGTTGTACGTGCGTCCCACGATGACCCCGCCATACTATGTCTCCAAAGTCGATTTGGCAAATTCGCCTGGCTCGTTCACCTTCAATGGCACGAAGGTCTATTTGCACGCGCCCCGCGATCAAGACGGTTCAACTAAACCGCTGTCAGCAATGGGCAACTTTGTCGAGCAGGATCAAGTTGCCGGGAGGCAGCCATGGGTGAGTCACAAGGAGCCTGCGCCAGCGGGAGTTACAGGCGAAGTAGCGGCAAATTTCTTATCCAAGCGCCAGGTGCGAATTGACCCGATCCAGCGCGACGAAGTATTCACTTTCACCATACGGTTCGACAATCTTAGCGAAGCCGAGCTCAGCGCCCTGTGCGCCGCCATCACCCCCAGCGAGCACTTTGAACATCGCGTAGGTATGGGGAAACCCTTGGGCCTGGGCTCGGTGAAGCTGTCCATTCAATCTTTGAAAGTGGTGGATCGACTTGCGCGTTACGGGCTCGATCCGGAAGGATCAAACCCCGTTTCTCTTGATGCCGTGGCCTTCGCGCGCCAAGGTATGCGCGCCTTGAGAGAGTCCAACGCAAGTCTGTTTGCCGCCCTGCTTAGGTATGGAGAGCCGCGCTACGTTCAATTGCCGGTTCACTACCCGCAGCTTTCCAGCGGGTACCAGACGGCACCGGCGGTACCGGGAAATGGCAACAGGCGCGGGCGCGACGCAACCTTGTCGCAAGGACACCTCGAGGTGAACGCGTATGAGTGGTGGATGGCAAACGATCGCCCTCGCGGTGGCAAGCAGTTCATCAACCAATAGCGCGACAGCATATGCCCACCCTGCACCTCACCACCTACGACATCGCCGACGCCAAGCGCCTGCGCAGGGTTGCGCGCGTGTGCGAGCGCTTCGGCGAGCGTGTGCAAGAGAGCGTATTCCTGATGGAGCTTGAGCCCGACGAGTGGCGCGCGATGGTGCATGAACTTGCGCGTCTCATCGACTTGGAGAGCGACGCCGTACGCCATATCCCGGTGTGCCGTGCGGACTTGGCGCGCTCGCGCGGCCTGGGGCTGAACAGCGGTCTGCGGCAGGCGCCGGGGCATTGGGTGGTGTAGCCGCGATGGACCGGCTGTTTCGCCAGGCGCTGACTTTGACCGCGCTGCGCGAAGCGCGCGACAAGGTCTTTGACAACCACGGCTGCGCGGGCGTGGACGGCCAGAGCGTGGAGGACTTCGCGGCGCTGGGTGATGTGGCCATGCGCCTGCTGGCTGCTGAGGTGATTGGCGGCCAATACCGGGCGAAAGCGCTGCGCCGCATCTGGATTCCGCGCGAAGGCAAGGCCCCCAGGGGCTTGGCCGTTCCGGTGGTGCGTGATCGCGTGTTGCAAACCAGCGTTGCAACTGCGCTCACACCCCTGGCCGAAGCCAGCGCAGAGGACTGCTCTTTCGCCTACCGGCGCGGACGCAGCGTGCAGCAGGCGGTTGCGCGCGTGGACTTGCTGCTGCGCGATGGCTACCAGTGGATTGTCGAGGCCGACATTGAGAGTTTCTTCGACCACATCAACCACCAAACACTGCTTGACCGCTTGGACCGGCTTTGCCCCGGCGAGCCGCGTCTGCGGCAACTGGTGCATATGTGGCTCACTTGCCCGATCTCCGATGGCGATGTGCCACTGCTTGAGCGCAGCGAGGGCGTGCCGCAGGGAAGCCCGCTGTCTCCACTGCTGGCCAACCTGTATCTGGACGACTTTGACGAACTGCTGATTGACGCCAAACACAAGCTGGTGCGTTTCGCCGATGATTTTGTGATCCTCGCGCGTGACCGTGATCGCGCCGAGCACGCACTCGCCTTGAGTCGCGCAACCATTGAGAACTTGGCACTGCGCCTGAACCCAGTGAAAACCCGCATCGTTCATCGCGATCAGGGCTTTGAGTTTTTGGGCTGGAACTTCGTGCGCACACTGTCGCTGCCCAAAGCGCGAGGCACCGACAGCAACGTCAGCGCCGATCAACCCAGACCGCCACCCGCGCCCGAATCGCCGACTCAGTCAGAGGCTACGCCTGATCACGCCTGCGCAGACCCCGCCGAGCCAGGCGTAGGCGAGGCAGACGCCGCAGGGCCGGACGACGACCCCGCCCTGCCCGCGCTCGCGCCTTTGCAGCGCACGCTGTATCTCATCGACCCCGAGGTCGAATTGGGCGTGGACAATGCGCGCCTGGTGGTGCGCAAGGCGCGCCGGGCGTTGCTGGCCGTCAGCGCGCTCAATGTCGATCAGGTGATGGTCTTCGGGCCGGTGCAGGTCAGCACGCAGGCGCTGCAACTGGTGGCTCGCAGCGGTGGGGCTATTGGCTTTCTGTCACAGTTGGGGCGCTATTACGGCCGATATGAGGGCGCGGATGGCAGTGCGCTGGGCCTGCTGGAAGCACAATTCGAACGCGCCCGCGATCCGCAATTTGCCTTGGAGGTGGCACGCAACCTGGTGGCAGCGAAGCTGCGCAACAGCGCCACCGTGCTGGCACGGGCGCTGCGCCATCAAACCGGTGATCAAGTGGATAGGGAAAACGCCCTTCAAGCGCCGGCCCGCTTGCGCGAGTTGGCCGAT
>CAILAY010000060.1 GCA_903832285.1 uncultured beta proteobacterium | reverse complement strand
TCCCAGAACTTGAAGCCCACCTCGTACAGGTGATAGAGCAGCAGCGTGGAGGCGTTGTCGGGCCCGCCGCGCGTGAGCACCACCACGTGGTCCACCATGCGCACGGCGTTGATGACGGCGTTGATCATGACGAACAGCGTGGTCGGCATCAGCAGCGGCCACTGCACGCGCCGGAAGAAATACCAGCGCGACGCGCCCTCGATCGCCGCGGCCTCGCGCAGGCTCGGGCTCAAACTTTGCAGCGCCGCCAGGTAGAAGATCATGAAGAAGCCGGCCTCCTTCCATATCGCCACCAGCGTGATTGCGCCCAAGGCCGTGCTCTGGTCACCGAGCCAGTTGTGCGAGGGCAGGCCGAAGAAGCCGGTGATCTGCTCCAACAAGCCGTAACCCGGCGTATAGAAGAACAGCCAGATGTTGGCCACCGCAATCATGGGCAGCACCGTGGGCGTGAAGTAGGCCATGCGCAGATAGCCTCGCCCGGCGATGCGCTCGTTCACCCACAGCGCCATCACCAGCGCCAGACCGATGGAAAACGGAATGGTCGCCAGCGCGAACCACAGATTGTTGCTGGCGGCCTTCCAGAACACCGGGTCGCCCACCATCATCTGGTAGTTCTCCAGACCGACCCACACGCCGGTGCGTCCCGCCTTGGGCGTGGAGTAGAAGCTGTCGATCAGCGTGGCCACCGCCGGGTAATGGGTGAACGTCACCAGCAGCACCAGCGCCGGCAACAGCAGCAGGTAGGCGTGCAGCGCGGAGGTGCCGTGGGTTCTGGAACTCATGGGGTCAAGGCGCACCGGCGCAGTGGCCGGGGCGGGGCTCTCTTATTTATAGCTTCGCAAGATGCGGTCGGCTTCCTTCTGTGCGTCGGACATGGCCTGGGCTGGCGTCTTGGTGCCAGTGAGCGCCGCCTGCAGTCCGTCGTTCAGCGCCTTGGTGACGCGCTGGTTGTCGTGCGTGGAAAACTCGGCGATCGAGAACGGCAGTTGGTCGCGCGCCACCAGAGCGGGTGCGAACTCGCCGCCGTATTTGCGCAGCGCTTCCGTGGCGTAGGCCGCTGGCGACACGGCGACGTAGCCGGTTTCGATGCTCCAACGCGCGGCGCGCTCGGGCTGCGTCACCCACTTGATGAACTTGAACGCGGCTTCCTGCTGCGCCGGCGTGGACTTCTTGAAGATGTAGAAGTTGCCACCGCCCGTGGGAGAGCCCTTGCGCTTGCCCGCGGGCAGCATGGCCACGCCGAAATCAAACTTGGCATTGTTCTTCACGTTGGTGAGGTTGCCGGTGGTGGTCCACATCATGGCGACCTTCTTTTCGAAGAAGTCCTTGGGCGTCGTGCCCCACTCGACCACGCCCGTCGGGTGCACGCTCTGTTTGCCCAGATCCACCCAGTATTGCAGCGCCTCGATCACCTTCGGGTCGTCGAACTTCACCGCGTTGCCCGCGTCGTTGGCGAGGATGGCATCGTTCTCCACAGCCAGTGCCTGGAACAGCCAGTACGGGAAGCCGCTGGACGGAATCTGCACGCCGAATTGCGTGACCTTGCCGGACGCGTCCTTCCTGGTCAGCTTCTTCGCGTAGTCCGTCATCTCGGCCCAGGTGGCTGGGCCCTTGTTAGGGTCCAGACCCGCGGCTTTGAACAGTTCCTTGTTGTAGTACAGCACGATGGTGG
The DNA here is from genome assembly GCA_903832285.1 of uncultured beta proteobacterium. Classification (GTDB taxonomy): domain Bacteria; phylum Pseudomonadota; class Gammaproteobacteria; order Burkholderiales; family Burkholderiaceae_C; genus CAIKVZ01. Next base: position 19,494 of record CAILAY010000060.1, on the reverse strand, counting down.
AGCGCTGGAACGGCACGCCCCAGGTCTTGCCGCCGGTCTGGCTGTTCGCCATAAAGGCCTTGTAGAAGCCGCCCAGCCAGGCCTTGTCTTCGGCGGTCTTGACGAAATTGTCGATCGGCACGATGGCGTCCTCGTCGATCAGCGTAAACATGTCGGTTGACAGCAGCACGGACGTGACCGGTGGCGTACCCGACTTGTGCGCGGTGAGCGCCTTGACGATGGTGTCCTGGTAGCTGCCGGCATAGATCGGTGTGAGCTTGATGCCGGGGTTTTCCTTGGAGAACTCGCCCGCCAGATCGTCGATGTACTTGGCGATGGTGCCGCCGACAGCTACGGGATAGAAGAAGGAAATCTCGGTCTGCGCCTGCGCCATGGCGCCGAAGCTGCTCAGGCCGAATGTGGTGCCAAGGATGATCTTGTTGAAGGTTCTTTTTTGCATGGTGGTCTCCGGTTGATGTTCAGTTAACTCTGTTTCCTTGTGAATCAAAAATGTGTTCGGCCTGTGCCGGCCATTGCAGTCCCACTGAGGCGCCCGCAACCAGATCGCATTGGCCGTCGGCGCGCACGGTGACAACTTCGGTGCCCACGGCGCAACGCAGCACCAGGTCGGCGCCCAGGTATTCCAGGCTCTGCACCGTGGCGGGAATTTGGCCGCCCAGCGTCACCGATTCGGGCCGGATGCCCAACAGCGCGCCGGCGCGAAGCACTGCCACCTGACTGCCCGCGATGTGGCCGTCTTGCAGGCGCAGCAGGTTCATGGCGGGCGTGCCGATGAAGCGCGCAGCGAAGGTGGTGGCGGGGCTGGAGTACAGCAACCGCGGTGCGGCATTCTGCTCGATGCGGCCCTTGTTCAGCAGCACCACCTGGTCGGCCATGCTCATGGCTTCGGTCTGGTCGTGCGTGACGTAGACCACGGTCAGGCCCAGGCGCTGCTGCAACTCGCGCAGCTCACGCCGCATATCCTGGCGCAACTGCGCGTCGAGGTTGGACAGCGGCTCGTCCATCAAACACACCTTGGCTTGCGCCACCAGAGCCCGGCCCAGCGCCACACGCTGTTGCTGTCCGCCGGAGAGCTGCGACGGTTTGCGCTCCAGCAGGTTCTGCAAGCCCAGCAGTTCGGCCGTTGACTTCAGGCGTTGCGCCGCCTCGGTTGCTTCGACCTTGCGCACGGACAGGCCGAACGTGATGTTGTCGGCCACGCTCAGGTGCGGGAACAGCGCGTAATTCTGGAACACCATGGCGATGCCACGCTGCGCCGGCGGCTCATTCGTCACGTCGCGTCCGTCTACAAACACCTGTCCGGCGCTGGCTGATTCGAGTCCGGCAATGATGCGCAGCGTGGTCGATTTTCCGCAACCCGACGGCCCCAGCAGCACGCAGAAGCTGCCGGGTTCGATCGTGAGGTTGATGGCTTCAAGCGCCTTGGCGCCGCCCCAATCCTTGGAGACGGCGACGAGCTGGATGGATGACATCGGCGCAGTATATGTAGGAACGGTGACCGTTCTGTGACCGGGTTTGCCCGGGGTCGCCTCGCTGCGCCAGCGCGCCGCCTAAAATCGACGCCATGAGCGCACCCACCCCCATGCACGTCGACACCACGCCAATCAAGCCCAGTAACTTCCTGCGCCAGATCATCGAACACGACCTGGCCGACGGCACCTACGCCAATCGCCGTTGGGCAGGAAGCCCCGGCGACTCCGCACACCAGGCCGGGGGACAGAGCGACCCGGCAAAAATCCGCACGCGCTTTCCGCCCGAGCCCAACGGCTACCTGCACGTGGGCCACGCCAAGAGCATCTGCCTGAACTTCGGCCTGGCGCGCGACTATGGTGGCGTGTGCCACCTGCGCTTTGACGACACCAACCCCGAGAAGGAAGACCTGGAATACGTCAACGCCATCAAGGACACAGTGCGGTGGCTGGGCTTCGACTGGAACGCCAACGGCACAAGTCATCTGTACCAGGCCAGTGATTACTTCGACTTCATGTACCGCGCCGCCGAGTATTTGATCGAGGCCGGCCACGCCTACGTGGACGAGCAAAGCGCCGAAGCCATGCGCGACAACCGCGGCGACTTCGGCAAGCCTGGCGTGGACAGCCCGTTTCGCGCCCGCACGCCGGCAGAAAACCTGGCACGGTTTCGCGAGATGCGCGACGGCTTGCACGAAGACGGCTCCATGGTGCTGCGCTCCAAGATCGACATGGCCAGCCCCAACATCAACATGCGCGATCCGGCCATCTACCGCATCCGCCGCGCCACGCACCACAACACCGGCGACAAGTGGTGCATCTATCCGATGTACACGTTTGCACACCCGATCGAGGACGCGCTGGAGCAGATCACGCACAGCATCTGCACACTGGAGTTTGAAGACCAGCGGCCGTTCTACGACTGGCTGCTTGACCGCCTGTGTGAAGGTGGCCTGCTGGCCCAACCGCACCCGCACCAGTACGAATTTGCGCGGCTCAATCTCACCTACGTGATCACCAGCAAGCGCAAGCTTGCCGCGCTGGTGTACGACAAGCGCGTGAGCGGCTGGGACGACCCGCGCATGCCAACAATAGTGGGCCTGCGTCGGCGCGGCTACACGCCCGAAGCGATCCAGTTGTTTGCCGAGCGCATCGGCGTTACCAAGAGCGATAGCTGGATCGACTACAGCACGCTTGAAGGCTGTCTGCGCGAGACGCTGGACGTGAGCGCGCCGCGCGCCATGGCCGTGCTGGACCCGGTGAAGCTGGTGTTGACGAATTGGGACGAGGTCATGGGAGAGGGTTTTGTGGACGATTGTTCGGCGCCAGTGCACCCGCACTTGCCGGATCTGGGTCGACGTCAATTCACAATCGGACGCGAGGTCTGGATCGAGCGCAGCGACTTCGAGGAGACACCGCCCAAGGGTTTCTTCCGCTTGTTCCCGGGCAACAAGACGCGCCTGAAATACGGCCACGTGATCGAATGCACCGGCTGCGCCAAAGACGCCGCAGGCCACATCACCGAAGTGCAAGCCAAGCTCATCCCCGACACCAAGAGCGGCACCCCCGGCAGCGATGCCGTCAAGGTCAAGGGCGTCATCACCTGGGTTGCGGTGGCCGACGGCGTTCCCGCCGAAGTGCGCCTGTACGACCGCCTCTTCACCGAAGCCCAACCCGATGCTGGCGGCAAAGACTTTATCGAAAGCCTGAACCCTGATTCGTTGAAGACCGTCACCGCCTACGTTGAGCCGTCACTCGCCAGCGCGAAAGCTGACGACAAGTTTCAGTTCGAGCGCCACGGCTATTTTGTGGCCGACCGCAAGGACCATGCGGTGGGCAAGCCGGTGTTCAATCGGGCGGTGGGGTTGAAGGATGGGTGGGGGAAATAACCAGCATGCACATGAGCAAACCTAAAGCGCGCTCAGTGTCACTCGGCTTGTGGTTCAGTCAAAGAACTCTTCATCAGTTTTCTTGATAAGAATGGGCTCTTCCACGCGGCAACCGATGTCGTAGCGAATCATCAGACGTGTCAGCAGATGGCCGTCGATCAGCACGATGCGCTTGCTCAATAGTTCGGCGGTTTCCTTCGCCGCTGGAGAGAAACCGGACGTAGTGACGAACAGACCCTTGCTGGCCTTGAAGCGGTCCAGCGATCCGAAGAAATCACGTATGTCTCCGGCAGCAACTTTGTTTTCTGCGTAGCGTTTGGCTTGCACGTAGATGCGGTCCAACCCCAACGCGTCCTGGTCAATCACGCCGTCTACACCGCCATCGCCGGTTTTGCCCAACGCGCGCCCGGCGTCCGCCGCGGTGCCGCCATAGCCCATCGCCACAAGTAACTGCACCACCAAACGCTCGAAGAAGTCGGGCGGCGCGGCAAGCACTTTGACCGGTTGGCTGCGCATCCGTCCTGTTCTCTGGCAAGAAACCGATAGGGCACACAGTTTCAACGGATGGGGTCAGGTCTTACCTTTTGCCCCGGTGCCGCTGGAGGCGTTCTTGACCTTTCCGAGACCCTCGTCAAAAATACCCATTTTGGGTACAATAAACCCCATTATGGGTACGAAAACCATTGCGTCATCCCCGTCAGTCAGCATGGCTGATGCCTTGTTCCCCAAGGTGCGGCAGCGCGTGTTGGCGGTGCTGTTTGGCACGCCTGATCGCAGCTTCTACGCCAACGAGGTGATTGCTCTGGCGCAGTCCGGCACGGGCGCAGTGCAGCGCGAGCTGGCGGGTCTGTCGCAAGCTGGGTTGTTGACGGTCAGCAAGCAGGGCAACCAGAAGCACTATCAGGCCAACGTCAACGCGCCAGCGTTTGCCGAACTGCGCGGTTTGGTGCTCAAGACGATGGGACTGGCCGATGTGCTGCGTGCTGCTCTGTTGCCGCTTGCGGTGCAGGTGGACGCGGCCTTCGTCTATGGTTCCGTGGCCAAGCAGCAAGATACGGCGCATAGCGATGTCGACGTGATGATCATCAGCCCCAGCCTGAGCTACGGCGAGGTGTTTGGCGCGCTGGAGAACGCGGCCCTGGCGCTGGGGCGGAAAGTCAATCCCACTCTGTACACGGCCCGCGATTTGGCCAAGCGCATCCGCAACGACAGCGCATTCGTCACCCGTACGCTGAAGCGGCCAAAAATATGGCTCATCGGCAATGAGGAGCAGCTCCATGCACCCAGCCCTTGAAAATCTGTGCGGTCCGGGGAAATCGTTGAAGGCCGAAGCGCCAGACGCGAATGAGATCGCCGGACTGTTGCGCACCGGGGTGGCGCGCTTGCACGATGCACGCAATTCGGCGCTGGCCCTGGGGCCCGAAGTCTGGCGGATTCTGGACAAGTGCCATAACACCCGCAACCTGGGCGAGTACGAGGGCTTACTTGACGTGGATGAGCGCCTGGTAAAGGACCTGATCAACGCGACACAGTCGGTGGTGGATGCATTGAATCGGTAGCAAGGGATCGGTAGCAAGAGGTGCATCGAAATCGGGGTGAGATTCCAATCACCCCGCATCCGCGTCTAGCCTGCCTTTGACCCCGCCACCGCTTTCCGCCTCACATGCACGTGCACCTGGGCAGAGCCATCGCCCAGCGGAACTTCCTTCACTTCCAGATAGGTCTGCTTGCGCATCAGCTCGCCGAGTTTGGCGACGCCGTAGTTGCGCGGATCGAACGCCGGGTGGTTGCGCGTGAGCTGGCTGCCCAGGGCCGAGAGGGATGACCAGCCGTCTTCCCGTGCCGTGGCGTTCAGTGCGGTGAGGATCATGGGTTTGAGCTTGGGCAGCTCGGCCACTTCAACCATGGCTTCCGCCTCCTTCTGCTCCTCGGGTTTGGCACGCAAGATCTCGGTGTAGACAAACTTGTCACACGCCGCCACAAAGGGCTCGGGCGTCTTGCGCTCGCCAAAGCCGTACACCACCAACCCGGCTTCGCGAATTCGTGTGGCCAACCGCGTGAAGTCGCTGTCCGACGACACCAGGCAGAAGCCATCCACGCTGTCGGCGTGCAGCACGTCCATGGCATCGATGATCAGCGCGGAATCGGTGGCGTTCTTGCCGGTGGTGTAGGCGAACTGCTGGATCGGTTGGATGGCCAGCTTGTGCAGCACTTCTTTCCAACTCTTCAGGTGCTGCGTGGTCCAGTCGCCATAGGCGCGCTTGATGGTGGCCGTGCCGTAGCGCGACACCTCGGCCAGCAGTTCCTGAATGACCGACGCCTGCGCGTTGTCGGCATCGATCAGCACGGCAAGTCTTTGGTTGTTGTTGGTGGCCATGGATACTCCTCGCGGTGGCGTGATGGTACAGGTGTCCACCGGAAATGTGGTACACAAATCGGACGGTGTGTGGTCGTGCCAAGCATTCAGCCAAAGACCCTGAGCCGAACGCGCACAACGGCCAGATCCTGGCATCGGAAAAGCCACCCGCCTAGAATGCGCAAACTTTCCCTGCGCGGCTGCCGCGTCAACACTTCGAGGTATCACCATGAGCCAACTCACACTCACTTATTTCGACATGCACGGTGGCCGCGGCGAGCCGGCGCGTCTGGCCCTGCATATCGGCGGCATTGCGTTTGAGGACAAGCGTTTTGCGTTCAGCGAGTTTGCCGAGGTGCGCAAGTCCACGCCCTTGGGGCAGGTGCCCACCTTGCACGTGGACGGTGTGCAGGTGACGCAGAGCGACGCCATCACACGCTACGCGGGCAAGCTCGCGGGCCTGTACCCCGCGGATGCTTTTCAGGCGCTGCTATGCGACGAGGTACTGGATGCGGTGGAAGACGCCAACGTCAAGCTCGGCACCAGCTTTGGCTTGACGGGCGACGCGCTCAAGGAGGCTCGCACGGCGCTGGTCACCGGCCCGCTGCCGTTGTACCTGGGCTGGCTGCAGAGCCAGTTGCAAGCCCACGGAGGTGAATATTTTGCCGACCGCCGCCTTACCGTGGCCGACCTGAAGGTGTTTGTCTTTGTGCGTGGCCTCAACTCCGGCCGCCTGGACCATGTGCCCACCGATCTGGTGGAGAAAGTAGCCCCACTTCTCAACGCTCACGGGCAGCGCATCGCCCAGACACCGGCAGTGCAGCAGTACTACGCGAAGTTCGGTATGACGTAGACGCCATGGGAAGAGTTGAGTGACAATCAAATCATGAATGCACCTGACTCAACCGTCACAACCGCCAACAACCCGCTGCTGCGCGAGTGGCTGGCACCCTACGGCCTGCCACCTTTTGATCAGGCAAGACCCGAACATTTTGAGAGCGCGTTTGAAGTCGCCATGGCGGCGCATCGCGTCGAACTTGACCTGATCGCGGCCAATCCCGAGCCAGCGACTTTCGCCAACACTTTGCAAGCGCTGGACCAATGCGGACGTTTGTACAAGCGCATCGAATTGCTGTTCAGCAACCTCACAGTGAGTGACACCAGTCCGGCGCTTCAGGCGGTGCAGCGCACCATGGCGCCGCGCCTGGCCGCCCATGAGAACGTCCTCTATCTGCATGCGCCATTGTTCGGCCGCATTGACACTCTGTACCAGCGACGCCGGCAACTTGGGCTGGACCCGCAGGACCTGCGTTTGCTGGAGCGCTTGCATCTGGACTTTGTGCGCGCCGGTGCCCAACTGAATGGCCAAGCCCGGCTGCGTTATGGCGCGGTGGTACAGGAATTGGCGGCGCAGTGCACTGCGTTTTCGCAAAACGTACTGGCCGACGAAAACAGCTTCCTGCTTGAACTCAAAGGCGAGTCCGACCTGGTGGGCTTGCCAGAGTTCTTGCGTGAAGCTACACGCGCCGTTGCGGCCCAGTGTGGCCTGGGCGACAACACCCATGCCGTCACGCTGTCGCCGTCGCTGGCCGACCCGTTCCTGACTTTCTCAGCGCGCCGTGATCTGCGCGAAACGGTGTGGCGTGCACGCTCGCTGCGTGGCGCCCATGCCGGCGCCACTGACAACCGGCCGATCGCGACGCGCATCATGGCGCTACGCCAGGAACAGGCGGCGCTGCTGGGTTACGCCAACTATGCCGACTACGAACTGGTGGATCGCATGGCCGGCAACACCGCTGCGGTGATGGATCTGTTGAGCCAAGCATGGGAGCCGGCAAAGGCCAGGGCACAGCAGGACAGGACCGCGTTGAGCGCCATGGCCGCCAGCCTGGGCGAACCCACACCGATCGCCGCCTGGGACTGGCGTTATCTCGCTGAGAAAGTGCGCCTGCAGGCGTTTGCTCTGGACGACGCCGAACTCAAACCCTACTTCACGCTGGACAACATGATTGCCGCCATGTTCGATTGCGCGGGGCGTCTGTTCGGACTGCGCTTTGTCGAGCAGCAGGGCCTGGCGCTGTATCACCCCGACGTGCGCGCCTGGGAGGTGCAACGTGCGGACGGCAGCCTGATCGGTTTGTTTTTGGGCGACAACTTCGCCCGATCCAGCAAACGCAGTGGCGCCTGGATGAGCATCTTTCGCAGCCAGTCGGGCCACGACGGCGGCGCGCTGCCGATTGTCATCAACAACAACAACTTTGCCAAAGCCAGCCCGACGCTGCTGAGTTTTGAGGACGTCAAAACCCTGTTTCACGAGTTTGGTCATGGCCTGCACGGCCTCTTGTCGCAGGTTCGCCATGAGCGACTCGCGGGCACCAACGTGTTGTGTGACTATGTCGAGTTGCCCTCCCAATTGTTCGAGAACTGGGCGCTGGAGCGCACTGTCTTGCAGCGCCACGCGCGTCACTTCCAGACGGATGAGTCGCTACCCGACGCGTTGCTCGACAAGTTGCAGGCGGCGCGCCGTTTCAATCAGGCGTGGGCCACTCTTCAGTACACAGGGCCGGCGCTGATCGATATGGCGCTGCACAGTTTGCCCAATGGCACGGCGGTGAATATTGCGGCGTTCGAGGCGCAGCAGTGCGAACTGATGGGCGTACCTTCGGATATTGGTTTGCGTCACTATCTGAGCCATTTTCAGCATCTGTTTTCCGATGCAAGTTACGCCGCCGGTTACTACGTCTACATGTGGGCCGAAGTGCTGGAGGCCGACGCTTTTGATGCCTTTCGCGAGAGTGGCGATGCCTTCGACGCGGCGACGTCCCAGCGGCTGCTTCGGCACGTTTACAGCGCCGGCAACAGCCAGGAACCGGCGCAGGCGTTTCGGGACTTTCGCGGACGCGATCCGCAGATCGAGCCGATGTTGCGCAAGCGCGGCTTGTTGGGATGACCGACCTCCCCCACAGCGCCCCCGCCGAGCGCAACAAGCAGCCCATTCTTGACGTCTTGCGCAAGGTATTGCCGGCCCGCGGCCGTGCGCTCGAGATCGCGTCTGGCACGGGCCAGCATGTGGTGTGGTTTGCGACGGGCATGCCGCAGTGGACGTGGCAGCCTTCGGATGCCCAAGCCACGCAGGCTCAGGCCGACTCGTTGGCGACCATCGGGGCACGGGTGGTGCAGTCGGGCCTGGGCAATGTGATGCCTGCGCTGCTGCTGGACGTGATGGCGCCGCAATGGTTCGATCAGGGTATTGAGTTCGATCTGATCTTTTGCGCCAACATGCTGCATATTGCGCCCTGGGCCACCTGCGCGGCTTTGATGCAGGGCAGCGTCCACCATCTGGCGCCGGGCGGTGTGCTCATTACTTACGGGCCGTATCTGGAGGACGATGTTGTGACGTCAGAAGGCAATGTGGCGTTCGATCAGAGTCTGCGCGAGCGCAATCCGGCTTGGGGTATACGCCGTCGCGAAGACGTGCAGCAGCAGGCCGAACGCGCCGGCCTGCGGCTATTGCAGCGCCACGCCATGCCAGCGAACAATTTGCTGCTGGTGTGGTCGCGGGCGACCGTCTAGTTGCTCAGTTTTGCGTGGCCACGAGCCGTACCAGCATCCGACTGCGTTTGCTCACCTCGCCTCGTACCTCGCCGTTCATCAGGTTGACGACCCAGCCTTTGAACGGGGCTGACGCGTTGGCGTTGGCGCTGGTGCGTCCTTGCACGATGTTGCCGTAGTCGTAGGGGTTGACTTGCCTGGTGGTGACGTTGGCCGTGCCCGACCAATACCAGTCGAGCGGTGTTCCTGGAAAAAGCTCTGTATCCAGTCCGGGCGGGTTTGAGCTCTTGTTCACCAGCCGCTGCAACTCGACCACGGTGGGCAAACGCCAGTTCACGCCATCGACCTTTTTACGCGCTTCGGCCAGTGAAATGGCTTGCGCGTAGGTGGCCAACACCGGCTTGCCAGTGCAGGTGTTGTTCACCCATTGCATGCCCTCCACGCAGCGCGGCCAAGCAAGACGATCTTGCAGGTGAATGGCATATGCGGCGTTCTGCGTGAGCACCCAGCCGGGTACTTCGATCGGCGTGCCTGCGAATGCGCATGCGCCCGCAAAAACGGCAAGCAGACCAGGCAGCAGTCTGGGACCATGTTCAAGGACTGGTTGCGGGCCGCTGATGTCGTTTGTGCACATGGCTGAATCATGTCGCTGGTGCAGAATGGGTGCATCCTGTCTGGCTCTCGAGATAATAGCGCAGGCCGCTGAGTCTGAGGTGTCGTGGATGTCGGCCCGACGTTCATGCTTCGACGCCGATGTGCACCGGGTCCTGAACATTCGTTCTTTCACGTTATCGGAAGTGAACTGTGAATCTCAAGCAACTTGAGTATTTCGTGCGTGTCGCTGAACTGGGCAGCTTCAGCAAGGCGGCGCCGATTCTGAATATCGCGCAGCCGGCGCTCTCAAGGCAGGTGCGGCTGCTTGAAACCGATCTGCATGTGACCCTGCTCACGCGCAATGGCCGCGGCGTGGTGCTGACTGAAATGGGGCAGCGCCTGTTCGATCACAGCGTGGGGATCTTGCAGCTGGTGGCGCGGGTAACCGAAGAAATAGAAGCCGCGCGCAACGTGCCTTCGGGTCGCATCGTCATCGGCATGCCGCCCAGCATGGGTCGGCGCCTGACGCTGCCGCTGGTCGAGGCTTTTCGCCACAATTTTCCCAAAGCGCGACTGGCCATTGTGGAAGGGCTGTCGGCGCACCTCACGGAGTGGGTCGCCACCGGGCGTGTCGAAATCGCGCTTATCCACAACCCTGAACCCAATCCGGCGATTGAAGTGATTCCGGTGCTGGACGAAGCCCTGGGGCTGGTGGGGCCGGCTCAAGGGCGCTCCGTCAAAGTCAAGTCGCTGACTCTCGCCGAACTCGCCGGCTATCCGCTGATCCTGCCTGAACGCACCCATTCGATGCGCCGCTTGCTGGAGACGCATGCCGCGCTGGCGGGACTCAAGCTGAATGTGGCGTTGGAAGTGTCCAGCGTTCAATCGATACTGGAATTGGTGGCTGCAGGTCATGGCTATGGTGTGCTGGCGCAGACCGCGCTTGCCGCTTCCGGCCGGCCCGAGGCCTTCAACCTGCGCCCGCTGGTGAAGCCGGCCTTGGTGAGCACGCTGTTCCTCGCCGTATCGGCGCACAAGCCGGCAACGCCGCTGGGGCGCCAAGTGCTGCGACTGATGCAGGAGCTGGTGCAGGCGAGCGCAGATGCGGGCGGATCTGCCCATAACAAAACGCGATAACTAGTAGTGACCATGGTCGCTTGGTTCAGCGCGGCGCGGTGGTCAAAATGGGGTTCTCATTTTTCACATCAACCTATGCAAGCCGCTATTCCTTCTTGCTTCATGCGCGGCGGCACCTCGCGCGGGCCGTTCTTTCTGGAGGCGGACTTGCCTTCCGACCCGGCACAGCGCGACCGCGTGCTGCTGGCGGTCATGGGCTCGCCCGACAAGCGCCAGATCGACGGCCTGGGCGGCGCGCATCCGCTCACCAGCAAGGTCGGCATCGTGCGCAGGAGTTTGAGCGTGGGCGTCGATCTGGATTTTCTGTTCGCACAGTTGCAGCCTGACAAGGACACGGTGGATACCACACCCAACTGCGGCAATATGCTCGCCGCCGTGGTGCCGTTTGCGCTGGAACGGGGGCTGATTGCGGCCCGGGGGGAGGAGACGACGCTGCGTGTCCTCACGCTCAACACCGGCATGCAATGCGACATCACGGTGCAGACTCCGCACGGGCGCGTGAGCTACGAAGGCGATGCCCGCATCGATGGTGTACCGGGAACTTCGGCGCCGATAAAGATCAATTTTCTGGACACGGCAGGTTCGGTGGCGGCGAGCCTGCTGCCCACCGGCCATGTGCTCGACGTGATCGACGGCATCGCCGTGACCTGCATCGACAATGGCATGCCGCTGGTGATCTTCAAGGCCGGCGACGTGGGTCGCACGGGCTACGAAAGCGTGGAGGCTCTGAATGCCGATGCCGAGCTGAAAGACCGCATTGAAAAGCTGCGCATCGCCTGCGGCCATGCCATGGGTCTGGGCGACGTGACGAACCGGAACTATCCGAAGATGACGCTGATTGCGCCGCCGCGCGATGGCGGCAGCATCTGCACGCGCAGCTTCATCCCGCACGTGTGCCACGACGCCATCGGCGTGCTGGCTGCGGTGACGGTGGGCACGGCCTGCGTGCTCCATGGATCGACAACTCAGGGCATCGCTGTCGTGCCTGAGGGCACAGCGAAGTCGATTGCGGTGGAGCACCCTACGGGCGAATTCAGCGTGGCGCTGGAGATCGATCCGGCCAACCCCCAGAACGTGCTGCGTGCGGCCCTGCTGCGCACCGCGCGCTTGATCATGCGCGGCGAGGTCATGGTGCCAGCCGCTTTAATGGAAGTTTGACTATGAGCCTCATCATCGATTGCCACGGCCACTACACCACGGCACCCAAGGCGCTGGAGACCTGGCGCAACCAGCAGATCGCCGGCATCAAGGATCCGGTTGCGATGCCGAAAGTCAGCGACCTGAAGATCAGCGACGACGAGCTTCGCGAGAGCATTGAACTCAACCAGTTGCGCCTGATGAGGGAACGTGGCTCGGACCTCACGATCTTCAGCCCGCGCGCCAGTTTCATGGCGCACCACATCGGCGACTTCCCGGTCTCAAGCACCTGGGCCGCGATCTGCAACGAGCTCTGCTATCGCGTGAGCCAGCTCTTTCCCGATCACTTCATTCCTGTTGCGATGCTGCCGCAAAGCCCCGGCGTCGACCCGGCCACCAGCATCCCGGAGTTGGTGCGGTGCGTCGAGCAGTACGGCAACGTCGGCATCAACCTGAATCCCGACCCGTCCGGCGGACACTGGACCAGTCCGCCTTTGAGCGACCGTTCCTGGTATCCAATCTACGAGAAGATGGTGGAGTACGAGATCCCGGCAATGGTGCACGTGAGCACCAGTTGCAACGCCTGCTTTCACACCACCGGCGCGCACTACCTGAACGCCGATACGACGGCCTTCATGCAGTGCCTCACCTCCGATCTGTTCAAGGACTTTCCGACTCTCAAGTTCATCATCCCGCATGGTGGCGGCGCCGTGCCCTACCACTGGGGGCGCTTCCGGGGCCTGGCGCAGGAACTGAAGAAGCCGCTGCTGAAGGATCATCTGCTGAACAACATCTTCTTCGACACCTGCGTCTATCACCAGCCCGGCATTGATCTCCTGACCAAGGTGATTCCGGTCGACAACATCCTTTTTGCCAGCGAAATGATTGGCGCCGTGCGTGGCATCGATCCCGAGACCGGGCACTACTACGATGACACCAAACGCTACATCGAAGCCTCGACCATCGTCGTGGGCGACGACCGGCACAAGATCTATGAAGGCAACGCCCGCCGTGTGTTCCCACGGCTCGATGCGGCACTCAAGGCCAAAGGCAAGTAAGTTACACCGTTCGACCTGAGCCTGTCGACGGGGAAGTCCCGGCGGGCTCAGCCCGAACGGAATTCAAGAAGGAAAAATCATCATGACTCTCCCGATGAATCAACTCGGCATCGTGAAACGCAACATCGTTCGCGCCCAACCGGCCGCCGTCGAAAAGCTCTCGCGCTTTGGCGTCGCCACCGTGCATGAGGCCATGGGCCGCGTCGGTCTCATGAAGCCCTATCTGCGGCCCATCTACGCCGGAGCCCACATGTGCGGCACGGCCGTGACGGTCTTGCTGCAGCCTGGGGACAACTGGATGATGCATGTCGCGGCAGAACAGTTGCGGGCGGGCGACGTCGTGGTCGCAGCTTGCACCACCGACAACGATGATGGCTTCTTCGGCGACTTGCTGGCCACGAGTTTTCGGGCGCGGGGCGCTCTGGGCCTGATCATCGACGGGGGTTGCCGCGATGTGAAGGACCTGACCGAGATGGACTTTCCGGTATTCAGTCGCGCAGTCCACGCCAGGGGCACGATCAAGGCCACGCTGGGTTCAGTCAACGTCCCCGTGGTGTGCGCCGGGGCACTCGTTCATCCGGGCGACGTCGTGATTGCCGACGCCGACGGCGTGGTGGTCGTGCCCGCCGCCATCGCAGCGCAGGTGGCCGACGCAGCCGAGGCGCGTGAGGCGCTGGAGGCTGACAAGCGCGCCAGGCTCGCGGCGGGGGTGCTGGGCCTGGACATGTACAAGATGCGCGAGCCGCTGGAAAAGGCCGGTCTGCGCTACATCGATTGATGCCATGAACGCTGACCCCAAAGAATGGCATGTCGGTCTCGTCGGCTACGGCGAGGTCGGGCGCATCCTCGCCGAAGACCTGCGCGCTTCAGGGCTGATGGTGAGTGCCCACGACCTGAAGCTCACTGGACCGCACGCACAGGAGTTGCAGGAACACGCGGCGCAGCACGGGGTCGCGCTGGCCGCTTCCCACGCGGCACTGGCAGAGCGATCGGATTTCATCGTCAGCGCAGTCACCGCCAGCCAGACCGTTGCGGTGGCCCAGGCCTGTGCCAAGGGTGTGCAAGCCGGCGCCTGGTTTCTGGATTTCAATTCGGCCTCGCCCGGCGCCAAGATGCGCGCTGCGGAGTCGATCGTGCAAGCCGGGGGACGCTATGTCGAGGGTGCAGTCATGACCTCGATTCCGCCGTACCGCATCAGGGTGCCGCTGCTGCTGGGCGGACCCGATGCGATCGAGTTCTCACCGCTGCTGAACGCGCTCGGCTTCGCCTCCAAAGTCGCAAGCGTCAGGTTGGGCGTGGCCTCGGCCACCAAGATGTGCCGCAGCGTCATGATCAAGGGTCTGGAGGCGATGGTGATCGAGAGCTTCACGACCGCGCGGGCCTACGGCGTGGAAGACGCGGTGCTGGCGTCTCTGGCCGAAACTTTCCCCGGTATTGATTGGGAAAAGCAGGGAGCCTACTTTTATCAGCGCGTGATCGAACACGGCCGACGCCGCAGCGAAGAGGTGCGCGAGGTGGCAGCGACGGTGCAGGAAATCGGTCTCACGCCCTGGAGCGCGCAGGGCACTGCCGAGCGGCAGGCCTGGGTCGCGGACCTCGCCGATGCCGGGCTGTTCGGGGAGAAGGGAACCAAGGACTTCGCCCGCAATGCGAATTGGCGGATCGAGGCCGACCGTATTTTGGCGCAGGTGAGGCCAAGGAATTGAGATGAATTTCGAAAAAACACCGGGCTGGATGGACTGGCATGCGGGTCCTTCCAAGCCGAAATTCCAGGTGCCCAGCGGCAGCGTGGACGCGCACTGCCACGTGTTCGGCCCCGGCGCTGAATTCCCCTTTGCGCCCGAGCGCAAGTACACACCCTGCGATGCATCCAGGCAGCAACTTTTTGCGCTGCGCGACCACCTCGGGTTTGCGCGCAACGTGGTGGTGCAGGCCACCTGCCACGGCGCCGACAACAGCGCCCTGGTCGATGCGCTGCTGCGATCCAGCGGACGCGCGCGCGGCGTGGCCACGGTCAAGCGAGCAGTCACGGATCAGGAGCTGCTGAATTTGCACGCGGCCGGCGTGCGCGGCGTGCGCTTCAACTTCGTGAAACGCCTGGTGGACTTCACGCCCAAGGACGAATTGATGGAGATCGCGTCGCGTATTGCCAAATTGGGCTGGCACGTCGTGGTCTATTTCGAGGCGGTGGATTTACCCGAACTGTGGGACTTTTTCAGCGCGCTTCCCACGACCGTGGTGGTAGACCACATGGGTCGGCCCGACGTGTCGTTGCCCGTCGATGGTCCGCAGTTCGAACTGTTCGTGAAGTTCATGCGCGAGCACGCCAACGTCTGGAGCAAGGTGAGCTGTCCGGAGCGTTTGAGCATCGCGGGTCCCAGGGCATTGAACGGCGAACCGGGGTTGGAAGATGGAGCCTACCGCGACGTGATCCCGTTTGCGCGACGCATTGTCGAGACCTTCCCCGATCGCGTACTCTGGGGCACGGATTGGCCGCATCCAAATCTGAAAGAGCATATGCCCGATGACGGGTTGCTGGTCGATATCATCCCGCACATCGCGACCACGCCCGCGCTGCAAAACAAATTGCTGGTCGAGAATCCGATGCGTTTGTACTGGCCCGAGGAAAATGGTTAGCGTTGGGTGCGCCGCACCAGGAGTGGCAGAGCCAATTGCTCGGGCATCAACTGATCAAGGAAATCTGTGTCGCTAGAAAAGCCCTATCTGGACATTCCGGGAACGACCATCTTCGACGCCGAGCAGTCGCGCCGTGGCTACTACCTGAACCAGTTCTGCATGTCGCTCATGAAGCCGGAGAACCGTGCCCGTTTCAAGGCAGATGAGCAGGCCTACCTGGACGGGTGGGACATGAGCGAGGAACAAAGACTTGCGGTGCTGGCGCGCGATCTGAACCGCTGCATTGCGCTGGGCGGCAATATCTATTTTCTGGCCAAAATTGGCGCCACCGATGGCAAGAGCTTCCAACAGATGGCCGGCAGCATGACGGGAATGAGCGAAACCCAATACCGCGACATGATGATCGCCGGTGGTCGCTCCATCCGCGGCAACCGTTTCGTCGGTGAGGACGGCGACGCGCAAGCACAGCATCAGCCGCAGGGCCGAGCGCTTTCGAAAGTGGGTTCCTGAGATGGCCAAAATCACTGCCAGTGTCTACACCTCGCACGTTCCCGCCATTGGCGCGGCGCTCGATCTTGGCAAGAGCAGCGAGCCCTATTGGCAGCCGGTGTTCAAGGGCTATGAATACTCGAAGCAATGGCTTCAGGGCAGCAAGCCCGACGTCATCATCCTGGTCTTCAATGACCACGCCACCGCCTTCAGCATGGACATGATCCCTACCTTTGCCATCGGCTGTGCGGCCTCGTTTGCACCGGCCGATGAAGGTTGGGGTCCGCGCCCCGTGCCGGTGGTGCAGGGCCATCCAGAGCTGGCAGCGCACATGGCGCAGTCCGTGATACAGCAGGACTTCGACCTGACGATCGTGAACAAGATGGACGTGGACCACGGCCTGACCGTGCCGCTGTCGCTGATGTGCGGCCAGCCCAGCGTCTGGCCGTGTGCGGTGATTCCATTCGCCGTGAACGTGGTGCAGTACCCCGTGCCTTCGGGGCGGCGCTGCTTCATGCTGGGCCAGGCGATACGCCGCGCTGTGGAGTCGTTCGATCAGCCCCTGAAGGTGCAGATCTGGGGTACGGGCGGCATGAGTCACCAGTTGCAGGGAGCGCGCGCCGGCCTCATCAACAAGGAATTTGACAATGCTTTTTTGAACCGCTTGATCGCCGACCCCGAAGGCCTGTCCGACATGCCGCACATCGACTATGTGCGGGAGGCGGGCAGCGAGGGGATCGAACTCGTGATGTGGCTCGTCGCCCGTGGCGCCATGAGCGACGTTGCGGGAGGCAAGGGACCTGTCGTCAAGCATCGCTTCTACCATGTGCCCGCGTCGAACACGGCCGTGGGCCACCTCATTCTGGAGAATTCAGCATGACAAAGACCATCAAAGTCGCGCTCGCGGGTGCCGGCGCCTTTGGCATCAAGCATCTGGACGGCATCAAGAACATCGACGGTGTGGAAGTGGTTTCGCTGATCAGCCGCGATCTGGAAAAGACGAAAGAAGTCGCAGCGAAATACGGCATTCGCCATGTCAGCACCGATCTGGCCGACAGCCTGGTGCTGACGGAGGTGGACGCGGTCATCCTGTGCACGCCCACGCAGATGCATGCCGATCAGGCCATCGCCTGCATGCGCGCAGGCAAGCATGTGCAGGTGGAGATACCGTTGGCTGATTCGCTGGAAGGGGCCGAGGCGGTGGTCGCGATGCAGAAGCTCACCGGGCTGGTGGCGATGTGTGGCCACACGCGGCGCTTCAATCCCAGTCATCAATACGTGCATCGGCAGATCAATGCGGGCAATTTCAATATCCAGCAGATGGATGTGCAGACCTATTTCTTCCGGCGCAGCAACATGAACGCGCTGGGCCAGCCGCGCAGCTGGACCGATCACCTGCTGTGGCATCACGCCGCGCACACGGTGGACCTGTTCGCCTGGCAGTGCGGCAGCCCCATCGTCCGCGCCAACGCGGTACAGGGGCCGATGCACCCGACACTGGGCATCGCCATGGACATGAGCATCCAGCTCAAGGCGGCCAATGGCGCGATCTGCACGCTGTCGTTGAGCTTCAATAACGAGGGTCCGCTGGGAACGTTCTTTCGCTACATCGGCGACAGCGCGACCTATCTCGCGCGCTACGACGATCTGTATACGGCCAAGGAAGAGAAGCTCGACGTGAGCCAGGTGGCGGTGTCGATGAATGGCATCGAACTGCAGGACCGCGAGTTCTTCGCCGCCATCCGCGAGGGGCGCGAGCCCAACAGCAGCGTGGCCCAGGTGCTGCCCTGCTATCAGGTGCTGCACGATCTGGAGCGGCAACTCAACGCATAAATCCAGGAGACACCAAATGATCCCTAACCAGACAAGGCGAGACATTCCCGGAACCACGCCTTTCGACGGCGAACAGGCGCGCAAAGGCTACGCGCTGAACAAGATGTGCTTCTCCTTCAACGACGCTGCCAACCGCGCGGCATTTTTGCAGGATGAGGAAGCCTATATGCGCTCATACGGACTCAATGAACAGCAGGCCTCGGCCATCCGTGCGCGCAACGTGCTGCAACTCATCGCGGCGGGCGGCAACGCTTATTACCTGGCCAAGTTTGCGGGCATCTTTGGGCTGGACATGCAGGACATCGGTGCGCAGCAGACGGGCATGAGCAAGGATGAATTCAAGGCCAAGCTGCGCGCGGCGGCGTTTCAATAGGGGGAGGACGAACTTCATGGCAAAACTCATTGGCGGCATCGGCACTTCGCATATCCCCGCCATCGGCGGCGCGATTCACAAAGGTCTGCAGCAGGATCCCTACTGGAAGCCCTTCTTCGACGGTTTTCCACCCGTGCGGGAATGGCTCGGCAAGGTCAAGCCCGACGTTGTGGTGCTGTTCTACAACGACCACGGGCTGAACTTCTTCCTCGACAAGATGCCCACTTTTGCCGTCGGCGCCGCGCCCGAGTACCGCAACGCCGACGAAGGCTGGGGCATACCGACGCTGCCGCCGTTTCAGGGCGAACTGGACCTGTCGTGGCAGATCATCAACACCCTGATCGAGCGCGAGTTCGACATCGTGACCTGCCAGGAAATGCGGGTGGATCACGCCTGCACGTTGCCTCTCAAGCTGCTGTGGCCTGAAGGGCCGTGCCCGGTTGCGGTGGTGCCGATCTGCATCAACACCGTGCAGTTCCCGTTGCCCAAGGCGAGCCGCGTCTATGCCTTGGGCAAGGCGGTGGGTGAGGCGATTGGCGCCTGGGACAGCAGCAAGACCGTGGCTGTGCTTGCGTCAGGCGGTTTGAGCCATCAACTCGACGGCGAACGTGCAGGTTTCATCAACAAGGCGTTCGATCTGCAGTTCATGGAGAGTCTGCTCAGCAACCCCGAGTGGGCCACGCAGTTCAGCATTCTTGAGCTGGTGGAAAAGACCGGCACACAGGGAGTCGAATTGCTGATGTGGCTGGCGATGCGCGCTGCCCTCACAGTTGGCGAAGGCGCCGGAGTGCGCAAGGTGCACAGCAACTACTACATCCCGATTTCAAACACCGCCACCGGCCTGCTGGCGCTGGAAAAGATATCCTGAGATTTTGCGGGACAGACCAAGAACTACGCGCAGCGAGTTTTGCTCTGTCCTCAACTGATCAGGGGTGTTCTTGCGGGACAGACCAAAGTTACGCGCAGCGAG
>CAILAY010000059.1 GCA_903832285.1 uncultured beta proteobacterium | reverse complement strand
TGCTGAAGAACTCGGACATGGCGATGTACCGCGCCAAGGACTCGGGACGCAACACGTTTCAGTTCTTCGACGCTGAAATGAACAGCAGCGTGATTGAAGACCTGCATTTGGCTACCGGCATCCGCCAGGCGCTGGCCAACGATGAATTCCGGGTCTTCTACCAGCCTCAGTTTGAGCTGAAGACCGGACGGATTGTCGGCGCCGAAGCCTTGCTTCGCTGGAAGCACCCAACGCTTGGCAATATCCCACCCGGGAAGTTCATCCCGGTGGCCGAGCGTTCCGGCCTGATCAATGAAATTGGCACCTGGGTACTGAACGATGCGTGCCGGCAGACGAAGGCCTGGAGTGATCAGGGCCTTTTCGATCTGGTGGTCGCTGTGAACGTATCCCCGGTTCAATTTCGGCGCGACGATATCGAACGCGAAGTGGCCAACGCGCTTGCAACCTGGAACGTCGCGCCGGCCTGCATCGAACTGGAGTTGACTGAATCATTGCTGATTGCCGACTCGGAGCATCTCAGCGGTGTTCTTGATCGATTGCGATCCATGGGCATTCAATTCGCCATCGACGATTTCGGAACGGGCTACTCCAATCTGGGTTACCTCAAGCGCTTTGACGTTCAGAGACTCAAGATCGACCAGTCCTTTGTCCGTCGAATGACCGAAAAGAAAAGTGACGAAGGCATCGTTCGCGCCATCATCGAGATGGCCCACTGCCTGGACCTCGAAGTTGTCGCCGAAGGCGTTGAGGACGCGGCCACTCTGGCGCGACTGACCGAACTCGGGTGCGAGTTCGGTCAGGGCTATCACTGGTCCCCGGCCCTGCCGGCGCACGAGTTTCTGGAATTTGTGCGCGCACATCGGTGCGAGACGGGTGACTTCTTCGGCTTGCAGGAACAGGATTGCGATCGAGTTGCAGGCCATTCCACAGATGGGCGCCTGCACGCTGTAGCGCCTGCACGAGATAAAGCAGTGCCGCTACTTGATCAATTTCAGCTGACGGACCGTGCAATGGATGTCTTCAAATCCTGCATCAATGCCTGACCAATCCCGCGCGGTGTGGTCGTCTATTTCGGCTGTGCAACCTGCCGCTCAAGGATCCCGGCTGGTGATCGGCTGCAGGGGCTGTGTCTCTTGAAGTCAGCACCACATTGCCGAAAATCCGTTGCAGACCTCTATGTTTGGCGAAGCAAAGAAAAGTAGATCGCGCGACGGGGCGAGACCCGGCAAATCCCATCACAGGCACAATCCGGACAGTCCCGCTACTGTCAGTTCGCAACTGACCCCGCCCCACCATGTACCTCAACGTCAATGGCCACAAAACCTATTGCTATACCGGTGGCAAATCCTTCAACCCTGCGCTGCCCACGGTGGTCTTTATCCACGGCGTGCTCAATGACCACAGCGTGTGGATCCTGCAAACGCGTTACCTGGCGCATCACGGCTGGAACGTGCTGGCGCTGGACCTGCCCGGGCACTGCAAAAGCGAAGGCGAACCACCGGCCAGCGTGCAGGACGCGGCGCAATTCATCATCGACCTGCTCGATGCCGCGGACGTCACAACAGCCGCACTGGTGGGTCACAGTTTCGGTTCGCTCATTGCGCTGCAAACCGCCGCGATGGCGCCCCAACGAGTGAGCCAACTGGCGCTGGTAGGAACGGCGTTTCCCATGAAGGTCTCGGCTGCACTGCTTGAGCAGTCGCTGCGCGAACCGCAAAAAGCAATTGACATGGTGAATGTCTTTTCGCACTCCACCTTGGCGCCGCCGCCTTCGGCGCTGGGGCCAGGCACCTGGCTCTATGGCGGCTCGCGCGCCTTGATGCGCCGCGTGCTGGCGAGCAACGCCGGGGTCAATCTGTTTCATCGCGGCTTCAAAGCCTGTGACGACTACGCCTCGGGCGACAGCGCCATGGCAAGCGTGCAATGTCCGGTGCTGTTTGTGCTGGGCCGCGCCGACCAGATGACCCCACCCAAAGCGGCTCAGTCCCTGATGAGCGCCGCAGCGCAGGGCAAGACCGTCACCCTGGACGCCGGCCACCAACTGATGACTGAGAGTCCGGATGGCGTGCTCAACGCACTGCTGGATTTCCTCCAGCGTGACGCTTAAGCATCCATGCGTTCCTCCACGGTCTCGGGCTTGGGCTTGCGCAGGTGGCGGGCGTAGGCAACAAGTTGCACCAGTATCAGCAACGCACAGGCTGCGATGAACCAGGCACTGATGGGACGCGTCAAATAGACCGTGAGGTCGCCGCGCGACAGCAGCATGGCGCGTCGGAAGTTCTCTTCCAGCATCGGCCCGAGCACAAAGCCCAGCAGCACCGGCGCCACCGGAAAATCCAGCGCCAAAAAGATCGCGCCCACGATGCCAAAGGCTGCCACCTGGAGCACGTCAAACAAGCTGTTGTGGGTGCTGAAGACGCCCACGGCAATGAAGAACAACGCCGACGGAAAGAGCAGCCTGTAGGGAACCTGCAGCATGCGCACCCAGATGCCGATCAGCGGCACGTTCAGGATGATGAGCAGCACGTTGCCAACCCAAAAACTCGCGATCAAGCCCCAGAAAATATCGGGATGTTCGCTGATCAATTGCGGTCCGGGCTGGATGCCTTTTATCACCAGCGCGCCCATCAGCAGAGCCATCACTGCGTCGCCAGGAATGCCCAGCGACATGGTGGGAATAAAGTCCACCTGGGTCTTGGAATGGGCGGCGGCCTCGGGCGCGGCCACGCCGGCGATCATGCCGGTGCCAAAGCGCTCTGGCGTCTTGGAGATCTTGCGCTCCAGCGCGTAGGCGATGAAGGTGGTGATGGTGGGTCCGGTGCCCGGCATGGCGCCGAACAACGACCCCACGGCCGTGCCACGCAGCATCGGGAAGAACGCCGTCTTCATTTCCGCCCTGGTGGGCCGCATGTCGCGCATGCGCACCTTGGCTTCGTGCGGCTTGATCACCTTGCGGTTCACCGTGGCCAGGAAATCGGCGATGCCGAACAGACCCAGACTCAGCGCGGCCAGGTCAATGCCGTCCGTCAGTTCAACGATGCCGAACGTGTAGCGCGCTGCGCCGCTGTTGACATCGGTGCCGATGGTGCCGATGAACAGGCCGAACACCGTCATGGCCACGCCCTTGAGCGGCGAGCCGCGCGACATGGTGGCACCGGCGAGCAACCCCAGCAGCATGATGGAACTGATCTCGGCCGGCCCGAACTTGAAAGCCACCGCCTCCAGCACCGGCGACAGGAAGATCATGATCAAGATACCGACCGAGGCCGCGAAGAACGACGCCATCATGGTGATGCCCAGGGCCGCGCCGCCCCGCCCCTGCTGCGTCATCGGATAGCCGTCCATGCAGGTGACGGCGTGTGGTGGATGGCTGGGCAGGTTCAGCAAAATGGCGCCAATGGCGCCGCCGTATTGCGAGCCGTAAAAGATACCGGCCAGCATCAGAATCGCCGGCACTGGCGGAATCACGTAGGTCAGCGGCAGCAGCATGGAGATCGTCGTCAGCGGCCCCATGCCCGGCAGGACGCCGATCAGGTTGCCGATCAAGACCCCGAATACAGACCACATCAGATTGCTCGGCTGCAGCGCAATTCCGAACCCGTACCACAGGTCGATCAATGCATGTTCCATGCTAGTGGCCCCAGCTAAAGAGTGGCAACTGCAGGTTCAACCCGTAGCTGAAAATCAGGGCACCCGCCAGCACCAGGCCCAGCGCCAGCAGGGCCGCATCGCGCACCGAGTTGCCTTTGTCGCCCATGGCCGAAATGAAGACCGCGGCAAACGTGGCAGGCGCCAGACCGCCGTACACGCCAACCACCACGAAGGAGATCACTCCGCCCAGAATGCACAGCCAGCCGCGCCACTCGGTCGCATGGGTCTTCTCGTCGCCGAAGTCAACCTTCTCCGCCAGGGCGCCGATGGCCACACCGACCAGCGCCAGCAACGTGCCATACACCACCGGCATGAAACCCGCACCCATGCGTGTGAGCTCACCCATTCGATAGGTCAAACCTTCCGCCACGATGCCCAGTCCCAGGAGAATCAATATGACCGCGCTGACATGATCCTTTTTGAGTCGACGTAACGATTTCATTGAGCCCTGCCTTCTTCAGTTGTCTCCATCCGTCAACTGTAACTTACGAAGGACGCTCAGTGCAGTTCCTGCAGCGGTGCCGGACGCCATTTCGCCAGGCGATTTTCGACCCAGGTCATGGCGTATTCGGCAGCCAGGGCGACGACCATGATGATGACGATCGCCGCATACATGCCGGCGGCGTCAAAGGAACCCTTGGCCACATTGATGAGCAGGCCGATACCGTAACGGGCGCCGACAAATTCACCCACGATGGCGCCGACGATCGCAAAGCCAAAGCTCACGTGCAGTGAAGCAAAGATCCAGCTCATGGCCGAGGGGATGACCACCGACCTCGTCAACTGCCAACCTTTGGCGCCAAGGATCTGCGCATTCGCCAGCAGGTTTCGGTCGGCTTCGACCACGCCCTGGAAGGCGTTGGAAAACACCACGAAGAACACCATGACAAAGGACAGCGCCACCTTGGAAGTCAGGCCCAGACCGAAGATCATGATGAAGATCGGCGCCAGCACCACCCGTGGCACGGAGTTGATCACCTTGATGTAGATCGAAAACACATCGGCCAGCATACGATTGCGCCCCAGGGCAATGCCCGCCACGATGCCGGCAACCGACCCTGAGAAGAAGCCCAGCAGCGACTCTTCCATCGTGACCCAAAGGTGGTACCACAGCGGGCCTTCTGACGTACCGTCGACCACCCACTCCACCAGTCTCTCGGCAATGGCCTTGGGGCTGGAAAAGAAGAAGACATCCATCCATTTGAGCCGGGTGGCAATTTCCCAACCGCCGAGAAATACGAACAAGATGAAATAGCGCCAAAAATAGACGGCCTGCTTGCGTTTGCGTGCCGCCTGCGCTGCGGCGGCCTCGATTTCAGCGTCGGACGTACCAGGCTGAAAAACAGCGGCCGCGTGGGTGGTAGTGCGGGTCATGTCGATTCCTCAAACGGTCACAGCTTCTTCACGGGCCGCGCTGCGCTGCACCTCGTCGCGCAGGTCTTCCCAGATCGTGCGCGAAATGTCGATGAAGCTTTTCTCGTAGCGGATTTCGCTCACCACCCGCGGCCGCTGAAGATGAATGGGGTAGACCGACTTGACGGTCGCCGGTCCGGCGGTGAGCACATAGACTTTGTCCGCCAGCGCAACCGCCTCCTCCAGGTCGTGCGTCACGAACACCACCGAAGCCTTGGCTTGTGACCAGAGCTTGAGCAGTTCCTCGTGCATGAGCACGCGGGTCTGCACGTCCAGCGCCGAGAAAGGTTCGTCCATCAACAGGATCTGCGGCTCGTTGATGAAGGTCTGCGCCAGAGACACGCGTTTACGCATGCCGCCGGAGAGCTGATGCGGGTACTTGGATTCGTGACCCGACAGGTTCACGCGCGCCAGCCATTCATGGGCCTTGGCGTAGGCGAGCTTGGCTTCCATGCCGCGAAACAACGGCCCCGCCACCACGTTGTCAAGCACGCTGCGCCAGGGAAACAGCGCGTCGGTCTGAAAGGCAAAGCCGATGCGCGGGTCGATACCGTTGACCGGCGCCCCCATGACGCGCACCTCGCCCGCCGAGGGCCTGGCCAGTCCCGTCACCAGGTTCAGCGTGGTGGACTTGCCGCAACCCGTGGGACCGACGACGGCGACGAACTCGCCTCGCGCCACGCTCATATTGAAGTCTCGCAGCGCCGTCATGGACTTGCCATCGGGCGTGAGGAAACGGCGACTGACGTTGATCAGTTCGATCGCCGGACTGTCTTTGAGATGCGGCATGATGGGCAACAAATTACTTGGCGTTCTTCACGAATTCGGTGGTGTAGGTCTTGGACAGGTCCACCGTCTTCCCCTTCACGTTCTTGGAGAACGCTGACAACACGGCGAGCACGGTTTCGGGTCCGCCCTGGGGCATCACACCGTCGGGTGTGAACATGGCCTTGCCGTCAGCCAGGGCCTTCACGTAACCCTCCTTGTCGCCCGCATAGAAATCCTTGGGCATCTTCTCGGCGATCTCGGCTGCGCTGTGCGTGTTGATGAATTTCAGCGTCTTCACAAAGGCGTTCGCCAACTTTTGCACCGTCGGCTTGTTCTTCTCCACCCAATCGGTGGACATGTACAGCGACGCTGCCGGGTAGGTTCCGCCCAATGCCAGCCTGGTCTTTTCAACCGATCGCATATCCACCAGAATACGCGCCTCCCCGGTCTTGAGCATGCGCGAGATCGTCGGTTCCGTCGTCATGCCAGCCTGGATCTTGTCCTGCTGCATGGCGGCGATGAAGG
Source organism: uncultured beta proteobacterium (assembly GCA_903832285.1). Classification (GTDB taxonomy): domain Bacteria; phylum Pseudomonadota; class Gammaproteobacteria; order Burkholderiales; family Burkholderiaceae_C; genus CAIKVZ01. The sequence continues at coordinate 17,335 of CAILAY010000059.1, read as the reverse complement.
TCGTACCGGCGCCCACGGGAATGGTGGAAAACTCGCCCAGCGGCACGCCGGACTTGACCATGAGGTACTGCGACAAAAAGTTGGTAGAAGAGCCCAAGCCTGTGACGCCCAGACTCTTGGCCCGAAGGTCGGCCATCGACTTGATTTCAGGGTGCTTGGTGGAGACCAATTCCACTTCGCCCGGGGCCTGGCTGAACTGCACCACCGATTCGACGTATTTGCCTTTGGTCTGCAGGTCGACGCAATGGTCATAAAAACCCACCACACCCTGCACCGCGCCGGCGAGCATTTCATTTTCTGCATCCACTCCCGAAGATTCGTTCAGCAGTTCCACGTCCAGTCCCTCGGCCTTGAAATAGTCCAGTCCCTGTGCCAGTTTGGCGGGAAGGTAAATCTGTTTTTCGTAGCCACCCACGATGATGGTGATCTTGTCCGATGCCAATGCGGCGCCGGACGCGAAAACTGCCGTAGCCAGACCCAGCGCCTGAACCAGCCTGGTGAGAGTGAAATTGCTTTTCATGAAGTCTCCTAAAAGTGAGTGTGACAACAATAGACCACATGGACCCGCACCCCGAAGGCCAGGTCCTGTCAAATGGTTAAAACTGCGAGTCTACGTTCTTGCGGTGAGAAAAAAAAGAAGCGTGCCGGATCCGGCACGCTTCAATTCCCGTGCGGCACGGGCCCTTGGAGAAACGTGACCGAAATCGAATCAGAACTTGTAGCGCATGCCCAAGCCGAGTTCGCTTTGCGATTTGAAGCCGTTGGCTTGCGCCGCCAGGTAATGACCCGTAGTGCTCAGGTGATCGAACGCCAGATAGAACTCGGTCACCTTGTCCAGATGATAGAAGCCCGAGCCGTAAACCGTTTTGCGATCGCCCGTGGCCGTGGCGGTCAGGCTGTGGGTGTCGCTGTACGCGTTCTGCACATAGCCGGAGCCATTGACGCCGGCATTCTTGGCACTCATGACCTGATAACCCAGCTCGTAGTCAAAGTCACCTGCGGGTGCAAGTTTGGCCGACAGGGTCCACGCCGTGTCCTTGCGCTCGCCAACAGGCGCCGCCTGCTGCGCCGTGTAGTCAAAGTAGCCACCATACAAACGCAGTATCGGCATCACCTGAACGTTGCCACCCACAGAGAAGGTCTTGTGCTTCAGGTTGGCGATGTTGGCGTCCGTGACGAAACCCGCGACCGTGAATCCGGCGCCGTTGTAGGCGAGTGAACCGGTCATGCTGGAGCCGGTGGCAAAGCTGCCGACCACGCCGCCGAACGAGTAAGCGGCGCCGCCCACGAAGCCATTGGAAAACGCCTTCTTCCAGACAACGCCGTTGTTGATGCGGGTGCCGTTGGCACTGCCCGCGTAGAAAATCAACTGCTTGAAGTCGTTGTTGTTGGAGTAGCCACCCTCTTCCACCGATGCCTTGGGGCTGCCATAGGGATCGCCATACGTTGCCGAAGCCGCCGGGTCGCGGGCGAGCGCATTTTGACGGCCGAAAGTGAGCTTGCCAAGCGTCTTGCTTTCGATGCCAAGCCAGGCGTCGCGATTGAACAGCACATTGGCGGTGTCCATACTTCCGGTCTGCGATTCGTACTCGCTCTCCAGCCGGAAGATGGCCTTGATCGCATCGTCCCCGGTTCCGGTTGCGTGTGAACCCGTCATCCCCCAGCGGTTGCCGCTGAACCAGGCCACGCGTGGGCTGGTGACGGACTGGCCCGCCTTATTGGCGTTGTTCTGATTGACCAGGGTTACGTCGATCAAACCGTACAGTGTTGCGCTGTTCGCGCCGCTGCCCACAGTCAATGCGCCACCTGTATCACTCTTGGTTGCAGTTGCTGCCGCGACGCTGCTTTGCTTGGCGCGTTCGGCCGCTGCCAGTGCCTGTTCCAGCGCCGCCTGCGCCTGCTGCGCTGCGGCCTGCGCCTGTGCTGCTGCGGCCTGTGCTTGTGCCAGGGCTTGTTGCAGTTGATCGGTGCTCTGGGCCTGTGCCGTGACGGACGCGAGTCCCAAGGCGGCACTCATGAGAATGAGTTTTTTTGCTTGCATGTTTGAAGTCTCCGGTTAAATGTGATGGAACGTCCGGGCGTTGTGTGACAGCCGCGTGGCGACCGGCCAGATGCCGCGAAACCACTGCCCTGCCCGTCAACCCGAGGCGAATGTAGGAGGCCGGCGCTTTCAGTCCGCTTTCAGTTTCAAGCACCTAGGGAAAGTACCGATCCGTCCGCTCACGACTATGATTTGCCATGATGTTCCGACCCCTCCGCCTTGAGCCGACGCGATGCGAATCCTGGTAGTCGAAGACAACGCCGAGTTGGCGCAATGGCTGGCGCGGACACTGCGCAAGGAGCGCTACACCGTGGACTGCATCGCCAACGGCGCCGATGCAGACTTCGCGCTGAAGAGCGAAAAATACAACCTGGTAATTCTTGATCTGGGCTTGCCGAAGATGGAAGGAACGGAGGTGCTGCGTCGCCTGCGGCGCCGCCAGGACACGACACCGGTGCTGGTGCTGACCGCCAACAACAGCATCCAGAGTCGCGTGAGCGAACTCGACGAGGGTGCCGACGACTACATGGCCAAGCCTTTTGAAATAGAAGAGTTGGAGGCCCGCATTCGCGTGTTGCTGCGCCGTTCCACCGGCCAATCGAATCCGCTCATGAGCTGCGGCGATCTGGTTTTCAACACCAATACGCGCGAATTCCAGATCGCCGAAAGACCGCTTGCACTGACGCCTCGTGAGCGCGCGGTGCTGGAGTTGCTGGCGCGCAAGACGGGAACAACCGTCACCAAACAGGCGATCGCTCAAAGTCTGTTTTCCCTGGACGAGGACGTGTCCACGGATGCCATCGAAATCTATGTACATCGCTTGCGCAAGAAACTCGAACACAGCAGCGCCAAGATCATGACACTACGCGGCCTGGGGTACCTGCTGCGCCAGGCCAACCATGCGTAGCAGTCTGCGCCGCCAGTTGCTGGCCTGGGTTTTACTGCCGCTGGTGAGCGCCGTCGCCGTCGACACCTGGCTCACGTACCAGAGTGCGGTGGCGACGGCTTCGGTCGTGCAGGACCAGTTGCTACTGGGATCGGCGCGCATGATCGCGCAGCAAATCAGCTTCGAAGAGGGCTCCTTTCAGCACCAGATACCACCCGCTGCGCTGGAACTGTTCCAGTCGGCTGACGCCGATCGGATCTTTTATCGCGTGACCACCGGTGCCGGACAGCTGCTGTCGGGCTACACCGATCTGCCGCTGCCAGCGCGGGATCAGGCCGCTGATTCGCCCCGCTTTTTTGATGCCACGATGCGCGGTGAAGCCGTCCGCGTGGTCGCCTTCTTTCAGCCTGTGATCGGCAGCCCGTCCACCCTGCCCGTGGTCGTGGAAGTGGCGCAGACCATGCACGGACACGGGCAGCTGACGCAAAATCTGTGGCGCCAGGCTGTGCTCCAGCAATTGATGATTTTGGCCCTGGCCACTGTCTTCATATTGTTTGGATTACGACGGGGCCTGCAACCGCTGTTGAGACTGCGCGACGAAGTCCGATCCCGCAAGGAAGGCTCGCTGCAACTGCTGCAGACCCATCGGATTCCGACCGAACTGAAGCCTCTGGTGAACTCGTTCAACGACTACATCCAGCGACTGGAGAATTACACCCAACTGCGCGCGAGTTTCATCCAGAACGCTGCCCACCAGCTGCGCACACCGCTGGCCGTATTGAGTACGCAACTCAGCGACGCCCTGCGTGCCGGGGCACGGGAAGCGGTCGACGCTTCGCTGCTGGCAGCACGTCGCACGTTGCAACAAACCACGCGGCTGGTGAATCAGTTCTTGACACTCTCATCGGCCGAAGCCTACGCCGCCAACCGGACCCGGCTGTCCAGTCAGGCCTGCCGCGACATCGTGCAAAAGGTGTTGGAAGACCTTGCCGCGCAGGCGCACGCCAAAGCGATTGATCTGGGTTTTGAACATGACGACGTTGATTCCTTCATTTCAACGGACCCCGCCGCCGTGCGTGAAATGGTCGTCAATCTCGTTGACAACGCCATTCGCTACACCCAGCCCCATGGGATCGTTACTGTGCGTATCAAAACATCGGTGGACAAACTGGCCTTGGTAGTTGAAGACAATGGACCGGGCGTACCGATGGAAAGCCGAGAGGCAATTTTTCAGCGTTTCCACCGTTTGAGCGGGACCGACTCCACCGGCAGCGGCCTGGGCCTGGCCATCGTGAAGGAACTCAGCTCCCACTGCGCCGCAGGTCTCCACTTGGACACCCCTGCGCACGGTGGCAGAGGTCTGGTGGTGACCATCGAATTCCCACTGGCGTAGCCACTTCCGGGATATCAGGGCCGCTTCATCTGGCAACTGGTGGGGGTGCTTGACACGTAGTTCGGATATTCCTTCAGCAGCGCCAGCGTCATGCCGGTGTTTTCCGGGCTATAAGGGAACTTGGCGCTGGCCTTCTCCCAGACTGTCATGTACAAAGGCTGCTGCAGTTGGTGATCGGTCTTGCGCATTTCCACCTCGCCATTGAAGCTCTTGAGCTTGAGCCCCTCCATCGCAGCCGCCACCTTGACCGGATCCGTGGACTGGGCTTTGGCCATGGCCGTGCCCAGCATTTCAAAAATCCGGATCGTGGAGCCGGTATAGAAATCGTCGTTGTACTTGGTGTGGAACTCCTTCATCCACTTGTCCATCTGCCCACCCATGTTGTAGTGGTTGTAGGCGATCTGGTAGACGCGGCCCGCGCCGTTGTTGCCCAGCGCCGTGGGTGTGCCGGTGACGCCGGCGTAATAGGTGAAAAATTTGCCCGTGTAGCCGCCTTCGTTCGCCGCCTTGATCAGCAGCGACAGGTCGGAGCCCCAGTTTCCGGTGATCACGGTGTCGGCACCCGCAGCCTTGATCTTGGCGATATAAGGAGCGAAATCGCGTGTTTGCGCCAGCGGGTGCAGGTCTTCGCCCACGATCTGGATGTCAGGCCGCTTGCGCGCCAGAGTTTCCTTGGCGTACTTGGCCACCTGCACGCCGTGCGAGTAGTTCTGGTTGAGCAGATAGACCTTTTTGATGTCCTTCTGGTCCACCATGAAGCTGCTGATGGCTTCCATCTTCATGGACGTATCCGCATCGAAACGGAAGTGCCAGTAGCTGCACTTGCTGTTGGTCAGATCCGGGTCCACCGCAGAGTCGTTCAGGTAGATCACCTCTTTGCCGGGATTGCGCTCGTTGTGCTTGGTGATGGCGTCGGACAGCGCCAGCGCCACCGAAGAACCGTTGCCCTGGATGATGTAACGCACACCCTGGTCGATCGCCGCCTTGAGCGCGTTCAGGCTTTCTGCAGGACTGAGTTTGTTGTCGATGCCCGTGACCTCGAACTTCACGCCGGCCGGATTCCCCGTGCCGCTGAATTTCTCCGCGAAAAACTGATAGCCCTTGAGTTGGCTCACACCCACCGGCCCGAGCAGGCCCGACTGCGCGTCGATGCGAACCAACTTCACGACCTCGCCCTTTTGCGCCAGCGCCGCGCCCGCCAGTGTGACCAGCGCTGCTGCGGCAACGAACTTGAGTGTGAGCTTCATGAACCTTCTCCTTGGAAATAGTGTTGGACCAAGGCGAAGCGTACAAGCATTGTGCTCAGCCGCGCTCAGGGATTGTCCCTAATCCGGCGCGTGCGTTATCGCGCTGGCGACAGGCGGCGGCATCCACCTTCAAGTCGTAGAATTAGTTCGACCACAGGCCCAACCAGCCCCAGACAATCGATTTTTTCATCGGAGAATCTCCCGTGACCTTTGATACCCAATGCACGTTCCAGATCACCGGCTGGGAGGAGAGCACCTACGAGGAAATCGAGGGGAGTGCAAAACTCAGTAAGGCCAAGGTCACGCAGTCGTACTCTGGCGCCATTGAAGGCACCAGCAGCATCGAATACCTCATGTGCTACGGCGTTCAGGGAACCGCCACCTTTGTTGGTCTGGAACGCGTTTGCGGTTCGGTTGATGGAACAGCCGGAACATTCGTTCTCCAGCACACTGGCTCTTTTTCAGAAGGCAAGGCACGCAGTGCGTGGTCGATCGTTGCAGGATCAGGCACCGATGCTCTGGCGGCCCTGCGAGGCAACGGCAGTTTTGTCGCAGGTCATGGTGAGCCAGCGCAGGTTTCATTGAGCTATTCTTTCGAGCCAAGTGCCTGACATGGTTTGACCCGTTTTTAACGGCTCAGGTTCGCACAACGAAAGCTGAAGTTCATGGTGCACCCCCCGCTGTGGGGCGTCGCAGTTTGTTAGTAAAACGTCACATGATTGAAAGGATCGCCATGCTGCATCGTCCCCAATCGCTGACCCGTCGTCGAATCGCGTTGCTGGGTCTGGGTCTTCTGAGCACGGTCGGATTGGCATGTGCCGCGCAGACCGCTTCAGCCGCAGACCCGAACGCACGGCGGGTCTACATCCAGGCTGAAATCCACATCGGAGAACATGTCTCGCACCCCGGACTCATCACGGTGCTGGGCGTACCCGCCGCCTTCGGTGTAGATCACGGTGATGGCAGTGGCCACTGGGAGATTGTCATGACGGTGACGCAGCAGCCTGATGGGCAGTTGCTTGTGCGCACAGAGCGCCGCTTCGGGAACCCACTCCAAAAATTGGATGGCCATCACAACCAGATCAACCCGTCCGGCAAACCGATCGAATTGACATTTCCTGCGCCCGACGGCGGTCCTGCTTTTGTGATGAGCCGAGTCGTCAACCTGGTCCCTGCCGACTTCAGCCCGTCGCGCTAACGCCGATCTCAATTTTCCATTCCAACCGAGCCTGCTGAATCTGAAAGTCAGCTCTCAGGTGATGAGATGGGCAGGCGGAATATCGTCAAGGGTTTGCGCAAGGCTGACCGGGGGTCTCGAATCTGCAGGGGCGCCGCAGGGGATAGTGACCATCGGACATGATGACCTGAAGTCTCGACCCGACGAAACACGACCGATGTCAGTTACGTGCTGCCGAGGACGCTGCGGATGATGGCAGCACCTTTTTTGCGACAGTCTTTGCAGCGTGGGCCGTTGCTGTGGCGCCATGTTCGATGCCTCTGGCGGCAGCCTTGGCACCCCGTTCAACGCCAACGGCAGCCGCGTGCGCGCCACGCTCGACCCCATGTGCGCCAGTTGTTACACCTTTTTCGATACCACTGGCTGCGGCCTTCGCACCTCGCGCTACTGCCTTTTCTGCTTTGGTAACAAGGGAAGGTGGCGTCCCGGCATCGGGCTGCGTTGACTCGACCTCGCTGGCTGAAGTACACAAGCAGAACACGAAGGTCAAAAACGCAGGCCCGATTCGAAACAGAGTATTCATGAGTGAGGAGTCAAGTACCGATAGACCGCATCATGACACGCCCATAAACCGGGGCGTGAAAGCGCACCTGGACTTTTGACGACTCGGCAACGATCTTGGCATGTGCCCGGTCATCCGGGATTGATCCCCGCGCTGGTGGTCGAGCCAGACGTCGTCGATCTCTACGGCGCTGCGGAACCCATGAACTTCAACTGGGATGCCCCAGCAGGGTTCGATTTGGATGAAAGTTGCTGAAATTGCCCTTTGGGGATATATCAATTTGTCACGCTGGCCTGTAGGCTCAACCGTTGATGACAGGCATCCCCCTTTTTAGCAGGAGCATCCCCTTGTGAGTGTTCCGACAATGATGGAGTGAAAATGAAGAGACAAATCAAGAGATTGTCGCCACATCAGAATGGCAAAGTCTTCGGGATATTGGCGGCGCTTAGTTCGTTGATTTTTGTAATTCCAATGATCCTGGCGTTCTCGCTCATGCCAATGACGCCAGGTCAAAGTGGCCCGCCTGGGTTTCTCATTGTGCTTTTTCCATTTTTGTACCTGATCATGGGATATCTGACCGCCGCCGTTGGCTGCCTGATTTACAACGGCGCCTACAAATACATTGGCGGGATCGAATATGAGACGAGTGATGTGGCGTGAGTTTCACACTCAGCTTCCGATTCGACCCATGCCTGGCAACTCTGGTTGGACCCCGCCTCGTTTTATACGCCCCAGGGGGTCGCCGTTGCGGCCGACGGCAGCTTCTTGCTCGGTGGCATGTCGGGGCTGAGCACGATGGCTCTGCCGTCGACGTTCGCTAGCCTTACACAAGGCTGGCCCTACACATCGGCCAGCGACGGACGATACTTCGGCTTGTTCGACGGCCCAACGGCTACCGACTGCCTTTTTTGGCCAGAACCAAAGGGTGACTCGATGTGCATCACCTTCAACGAGTTCAATGCCGGCGCACAAGCCCTGTTGCCGCTGGCTGTGCAGGGCAATCAAGTCATGATCGCAGTGCCCCGCCTGGTCTTTCGGAGCGGCCCAATGGTCGTGTTCCCCGATCGGGTGCTGGTTCTGGCGATGAACTACACCCAACTGCGCACGATTTTGGTTTGGCGGCGCTGATGCATTGTGCCGACTGGTGGCGTCAGGACTTTTCGGCGCGGTAGTGTTGGCGCCGCAGTGCCTGCGCCGAAACGCATTCAATGCATCACAAACCCGGCAGTTTGTAATCCTTCAAGATCTCGCGCAGTTTGGTCTTTTGCATCTTGCCGGTGGCGCCCATCGGAATCGCGTCGACAAACACCACGTCGTCCGGGATCTGCCACTTGGCCGTCTTGCCTTCGTAGAACGCCAGCAGTTCCTCGCGCGTGATTTCCATGCCGGGCTTCTTCACCACCGCCACGATTGGGCGCTCGTCCCACTTGGGGTGCTTTATGCCGATGCAGGCGGCCATGGCCACGGCCGGATGCGCCACGGCGATGTTCTCGATGTCGATGGAACTGATCCATTCGCCGCCGGACTTGATCACGTCCTTGCTGCGATCGGTGATCTGCATATAGCCTTCGGGGTCGATGGTGGCCACGTCGCCCGTCGGGAACCAGCCATCGACCAGCGGGTTGCCGCCCTCGCCTTTGTAGTACTCGGCAACCACCCAGGGTCCCTTCACCAGCAAGTCGCCAAAGGCCTTGCCATCCCAGGGCAGTTCCTTGCCGTCGGCATCCACGATCTTCATGTCCACACCGAAGATGGAACGCCCCTGTTTCAGGCGGATTTTCATCTTGTCTTCATCCGACATCGTCAGGTGCTTGTTCTTGAGCGTGCACAGCGTTCCAAGTGGCGACATCTCGGTCATGCCCCAGGCGTGAAGGACTTCCACGCCATACTGGTCATTGAAGGCGGTGATCATGGCGGGCGGGCAGGCAGAGCCACCGATCACCGTGCGTCTGAGCGTTGAAAAACGCAGGCCCGCGGGCTGCATGTGGCCCAGTAGCATCTGCCACACGGTGGGCACACCGGCGGCGTAGGTGACGCGCTCGGATTCGATCAGTTCGTACACGGATTTGCCATCCATGCCGGCACCCGGAAATACCAGTTTGGCACCGGTGAGCGCGGCCGAATAGGGAATACCCCAGGCATTGACGTGGAACATCGGAACCACCGGCAGAATGGCGTCGCGCGCAGACAGGCACATCACGTCGGGCAGGCAGGCCGCATAAGCATGCAGCAGTGTGGACCGGTGGCTGTACAAGGCCGCTTTGGGATTGCCCGTGGTGCCGCTGGTGTAGCACATGCTGGAGGCCGTGTTCTCGTCAAACTGGGGCCAGGAATAGGTGTTGGGTTGTGCCGAAATGAGCGCCTCATAGCTGGACAGATTCGGTACACCCGAGTCCGTGGGTAGTTTGTCGGCGTCGCACAAGGCGACCCATTGTCTGACGGTGGGGCAGCGGGCGTGAATGGACTTGACGATTGGCAGGAAGGTCATGTCAAAACACACGACCTGATCCTCAGAGTGATTCGCAACCCACGTGATCTGATCGGGATGCATGCGCGGGTTGATGGTGTGCAGTACACGCCCCGAGCCGCTGATGCCGAAGTACAACTCCAGGTGCCGATAACCGTTCCATGCGATGGTGGCGACGCGGTCGCCAAATTGCAGCTTCATCGCGTCCAGCGCATTTGCCACCTGCCGAGCGCGCTGTGCCACCTGTTTGTAGGTATAGCGGTGGATGTCGCCCTCGACCCGGCGCGAGACGACCTCGCCTTCGCCATGATGGCGTTCCGCAAAATCGATCAGCGACGAGATCAGCAACGGTTGGTTTTGCATCAAGCCCAGCATGGAAAGCTCCTAACTAATGTAAAAATGGTGGCAGCGGCGGCGCAACGAGAGTGGCGCAAGTATGTCGCACGATCATGCCTGCCGAATTGGGGATAGCCCTCAAAGCAGCAGGTTCTTGGCAACCTGCCGACAATCATCCCATGAACGCATTCAAAGACTTTTCCGACCCCTTGGTTGAAACCAGGCCCGTTTCAGCAAAGGGGTCAAGCCCGGATTGGGAACACAGCTTCGCGGCACTGGGGAGCGCGTTTTTTTCCGAAATCGCACCCCAGCCGATGGCGGCTCCCTACTGGGTGGGACGCAGCGCCAGTGTCGCCCGCGATCTGGGCTTGAGCCAAGCATGGTTTCAGAGCGACGATGCCTTGCAAGGTCTCACTGGCAACACCGTCCTGACCGGCACACGGCCCCTGGCCAGCGTCTACAGCGGGCACCAGTTCGGCGTCTGGGCCGGGCAACTTGGCGACGGCCGTGCCCTGCTGCTGGGAGACTTGGCGGATGTCAGGGGCCAGCGCCAGGAGGTCCAGCTCAAGGGCGCAGGCCTCACGCCCTATTCCCGCATGGGCGATGGTCGTGCCGTGTTGCGTTCCAGCATCCGCGAATTTCTGTGCAGCGAAGCCATGCACGCTCTTGGCATCCCGACCTCGCGTGCGCTATGCATCACCGGCTCTGACGTCGGCGTGCGGCGCGAGACCATGGAGACCGCCGCGGTGGTGACGCGGGTGGCGCCCAGTTTCATCCGCTTCGGACACTTCGAACATTTTTCGAATCAGGAACAGGACGGTGAAGGCCCGCCTCATCGTGAGCTGCGTTTGCTCGCCGATCATGTGATCGGGCAGCATTACCCCGAGTGTCTGATGTGCGAGACTTTCCCAGGCAACCCCTATGCCGCATTGTTGCAGCGGATCAGCGAACGTACGGCGCGCCTGATGGCACATTGGCAGGCTGTCGGTTTTTGCCACGGCGTGATGAATACGGACAACATGAGCGCGCTGGGTCTGACGCTGGACTACGGACCGTTCCAGTTTCTCGATGCTTTCGACCCATCGCACATCTGCAACCACAGCGACAGCCAGGGCCGCTATGCCTTCAACAGGCAACCACATGTCGCCTACTGGAATCTGCACTGCCTGGCACAAGCCCTGATGCCGTTGATCCGCGAACAGGAACAAGCCATCGCCGCGCTCGAGTCCTACAAGGTGGTTTTTCCGGCGGCGTTGCAGCAACACATGTGCGCCAAACTCGGCCTGACCGACGCCCGTCCGCTGGACGCCGACCTGATCGAGGTCTTGCTGCAAATGCTGGCCCGCGACCACGTGGATTACACCATCTTCTGGCGCCGCTTGAGCCATTGGGTGGCGGCCATGCACACCAACAACAGCGTGCGCGATCTGTTCATCGATCGACCGTCCATCGAAGCCTGGCTGCTGCGCTTCGAGCAGCGACTTGGCGCCCAAGACCCGGTGCGAACCAGCCGGACGATGCTGCGCACCAACCCCAAGTTTGTGCTGCGCAACCATCTGGCACAGACGGCAATCCAGCAAGCCCATGCCAGAGATTTTTCTGAAGTCGCGACGTTGCTGTCGTTGCTGGAGTCGCCGTTTGACGAACATCGCGGCTACGATGCCTACGCCTCCTTTCCGCCCAGTTGGGCTTCTTCTCTTGAAATCAGTTGCTCATCATGACCACTTCTGTCCAGAAAACCGACGCCGAGTGGAAGACCCTGCTCGCAGCCAAGCAGGCCGAACCGCTGGCCTATGAAGTCACACGCCACGAGGCCACCGAGCGCGCATTCACCGGCAAATTCGCCGCGCACACCGCGCCAGGCATTTACCGCTGCATTTGCTGCGGCAAACCGCTGTTCGACTCGACCTCGAAGTTCGACGCCGGCTGTGGCTGGCCCAGCTATTTCCAGCCGCTGACCAGCGACGCCGTCGAAACCAAGGAAGACGGCAAGCTATGGGCGAAACGCACGGAGGTGCACTGCGCCGACTGCGGTGCACACCTCGGACACGTGTTCCCAGACGGCCCCGCACCGACCGGCCTGCGCTACTGCATGAACTCCGCGTCGCTGGACTTTCTCGGCGCCGATGGCGCGCCCGTGACCGAAACCGACAAGGCGCCGCCCCGAACCTGAATCACCACCCTGCCCGTAGCGCGGACGGTCTCAGCGCGCCTCGGGTTGCAAGCAGACGATCTTTTGCTGCTGACCCTCGATCGCCACGGCCGGCAGGTTGGCGTTGACCGAACAGACGCGGCCGTCGGGCGTAAAGACGATATCGCGCATGTAGGTGGTGGTCGAACTCATGGGGTAGGCGGTCCAGCGCTCGCTGCGCGGATCGAAGCGGAACATGCGGTCCGAGAGATTGGCCGTGACCCAGACCTCGCCGGTCTTGGGGTGCACGTTCAGCGCATAAGGCGTCTCGAACTCGCCTGCGGCCAGCACCGGCATGGCATAGTTGGTGAACTTGCCGGTCTTGGGGTCGAACTTCATCAACGCCGAGCCGCCGAAGGCCGGAATCCAGAGCGTACCGTCTGCACCAAAGCGCATGCGCCTGGGGCCCGCCAGCGGCGTGTCCCACTCCTGAACCGCACCGGTCGTGGGGTCATAGCGTCCGATTTTGTCGGCGTAGAGTTTGCTGTACCAAACCGAGCCGTCCAGCGGGTGGATGTCGATGCCGTAGGGCAGGTTCAAAATCTTGTGGCCCTGCCCGCTCCATTTATGGTGTGACAGAGCGAGTTGCAGGTCCTTGCCCGGAAACCAGGCCGCAACCTTGAGCAGCGAGTCGAACAGCTTGTCGGCCATCCACTGCCAAAAGCCGCCGCTGGGCAGCGCGATCACGTCGACCTGGCCATTGCGCGGGTCGTAGCGGCCGAGTTGGTCCGACATCGCCAGCGTGAACCACAGGATACCTTCGCGATCGAAGCGCAGCGTGTGCGGATACTGCGCGCCGTGCCCGATCGGCACGAATTGGAAGGCGTCGGTCGCGGGGTCGAAGATGCCCAGCTCGGCGCGCATGGAGTCGGTGGTGTAGTAGCGGCCATCAGGCCCCAACACGATGCTGTGTGGCCCGTGGTAGGCATTGGTGGTGGCAATGGGAGATGACATGCCCGAGAACAGCCCGCCGCGCACCAGGCCATTGCGGGGCATCTGCACGGATTCGCTCTTGCCGTTGGCGAGGTCGGTGGTGTAGACCTTGTCGTTACCCATGTCCACGCTCACGAAGCGTCCGTCGGGTGCAAGTTCCAGATCATGCACAAAAGAACTGGCGTCGCCCACGGCCACTTCCGTCAGCTTGGCGTGGGCGATCGCCGGGTCGGTCCGATGGTCCTCGCGGTCAGGCACGGGATGGCCCTGGAAGGCCTCGGACAGGGCCTGGTGGATGCGCCTCTCCGTGCCCCAGGTGATGAGCGCACCGTAGCGCTGCATGCGATCCAGCACGCCATCCCACTCCTGCGACGTTTTCACGCGCCGGGTCCACGCATTGCCAATCTGGTGGCAAAAGAAACACTGGTTGCGGTACGCGTCCTGCGTCCTGGCGTCGGTGATTTTCACGGTGGCGGCATGGGCCGAAGCCGGCAGCGCATCCGATATCGCCTTCGGGTCGCTGAGCTTTTGCATCTCAAAGCTGAACTTGCCGCCGACCACCGCTGCGAGTGCCTGGGACAGGTCGGCATACCCCGGTGTGCGACAGCGCAAGGTCGCCGCTCCAGGCTGCTCCGTGTCAATACGGAAGCGCCCCTGCGAATCCGTATAAACCGTTTCCTGCAGGAGCTTGTCGCTGCGGATCAGCGTCACCATCGCGCCCGCCAGGGGTTGGCCCTGTGTCGTCGCCACGGTTCCCTGCAAAGTGGCGGCGTGGACGACGTGCAGGCACAACGCCGCCAGCAGGGCGATCCCAGCACAACGCTGCGCGGCAAATGAGAAATTGTTCTTCATGACGAAACCTCCTTCGAATCAGGGCTGCATCGCGGGTGGGTACGGAATGCTGACCAACCCCGTGTTTTCCCGGTCGAAGGTCGGCAGATAAATCCGGTCTTTGCCCGGTACCACCACCGAGATGTCATGCACCCGACTGCCGTCGTGATGCGTGTAGAACAGCGCCTGGCTGGCATCGGGACTCAACGCCATGATGGCTGTCGGCTTGGTGATGGGCAGCCAGGAACGCGGCAGACGCAGCAGCAGCGGCTTGATCCATGGGTTGGCGTGAATCCAGGTCGTGATGGGCGTTCGTTCCTTGATGAAACCCACCCAGATGCGACCTTTGGGGTCGCGGTCCAGCCCATCGGGAAGACCGGGCAGGTACTGCCACAGGACCTGATCCTGCCCGGCACGCGGCCCGCGCAGATAGAGGCGATCAATGCGGTACTTGGTCGTCTCCGTCACCAAGATGGAGTCCTCCTGACCGTCCGTGGCATGACTCTGATCCAGCAGCACGCCGTCGAGAAAATTGTAGTTCTGCGCCACGAGGCGCACCGCACCCTGATCGATTTCAAACTGCCATAAGCGCCCGTTGTGCGCCAGCGTCACGGCCTCGGCATAGGCGCCGGTACCGGACGCAGCGCCGGGCGTGTCGAAGGACTCGGTCATATAGACGCGCTTGCCGTCGGGGCTGATGTCGATGTCGTTGCAGAACGCGATCGGGCGGCTGTTGTTTTCGTTCAGGTCCTTCATGCTCATGGGTGGCAAATCCTGTGGCGTGAACACGCTGCCCTCATTGCCCGGCTTCGGCGCAGCGATGGGCGGGGGCAGCGGCACGCGCAACGCGATGGGACGGATTTCCTTGGTGGAAAAGTGCAGTTCATAGACTCCGGGCGTGACTGTGTCTGGATAAAGCCGGTCGTCCAGTCGCGTCGCGCAAAACAGCATGCGGTCGTCATCGCCCGGGATCAGCCGGGCACCCGCAGGTGACATCGGCGCCCGCACGAAATGCTCGGCCTTACCGGTGGCGAGATCAACGCGCCAGATCCACTGGTCCATCGCAGTGACAAAGGCACGCCCCAGATGCTCCTGCAAGATGATGTCGTCGTGCCCTGGAAGTGCCGAAGGGGCGCGCGTCAGATGGGTTTTGATGTAGTCGTCCGCGGTGGCAACGGCGGTCACGGCGCCCGGCACGGGTCCGACCGCGTAGGGCGGAGCGATCACGTGGTAGGCCGGCGGCGCGGTGATGTTCCACCACCCGGCGAAAGCGGCGGCCAGCATGGCCGGGATGATGATAATTGCGCGCATGTCGATCTTTCGCCAGCAGACGGAGCCCGCGAACTTACCAGAAAAAGGGCAGCATTGACCGGTTCGACTCCCATGCCAAGCGCGGCACGGGATAATCAGCGCTTATGAAATTTCTGATTGACTTCTTTCCGATAGCGTTGTTCGTGGCGGCCTACAAGCTGCGCGACATCTACTTTGCCACGGCCGTGCTGATGGTCGCCACCGTGGCGCAAAGTGCAGTCCTGTATGGGATGGACCGCAAACTGCAAGCCCTGCAAAAAGCCACACTGTTGCTGGTGCTCGTGTTCGGCACGTTGACCCTGGCGCTGCACGACGACCGCTTCATCAAGTGGAAACCCACCGTGCTGTACAGCGCGATGGCCATGGTGTTGGGCCTGGCGCTGTGGCGCTGGGAGAAGAACTTTCTCAAGGTCATGCTGGGCAGCCAACTGCCCTTGCCCGACCGCGTGTGGACGCAATTGACCGTCGCGTGGGTGATCTATTTTCTGTTCATGGCTGCCAGCAATGCCTACGTGGCAGCCCTGTATTCCACCGAAACCTGGGTGAATTTCAAGCTCTGGGGTTACGCCTTTCCACTGGTGTTCATCCTGGGCCAGGGCGTATTCATCGCCAAACATCTGAAGGCCGACGATGACACAGCCAGCCATGATTGATCCCTCCCTCTCGCCCAGCGAATTACCCTTGGAGCAGTGGGCCCAGGCGATGCAAAGCCGACTTCAAGCCCGGCTCCAGGCCACGCAGTTGCAAGTGCTCGATGAAAGCTACAAGCACGCCGGTCATGCCGGAGCCAATGGCCTGGGATTTGGCACGCACTTCCGGGTGCGCATCGCTTCACCTATGTTTACAGATATGCCACGGGTGAAACGTCACCGGCTTGTGTATGATGCGCTGCAAGATTTCTTCGACCAGGGCGTACATGCGCTGGCCATTGAACTTTTCTAGCCGCGGCGGAATCCACCGCTCTGTCACTATTTTTTGAGACCTCCTGAGGATTAATTGATGAAAAAACTCGTACTCACAGCGCTTGCAGCTGCAACTCTGCTCAGCCTGGCAGCCACCGGTGTCCAGGCCCAGAACCTGGCCGTGGTCAATGGCAAGGCTGTTCCCACATCCCGCATGGATCCCTTTTTGCAGCAGGCTGCCGGCACGGGTAAACCGGTCACTGACGACATCAAGGCCCAGATCAAGGATGAAATAATTACGCGCGAAGTGTTCGTTCAGGAGGCACAAAAACGCGGCATGGACGGCTCTGAGAACTTCAAGGCCCAGATGGAACTGGCGCGCCAGTCGATCCTCATCCGTGAACTGCTGTCTGAATACCAGAAGACCAATCCCGTCACCGATGCCGACATCAAGGCCGAGTACGACATGTTCGTCGCCAACAATGGCGGCAAGGAATACCACGCCCGCCACATCCTGGTGCCAACCGAAGCAGAAGCCAAGGCCATCATTGCCCAGTTGAAAAAGGGTGGCAAATTTGACGTGATCGCCAAGAAGTCTTCCAAGGACCCCGGTTCAGGTGCGAACGGTGGGGACCTGGACTGGGCCAACCCCAAGAGCTACGTGAAGGAGTTCTCTGACGCGCTGATCGCGCTCAAAAAAGGCCAGATGACAGAAGCGCCGGTCAAGACCCAGTTCGGTTTTCACATCATTCGCCTGGACGATGTGCGCGATGCCAAGTTGCCCACTCTGGATGAAATCAAGCCCCAGATTGGACAAAAGCTGGGCCAGGTCAAGGTAGACGCCTACCGCAAGGAATTGCTGTCCAAAGCGAAGATCGAATAAGTTCGAGGCATTGTGCCCAGTCGGGCACGCCACAAAAAAAAGCCACCTTGCGGTGGCTTTTTTGTTGCAGTGGATCGATCAGTTCAGTGCGATCTTCTTGCCATCCTTGTAGACCGACAGTGTCATCGACGGATTCTTCAACTCGCCATTGGGCTCGAAGGAGATCGTGGTGGTG
>CAILAY010000058.1 GCA_903832285.1 uncultured beta proteobacterium | reverse complement strand
GGAGTGAAACAAGCAGGCCAGCGACCCAACGTCAGCGTCAAAAGCCTGCTTGCCAAGGAGCGCTATTCATAACTTGGTCCTATGCATAACAGCCCAAAACGGTAGTAGGCTGCTGGCCCTCTGGCCATACGGACCGGATCGGCCACCCCCGCCGAATCAATCCCGACGCAGTCCAAATTGCCGTTTGAACCGACCGACAGAAGCTGCGCCACTATTGAGGTCCAGGACATTCTTTGGCCCCCGATGGCAACACAAAGCTCTGGATCGGGGGATCTCCTTTTTGCTGGGCTGCGCAGCGGCAAAGGGTTGCAACAGTCGATGGGATAATTGACAGCAGACTCGTCGACCATGGGTCGCCTTTTCACCCCAACATTTAGCAAGGCCTCCATGATTCTCATCACCGGTGGCGCCGGATTCATCGGCTCCAATTTCGTACTCGACTGGCTGGCCCAGAGTGATGAACCCGTTGTCAATCTGGACAAGCTCACGTACGCGGGCAACCTGGAGAATCTTGCCGCGCTCGATGCCGATCCGCGCCACATTTTCGTGCAGGGCGATATCGGTGACGCGGCGCTGGTGTCGCAGTTGCTGGCGCAGCACCAGCCGCGCGCCGTGCTCAACTTTGCCGCCGAGTCGCACGTCGACCGCTCCATTCACGGGCCGGAAGACTTCATCCAGACGAACATCGTGGGCACGTTTCACCTGCTCGAATCGGTGCGGGCTTATTGGGGCAACTTGCCCACGTCCAGGAAGGCGGAGTTTCGCTTCCTGCACGTTTCCACCGACGAGGTCTACGGATCGCTGGCGCCGACCGACGCCGCCTTCACGGAGGACCATCGCTACCAGCCCAACAGCCCCTATTCGGCCAGCAAAGCGGCCAGTGACCACCTGGTGCGCGCCTACCACCACACCTACGGCCTGCCGGTGCTCACCACCAATTGCAGTAACAACTACGGCCCTTACCACTTCCCCGAAAAGCTCATTCCGCTGCTGATCGTGAACGCGCTCGCGGGCAAGCCGCTGCCCGTCTATGGCGACGGTCAACAGGTGCGCGACTGGCTTTACGTGAAGGACCATTGCAGCGCCATCCGGCGTGTGCTTGGAGCCGGCAGACCGGGCGAGGTCTACAACGTGGGCGGATGGAACGAGAAGGCCAACATCGAAATCGTGCACACCGTTTGCGCGCTGCTGGATGAACTGCGGCCGCGCGCCGACGGCATGGTGTATCAGAGCCAGATCACGTTCGTCACCGACCGCCCCGGCCACGACCGGCGCTACGCCATCGACGCGCGCAAGATCGAGCGCGAACTGGGCTGGAAGCCGCAGGAGACGTTTGCCAGCGGCATTCGCAGAACCGTGCAGTGGTACCTGGACAACCCGGGTTGGGTGCAGCGCGTTCAGTCCGGCGCCTATCGCGAGTGGGTGCAGACGCAGTACCAAACAGCGGCATGAAGATCCTATTGTTCGGCAAGAACGGCCAGGTTGGCTGGGAGTTGCAGCGCAGCCTGGCACCGCTGGGCGAGGTGATCGCACTCGATCGAGACAGCACTGCATATTGCGGCGACTTCACGGATCTGGTGGGACTTGCTAAAACCGTGCAAGCCGTTGGCCCGGACGTGATCGTGAATGCCGCGGCCCATACCGCCGTCGACCAGGCCGAGAGCGAACCCGAACTGGCACGCACCCTGAACGCACTCGCGCCGGGCGCGCTGGCCCAGGCCGCGCAGTCTGTGGGTGCGTGGATGCTGCATTACTCCACCGACTACGTGTTCGACGGCAGCGGCAGCAGGGCGTGGTGTGAGGCCGATGGCGTCGCGCCCGTGAGCGTCTACGGCCAAACCAAACTGGAGGGCGAGCAGTTGATCCAGTTGCACTGCACCCAACATCTGATTTTCCGCACCAGTTGGGTCTATGCCGCGCGCGGCGCCAACTTTGCCAGGACCATGTTGCGACTGGCGAAGGAGCGCGAGACCTTGAGCGTGATCGATGATCAGTTCGGCGCGCCCACGGGTGCCGAACTCCTGGCCGACGCCAGCGCCCACGCCCTGCGCCAGGTGCTGCACCGGGAGCATCCGCGTGCGGATCTCGCCGGTCTGTACCACCTCAGCGCCAGCGGCACCACCACCTGGCACGGCTATGCCCGGTTCGTACTTCAGACGGCGCTGGATGCGGGGGTCGAGTTGAGGGTGAAGCCGCAAGATGTAGTTGCTGTACCGAGCGGTTCCTACCCCACGGCGGCGCGCCGACCGTTGAACTCACGACTCGATTGCGCACGTCTGAAAGCCGCATTTGGATTGACCCTGCCACCCTGGCAGCAAGGTGTGCTGCGCATGCTGAGCGAAACGCTATGAGGCAGCGTTTGTCCGCACGTTGCGCGTCAAATGGCGTGAGGTAAAGCGGCTAGAATCAGCCGCTTGCGGAAGCGTGGCAGAGTGGTCGATTGCACCGGTCTTGAAAGCTGGTGAGTTGCGGAGATTCAGGTGGAGACTTGTTTAGTTGATCTCCGCAACCTGGGGGATTTGTATGACACGGAGGCATGGCAGAGTGGTCGATTGCACCTGACTTGAAATCAGGCATGTCCGCAAGGGCATCGTGGGTTCGAATCCTACTGCCTCCGCCAATCTCGGTTTCCCTTGAGCAAACGCATCAACATAAGTGGAAGCGTGCGCTCGGGGGCAAAGACGACGATCAACCGACGACCCAATCGGAGGGTATCGGTCGGAGTCGTAAAGTAGTCTAGTCCAAGCATCAATGGAAGTCCTGGGTCGGCGTCGCACCTTTTCTGCGTTGACCTAACGACTGGTTGCGCAAATAATTCCGGCTCCTAATATACGACGTAACCTAAAAGGGCGCCGAGCATGACAAACGACATCATCGTCC
>CAILAY010000057.1 GCA_903832285.1 uncultured beta proteobacterium | reverse complement strand
GGGCGTCTTCTTCACCGCGGTGATTCGCGACATCAGCGCACGCAAGCGGGTTGAGGAGGCGTTGCGCGAGCGCGAAGAGAAATACCGCGGCATCTTTGACGAATCCGTTGCTGCCATTTGCATATTTGCCAATAACAACAGCTTCATCGATGCGAATCATGCTGCGCTGAACCTGCTGGGCTACGAGCGGGAGGAACTGCTGCGCCTGCGTATTGCGGACGTAGACCCCGATCCGGCACCCGCATTCCAGGAAATGGAAGCGCGCGGACGACTCGTCAATTTCGAACACCAACTCCGACGCAAGGACGGCACCCTCATCACGGTGTTGAACAACTCCCGACCGCTCAGTGACCGCCACGGCAACTCTGCTGGGATTCTCAGCACCCTGGTCGATATCAGCGAGCGCAAGCAGGCCGAACTGGCACTGCAAAAGCGAACCGAAAAGTACCTCGCGCTATTGCAGAACGCCAGCGACGGCATTCACATCCTGGATACCGAAGGCCGGGTGATCGAGGCCAGCGACTCCTTCTGCAACATGCTGGGCTACAGCCGCAGCGAAGTCATCGGCATGCACGCGAGCCAGTGGGATGCGCATTTTTCCGCCGACGAAGTGAGGCAGGTGGTGGCGGATCAGTTATCCAGCAAGACGCGCAGCGAGTTCGAAACCCGGCATCGGCGCAAGGATGGCAGCGTGTTTGAGGTCGAAGTCAGCGGCTCCGCGATGGAGCTCGATGGCCGACCGGTGCTTTTCAACTCCTCCCGCGACATCTCGGAGCGCAAGCGGCTGCATGCGCAACTGATGGATGCGGAGGCGAGCTTTCGCCAACTGGTCGAACAGTCGCCGTTGCCGATCCAGATCGTGGCGCCCGACGGTCATACCATGCTTGTCAACACGGCCTGGGAGCAGCTTTGGGGCGTGCCTCTTCAGGCCCTGGCGGGCTATAACCTGCTGGAAGACCGCCAACTCATCGCCATGGGCGTGATGCCGGCCCTGCGCAAGGCGTTCGCGGGCGAAAGCGTGCCGGCGAGCGTGGTTGAATACAACCGGGCCGAGACAACCGAGGTCACCGGTGCCCAAGAGGGATCACTGCAAGTAAAAACCACCGTGTTCCCGACCAAGGACAGCGCTGGGCGCGTGCGCGCCATCGTGTTGCTGCAGGAGGACATCAGTGCCTCGGTGCGTGCCGAGGAGAAGATCCGCAAGCTGGCACTGGCGGTGGAGCAAAGCCCGGAAAGCATCGTCATCACCAACCTGGAGGCCAGGATCGAATACGTGAACGAAGCCTTTGTCCGCACCACCGGTTATAGCCGCGAAGAGGCGATCGGGCAGAACCCGCGCCTGCTGCGTTCTGGCAAGACGCCGTCCCAAACCTATCACTCCCTCTGGCTGGCAATCACCCACGGCGAACTCTGGCAGGGCGAA
This sequence comes from uncultured beta proteobacterium, assembly GCA_903832285.1. GTDB lineage: Bacteria > Pseudomonadota > Gammaproteobacteria > Burkholderiales > Burkholderiaceae_C > CAIKVZ01. The sequence continues at coordinate 21,655 of CAILAY010000057.1, read as the reverse complement.
TTCCATAACCGACGCAAGGACGGCAGCGAGTTCGTCGAGTCCGCCATCATCACCCCCTTGCGGCAGCCGGACGGACGCATCACCCACTACGTCGCGGTGAAGGAGGACATCACCGAAAGGAGGCGTCTGAGCGCAGAACTCGACCAGCACCGCAACCACCTGGAACGGATGGTGGAAGACCGCACCGCGACCATCGCAGCGCGTGAACGCCATCTCAGCCTTATCCTGAACGGCATTCCGGGTATGGTCGGCTATTGGGATAGGAATCAGATCAACCGCTTCGCCAACCCGGGCTATCAGGAATGGTTGGGTCTGGCGCCGGGACAGGTCGAGGGGCGGCACATGCGCGAAATTCTGGGCGAGCGCGGGTATGAGTCAAACCGCCCCATGGTTGAGGCCGCGCTGCGCGGCCAGTCGATGGTGTTCGAGCGTGGCTTCCCGCGTCCGGAGGCACCCGAGGTGATGCGCTTCGCCCAGACGCACTACATTCCGGACCGGGACGGCGAAGAGGTGCTGGGGTTCTTCGTGATGGCTTTCGACATCGACGAACTTAAACACGCCAAGGACGCGGCCCAGGCCGCCAACCTGGCCAAGTCAGAATTTCTGGCGAACATGAGCCACGAAATACGCACACCCATGAACGGTGTCGTGGGCATGGCCGACATCCTGCAGGAGACCGACCTGCGGCCGGAACAGCGCCGCATGCTGTCCACCATCCACGAATCGGCGCTGGCCTTGCTCAGCATCCTGAATGACATCCTCGATTTTTCCAAGATCGAGGCCGGAAAGATGCTGGTTGAAAGCATTCCCACCGATCTGCGCTCGGTCGTGGAGAGTGTCAGGCAACTCATACTCAACGTTGCCAGTGCCCGGAACGTTCAGGTGTCGGTGCGGATCGATGCGCGGCTTCCGCAATGGGTGCTTTCGGATCCGACGCGACTGCGCCAGATCCTGATGAACCTGTTGGGCAATGCCGTGAAGTTCACGCCCGGACGCAGCGGTCGACCCGCGAGCGTCGAACTGCGGATCGAACCCTGTGCGCTGCGGGGTGGAGCGCCGGGGATGCGCATCAGCGTCAGCGACAACGGCATCGGCATGACCGAAGACGTGGTCGCAAACCTGTTCCGGCCCTTTAGTCAGGCCAATAGTGGTGTGGCGCGCAGGTTCGGCGGCACCGGGCTGGGTCTGAGCATCACACAGCGTCTGGTGGGATTGCTGCAGGGTCGTATCAGCGTGCGCAGCGTGCCGGACGAGGGCTCGGAGTTCACGGTTGAATTGCCGCTCGTTAAGAGCGAGCAAGGGCCTGTGGTTCGTCCCGAACCCAAACCGGTGGTAAAGCGCCGCAGCGCACCGACCATCGCTCAAGCTCAGACCAGGAACCAATTGATCCTGCTGGCCGAAGACAACGAGATCAACCGCGATGTGATGCGCGAGCAGTTGCGCCTGCTGGGTTATGCCGCCGAGGTGGCCGAGGACGGCGAAGTGGCACTGAAGATGTGGCGCCGTGGTCGCTATGCGCTGCTGTTGACGGATTGCCACATGCCCAACATGGACGGCTTTGCCTTGACTGCGGCGATTCGGCAGGAGGAGCCGCAAGGTGCGCATCTGCCGATCGTGGCGATCACGGCCAACGCAATGCAAGGCGAGGCGGAGCGCTGCCATGAACGCGGCATGGACGACTATCTGGCCAAGCCACTGCGCTTGAACGAACTGGCGGTCTTGCTTGCCAAGTGGTTGCCGCTGTCACCGGGCGTGGCCGATGACGTCGCAGTGCAAATCGAGACGACGCAGGTGATGCCGGCGGCGCTGGCCTCGGCTGCTGACATTTGGGATGCCACCGCGCTGACGCGCCTGATCGGTCCGAACCCTGCCATGCACAGCCGGTTGGTGGAGAAGTTCGTGCTCAATGCACAGGAGCGCATTGCCGCCATCGTTCAATCACAGCGGGCGCACGATACCCATGCGGTGGTGATCGATGCCCACACGCTGAAATCGGCGGCACGCACGGTGGGCGCGATGGCGCTGGGGGAACTCTGCCAGGCCCTGGAGACTGCCGGACGCGAAGGCAATGAATCCTCTGTGCAGGAACTGGTTGAGCAACTTGAACCGGCATTTTTGGTGGCTGCCGGACGCATGCGCGGCATCACTTGACGGAGACTTGTCAGCAATGAGTTTGGATATGCTTCTCGTGGTGGATGACGACAAGTTCCAGCGCGACGTGCTGGCCTTGCAGTTGGCAAGTCTGGGCTGGGACAGCATCTGTCTCGCCGCCAGCGGCGCCGAGGCGCTGGCGCACTTCGAGCAGCACGGAACGCGCATCCAGGCCATCATCGCCGATCTGTCGATGCCGGAGATGGACGGTCTGGTGCTGATGCGTCACCTGGCACAGCGCGGCTACCGGGCCGGCATCATTCTGCTGTCGGGGATGCATCAGGAAATCCTGCACAGTGCCGCCAGCCTGGCCAGCGCTCACGGGTTGAACATTCTTGGCGTGCTGACGAAACCCTGTACGCCAGAGCAACTGCAAGCCCTGCTGGCTGATCTGCAGCGTCCGGGCGCCGTAACGCGCAGCGTCACCAGCGAGCAAGCCCTCACGCCTGAGAGGTTGAAGCAAGCTTTGGCAGCAAATGAATTTGTTCCCTGGTACCAACCCAAGACGGACATCCACACCGGCAAGACCGTGGGCGTGGAGGTGCTGGCGCGCTGGCCAACAGCCACGGGCCCCATGATCGGGCCGGTCGAATTCGTGCCGGCACTCGAGGCAGCCGGGTTGGCCGACGAACTGTTCTTTGCCATCACGCATCAGGTCGTGACCGATATGAGGCAGTGGCGGGCACAGCGACTCGACATCACCGCAGCCATCAACATGTCCATGGACACGGCACACAATCTGGCAGTGCCCGAGCGCCTGCGTCGCATCGTCGCCGATGCTGGTCTGCAGCCGTCCGACTTCATCATCGAAGTTACCGAGAGTCGGCTGATGGCCGAGCGTTCGCTGGCGCTTGAGACACTGACACGGCTGTCGCTGATGGGCTTCGTCCTGTCCATCGATGACTTCGGAACCGGTTACTCCAGTCTGGTGCAACTGATCGATCTGCCGTTTCGGGAACTCAAGATCGACGCCAGCTTCGTGCAGCGCGCCGACACCGAACCCAAGGCTCTGGCGGTATTGCGCATTGCCGTCATGCTGGGCGTGAATCTGGGCATGAGTGTCATCGCCGAGGGCGTAGAGACCGCCGGGCAACTCGAGTTCCTGCGCAAATGCGGCGGCTCGATCGTGCAGGGTTATTACATCGCGCGCCCCATGCCGTTCGCGGCCTGCACCGAGTGGCTGCTGCGCAATGCCGCGCCGTTGTAGCGCAGCCGCATTGACGCAAGCGCCGCCTGCTGTCTCTGGAGCGCTTGCGTACCGGGTTTTCGATGCCGCCAATGCCGTCGATCTCCTGGCGCACGACGTCACCATGCTGGAGGTATTTGGGCGGCTTGAAGCCGATGCCTAGGCCTGCCGGCGTGCCGGTGGCGATGATGTCACCGGAGTAAAGCGTGATGCCGGCGGACAGGGTTTCGATCAGCGTGGGAATATTGAAGATGAAGTCGGTGGGGCCGACCACGCACTCCGGCACCTTCGTGAAATAGATCGGAACTTCCGGGATGTCGCTGCCGGCCTTGGCGCTGCCGTCAAAGCCGCTACCGGCAAATTCCCTGGCATGGGCGTAGTAGTTCTTGCCGACGCAGAAGATGTTGCGGCGCGGGCGCGGAATCGGTGCTGTGAGCTTGACGCTGGACAACGGCACCGGTGCCAGCAGTGCCGGCAGCTTTTCGCCACGCGCCAGGGCTTCGACAATCACCAGTGCACCGCGCTCTGCGGCCTCGGTGGGAACAGCAAAAGCCTGCACCGATTGCAGGTCGGCGCTGACACGGCCCACGTTGGACACACCGTCGCGAACATAGGCAGCAATCTTCATCTGCAGGTCTCCTGGATTGGGGGATGGAGGGTGCCGGACAGGGAAAATACGGGGACGCGCAGGCCAGCGTTTGGGCTCAAATCCTAGCATCCGGAACCGACACGGTAGCGGATGCTTCCGGACCCCGACCTCACGCCGAAACGCCTTCCACCATGCAGCGACGCACTCACCTTGCACCTTCATTTGTTGCTGCCGCGCTGCTGGCACTGTGCCGCATTGTCAACGCCGCTGGGGATGCGGCCCAGGCTTACCCCACGCACCCCGTCAAGATCATCGTTCCCTTTGCCGCAGGCGGTCCGGCAGACAACTACGCGCGCGTGATTGCGCAGCGCCTGCAGGAGACACTGGGCCAGGTCTTCGTGGTGGACAACCGGCCTGGCGCGGGCTCGATCCTGGGAACGGAGGCCGCCGCCAGAGCCACGCCCGACGGTTACACGCTGCTGCTGATGTCGAACGCGCACACCGTGAATGAAACTCTGGTTCCCAACAAATCCTTTGCGCTTTTGCGCGACTTTGTGGCGGTGGCGCCGATCAATTATTCGGACCTGGTGCTGGTGGTGCATCCGAGCGTTCCTGATCTCACATTGAAGGATCTGATCCAGCGCGCCAAGGCCCATCCCGGCGCCATCAACTATGCCTCCAGCGGCCAGGGAACGCCTTATCACATGGCGGGCGAATTGTTCAAGAGCATGGCGCGCGTGCACCTGGTGCACATTCCCTACCGCGGCAGTTCGGGCGCACGCAACGACCTGTTGGGAGGTCAGGTGGAACTCATGTTCGACGCTGTCACCACCATGGCCGAGCAGGTGCGCGCCGGCAAGGTGCGTGCTCTGGCCACGACCGGGCGCCAGCGCTCATCCGTGTTGCCCGACGTTCCCACGGTGCGCGAAGCCGGTGTGCCCGGCTACGAGGCCACGATCTGGCTCGGCCTGATGGCGCCCAGTGGGACGCCGAAGGCGGTGGTGGAGCGTTTGAATGAGGCCGTGAGCCGGGCCGTGAATCTGCCGGAAGTGCGACAGCTTTGGTCCAGACAAGGCGCCGTACCGCTGCTCATGAGCCCGCAGGTGTTTGACCAATACGTGCACGACGACATTGCCAAATGGGCACGCGTGATCCAGACCGCACACATCACGGTCGACTGACCCGGACCCACTCTCGTGATCACATTGCATCTGCTCAGCGGCGGCGCCGCCTACGGCCTGGTCGCCCAACTGGAGGACCGATTTGCCGCCGAGAACGATGGCCGCATCGCGGGCAGTTACAGCGCGGTCGGTCTCATGCGCGACCAGTTTTTGGAGGGAGTGCCGTGCGACGTCGTGATCCTCACGGCGGCGTTGATCGACCAGCTCCAGGCGAGAGGTCATGTGGTGGCGGGCAGTGCACGCCGCCTGGGCAGCGTGAAGACGGGTGTTGCTGTGAAGAGCGGGGAAGCGCTGCCGGCGCTGGCCACGTCCGAGGAACTCAAGGCGACGCTGCTCGGCGCCACAGGGATTTACATCCCCGATCCGGTCAAGTCCACGGCCGGCATCCACTTCATGGGCATGCTCAAGCAGTTGGGCATCGGTGCTGAATTGACCGCACGTTTGCGCCCGTTTCCCAGCGGCGCCACCGCCATGGGTGAGATGGCGCGGTGCGGCGAGTCGGGTTTGATCGGTTGCACCCAGGTCACGGAAATTCGCTACACGCCTGGTGTGCAGCTGGTGGCGCCGTTGCCCAGGGCGTTCGAGCTGGCCACGGTCTATACCGCAGCGATGAGCCGCAGTGCCACGCAAGTTCAGGCAGCCAGCGCGTTCATCGCCCTGATGGCCAGCCCCGAAAACGCGACCCTGCGTCGGGCCGTGGGTTTCGAAGACTGAGTTGCGACGCATCAAGCCTATGGCCTGTGTCGATTTGCATTTCTTTACAAACGTAGCGTGATCTGTGTTTCGTTTGACGTAAAAAAGAAAATCTTGTCTGCGGTCAAGAGCTTCTGATATTTGCGAAGCGCTAAATCCTGCCTGCGAATTCACCTTCCGAGTTTGCACAGTGAACGCTTCCAAAACTTCAGGAGACATACCGTGAATATGAAACTCAAAACCATCGCGCGAGCTTGTGCTCTCGTCGTGGCCGCAACCGGCATCGGCGTTAGTGGTGTCGCGAATGCGCAAAACAGTACGCAGGAAATGAGGCAGCAGATCGACCTGTTGCAAAAGCAGATCGAGGCGTTGAACAAGCGACTCGACCAGGCCGACCAAAAGGCTGCGGCCCAGCCCGCGCCGGATGCCGCCGCCACGACCGGCAACAGCATCAAGCCCGGCAACGACCTGACGTTCAAGTTGGGCGGCGGTGAAGTCACGATCTACGGTCACGCCGATGTGTCATGGGATTACCAGACCAACGGGATGGCGGGTTATCTCCACAATGACGCACCCGTCACGGGCCTCAACGGCTGGTTGCCCGACGTCTCCAGCAACGGATCATTCTTCGGCATCAAGGGCGAGCGCGCCATCGACAAGGATTTGAAGGCGGTGTTCCAGTTCGAGACCGAGATCGCCTACGCTGCCACACCAGGCGCTTCGGATCAGGGAACCGACGGTACGGCGCAAAAGACCGGCCTGGGTTCGCGCAACAGCTACGTCGGCCTGCAAAGCGCCACCCTCGGCGCGATCAAGCTGGGCAAGAACAACACGCCTTACAAGAACGCCACGGGACGCATGGACCCGTTCGCCGACACCCCCGGCGACTACAACGCCATCATTGGCAACAGCGGTGGCGACAATCGCACCGAGTTCGACATGCGATTGCCGCATTCGATCTGGTACGAGTCGCCCAAGATGAATGGCTTCTCTTTCAGCGCCCTGGTTTCGCCGGGTCAAAACCGCAGCACGGGCAACGGCCTGTACGCGATGGGAGAGCCAGATTGCTCGGGCGGCAATTCGACCAACGGTGTCAACAGCAACGCCGGAGCGGTCGCCTCCTGCGTGGACGGCTCCTTTGCCACGGCCTACAGCACGGCCTTCGTTTATGAAGCGGGACCGCTGTATATCACCGGTGCCTACGAGCTGCACAAGGCCGTCAACCGCGCTGGCGATGAGACCACAGCCGGGACCGTTGGCATTCGCGATGAAAGCGGTTTGAAGATCGGTGTGCAATATGCGTTCCCGACGAAAACGGTGGTGAGTTTCATGGTCGAAAGGCTCAAGCGCGATGCGATCACATCTTCGCTGGACGAGCGCACCCATACTGCAACCTGGCTCGCCGTCACGCAAAACCTGGGCACCTACGACGACCTGAACTTTGGCTGGGCGCACGCGGGCAGAACCCCGGGGCAACCCGATCAGGGCGTGGAAGACAAGTACGGCAACATGGCCGTGCCAGGTTCATCGGCCAACGGAGCCAACCTGTTCTCCGTGGGCTACAAGCACCGCTTCCTGGACAAGCGCACCACCAGCTACATCACCTTCTCGCGATTGGCTAACGAGTACTGGGGGCACTACTCCCTGGGCGCGGGCGGACACGGCCTGCCGGTGCGAAATTATGTGGGTGACAAATACATTGGCGGCTGCCAGGACGGCGGCGTTTGCGGCCCACCGTTTGCTGGCAACACCGCCCAGGCAGTCTCTGTCGGGCTGACCTACGATTTCTGATCTCCTCCTCCGAGCCCGGCAGCCATGCTGGGCCTGGATTTGATGGCCGACTCTGTCGGCCATTTTTTTTGCTGGCGCGGAGCTGATGGCACTAGGGAAAGCACCTATGAAACGAGCGCGTGCAGTCGCTTTGACAACACCATAAACCAGCCGCAAAGCCGCGTCCTTGCTGGATTTCTGCCGTTCCCGCCAGATCGATATGGCAGGCTGGAGCACGGTTGTCGAAGATCCTCAAACTTGTCCGCAGTCAATGACTTCCACAGCGCCGGAATCACAATGACCTAGCCCGCTGCAACCTGACTCTTTTTCGTTGGCAGCGTTCAACATTGCTGAAAATTTACGGGGACAACAACATGTCAATCGACAACACCTCACAGGCGGACATCGCGAAGCAGGCCTTGGGGCCCATCGCCGGTAATCGCTGGATCCAGCTGGCCGCAGGCGTCGTGGCGATGGTCGTCATATCGAACTTCCAATACGCGTTCACGCTCTTCACACCGGGGTTGAAGGCGCAATTTGCTTCGGTGCCCTATTCGGACATTGCCCTTATCTACACCCTGTTCATTCTGTTTGAAACCTGGCCGGTACCGCTCGCCGGTTACTTCATCGACAAGTTTGGCATCCGCAATCTCATGCTCATCGGGGCGGTCCTGATTACGCTTGGATGGGTCGGCGGAGGCATGTTCGCCACGTCGGTGTTTCACCTGTACATCAGCTACGGGGTTCTCGCCGGCACCGGTGCGGGCATCATCTACATCGCTACGGTCGCCAACGCCGTCAAGTGGTTTCCGGACAAAAGGGGATTGGCGGCTGGCCTGACCGCAGCCGGATTCGGCGGCGGCTCGGCACTGACGCTCATCCCCATCAGTGGCTCGATTGCGTCCATGGGTTGGGCGGGTGCCATGACCAGTTGGGGCATCGGCCAGGGCGTGATTGCCATACTGGCGGCGCTGGTGTTGCACCATCCGCCCAAGGGCTGGCTGCCCGCGAATTGGGTGCAGCCCAAGGCGGTCGTGCAAACGCGCAAGGAATTCTCTGCAAAGCAGATGCTCTCGCAGAAAGAGTTCTACGTCATGTACTTCATGTTCGTTGTGGTCTGCACCGGTGGTCTCATGACGACGGGCAACATGTCACAGATCGCGAAGTCGCTCAACGTGTACGACGCCAAGGTCTGGGGCATCGCCATCGTCCCGTTTGTTGCAACCATCGCGGGCGTGACCAACGCGTTCGCCAGAATCATGTGGGGCGCCGTTTCGGACCGCTTTGGCCGCGAGTACACGATGGCCTTTGCCTTTGCGCTCGAGGGCGTGCTCATCTTCCTGATGACGCAGATTTCGGGCAACCCGATTGCGTTCATGGTCCTGATGCCGTTCGTATTCCTGGCCTGGGGTGAAATCTATGCCTTGTTTTCGGCCATCACGGGAGATGTCTTCGGTCCGAAAAATGCCTCAGGCAATTACGGCATTCTGTACACCGCCAAAGGGCTGGCTTCAATCCTCGCCGGCTGGGGCGCCGCAGCACTGGCGGCCATGTATGCGGGCTCGTTCTCGGTTCCGTACTACATTTCATCCGCCTTCGACATCACCGCAGCGGTGGTGGCACTTTACATACTGCGGCCCATCATCAGAAAGAGAATTGCCGGGGAGGCCTAGGACTTCGAAGTCCCCGTAATTCGGGGCATTCAACGCAAAACGTCGCAGGCAATCCTGCGGCGTTTTGCGTTGCAGCTTCAGATCTTTCCGTGCTGTTTCAAGCGACTCAGAGTCTCAGCTGACATGTTCAGGTAGGACGCCAGTTCCTTTTTGGGAACGCGGTCCAGCAACTCCGGATGCTTGCGCACGAAGCGGTGCACCCGTCCGGGCGCGTCAAGCAGATGCAGCGTGATGGTGTGCGCCATGATTTCGCTCATGACTCTCATCACCTCATGTTCGAACAGCTTCTTTATTTCGGCATGGCGCTCGATAAACGCGATCCACTGCGGCAACGGCAACTTGGCAACCCGCGCTTTGGTGACGCAGACGATGCTGTAGGGCGTGGGCGTCTTCAGACACCAGGCGGCATAGCTAGTTTCCATGTCGCGTTCAGCAGCAAAACGCAGGATCATTTCCTTGGCCACGCTGTTCGTGACGACGCGCTTGAGGATGCCGTCGAGGATGAAATACTGCTCCATTTCCTGCACGCCCTGATGCAGCAGGAAATCCCCCTTGTGCGAATCGAGCACCACCAGATACCGTTCTAGTTCGGCGCGATCGGCCTCGCTCAGATTCTTGAGCAAGACGTTTTGTTTTAGCTGGACCCGGATGATGGTCTTTTCCGGGTGATTTTCAACAAGCGACATGGAGACGGGAGAATGGACGAGGAGATTGGCTCTTGGAAGGGACTGTATTGTTCCGATAATTGACCGCGGTCAACCGCGAAATCGGGATCAACTTCTATGATAACCCCCTGGTGCACCCTGACCCCGTGCAGTCTCGACATGGCGGCGAAATCCAACGGCGACAAGAACTCATCATGACCAACGAAACGCAAACCCCGGCCCAGACAGATGGCTTCCATCTCGTCATCGATGCACTCAAGCTTAACGGCATCGACACCATCTACTGTGTTCCAGGCATCCCCATCACCGACCTCACACGCAAGGCGCAGGCTGAAGGCATGCGCGTCATTTCGTTTCGCCACGAGCAGCACGCCGGCAATGCCGCCGCGGGCGCAGGCTTTCTCACGAAAATCCCTGGCATCGCCCTTACCGTGTCGGCACCCGGCTTCCTCAACGGCCTGACGGCGTTGACGAATGCGACCACGAATTGCTTTCCGATGATCCTTATCAGCGGCTCCAGCGAGCGCGAGATCGTCGACCTGCAGCAGGGCGATTACGAGGAAATGGATCAGCTCGCCATCGCCAAGCCACTGTGCAAGGCGGCGTTTCGCGTGCTCCACGCACAAGACATCGGCGTGGGCATCGCGCGTGCCATCCGCTCTGCCGTGTCGGGTCGACCCGGTGGCGTCTACCTCGATCTTCCCGCCAAGCTGTTCTCGCAGACCATGGACGCGGTGGCTGGCAAGAACTCGCTCATCAAGGTGGTCGACGCGGCACCGCGTCAGATTCCGGCGCCGGACTCGGTGCAGCGCGCACTGGCACTGCTCAAGGGCGCGAAACGTCCGCTGATCCTGCTGGGCAAGGGCGCGGCCTATGCCCAGGCCGATGCGGACATCCGCGCCTTCGTGGAAAAGTCGGGTATCCCGTATCTGCCCATGTCCATGGCCAAGGGCCTGCTGCCGGATACGCACGCGCAGTCGGCGTCGGCAGCGCGCTCCTACGTGCTGGCCGAGGCCGATGTGGTGGTGCTGATCGGCGCGCGCCTGAACTGGCTGCTGTCGCACGGCAAGGGCAAGACCTGGGGCGGCGAAAAGGCCGCGACGCGCCAGTTCATCCAGATCGACATTGCGCCCACCGAGATCGACAGCAATGTGGCGATCGCCGCACCGCTGATCGGCGACGTCGGCTCCTGCGTGGCCGCACTGCTTGACGGCATGGGTTCGAACTGGGCCAAGCCACCGGCGGATTGGCTGGATGCGACCTATGAGCGCCGCGACACGAACCTGTTGAAGATGGCGGGGACGCTGGCGCTGAACCCGTCCCCCATGAGCTACCAAAGCGCGCTGAACGTGATCCGTAATGCAGTCAAGGCGAACCCCGATGCCATCGTCGTGAACGAAGGCGCCAACACGCTGGACTTCGCGCGCAGCATCGTGGACATGTACAAGCCACGCAAGCGCCTGGACGTGGGCACCTGGGGCATCATGGGCATAGGCATGGGCTTTTCGGTGGCGGCGGCCGTGGTCACGGGAAACCGGGTGATCGCGATCGAGGGCGACAGCGCGTTCGGTTTTTCCGGCATGGAAATCGAGACCATTTGCCGCTACAACCTGCCGGTGTGCGTGATCGTTTTCAACAACAACGGCATCTACCGCGGCACCGACATCAACGCCAGCGGCGGCGCCGACGTTGCGCCCACCGTGTTCGTGAAGAACGCCCGTTACGACATGATGATGCAGGCCTTCGGTGGCGTGGGCGTGCACGCCACCACACCGGCCGAACTGCAAGCCGGCCTGGAAGAGGCCATCCGCTCGGGCAAGCCGACCCTCATCAATGCCGTCATCGATGAAACCGCCGGCACCGAAAGCGGCAGAATCACCAGTCTGAATCCGCAAAGCGCGGCCAAGAAAAAGTAAGCTAGCAAGTCATTCAAAAGGAGAAATCAAAATGTCAAACAAACCCCTGCAAGGTATCAAGATCATCGACTTCACGCACGTGCAAGCCGGTCCGGCCTGCACTCAGTTGCTGGCCTGGTTCGGCGCCGACGTGATCAAGGTCGAGCGCCCCGGTTCCGGCGACGTGACGCGCAGCCAGTTGCGCGACGTTCCCGATGCCGACGCCCTGTACTTCACCATGCTCAACAGCAACAAGCGCTCGCTCACGCTGGACACCAAGCAGCCTGAAGGCAAGGCCGTGCTGGAAAAGATGATCAAGGAATTCGACGTCATGGTCGAGAACTTCGGCCCCGGCGCACTCGACCGCATGGGCTTCACCTGGGAGCGCATCCAGGAGCTCAACCCCAAGATGATCCTGGCCTCGGTCAAGGGCTTCTCCGACGGTCACGAATATGAAGACCTGAAGGTGTACGAAAACGTGGCGCAATGCGCCGGCGGCGCGGCCTCCACCACTGGCTGGTGGAAGGGCGAGCAAGCGGGCCCCATGATTTCTGCTGCCGCCCTGGGTGACACCAACACCGGCATGCACCTGGCCATCGGCATCCTGACCGCTTACATCGGCCGCCAGCAGACCGGACGGGGCCAGAAGGTGGCCGTCGCCATGCAGGACGCGGTGCTGAATCTGTGCCGGGTCAAGATGCGCGACCAGTTGCGTCTGGACACCATGGGCTACCTGGAAGAGTATCCCCAGTATCCGCATGAGATGGAAGCTTTCGCCGACAAGGTGGTGCCACGTGGCGGCAACGCTGGCGGCGGTGGGCAGCCGGGCTGGATCCTGAAGTGCAAGGGCTGGGAGACCGATCCCAACGCCTACATCTATTTCACCATCCAGGGCCAGGCCTGGGCGCCGATCTGCGACGCGCTGAACAAGCCCGAGTGGAAGACCGACCCGCTGTACATGACGCCCAAGGCGCGCCAGCCGCACATCATGGACATCTTCGCCACGATCGAGGACTTCATCAAGGACAAGACCAAGTTTGAGGCGGTCAACATCTTCCGCAAGCACGACATCCCATGCGCGCCCGTGTTCTCCATGAAGGAACTGTTGCACGACAAGTCGCTGCGCGCCAGCGGCTCCATCGTGGAAGTGCCGCACAAGGTGCGCGGCAGCTACTGGACCGTGGGCAGCCCGATCAAGTTCTCCGACCTGAAGCCGGTCGTCACCGCGTCTCCGCTGCTGGGCGAGCACACCGACGAAGTGCTGACGGAACTCGGCTACAGCAAGGAGCAGATCGCTGCCATGCACACCGCCAAGGCGGTTTAACTCGGCGCCGTTGGCAACGGCTTTGATTTTGAAACGGCGCCTCAGCAGGCGCCGTTTTCATTGAGAATGTGAGACTTTGCGGGACAGGTGTTTTTGGGGTCAGAGTCCAAATTCGCGGAACCCTAGGGTTCGCCCCATGGTGCGGCGCATTGCGCCGCGGCGTGGACTTGGGGTTTTGCCAAATTGGTGTCTGACCCCGATAACACGCTCTGTCCTCAACCGTTTAAGACTTTCATCATCCCCTGGAGTCGCGCATGAAACCGACCTTCGACTATCAACAACTTGTTCAGGTGGCGGGCGACGCCATCGTCGTCTGCGACCCCGACGGTGTGATCACGCTGTGGAACCCGGCGGCGCAGTTCATGTTCGGCTTTTCACCTGACGAGGCGCTGGGGCAGTCTCTCGATCTGATCATTCCCGAGCGCTTGCGCGCGCGCCACTGGGAGGGTTACCGCAAGACCATGGAAACCGGGCAGACCCGTTACGGCCATGACGTGCTCAGAGTGCCCGGCGTGCACAAGGACGGGCGATCGATGTCGATCTCGTTCACCGTGGCTCTGCTGTACTCTCAGGAGAGGAAGATCACGGGTATTGCGTCGATCATTCGGGACGAGACTGCAAAGTTCAACGAAGACCGGGCTCTGCGCAAACGGCTGGCAGAACTCGAAGCGAAATCAGGCGCGTAGGCAAACTGCGGTGCGCGCGCATTGACAGAAGGAAGCACCCATGAGCAAGGCGTTAGATGGCGTTCGTATTCTTGACTTCACCCACGTTCAGTCAGGACCCACCTGCACCCAACTGCTGGCCTGGCTGGGTGCGGACGTGATCAAGGTTGAACGGGTGGGTGAAGGCGACGCGACGCGCGGCCAGCTGCGCGACATCCCCGGGGTGGACAGCCTGTACTTCACCATGCTGAACCACAACAAGCGCTCCATCACGCTGGACACCAAGAAGCCCCAGGGCAAGGCCGTGCTGGATACGCTGATCAAGCACTGCGATGTGCTGGTGGAGAATTTCGCACCCGGCGCGCTGGATCGCATGGGCATCACCTGGGAGCATATTCAGCAACTGAATCCACGCATGATCGTGGCCTCGGTCAAGGGTTTTGGCCCCGGACCCTACGCAGACTGCAAGGTCTATGAAAATGTCGCCCAGTGTGCCGGCGGCGCGGCCTCCACCACCGGTTTTGACGACGGCCCGCCGCTGGTGACAGGTGCACAGATCGGCGACAGCGGCACGGGATTGCATCTGGCGCTGGGCATCGTTGCTGCGCTCTTTCAACGCAATAGCAGCGGGCGCGGACAAAAGGTGTTGGCACCGATGCAGGACGCGGTGCTGAACCTGTGTCGCGTCAAGTTGCGCGACCAGCAACGGCTGGAACGTACTGGCACGATGCACGAATATCCGCAGTACCCTGACGGCAAGTTCGGTGTGGCGGTGCCGCGCGCAGGCAACTCGTCGGGTGGAGGCCAACCGGGGTCGATCCTGAAATGCAGGGGATGGGAGACCGATCCCAACGCCTATATCTATTTCATCACTCAGGCGGCGGTGTGGCCGGCCATATGCAAAGTGATCGGCGAGGAAGGCTGGATCACGGATGATGCCTATGCCACGCCCGCCGCGCGGCTGCTGCACCTGAAACCGATCTTCGCGCGCATCGAAAAATGGACCATGACCATGACCAAGTTTGAAGCAATGGAGGTCCTGAACCAGTACGACATTCCGTGTGGGCCGATCCTGTCGATGCAGGAAATTGCCCGGGAACCTTCGTTGCGCGAGACCGGTACCATTGTCGAAGTCGACCACCCCACGCGGGGAAAGTACCTCACCGTAGGCAATCCAATCAAGATGTCGGACAGCGCGACCGAGGTGACACGATCGCCTTTGCTGGGCGAACATACGGACGAGATCTTGACGCAGTTTGGTTACAGCGCCGCGCAGCTGGCACAGCTGCGCACTGAAGGCGTGATATGAGTCGGCGGGTCTGAGTCTGGAGTGGCGATCGACTGTCAACCCATGCGCACGGCCATGACGCCGGCGACGATGGTGCAGGCGCCGATGAATCGGCGCAACGTGACATGCTCCTTGAGTATCCAGCTGCCAAGGATCACGGCAAATAGCACCGAGGTTTCACGCAAGGCGGCCACCATTGCCACGGGTGCCACCGTCATGGCCCACAGCGCAATGCCGTACGAGCCGAGGGAGCCGCAGGCGCCCACTGTGGCCACGGGCCAGCGGCCGCGTGCGTAACGACCCAGGTCGTGGCCGCGGGTGGCAAAGATCAGCAACGAGTATGGCCAGCCGTCGAGCATGAACAAGGTTGCCACGTACTGCAGCGCATGGCCCGAGGCGCGCACACCCAGGCCGTCGACCACGGTGTAGGTGGCGATGACGACGGCGTTGGCCAGGGCAAAGCCCACCGCCTTGGGGCTGTCCAGCGCATGCCGACTCAAGCCCAGGACCAGCACGCCGGCGCTGATGCCCAGCACGCCCGCCCAAGCCACCGGGGACAGCGTTTCATGCAGTGTGAATGATGCCGACAGCGCCACCAGCAGCGGCGCCACGCCGCGCATCAGCGGGTAGGTCAGACCCAGGTCGCCGTGACGGTACGCGCCGGTCAGGGCCAGGTAGTAGCCGATGTGAATCAGCACCGAGGCCGCGATGAAGGGCCAGGCCCTGGCGTCGGGCCAGCCCACCAGCAAGACAACGGGGGCGGCAAGCAGGGAGCCGATCAGATGGATCAAGGCCGTGTCCAGATCCTTGTCGCTGCTGGACTTGACCAGTGCGTTCCAACTGGCGTGCAGCAATGCGCCGAGCAGAACCGCACCAACGACGGGCCAGCTGAGGGTCATGGGAGGTGTTCCACGTAAGGGTTGGGTGTCGTGATCTGCTGGCCGGTCCAAGTGGCGCGCTCCGGTCCAGCGGTGCATTATCCATGCCTGATGAATCTTTGCAAATTGTCAACAATGTACAAACTACCATTGACAATCCAAGTTGATTTGCCCTACAGTAGGCCCCTCATCAGGCAGGAACACCCCGGCAACTTCGGGGCGCCCGCCGCAAACCCGTCACAGGAGAATGAACATGAGCGATTCCATCGTTGCCAGGCTTTCAAGCGTGGGCCGTGTACCCGAGGACATCCGCCACGCGGCCGCACAGCAGAAGAAGTTCGACCTGGAGAACACCGCACGAAGCGTCGGCTACGTGATGCTCGATTGCTCCGGCACCACCATGGACCGCTACGTGGACGCGCCGGCCATCGTGTTCGTAGAGGTGTTCAAGAAGTACGGGTTGGAAATCTCCATGCCCGAGGCGCGCGAACCGATGGGTCTGCGCAAGGATCTGCACATCAAGGCGATCACCGAAATCAAGCCGGTACGCGAGCGTTTCGTCGCCAGATTCGGCCGTGCGCCGAATCAATCGGATGTCGACGCCATGTTCGCCGACTTCGTGCCCACGCAGTTGGCCCTGCTGCGTGCCGGCAGCTACCACGACCTGTTGCCGGGCGTGGCGGAGGTGGTCAAGGGAATGCAGCAGCAGGGCATCAAGCTGGGAGTCACCACCGGCTTTACCCGCGACATGCTGGACCTGCTGCTGGCGGGTGCTGCCGGACAGGGCTTTGTGCCCGATACCGCGTGCGCTGGCGACGAGGTCGAGATGCCACGCCCCACGCCCTATATGGTGGTCAAGAACCTGGAGCGAATGGGTGTGTACAACCTGGAAAACGCGCTGCGCCGCACGGTCAAGGTCGATGACACGGTATCGGGCGCCGGCGAGGGCGCGCCAATGTGCTGGCGCGTGGGTGTGTCCAAGTGGAGCAACTACGTGGCCGACAGTTGGGATGCTGTGCGAAAGATGAGTTCGGAGCAGCTCGCGCTGAAGGAGCGCGCGTCCAAGGAAAAGCTGATGCTGGAGAGCGGCGCGCACTACGTCATCGACGATCTGCGCGACCTTCCCGCCGTCATCGCCGATATCAATCTGCGCCTGGCGGCCGGGGAGAATCCATAAGTCGGTGCCCGTCTGGCAGTGCAGCTGGCGTCGAACAACTGCACATCTGCAATGATTTGCACGCGGCCGCCGCGGCATAAGTCCGGACAGTTCGCCGTGGGTGCGCGCTTGCTGCTGGAGCAGGGTCAATCCAAATCGCAAAGGGTCTGAGCATGAAACTGTACGTTGCGCAAACCGCACCCAACCCACGCCGCGTGACCTTGTTCATGGCTGAAAAAGGCATCACCGACATTGAGCTGGTCAATGTGGACCTGAACACGCTGGAGCACAGGAGCGAGGCCTTTCGCGTCAAGAGTCCGCTGGCCAGGGTGCCGGCGCTGGAGCTGGACGATGGTCGCGTTCTGACCGAAAGTCGCGCCATCTGCACTTACCTCGAAGGACTTTATCCGCAGCCCAACCTGATGGGTGTCGACTACGAAGAGCGGGCCTTTATCGAGATGGCGGATCGGCGTGTAGAGTGGTCGCTGCTGCTGGGTATCGCCAACAGCGTCCGGCATTCGCATCCTGGCCTGGCTGTGCTGGAGCAGCCGCAATTTGCCGACTTCGGTCGTTCGCAGGGGCAAAAGGTACTGGAGGTGGCGCAATGGTTTGACCACCAACTGGAGCGGCAGCCGTGGCTGGCGGGGGAGCGTTTTACTATCGCCGACATCACCGCATTTTGTGCCATCGAGTTTGCCAGATTGATGAAGTTCAAACCGGCCGCCCAGGGCCTGCACTCGTTGCAGGCCTGGCGTGACCGCGTCGCCGAACGACCCAGCTTCAAGGCCGGGTAAAGCGGGCTGACCCTCAACGAGGGCAACCGACCTGTTCGGGGATCATTGTCGATATCATTCGGCGCCTCGCTGCTGGCGCAAATCCCTGGTCACGACGACCACAAATTCAGCCGGCACCGCGTAAGCTGATCCGATACGCCACGGATCTATTGACTCAAGGTAGCGGCTGCGAACGCGTAGGCGCACCTGGTCATCGAAGCGTGACCATGCCAACGCAACCGGCCCTCCAGCCAGCGCCGCATTCCAGGCGTCGTCTCCACTGGCATATTCCAATTCTGCACGCAAGCGCCGCTGCACCATGACCTTCAGCTGGGCATCGGTACAGGCACGCGCCAGCACGTCGGGTTGTCCCAGACGAAAGAACAAGGGACAGACATCACTGACCACTTCATCATCAACAATGCCAAATAGCGAGGCCCAACCGCAGCGTGATCGTTCGCCCCAAACGCTGATGACTACCCGCCCACCTGGACGAAGAATCCGACGCATCTCGCACAGCGCACGCTCAGGCTCAGGCAAGTACATCAAGCCCAGAGAACACAATGCGACATCGATACTGGAATCAGGCAGCGCCAGGTTTTCGGCGTCCATTCGCTCGAACGTGACATTCACCAGACCACCTTCCCGTGCCTGATGCTGCGCCAAACTGACCATTTTTTCCGACAGGTCGACACCCAAGACCTGACCCGTCGGCCCGACCGCTTTGGCGGCCTTTAAGGTGACCAATCCGGTGCCACAAGCGATGTCGAGTACCCGCTCGCCAGGTGCGAGCGCGGCGCATTCAAGCAGCTTTGCCTGCACACCCGCCAACTGCGTTTGCCACAGCGAATCGTAGACCGGGGCCGCCAGGTCCCAGCCGTAGCGTTGAACACGGCGCTGCAGTTTGGGCTCCATGGGCTATCGGCGGGTGACAACGATTTCAAGGTATTCGCTGGGTACCACAAGCGAAGCAGAACCCGCCCTGTTCAGCTCGTTAAGCAAATCGGCCAGGTCTTGCTCCAGCGCTTTGGCTCGGTCCGCATCCAGGGCTGCAAACGCCTTATGTATGGGGCCGTACCAGTTTCGAAAAACCTCTATGAAGTGTGCGGCAGAGCGGTACCGGAACTGGAATGTTCGAGGTGTTGCGTCGATGGCTGCGGCCTTTTGCCCAAATAGCTTCTGCAGATGGGGCACCACACCCCATTGTGACGGCGGCTGCACGCCTGCGGGTGGTGGAATGTAGCGCCCCAGAATCTTGAATATTCGACCCACCAGACTTTCAGGCGTCCAGTTAGCCAGGCCGATGCGCCCACCCGGGCGGCACACCCGCGTCATCTCGGCTGCCGCACGTATCTGGTCTGGCGCAAACATAACGCCGAAGGTTGACAAGACAGCGTCAAAGCTGCCATCGCCAAACGGAAGTTCCTCAGCGTCAGCAACTTGAAACTGCACATTCAGCCGCTCGGCGCGTGCGCGTTCGGCACCACGCTCCAGCAAGCTGGAAACGTAATCGGTAGATGTGACTTGGCAGCCGCGTCGTGCCGCCGCCAGAGTCGCATTTCCGTTGCCCGCAGCGATGTCCAATACGCGCTCGTCACAGCGCAAATCACAGGCCTCGGCAAGCTGTTCCCCAACAAGCTGTAGTGTGGTGCCGATAACGGCGTAATCGCCGCTTGCCCAAGCGCCCATCTGGCGGGTTTTGAGTGCGACGAAATCAGTGTTTGCATTCATGGTGCGCTGCTCCTGGCTATTTCTTTCTCCGCAGGGTTCCTGCTGCGGCTTCAGGCTCCGCGAGGTGAACTCACCCGGCAGTGCGGACCAATGTCGCAGTCTTGCCCCGAGGCGTCCTGCCTGCACGTCGCCTTGAACTGCCCATTCGTCCACCGATCGAAGTGGGCTCGCTGTGGGGCTGCCCGATCGTCCAGGATGACTGTCCAATCGTCCGGCCCGGGGGGGTGCGTTGTACGCCGGCTAGGCAACTGGCTTGGTTGCTCTCACAATGTGCCCAAGCACACCAACCAGGAGCCTCCTCATGACAATGCGTGACATTGCTACGGCGATCAAACGAGTGGAATCGGTGTTGCACAAACGCCCGCAAGCGGGACTTCAGGACGACGCGCCAGCGACGTCGCGTTGGGAAGGTAATGCCCGCGTGCTCTCGCGTCATCCGAGTGGCCTGCACGTTGTGACCGACATGCCAAAGGAACTCGGTGGCACTGGCGATCAGGTAACGCCGGGCTGGCTCATGCGCGCAGCGCTGGCTTCCTGTGCAACGACCGGTATTGTGATGGCTGCCGCCAAGCAGGATATCGCCCTGCGTTCGCTGGAAGTCGTGGCATGCAGTCAAAGCGATGCTCGTGGCATGCTCGGCATGACCGACATCACTGGTGCATCGGTGCCAGCCGGGCCAACTGCCGTCGAACTGCGGGTCAGCATATGCGCGCCTGGCGTCTCCGATGCACGTTTACAGGCACTTGTCAAAGCGTGCAGCCTGTGTGCGCCGGTGAGTTGTGCCATGGAGTCAGCTGTGCCGGTGACCTTGCGCATCGATGTCCTGGCGGCGTGATGGATGCCTTGTCGGAAACCTTGCGCGTTGTGCGCCTGGTTGGCGCGATCTTCATCCATGGCCGCTTCACCGCCCCGTGGTGCTACCAGTCACCCCACGCTGATACGGCCGCGCCTCTCCTCGAACCCAGTGCTGAGAGGGTCGTGATTTTTCACATGATCACCGATGGCGAGTGCTTCGTGGAGATTGATGGTGTTGCCCCAACCCACCTCATTGCCGGAGATGCCATTATTTTTCCAATGGGCCATGCGCATCTGATGACCTCGCAACCCGGTCTGGCACCGGCTTCCGGTGCGCGCCTGGATGAAGTGCTATCCCGACGTCCACGCTTGCTGGCCTATGGCGGGGGTGGCGCGACCACCCGTCTGATCTGCGGTTACCTAGCGTGCGACGCGCGGCTGGCGCAAATGCTGCTGAGTGGCCTGCCGCCCCTGGTTCGCGTTAATGTGCGCGGCTCGAATGCCGGCGTCTGGCTTGAAGCCTCGTTGCGCTACGCGCTTGCCGAGGCACGTTCGCCCCGCCCCGGAGGTGCCGGCGTTCTGGCGAAACTGGCTGAGGTGCTTTTCATAGAGGTGCTGCGGATTTACATGAACGAGCAACATGATGAACGAAGCCTCACCGGCTGGCTGGCAGGTGTGAGCGACCGGATTGTAGGTGCTGCCTTAAAGGCAATGCACGCCAACCCGGCGCACGCCTGGACATTGGAAGAATTGGCACGTTCGGCGGTAACGTCAAGGTCTGTGCTGGCAGAGCGGTTTCAATTTTTAGTGGGCAGTTCTCCCATGCAATATCTGGCGCAATGGCGCATGCTCCTCGCAACCAACCTGCTGCGTCGCAGCAATGCGCCGTTGGCCCGCATCGCCGAAGAGGTGGGCTACCAAACTGATACCGCCTTCAGTCGTGCGTTCAGGCGCGAGTACGGGTTGCCGCCCGCAACATGGCGGCGAAACCATTCAACCTCAAGTCCGTCACACTAAAGTCAGTCCACGCGTTTTGGCGCAAAAGTGGCGCAAGCCTGCGGTACTTGAATTGACGGGCTGGGTCCAATGGTGCATGACGACTGGTTTAAGCAACACC
The DNA here is from genome assembly GCA_903832285.1 of uncultured beta proteobacterium. Classification (GTDB taxonomy): domain Bacteria; phylum Pseudomonadota; class Gammaproteobacteria; order Burkholderiales; family Burkholderiaceae_C; genus CAIKVZ01. The sequence continues at coordinate 125 of CAILAY010000057.1, read as the reverse complement.
GCTGCTCAGGCGGCGCGACCGACCTCGGACAAGGACTCCTCCAGAATGTCCAGCGCCTGTGCCATCTGCTGCTGTGTGGTGATCAACGGGGGGGTGAGCGTCAGCACATTCCCCATCGTGGTCTT
>CAILAY010000056.1 GCA_903832285.1 uncultured beta proteobacterium | reverse complement strand
TGCAATGCTTGCGCTGCTAAAGGACAGTACGATGGACACCACCGCCAGCATGGCCATGTTGGCGTCGCTGGAAACCATGCAAGATGCACATGAGCAAACCAGTGTGATGCTTGAATTGGCACCTAAGCTGGCGCCAGGGGCGGAAGTGTTGGCACAGATCGAACGATTGGCGCGCAAGTTGCCGACGCATGAACGCGGTCAGATAGAGCAAGCACTGGACGGGTTGCGCGAAAAATTGCAGAGCCCCGGCACTGTATGAGCATTCGCGAACGCTTGTATCCGCCCATGCTGTTTTGTCTCAAAACTACTGACGTAAGGAAGCCGGCGCCAGAATAAGGCAATCGCATAGGGAAGCAAAAGCGTTTGCCGTTGATCGCCGCGATCGGATTCTTCCCCCTGATCTGGGCAACCGGTAATCTGACGGTCGCCGTCGGTTGTTGTCGGCCCCCTGGCGTCAGCAAGGTGGAAAAACCGATATTCCAGCCCACCAACTCCTGTGCGCCTGCAAGCGGAAACTGGACTGGTCGATTTCATTTTGGAGCCGGTCGAGGTCGCTGTGTTGTTCGTGTGAGATCCTCATAAGGGACGCAACTGTCGCGGACCGGTCAGCGGCGGTTCGTTACTACTCGGTGCCATTGCCGGTTTCCGTTTCGTCGGCACTGTGGCTGCTTTGCATTATTTGAAAAGGCAACTCTGAGACTCTGAGATCGTCAGCGCCTGTGGCACCGGGTCCGCCCGGGGCACTACGCGAAACAGCTCGAAATGGCACTGCTTGGCGTCCAGCCAATAGCGGATGATGTAGGCTTGACCCGCCTCGGGAACAAAGGAGTAGTCACCCGAACAGCTCGTGTTAAACGAGGTGCTGCGAACCAGCGATTTGGCTTCGAACCACACGCGCTCGTCACTGCGCACGAGGATTTTCTTCCAGTCGCTGCTGGGCACGTTGGTGCGAGCGCCGCAGTAGCCATCCTGGCCGACGATGAAGGCGTCCAGATCGCCCACCACAATGAGGCGGGACTGCTCCACCGCATGAGACGCCAGGGTGATGCTCATGCTCAAGGACAGGGTCAGAAGACAGGTGAAATGGTGCATGGGAAATACCTCGGTGTGCGTGAGAACAGGATTAGATTGCGGGGGGGTGCTGTATTGTCTGGATGGGCGTCGATAAAGGCATCTGCATTGACACGTGGGTCCACTATGTGTGGCCACGTAAGGGTTTACGCGAGTCCACGTCCTTTAGTTCGATTCCAATTTGGTCGGGAAATGATCTGCCAAATCGGATAGGAGCTTTCTCTACCGAGCGGTGTGGACGCGAAATCCTGCCTGACTCATTTGCCTCGAATAATCTCACGACAGGGGCGCATGGCGGGTCAAGCATTGCCTCTACTCGGATAGGCCTCTCAGCGGCTGTTGCGCCAAAGCCCGTGGCAGTTACGGTCGCGTTTTGTGTGCAATGTTCCAGAGGATAGGTGGACCAAGTTCTGGAGCCACGTAGGCCAAATCAGCCGATGCGCCAAACAGTAGACAATGTGCACACAAACTGAAAAGCGAGACGCGTTTCAGCGACTGGGTGGTTCTGCGTGAACCCGGGGTTGCTCGTTGAAATGTTGCAAATGGGAGGTGACAGTCGCTGGCTCCTAAGGGCTGGAAGCGGGTGCTCGCGACAGTCCGCTGTCCTGAGGTCCAGTTCAACCCCGTTCTGAAGCCATTCATGGACTTCGGCATCGTGCCCATTCCTGCCGGTGGCGAAAGTGATGCCGTTCGTAGCGGCGGCCCGGAAAGCGAAAGCAGTCACACGAATTGTGAGTTCGCATTTGTTTACCTGGCTGGCTTCAGTGCAGCGGGCCTACAGAAAACCCAAGCGGCGGATGTAGCCCCCACTTTAGCCCGCCCTCCTTCACAGTGCGATCACCGCATTCAAGGAAGGCAGTATCCCCGACCGAGTATCCGGATACCTCGGTTGCACAGTGCCTACTCGGAACACCAGAATGAATACCAATGTCGCAAGTACGGATAAAGTTTCATATAAACATATGACATTTACATTGGACAAATAATCATCGATAACTTATTGCGAAATTGCTGAATTGAAAGTTTTCGAGAGTTGAATCAATCTGGTTGTGTGCTTGGTGTAAGTTCGAAGTGGCGGACATATATGCAAATTCGATGACGAGCGCATAGTCGCTTTCGTCGATAGGTAGCGCTGGTCGCCACATCTGGACAGCCCCGAATTTAGCGTCAGTCTTGATTTGTTGGGGGGATCATGGATCCGGTAGCTCAGAAATTAGCACCGAAAGATGCGAACGCTGGCGCCGCGGGCAAGGACAACTTTTTTGTTGGCGCGCCGTCGGTGACGTTGCCCAAGGGTGGTGGGGCAATCCGCGGCATCGGCGAAAAATTCTCCGCCAATCCGGTGACCGGCACGGGCGCTGTTTCGGTGCCCATTGCGACGTCGCCCGGCCGTGGCGGCTTCGGTCCGCAACTCTACCTTTCCTACGACTCCGACGCCGGCAATGGCCCGTTTGGTGTCGGTTGGCCACTTTCGGTTGAACATGCTGGATTTCCGCCCCTTGTGATGGCCTCAGTTTCTATACCTGCCTAGACGTCGCCCAAGAACTGGAGGCTTCCGAATGTTCGCAAGGAGATTTATGGGGAACCTAACCGAGCGAATGTTCGGCGGTGGGAGTGACCCCCAGAACGGTGACGAGATTTCAAGTGCGCTTGCGGCCCTAGAAAGGACGGCGGCTGCTGGACTTGCGATCTCTGGCAGCGAAACTTCTGAAATCTGGCAGTCTGAAACATCTGAGGTTGCGGGCCTCGCACGCCCCTCGAAACCTGGGGCCGGCCCAACGAAAGGCCCACTCGGATTCGTACGTACCAAGCCGCTCGGCTGCTTCCTTGATCGATCCACGACTCCGGCGTGGGCCCGAGGTATGGCCTTATTCAGGACCATCGGTCCCCTGAGCGATCGGTTCGGAATTTCATACTGGATCGATCTCGTTCGGCCACTCCATCACTCGCTGGAGATCGTCCGCGGACCTGGACAGGAACCCATCGCGTTCGTTAGCGCTGCATCAGTCAATTTGATTCATGCAGGAAATCGCACCACCATCACATTCGGGCCGGGCAGTGTCTGGCTGGTTGCAAGCTTGATGGACAATGCTGCGCCGGCCAATGGTTATGCCGGAATCGCCTTCAGTCAGGCGACCATGGTCGTACCCGGAAATCAACAGCCACCGATTCTGTCCGGGCCACTGATCTTGGGTCCAGCAGTGACTGCCGATTGGCGATTCGTGCCGGTGCCGACTACAGCCTATTCCGGACAGTTGCAGAACGATGGCAGTTCGGCTGTCGCGAATCTTCCTGCACACATCGACCTTGTGCTGTCTCCTGACGGCATCGATATCCCTGTGCTGCCGGACGCCGGTCTTGCGGTCTGCGGATTCACCGAATCCTTTTCGGCGGGAGCCGTCAGCGTCAGCTTTGATCCTGATCTTGAAGAAATGTCAGTAGCCTACAAAGCACTCCCTACACCACAGACTTTCTCCGTGTCTGATTCCAAATCACCGACCTTGCGCCTTTCTGGTAGCGCACCTGCCGTTTTCGGCGCCTATCGCATACCGGTGGCGGTGACCACACCTGCGGCACTCGGCGCCGCCGCCGGAGGCGGTGCCATGGCGATTTCACTAGCTCCCGGTCTCAACGGCAGTTTCGGCAACGTCAACGGGGCAGTGGCCTTCGACCAGACTTTGCTCCATGTCGGAACTGGGGCTTTGACTGTCGCTGCCCGCAGCGCGGTTCGTCCATTTACGGATACCTACGCCTTATGGGACGCACGCGCGTCGTCCGCAGCACCACCAATGGCGTCTTCGATTTCGCTCATGGGACTCCGCGGTGCGACAGTGCTTGCCCAGGAAAGCTCGCTAGGCGAAATTCTCGTGATCAGCGGTTGCCGCATGAAAGGCAATTTGGATCGTCCGCTGCTGACCTCAGGAGGCGCACCGAATCTTGAACAGTTGGCGATCACCTACGGCTTGGTTAAAACGCCGACCACTACGGCACTGGTCGTGGAAGGGACTGCGTCGACAAACCCGACTCCTGCGCGGACGATGTCCTATGCGCTTGAGAACGGCTTGCTTCGTACCCGTGGCGTGACCGGACTGATTCTGGTCGCCGATCTGGTGGGGAAGCGCGGAACAAGCGGAATACTCCTGATGGGCCACGATCTGGTCGGTGTGACGCCCACACTTCCCGACCCCTATGCGTCCTATCGAGTCGGCGGGGACGTGGTCACCGGAAAATCTCTTTTCGGATCCGTCTCCTGGAAGATGCCGTCTGATCCCCGGACAGCCTTCTCGACGGATCAACTGCCTTTTGAGCCGCTGGATTCCAACGGTACCCTACATGCCGACTTCATCACCGGTGGCAGCATTGCGTCATCTGCGAAGGCATCGGTTGGTCCCATCACCGCATTGTTCGACGTCTCAAGCATCGCCAATCAATTCGGCGTAGCGGTGACTGCGAGGGCACAACCGGCTTGGCAGATCGTCGGACAACGACTCTCCATTTCGGGCGCCGAATCGGCCCTATTCACCGTTCCTTCGATCGCATGGGAGCCGGTGCTTGGCATCGATCGACAGTTCTTCTTTCCGGTGGCCCTGGACGATGGCGGTGCTACCACCGTCTCCGTGCCGAGCGTCACCTTGCGGCCGCTGGCGCCCAATTCCTATATCGACGGACTAATCGCCGACTATGCAACCGGGGCCGACTTAGTAGCGCAGATAACGCTGCCCTTCGGCCTCAAGGCTCGTATCGATACCCGCACCCAATTCAATAATACCCCGCCCGTGCCGCGTCCGACCCTGGGTTTGGCGCAGCCGCAGTTTCCTGCGGATCAGCGTAGCGGAGGACGACAGCTGCGAGTCGATGCCTTTCCGTATTACTACGAGTCTTACCGGGTCATGCCGGGTTTTTCGAACGCCGGGGGATTCCTGCCGCCCGGGCCACCACCTCCACCGCCTGGTCCTGCAGACTCGGAGTACGTGCATGACATCCTTGACGATACGCCGTCCCACGACATTGCCAACTTCTGGAACCAGGATTTTGCCGGGGATCCGCAGAAATCGCCCGCCACCCACTTCGTGCCATTGTCCCGCTACGATCTCTCCGGTTACGGCGCCAGTACCTTCAGCGACTTTCGTCCGGGCGGGACGGCCTCAGGGATTTCCGAGGCACGTTTCGATGTAATCGTCGGGCGAACCGTCTACGAACTGGTTCAGGCCCAGAGCTTCATTCTCCCGTGGTGTATTCCGGTGGTGAATACGACCATTTTCGAGCGCGATCCTTCGGGCTACGTGTTGCGGCACAATAGCGGCTGGCAGGCCAAAGGGCCCGGCCGCTTCGAGTTCGACCAGATAGGCAACGCCGACATCGAATTCGGCGGCATCCAGGGCGTATTCAATGTTCACAATATCGTCGAAGCGGCGGGGACGTTCACCTACGGGGGTAGTACCTTCACCCGTGTCCGCTTCGATGCCGATGTCTACCTGACCGTTGGCGCGCCCGATGGGCTGACGGTCAGCGGTGGCGATCCGGCCGGGCACCTTCCCAGTGGCGGATTGAGCGGCTATCTGGAACTCAGTGCCAGCAAGCTCCCCCAGTTGAACGACGCCTTGGGCCTGATCGATGCCTATGGCGCCGCCACGGGCCCGATTGCCGCCGAGGTGTCCGTCTTCGGAACCGGCATCCTGATGGGATTGACCGGCGTCGAAGCCACGGCGACACGTGCCGACGTGGCTCGACCTTCGGGACCGCCGCGAACCATCGCCGTGGCGCTGCGCGGTACACCAAGGCTTCCGCGCGATGGAAGCTGGTCCATTGGCGTACGCGCCACATCCGGAAACGTCCCGCAACCGGTCCCGCCCACTACGCCGGTGCCTCTGGTCCGCGCTCGGGCGAATCCCGGCGATTGGCACATCGCCGAAGGATCCGACGTGGTCGCCCTGGACGCACCCCTGACCGCCTACGGCTATCTGCAGGCGACCGGTGCCAACAAGGTGTTCTTCGAGCATCCGGTAGTGAGCAACGTCGTCGGCGCCAATCCGCTCAACTTCCAGCAGTCGCCGAAATTGGCCGATGTGGGCAAGCTCCTCGGCGACGGTGGGTTGCTGCCTGATATCCTGTCGCTCGTGGATTTCGGTGCTTTCGACGGCCTAGCCCCCTCGGGCGACGGTTTGGCGCTCGGCAAGCGGTTGGAGAATGATGTCGACCTGGGCAAGCGGGTCCTCATTCCACTCACGCCGATCCGCCTGCTGATGGCGTCATGGAAAGAGCCACCCGGGAGTGCCACGCCGACGCATATCGCGCTGGACCTGGATCCTGCGGCGATTCCGCGCTGGAAGATTCAGATTTCCAATGTGGCTTTCCTCCTCGCAATCGATGGATGGGGCGGCGACGCCGATCCCTTGATCACGGTTCACGGCGACTTCACCGCTGCCGACGGCAGTGCGCCCACTGTCGCCAACTTGCAGATCAAGTACGGCAGCGCACTGTCCATCGTTCAGACCATCCTCACCGAAATCGAGAAGCTTCTCGTATTTCTGCCTGGCGGCAAGACTAGCGGATTGCAGGTCAGCTTCAGCGGCACCAAACTGCGTATCCGAGAGAATTTCCCGATACCGAAGCTGCCCCTCGGGGTCGGCTATATCGAGGATGTGTCGCTGAATTTGGGCTTCGACGTGGATGTGTTGCAAAAGCAGATGGGCTTTTTCGTCGGGCTCGGCGATGATCAGACGCCCTTCCATTGGCTCGTTTCACCGCTGAGCGGCAACGGTATGCTGCAACTTGGTGCTTCGGACAAGCTTGGCGTCGTTATGGAGGCTGGCATTGGTGTCGGGCTCGCCATCGATTTCGCCATCGTTTCCGGCAGTGCCTCGATCGTCATCGCGGTCAAGCTGGATGCGACCCGCAATCCGATCGGCGTCATGGTGCTGTTGACCGGCCAGGCATCGGTGGATGTGCTGGACGGGCTGGCCAGCGCTTCCCTGAGTCTGACTGCAGGCGTCGGTATCGCAGTTTCCCCAGGCAATCCCAAACTGCTTCTTGAGGTGCCGCCCGATGCCATCGAGTTCCTCAAGGAAACAGTGGTGACGTTGAGTGCCGAGGTGGCTGTTGGTATTCACATCAGCGTTTGCTGGCTGGTGCATATCGACTTCGATGGTTCGTGGCCGTTCAGCGAAACCATCAGCGGAAGAACCCTGACGGACCTGGTATAGGGAACAGCGAACATGGCCTTTGCCGATCTGCGTCTTGCCTTCTTACCGTTCGCCCAGCGCTGGAACGGGAAATCGCTGTCCGCCAACCTGCTCATATTGCCCAGCGGCGACCCGACGCTGCCGTTGCTGCCGGGCACGCCGCCCTTCGCCGGCCGCTCCTTGAAATTGCGCGCCTGCGTCGTCCCTTCGCTGGATGCTCTGCCTGTCCTCGGCAGCGGTACTGGCGTGGCCCTCGACAAGCTGCCGGCACCGGTTCACGCGTTGGAACTCTTTACGCTGCTCAACACCAGGTTTGCGCCGCAGAACACGGTCGGCGTGCCTTCTTCCGGTAGCGCTTTCGCCCGGGTGCGCAAGGCGTTGCCTGCCACCTACACGACGCTGCTGCCACCCGGTTCTGTACCTTCCGGCAATATTGCCAGTCTTGACGACTTCGGCTGCACCCTGCGCGGCCAGACGCCGGCAGGTATCGATCCGGGCCCGCGGACCACGAGTTGGGGTGAACTGATTTCCTATGCCCTGCGCAATCCTTACCTGGCCACGGCCCTTGGCCTGCGCTACGAGTTTGCCATCGACGCCCAGAAAGCTGCTGGTTTGGCCGATGGCGGCTGGTTATACGTAACCCTGGATCCCGCCGACCCTTACTCCGGACCCTGGAACGGGGCGCTGCCCGATGCCGTCAAGTGCTATGCGGCGCGCATTCCCGCACTCAAGCCTGGTGCAGCACGCCAGGTATTCACCCCCGTATTGTTCCCCGTCGCGAATCCACGAGGCACCCCCGTGACGCCTGACGAAGCGGAGATCGACCAGGCCATCATTGAAGCAGAAAGCTATGACGACGGCTTCGCCAAGATCATGCACGCGCGCCAGCCGGATTCGCTTGACGCCCACATCGGCGATGGCAAGACGGCCACCGCGGCCGGCAGCGATGCGGGCATCCAGATCGGTTGGGATGACGAGCAGGTCCTGACTTGGCACAATCGTCAGATCGCGCTGTCGGCGGCCATGTCGGGAGGCGGGCCGCAACGGCTCGAAGCGCCCCTGGGCGTGCTCGGCTACCGGGTCGATGTTCGGCTGCCTGTGGCGGGCGAATCAGCAGCGCAACGCAGCATCGGATGGTACTCGCTGATGCAGGCCAGTGCCACCGTTCCGCCGGGATTGCAGGGCAAGATTCCGGCATTCGCCGGCGAACTGCTGATCGAACCGACACCCAGTTCGCCCAAGAGCCTGCAGAGTTTCTGGCTGCCGCTCTACTTTGCGCAATGGCGCGGCATGCCGCTCGGCACCCGGGACGATGCTCCACATCTGCTCGCAGGCGGAGTTGCTGCCGGCGTCCCGGGCGCAGTGAACCTGAAGCCAAGTCCGCTGACAGCGCAGGCGGCCCCCATCCGCCTCCTCTACGGAACGCAATACGAGTTCCGCACGCGCCTCGCCGATCTCACCGGCGGGGGCCCCGTCACCGAGGACAACCCGCTGGCGGAGTCAATCGCCGAGAGGGCTGCTGTGACCTTCTCCCGCTGGGTGCCACCGAAAGGGCTGCGCGTCGCCCAGGCCTTTGATGAGGGCCATGCAGCGCCCCGCGCCGACCGCCTGCTGCTGACGCGGCCGCGCATCGCTTATCCTGAAGCCGTGTTTACCTGGCGCTATGGCCGCGATGCCGAAGTTGCCGCCGGCACCGTGGCCGCCCTGTTCGCGCAATTGGGCATGCAGGCCGACGGTACGCCAGGCGGTGGCCCGCCGCCGGCCAACGACGTGGTCCAGACGGGCGTGCCGGACCCGGACGTGACCAGCGTCGAAATCGTCGTCGAGGTGCGCGCCCTGGCCCACGATCGGGCCGACGACGTCAGTGCGGACGGCTCCTTTGTCGAGGTCTATCGCACCATCCGCGATGTGCCACCGCTGCCCGCCATCCCCTTTCAACCGGGCGTACCGGCCAAGCCCTCTGACGTCGCGGCCGATCAGGCGATACCGCCACTGGAACTGAATTACGTGGATGTGGCTGACGCCGCGCAGACCGCCAAGCTATACACGATCGACTCGGGTCCGCTACCCATCCCGCGCTCGCGGGACGTACGCTTGCGCATCACGCCGCTGGCGGCGGGGCCAGCCGGTTCAGATGCGTACTTCGGCAACTTCCCTGCCGACTCGGCGCGTCCGCCGGTCACCCGCGGCGCGACCTCGCACCTCATCGTCCGGGCGCCGGCGCTGAACGAGTCCGAGGCACCGCTGTTTCTTCCCTTGACCAGCGGCCGACCATCCTTGCAGGGTCTCTATTTCCAGCCGAGCAACGCTGGCGACCCGGTCGCAGCCCTGATGCGCGATCTGGCCGGGCAATTGGAACTGGACGTCGATGGCATGATGCTGCGCGCCCGTCCCGGCGAGCGAGTCATTTTCGGAACAACCGGCTTCAAGAGCGTCATCGCTGCCGACGGCGGCAGCATCACCTTCGCCAGCTACGCGGAAATTCTTCGCCACTGGATGGTCGCCCTGCAGTGGCAGCTAAATAGGGATTGGACCTGGGATGGGATCGACGGGGGTACCGTGACGGTGACGACGGCACCACCGCCCCCCGCACCCGAAATGCCGATCGGCCAGATCGTCGTTCCGCGGATCGCCAGTGTCGAAGCCATCGAGGCGATTCCGGAGCGAATGCGTACACGGATAGTCTTTCTCCATGCTATCGACCCCACCGTGCCGGATGCACGAGACGGCTTCAGCAACCGCGATCCTTATCGACTGACGATCAAGGTTCCTGCCGAAGGCGCGACAACGCTGGCCGTGAGCTCCGATTCCCTTGCCCTGCGCCTGCCTGAGGCGACCATCCCGGCCAAGGTGCCGAAACTGCAGTCCGCCGGCTACGCGCTTTCGCTGTACCAGGCAGCGGTCGATTACTCGTCGACGGCACCGCGGCAGCGGCAGCTTTGGCTTGAACTTGCCGAAACGCCGGCTTCTGGAGACGTCCTCTTCGCCCGCCTCCTGGCCTATGCGCCGGACCCGCTCTTGTACACCGATCGTGAGTTGCGTGCCACGGAGCTGGGGCCTTTGCCTGCCCTGGCGCTGGATCCCGAGTTGCTGCGTGTAATCAGCCCCGGGCAACCGCGGGACTCGGACGGCAGCGAGGCGATAGTGGAACTGATCGCCTCGCCTACTGACCCCTTGCGTTACCTGCTGCCGCTGCCCGATGGCCTTGCGGCCGACGATCCGCGCTTGTTTGGCTTATGGACGTACGAACTGCGCTACGGTCACAAGGCGCCTTGGTCTCTGGCCCACGCCCGCTACGGTCGGCCCCTGCAGGTGAGCGGCATTCAGCACCCGGCGCCAACCTTGCCGTGTGTCGCAATCTGGCAGCGCTATGACGGATTTATCGTGACCGACGGCGCCGCGCCGCTCATTCCAATTCACCAACCGACCCGTTGGCGTGTGGTCGTGACCGCGCCATTCGCCACGCCGGTGCACGAAGATGGTCGTCGGGTCGGAACGGGTATTCCGTACACCGCGCTGAGTTTCCTGATCTACGCACAGGTTATCCAGGTGGATGGCAGCGGCTATCGGAATATCTTGCTCACCCACCAAGGGGCTACCGCGGTAGATCCACGTGATACGCAAGCAGGCTTTGCTTACGATTACGGACAAGCGATATTCTCGCAGGAGGATATCCACGCGAGGCTAGCCGAGGAAGGGCTTCCCGAAGACGCACCCCTTAGTGTCGTGGCTGTGGAGTTCTATTCGCCTGGCGGAACAAGCGCATTCAATGACCCATACTCCAGGCGCAATTTGTCGCTCGATCAGGCTTATCCTGACCACTTCGGAGTCACATTGCCCGATCCGCTCGCCCCGGGCGCCTTCGCCCAGCGGCGAATTCTCAGAACATCTCCCCTCGTAAAGGTAGAGCCCTACTGCTGAAACGGTTCAACTTTCCTGCGCTCCGCGGCCTTATTGCGAGACAGCGGAGAGCAACACAACTACATTCTCAGCCTTGCCAGCCGGCCCAACGTCGATTCTCTACCGCATTGAGAAACGATAATAGGAGATGATTGAAAAGCGCAGGCTCTTCAAGATTTGGGGTATGCCCGCAGTCTGGGAATACGGCTAGCCCAGCGTATGGTAACCGCTTGAACATCCCAGCGAATGGCCGGTTCGGAGAAAAACCTCGAACGTCGCCAACGGTCGAGCCCTCAAATTGACAGTCACGATTGAGCGACCACAAAGTCGAAAAACAATCAGGTTGCCAGACTGCAGTCGCTGGTGATCACGAACTTTGTGCCCTTAACGGTCTTTGAGGAAAATGGGAAGCGGACGTTCGCCGCAATGGTTTGAGGAGCCAAAGCTGCCCTTCAGATCACGGGTTCATCTTGCGTGACCTGGCCGGCTATAGTGCAGCGTCAAGAGACGTTCGCCTCCCGGTCAGCTTGTGGGCAAGCCAATTGTGCGATTTCTGGAGCGGATCAACCGCCGTTTGCAGCGACCTGCTTCGTGCCCATAGACACCATTGTTGGGAAGACTATTGTTTTGTGCTAGAAGAGAACTGGGTATGGCTAGCAGCACTAGTTTATGCACCCGATTTCCCGCTTTTGGAGGCTCCATGAAGACAGAACTTCTCTATTTACTGCTGACTGCGATTCTTACAGGCTTGCTTTGGATTCCCGTGGTGATCGGCTATGTTATTTCACGTGGGCCGCAGACGCCAGAGACATACAAAGTCGCCCCAACATCGCCATTGCCGGCGTGGGTAAATCGAGCGAATCGTGCACATATAAACGCGGTCGAAAACTTTGCCCAGTTCGCCGCTGTCGTTCTGGTAGCTCAATTCGTTGGTGTTTCCACACACGTCACTGAATACTGTGCCGCCACATATTTCTTTGCTCGAACCGCCCACGCGGTGGTTCACATCAGTGGAACTGGGTTTCTCATGGCTCGCACGATCCTGTTTACTATCGGCTGGATTGCATTTCTCACCTATGCGCTGGTTGTGTTGCAGAAAGTCATCTGATTCGACGAACCGGATTTGCACTGTCGCGTGGTGGACATGCGCAACAGAGGTGGTCCAGCTTCTGTGCCCGATGTGCGGAGTGCAGATGCGCCTGATCTACTTGTGACGAGGCGGTCCGACAAACTCTATGTCAAGAAGAAGCCCCAACGAGTCAGCCGCCGTCGCCGGCCAGCGAGCGGCGAGGGGAATGTCAGGTCTGGAGAAACTTGTGGAGCCGCGGCGCAGCGGAAGTCGACACCTGCAATGTGTAGAAGCGCGACGCAACAGCGCCTTTCTTCCTTATCAGCCTAAAGGATCCCATGAAAAAACAGCTATCTCGAACCAAAGACAACCCCTGGGTACTAAAAACGCCACCAGGATCTTCCGAGTACACGATGCATACGGACGAGAAGGACGGGAAGAACGTGCTGGTCTGCACGGTCGGCAGCACGGTGCTGCTCTATGACGCACGATGCATCGATGATCTCCTGCAGATGCTGAAGACTGCTGGTGACTGGGTTGAGCTTGGCGGGGCTGACGAGCAAAAACCTGCCAAAGAAGGAACAGTTGAAGCCTGGGGACGCTCAGCAGCGAACCCGATTGGTGGTTGGTACGGATTGAAGAAGGGCTTGCGCGGTCGGTTTGGCGTCTATATTCCTCCGCTCATGGAAGAGCTCGTGCTGTGCGAGTTGGAGCACAACGCCAAGAACAATCGAATCCGAGCAAGGTGACCCGGGGACCCGACGCCCGTCAGCAACTGCTGTGGCCCAAAGAAGTGGCGCTCGCGATTGAGCGAAGCGGTCCTTCGATTTCTCAACAGAAATCAGAAATCCGACTTTGGAGTCTGCGGACAATTTCTTGCTGGCTGTGCGAATCCAAGCCCCATTGGAGTCGTTCGGCGGCCGTTCCTGGACTCGTGTTTGCGAACTAAGTGTCTTCTGCTACTCCAGCATCGACAATATTCGCTGATCGCCAATTCGTTTTGCAACATCAATTGCTGAAACGCCATCTTTGCCTTTGACATGTGGGTCAGCCCCAAGTTGAACTAATGTCTCAACTGTCTTCGGCTGCCGTGCTTCCACCGCATGCATCAGTGCCGATTTACCCGTTGAATCCAGGGCATTCACGGGTACTCCTCGCTTCACAAGTGCGAGAACTTCAGTCACGTTGGCCTCACGTGAAGCTTTTGCTAGTTGGTCTACTAACGTGACACGTGGCTCATTTGCAGAGTCCGCCAGGCTATTCCTTGACTTTGCTTTTTGGGCATTCTCTATAAGAGCGGACAACATCGCTGGACTAGCCGGCACAGCTGCTTGTGGTGCTACAGTGGACTGGGAGGAAACTGCGCCCATCGTCTGCACACGCGCGGATTCTTCGGCCATTTTTGCATCTGAAATTTCCCGCTTGGCGACGATGACGACCTCAGTTCGCGCGCTGGAGCTGGTGTCGTCTGACTTGTTTGATCTGCTAGCCATCGCTGCGGCGTCTGAGCGACTGACCTGATCAGCAATTGAACTTGCATCGGTGCGCTTGGCAGTAGGCGCAGTGGATTGCGCTGTCGCTTTGTATTTGGTTTGATCATGAACTGGTGGTGCCGCCATCGAATCTGGTGATCGAGTGTCGGTTTGTTTCCCGGCTGCAGACTCACGAGAAACTGAATTTGAAGCAACCTGTATGGCAGCGTTGCTATCTTGCGGCTTGTGCAGATGTGACACGAGCAAACCCAGCAGGGGCACCATCACAACACTGGCTGCGATCGCCATTCTCCAGTTGCCCGAGTTTGACGCGGCTGTTTGTGCAGTTCTCACCTGCCCCACGTTCGGGATATCCGTTTGCCGAGTAAAGAGTCCTGCAGGTTGAACCGCTTTGGCGTGCGCAATTGCTGCCTCGCGCACCCGCGCGTCTGGTTGCCCGCCCTCCAGTTGGTTCGCATCCTCATACAGAGCCTTGAGATCGTCTTCGTTTTTCATGCAAAGTCCATCAAAAGGTCTCTCAGTTTGCTTCGAGCGTAGCGCAAGCGGCTCTTGACCGTTTCAAAGCTCACACCAGTAGCCTTCGCAATTTCGGCCAAATCCATGCCCGCCTCTACCTGCAACAAGAATGCTTGGCGCTGTTCCATGGGCAATTGCTCGATGGCGGCCAGGAACGCCCTTGCCTGCTCCTTGGATTCCAAGCGCCGCACCGGTCCAAATCCAGAGTTGGCGACCAGTTCATTGGCTACATCCACTGTCTCTTCGGCGTTATCTATGCTCAGCGCATCCAGGCTGATGATGGACCGCTCCGTTCTGACGTGGTCAATAACAGCGTTATGGGCAATCGTAAAAAGCCAGGTCCGAAACTTGGCGCGTATGGTGTAGGTTGCGGCACTTCTGGCCACTGCAAACCAGATGTTCTGGGTCAGATCATCCGCCGCAGCCGTGTTGCGCACGCTTCGCATGACAAATCGCCAGGTCGAGGCGGCGTGGCGGTCATACAAAACCGCAAAAGCGTTCTCATCTCCACTCGCATACTTCTGCATGAGTAGCGCATCCTCAAGTGGTGGTGTCGTTGCTGGGGCCGGCATGGACCGGATTATCCGACCTCCGGCGGTTCAATAAGGACGCGCCGGAGGATCCGGCGTGTATTCGGCAACAGGGAACGGATTGGGGCTCACCGGGATGCGATCTGGCATACGAATGACCCCCATCGCCACCAGTGCCTCACGACTATCGTAACGGATGCGGATGATCTCGTTGGGGATGGGTTTTGCGCGCTCGAACTGGGTGTAAGACACGGAGGACTGTTCACGCTCTCCGTGGGCTGTGCCCAGTTTGGGTATTGCCAGGGTTTGTGCAGTCGAGCGTTCCATCGCATCAAAGGCCTGTTTTGAGGTCAAGCCCGATTCGATGCCCGAAGATCGCATCGCGCGCCCAGCAGTGGCTGGCGCTGGGGCCGCGGGCACTTCCTGTTTGGATTTACTCGACGCATCAGCCCGTTCGTCGTTCATTCGACCCGGTTCGGAGCGGTACACCGGTGCTGAAACCACTGGCTCAGGCAGGCGTTCACGAAACAGGGCAACCCCAATGACCCCAACCTGATTCGGGCGCCCCGTCAGAGCAGCATAGGAATCGCTGGAAGCAGAAAATTCAAAAGCCGCAACCTCGGTGTCGCTCTTGCGCCAGCCGGTGATGGAGTTGCATTGATGGCCTGCAAAAACATAGCCAGACTGGTTGGTGGAGGCCGTCTTGCCATTGAGTACATTGACCCCATCGACGGATATCACACCCAGCAGGCGCCCTCCATCTCGGCTGCAAAGGCTCACCGCGTACTTGGCGCCAGGTCGGCCCGCAACCCAGTAGTCGCCCCGGTAATAGTGAACCGGCAATGATTCGCCCGTCGTTCGGTCAATGACGGTGAGGTCGGCCAGGCTGCCAACGGCTTTGGCGGGCGGGCTGGTCATGAAACACAGGACAAGAGCGGCAGAAAAAATGGACTGTTGGCGCAACATCGCTGAACTCCAAATAGTGGTTGAGGAGTTGAGTGAAACGTTCGGGTGCGCGATTCGGGGTTAAAACAGAGAAAATATATTTTAGGAAGGGGCATCCTATTCGTCGGGTTATCCCATCGACAGTCGATCCAAACAAGCGTCTGTGAGTGGTCTGTTCGCTTGCGAACGCAGACGACCCAAGTAGTCGGCTCTATCGAATTGCACCTGGGCAGGCTGGGGAGTCAACTAAATAGTCTACAAATCTCAGGAACTGCCGCAGATCGATGGCAGTGTTTCGGATGGTTGCGTTGCCACAGCGTCGACCCGCAGAAACATCAAGCGATCTCTGCAATGTCGGATATTGGGCAGAATTTTTCAGATTCCTTCGTTGGCACGGCGTGGCTGAAGGCCGCCAAGAAATACTTGTCATAGGCAATGGGTTTCGGACCCCTATGATGACTTTCGTGAGCGGGGGGCAGCCCCGAAGCGGTTGCTACGAGTGAGGCAAGGGCGCCAGTGATGCGCGCAAACGTTCTTCAGGGTCCCCCACCGACGCGAAGGATTCGACCAGCGCGTCGTTGACGTTGCGAATGTGAGTGGCCATCAGCTTCTCAGCCGTCGACAAATCGCCCGCCGCCATGGCGGCGACGATCGCCTCATGTTCATCACACGATTGACGTGCACCGTGTGTGGACTGGTAGAGCGTTGCGACCAGCGTCGTGCGCGCAGTGAGGTCCCGTATGACGTCGGTCAGCAAAGGGTTGCCAAGGCACTTGGCCAGGCAGACATGGAAGTCTGCCAGCAGGAAGGAACGCGTGGCGGCGTCCGCTGCGTTGAGCGAATCACGCTCTTGTGCCACATGCTGGCGCATTTGACGGATAACCGACTGCAGGGGCTTGCCGGCGTCGCGCAGTATCCCAGTCTCAACGACGCGTCGAGCATTGAAAGCGTGACACGCTTCTTCAAACGAAGGTTCCACCACATACCAGCCTTTGCGCGTCCGAACTTCGATGAAACCGCGCGCCTGCAACTGCATCAACGCTTCCCGAACGAGGGTTCGACTGACGCCGTACAGGTCGGCGAGTTGCTGCTCGCCGAGCCGCTCGCCGGGGGCGAGTTTCTGCGCAAGGATCGACTCGACCACCTGTTGCGCGATCTCATTTTGACTGGCCATTGGCAACTCTTTTTCCTGATGTGCGAATCAAGCCCGAGCGGCCACCGGCGCAGCGCTGGAGTCAACGTCGCTATCGATCGATGGAATCACACGACCGTCCAGCACAGCATGGGCTCTCTCGCGGTCGATGTCACCTTCCCAGGCAGCCACGGCTACTGTGGCCACGCAATTACCGACCAAATTGCCCAGAGCCCGGGCAATGCCCATGAACCAGTCAACCGACAACACCAGAACCAATCCGACCGCAGGAATGGCCGGAATCGCTTGCAATGTGGCCGCCAGGACCACTATGGCCGAACCTGGAACACCATGTGCACCCTTCGATGTCACGAGCGAGATAGCCAAGATGGTCAACAAGTCGATCATCGTGATCGGCGTGTTAGTGGCCTGAGCGATGAACACCGCAGCCAAGGTGATGTAGAGAGAAAAAGCATCCAGGTTGAACGAATATCCGGTGGGAATGACAAGACCAACTGTCGAGTCACGAATGCCCATGTTTCTGAGCTTGGCCATGATCTGTGGCAACACGCTGTCAGACGAGGTTGTGGCAAATACCACCATCAATTCCTCGCGCAGGTACTTCAACAGCTTCACGATTGAAAAGCCAGACATCCGCATGACGAAGCCAAGGATCACGAAGACGAATATCGCTACTTCGCCGAAAAGCAGAGCAACCAGCAAACCCAACTGCTTGAGAAAACCAATACCGTACTTGCTGACCGTGAAGGCAATGGCGCCTAGTACACCCAATGGCGCCAGCTTGATGAGGATGCCCATGACCTTGAACAGTACGTGGCTAAGCGTATCGATGAAGTCAGCCACCGGCGCACCAGCCTTACCCAGCATCGTCAGCGCACCACCGAATAGCACCGCGAACAACAACACCTGCAATACATCACCCGTGACAAAGCCACTCACCACAGTGGTTGGAATCAACTTCATCAGGAAGTCGACGGTTCCGCCACCGGTTAGTTTGCCTGCGGTTTCGACATAGGCACTCATAGCCTTTGCATCAAGCGCTTTCGCGTCGACATTCATGCCGACACCGGGTTCGAAATAGTAGGCCAGCGCCAGACCCAGGAGCAGCGCTATCGTCGTGAGGACCTCAAAATAGATAAGCGCTTTGACACCCACGCGCCCCACTCGCTTCAAGTCGCCAGCACCTGCGATCCCGTGTACAACCACGCAGAACACTAGCACGGGAACGACCATCTTGATCAGCTTGATGAAGCCGTCGCCGAGAGGTTTGAGTTTGATCGCAAATTCCGGCCGAACCCATCAGGATTGGTGATCAGGCTCACGCGAAGCAGCCTCCAGCCTACAACGGCTGCTGGTCGAGTCCTCCAATTGGCCGTCGCGATTGAGCGACCACAAAGTCGATATAAAAATCAGGTTGCCAGGCTGCAGTCACTGGTCGGCACGAACTTTTTGCCCGTTGCTGGCTTGCAGCCTGGAAATCTGGATGACTGCTGTTCTACGCTGGTGAAAAGCCGCGGCATAAGCGGGCTGCCGCGAAGCTGCCGTTGGCGAGGTCAAACATGAATTACCGGGGACCAGCCTGTCGTCGGCACCTGTGTCGTGCCCAATCCTGCCACTCGCGAAAGCGAGGACCGGTCACTCACAGGCACGGCCTGGAAGGGCAAAGCAGACTTTTAGTTTGGGATTCATGTTCCTTTGCCTGTCCTGTTCTTCGTAGCAACCCGCTGATTTAGCGTTACGATTAACTTGTCCGAAACGTCGAATTTCAACCCTCAGGAGACATTCATCATGAGCAATACAAAGAAGTGGTCTGCAGAGTTCTTGGGCACATTCTGGTTGACGCTGGGCGGTTGTGGTAGCGCCGTACTGGCCGCAACCTTCCCTGGAGTCGGAATCGGTCTACTGGGCGTGTCATTGGCGTTTGGCTTGACCGTGGTGACCGGTGCCTATGCCTTTGGTCCCATATCCGGCGGACATTTCAATCCAGCCGTGTCCATCGGTTTGGTTGTTGGCAAGCGCTTTTCAGCATCAGAACTACCCGGTTACATCATTTCCCAAGTGCTGGGGGCGATAGTCGCTGCCGGCGTGCTGTACCTGATTGTGTCGGGTAAAACTGGCTTCACTGGCGTAGGCAGTTTTGCCAGCAATGGCTACGGAGCTAACTCACCTGGTAATTTCAGCATGCTATCCGTGCTGGTGTGTGAGGTAGTGATGACGGCCATTTTCCTAATAGTCATTTTGGGCGTGACTGCCAAGCGTGCAGCATCCGGATTTGGCGGCTTGACCATCGGACTGTGCCTGACATTGATCCACTTGGTTTCGATCCCCGTGTCCAACACATCTGTGAATCCTGCACGCAGTACCGGCCCTGCCTTATTTGCCCAAACGGGCGCTGTAGGTGAATTGTGGTTGTTCTGGGTAGCCCCAATCGCAGGTGCCATCATGGGCGCTTTGATTTACAACTCGCTGCTGGCTGACGAGTAGCTTTGAATGCCCGTTCTGATTAGACCCCCTTCATCTTCCACTTTTGCGGACTGAACGACCGGGTTAAGTTCCACCAATGTCCGCAATGCAACACCGACCCCAATGTCGTAATCTGGTCGAGTCCTCCATTTGGCAGTCGCGATTGAGCGACCACAAGGTCGACATAAAAATCAGGTTGTCGGACTGCAGTCACTGGTGAACACGACCTTCGCTGCATGGCCGAAGTAGGTCCGGGAAAACTTCAACGACCGCTTCCGAGTCCATTTACGGGCTTACCTTGTCTTGTGTTTTGCAAACCGGTCGGGCGCAGCGATTCAGAAAAATGGAATTTCCGGTAGCTCACCTGCAATTCTTGGATCTGGTCTATCCCGTCGTGCGGGTCTATGCGAGCTACTCCGCCCACAACTCAAATTGGTTGGAATCGATATTCCACTATACGAAAAATTCCCGACGGACTTTATTTCACTCCGACGGACTTTATTTGTTCCAATCAATCAAAAACACCCACTAACGAAACTACTCCACGGTCACGCTTTTTGCGAGGTTGCGTGGCTTGTCGACGTCGGTGCCGCGGGCGCAAGCGGTGTGATAAGCCAGCAGTTGCAGGGGCACGACGTGCAGCAACGGTGACAGGGCACCGTAGTGCTCGGGCATACGGATAACGTGAATGCCTTCTGCTGATTCGATGTGGCTGTCGGCATCGGCCAGCACGTAGAGTACGCCGCCTCGAGCCCGCACCTCCTGCAGATTGCTTTTGAGTTTTTCCAGCAGCGCGTCATTGGGTGCCACAGTCACCACCGGCATCTCGCTCGTTACCAGCGCCAGTGGTCCGTGCTTGAGTTCACCCGCAGGATAAGCCTCGGCGTGGATGTAGCTGATCTCCTTGAGTTTGAGCGCACCTTCCAACGCGATCGGGTAGTGCATGCCGCGCCCCAGAAAAAGTGCATTTTCCTTGCGCGCAAAGTCGTCCGCCCAGGACATGACTTGAGGTTCCAGTGCCAGCACTGCCTGCAACGCCGCGGGCAGGTGGCGCATGGCTTTCAGATGCGCAGCTTCTTCGGCTTCCGAGAGCCGCCCCTTGGCCTGCGCCAGCGCCAGCGTCAGCAGGAACAGCCCCGCCAGTTGCGCCGTGAACGCCTTGGTCGAGGCCACGCCGATCTCCACACCGGCACGCGTGATGTAGGAGAGTTTGCACTCGCGCACCATGGCCGACGTGGCGACGTTGCAGATGGTCAGCGTCTGTGTCATGCCCAGGCTTTGCGCATGACGCAAGGCGGCCAGCGTGTCGGCAGTTTCACCCGATTGAGTGATGGTGACGACCAGCGTTTTGGAGTTGGGCACGGATTCGCGGTAGCGGTATTCGCTGGCCACCTCGACCTGGGTCGGAATCCTGGCAATGCCTTCCAGCCAGTATTTGGCGGTGCAGCCGCTGTAGTAACTGGTGCCGCAGGCGAGGATCAACACCGAGTCGATGTCCTTGAAGACTCGCCAGGCACTGGCACCCGACTCTCCCATGCCATCGAACAGTTCGGGCACGATGCCAGCGACGCCATCCAGCGTGTCGGCAATGGCGCGCGGTTGCTCGAATATTTCCTTTTGCATGTAATGCCGGTAGGGGCCGAGTTCCACAGCACCGCTGTGCGCATGCACGATCTTGACCGGGCGCTGCTCGGCACTGAGCGAGCGGCCGCTGCGGTCCACCAGCCAATAGCGACCCAGTTGCAGGTCGGCCATGTCGCCTTCCTCCAGATAGACAATTCTGTCCGTGACGCCCGCCAGGGCCATGGCGTCGCTGGCCAGGAAATGCTCTGCACCATCTTTGCCCACGCCCAGGATCAACGGTGAACCGGCGCGCGCACCGACCACCCGCTGCGGTTCGTCCTTGTGCATCACCGCCAATGCATAGGCTCCCTGCAATTGCGGCAACGCCGCTTTGACGGCCTCAAACAAATCGCCTTCGTAGAGCGAGTCGATCAGGTGGGCAATCACTTCGGTGTCGGTCTGACTCGCAAACACATAGCCCTTGGTTTGCAGCGCGCCGCGCAACTGGTCATGATTTTCTATGATGCCGTTGTGCACCAAAGCCACTCGGGGCGAGCGGGCGTCAGCCGCACCCGCTCCATGGCTGAAATGCGGATGGGCGTTGTGCACCGCCGGAGCCCCATGCGTGGCCCAGCGCGTGTGAGCTATGCCGGTGTGCCCTTCAAGTTTGTCGTGCGTCACCTGCGCCTGCAACTCGGCCACGCGCGCCGTACTGCGCGCCCGCGTCAGGCCGCCGCTGGCATGCACCGCGACACCGCAGGAGTCGTAGCCGCGGTACTCCAGGCGTTGCAGGCCCTGTACCAGGATGGGAACGATATTGCGGTTCGAAACCGCGCCGACGATGCCGCACATAGGTCAACTCCAAAATCAGAATGCACCGATGCTAGCGGCTACAATGTAAAATATTCAATGTAATTCGACTTACTTTTTTATTATTTATTTCACAGTTAAAACAAATTGTCAATTTATTTCATTTTATAAACTTTTATGAATATATTAACCATTGACGAAGTCGACATGAAACTACTCGACCTGCTCCAAACTGACGCTTCGCCGAGCAATCAGGCCTTGGCTGAACAGGCACACATTTCGCCGCCCACGTGCCTGAGGCGCATCAAACGTCTGCGCGATTCGGGCCTGATCGCGCGTCAGGTGGCGCTGCTCGACAGCGACCAACTGGCAGCGGTTTTGGGTCATGGTTTGACCGTCATCGTGGAGGTGACGCTGGACCGGCAAGGCAGCGATTGCTGCGACACCTTCGAAGCTCGCGTGGCAGCGGACGAGGCTGTGCAGCAGTGCTACCGGGTCAGCCCCGGCCCCGATTTTTGCCTGGTGGTGCTAGCGCGCGACATGCCCGACTATTTGGCGCTGGCTCAGCGGCTCTTCACCAGCGACGCGAACGTGCGCAATGTCAAGGCATTCTTCTCCATCAAGCGCGCAAAGTTCGAGCCACGCCTGCCACTGAAGGCGATCAAGCCAGCGTAGGCGTTGACCCAGCCCTGCTCAGCGCTTGATCTTCTTCGGCCGCTGCCAGTTGGCGATGGTCACTTGCTTGGCCCGCGCCACGCTCAACGCACCGGCTGGCGTGTCCCGGGTGATGGTGGAGCCGCCACCTATCGTGCCGCCCGCGCCCAAGGTGACGGGCGCCACCAGTACGCAGTTGCTGCCCACGTGCACATCGGCCGCGATCACGGTGCGGTGCTTGTTGGAGCCATCGTAGTTGGCGGTTATGCTGCCCGCGCCGAAGTTCACGCGCTCGCCCACGATGGCGTCGCCCAGATAGGCCAGGTGGTTGGCTTTGGCGCCGCGCGCCAGGCTCGAATTCTTCACCTCCACGAAGTTGCCGATGTGCACCTCAGCGCCCAGTTCCGCGCCCGGACGCAGGCGCGCAAACGGCCCGATAAGGGCACCCTCGCCGATGCTCACGCCCAGCACTTCGCCATCGATGTGGGTGAAGGGATGAACCATGGCACCGGCTGCAATGTTGGCATTGGCGATCACACAGTTCGCGCCGATGCGCACGCCTTCACCCAGCGAAACGCGGCCCTCAAAAATGCAGTTCACGTCGATCGACACGTCCTGCGCACAGACCAGTTCGCCGCGCACGTCGAAGCGCGCCGGATCCGCCAGCCGCACGCCTTGCTCCATCAGTTTTGTCGCCTGCCGCATCTGGTACGCACGCTCCAGTTCGGCCAGTTGCACGGGGCTGTTCACGCCGTCCACCTGCACCTTGTCGGCGGTCTTGCAGGCCACCACTGTCGCGCCATCGGCCACCGCAAATTTCACGACATCGGTGAGATAAAACTCGCCTTGAGAGTTGTCGTTGCGCAGTAACGCCAGCCATTTCTTCAACTGCACGGTGGGCAGCGCCATGACGCCGGTATAGATCTCGCGGATCTCGCGCTGCGCCTGCGTTGCATCCTTGTGTTCCACGATCGCCTGCACCGCGTCTCCGACGCGCAGGATGCGGCCATAACCGCTGGGGTCGGGCATGTCCACGGTGAGCAGTGCAAGCCTTTCACCCGCGCACTCCTGCAGCAAAGAACGAAGTGTTGCGGCTTCGATCAGCGGCACGTCGCCGTTCAGGATCAGCGTCACGCCATTGTCGGGCAGCACCGGCACAGCCTGCTGCACCGCGTGACCCGTTCCCAACTGCGGCTCCTGCCGCACGAACGTCAAATCAAAATGGGTTGCGGCGCCGAACCGATGGGTGCAGACCGCTTCCACCTCTGCAGCGCCGTGGCCGGTAATCACCACCATGCTGTGCACCCCGAGACCGGATGCGGTATCCATCACATGCTCCAGCAGGGCCCGTCCCGCCAGCAGGTGCAAGACCTTGGGCAGCTTGCTCTTCATGCGCGTGCCCTTGCCCGCAGCCATGATGACCACATCCACTGATTCACTCTTTCGCGACATCTTCACTCCCTGATTTTTGTAGCTCGGCGATTATCGCTATGCCGGATCCGAAGTGGACGGTGCACCGGTCTCCATGCGTCCGGCAAAACGCCTGCTGAAACCCGGGACTTGCGGCACGCGCAGCGTGAAGTCGTACCAATGTCCACTGGCCTGGATATTCCAGCGATGCACCATCACGCCGTAGGTCGGGAGTTCGTGCAATACCGGCTGGCTGTCGTAATAGGCGTTCGCCTTAAGCTCAAAGCTGCAAGCCACGCTGCCGGTATTGCGCAGCCTTGCCGTGAGTTCCCCTTTGCCGGGCTCATAGTCAACTTCCACCTCCGGCAGCGGACGGTGGGATGCGTCTTGCAGATACCCTTGTCCCGTGAAGTGGCGATGGAATCCATTCGGCCCCAACACCCACAGATCGTACTTTCCACCCTGAGCCGCCAGCGCCCATGAGCCATCGATTTGCCGGTGCGCGTCCACCGTGTAGCGCCGCGGTTTCTGCCCCAGATTGAGCCGATCGTAGACATGAAACACCGCTGCCACCGTACCCGTGTTGGAAAACAGCAGCGTCATCATCCGCGTGTCGGGTTCGTGCCTGGCATTGACGTGCAGCTCGTACGGCAAGGCGCGCGATGGCCGCGTTCCCGGCTCCTGGGTGGGCGCGACGGGCGTGGCGGGACTGACCGGCATGCTGCGGTTTGGCAGTGCTGCCGCACGCAGGGCCAACTCCTTCGTCGGCGGCATCTTCGGCAGTGCCGATGTATTCGGGTGGGCGAAATCCAGCGTGCTCGTCAGATCGCCGCAGACCGCTCGACGCCATTGCGAAATATTGGGTTCCATCACCCGAAAGCGCTGCTCGATAAAGCGAATCACCGATGTGTGATCAAACACCTGCGAGTTCACCCAGCCGCCGCGGCTCCAGGGCGAAATCACCAGCATCGGCACCCTTGGGCCCAGACCGTAGGGCCGGTGCAGCAGGGCCTTGTCCTGCGCCGTGCTGCGATAACTCACGAGCTGCTCGTGGTACTCGCCGCGAGTATCCACCGTGGAACCTCCGGCCAGTTTCGCCTTCGCCGGGTCGGCGTGCCACGCCAGATAGGACGGGGCCGCAGGCGGAGGCACATGGTCGAAGAAACCGTCGTTTTCGTCGTAGTTCAGGATCAGCACGGTGCGGCTCCAGACCTCGGGGTTGGCGCTCAACGCCTCCAATACCCGCGCCGAGTAATCCGCACCCTGCGCCGGGCTGGATTCCCCCGGGTGCTCGGAGCCCAACTCGGGCGCCACGATCCAGCTCACTTGCGGCAGTTGATTCGCCAACACATCGGCCTTGAGTTGTTCCAGATTGCGCGTGGTGCAAGCGCGCTCCTTGAGGTCGACTGACGCGCCCGGCAGTGCTGCGTAGGCATCGCGATAGGCCTTGAAGAACGCAAGCGAGTTGTCATCGTAGTTGTCGGTGATGTCCTGATAGATCTGCCAGCTGATGCCTGCGGCCTGCAGCCGCTCCGGGTACGTGGTCCAGGTGTAGCTGCCCTGCCCCGGCTTGGGTTGGAACGTCGCCAGATCGTTGAATGTGGCCGGCCCATGGCCCAGACCCAGCGGGTCATTGGTCCCCGTCCAAAGGAATAGCCGGTTCGGTGTGGTACCGCCCTGAAACGAGCAGTGGTACGCGTCGCATAACGTGAAGGCATCGGCCAGCGCGTATTGAAACGGCAGGTCGGCACGCGCGAAATAGCCCATGGCGTGTTCGCCCTTGGCCTGGGTCCAGTGATTGAGCCGGCCCTGACCCCAGGCCTTTTGGGCATCAGGCCAGGTATGGTCCGTGCCTTCAGTGCGCATCAAGGCAAAGTTCAGCTGCGTGTCCAGATGAAATGGCATCACAGGTTCCGACCCTTGCCCATTCACGCGCGACTGCTGGAACACATTGCGAGCCTGAGCTGTGCCTCGCCCTTCCAGCGGGATCGGCCACCGGTCGGCAAAACCGCGCACACCCTTGAGGCTGCCGAAATAGTGGTCGAAGGAGCGGTTCTCCTGCATCAGCACGACGATGTGCGCCACGTCCTGAATCGTCCCCGTGACACGATCCGGCTCCACTGCGAGCGCCTGGCGGATCGCAGGCGGGAACACGGACAGTGCAGCGGCGCCCGCGGCTTGGGCGCTGCTGCGCAGAAACTTGCGTCGATCCAGATCCGTCATGCATCACCCTGTTGAAATAGCGCACAGGATATCGCATGAGCTGCTGCGCGCCGCGGCGCTCGGCAAGAATCTTCAGGATGACTGAAAATCAGTCTTCCACCGACCGGGTTCAGCCCGGGCTCCTGAGGCAAACTGCCATGACACACAAACTGAAAATCGATTTCGTCTCCGACATCTCCTGCCCATGGTGCGCCATCGGGTTGTCTTCACTGGAGCAGGCACTCGCCAACCTCAAGGGCGAAGTCACTGCCGAGTTGCACTTTCAGCCGTTCGAACTCAATCCGCAGATGCCTCCCGGTGGTCAAGACATCAGCGAGCACCTGACGCAGAAATACGGCTCGAGCGCCGCACAGCAAACGCAGATTCGCGACACCATTCGGCAGCGTGGCGCCGACGTGGGCTTCAGCTTCAACGCCGGTGGGCGTGGTCGCATCTACAACACCTTTGACGCGCACCGCCTGCTGCACTGGGCCGGTGCGGATCACCCGACAATTCAACCCGCGTCTAATCAGTTGAGGACCGAGCAAAGTTCGCTGCGCGCAACTCTTGGTCCGTCCCACAAGCTTCAGCAGGCATTTCTCGCAGCCTGCCACACGCGCAGTGAAAACATGGAGTCGCACGAAGTGCTGCTGGGCGCCGTGGCGCAGGCCGGACTCGATGTGGAGCGCGCCCGCGCCATTCTGGCCAGCGACGAATTCGCCGAGGAAGTACGTGAGCGCGAAGCCTTCTACACCGGAGCCGGCATCCACTCCGTGCCGGCCGTCATCATCAACGACCGCCACCTGATCTCGGGCGGCCAGCCGGCTGCAGTGTTCGAGCAGGCGCTGCGCCAGATCGCTGCGACCCCGTAGCAATGGCCCAGCGTCACCGGCTCTCCTGCAAGCGCGCGTCCTTGGGGTAGCCGATGGCATAGGCGGCGGTAAAACGCGCCGTCTTGCCCGCGTCCAGGTGCGCCGTCCACAACGCCACACCCGGTTGCTCGTTCCAGGCCAGAGACTCGGGTTTGGGATCGAACTTGTTCTCCACGCTCACCTTCTCGTCGATGGATACGGGCGAAGCCTCCAGCACTTGCAGCGCGATCGGTGTGCGATGCCGGTTCTCCACCGTGTAGGCGCGCTCCACCGTGCGCTCGGCGCGCGAACCGACGAAGCCGGTGCTACCGCGCATGTCCTTTTGCGGCTCCACGTGAACCACCACCAACTCATCGCGACCAAACGACAGGGAGAGCGGCCCCTTGCCGCCCGAGCGCAGTGTGTCGGCACCCACGTAGGCACCATCGCGGTACAACTGCAACGCCCCCGCGGGCCACACGCCTTCGGGTTGCGGCATCTCCGCCACCAGCCAGGCGCTGGCGTCGGCGTGCGGCGCCGTGCGCGTCAGCAGCGTCACATTGGCGTCCTGCGCGCCCAGTGCCAGCGTCACGCGTTGCCCGCCAGAGGGGACGTCAATACGCTGCGGCACCACAAACTCGGTAGCGAAAGCGTTGTTGAACACGCTCACGTCAAACGATTCCTCTTGCGGCCCGTCGGCACCTCCCATTGCCGATAGCAAGGCGGGTGCCGCCGGCGCCGCCATGATCATGGACTTGGCGCGCGCCACCTCCTGCCGGGTCTCGGCAATGCCGATGCGCCAGGGGCTGGGCTGCGGACCGGTGGTGCCGCGACGCGGTTGCCCGGTGGACAAGCGCATCGTGACACCGAGCCAATCTTCGCCGGTGGCCTGCGACACCTGAGCCTGACGCTCGAGCCGCAGCGCGTTGCTGCGCGTGTCCAGCAAGGCGCGATAGGTTGGCGCCCAGCCGGGGCCACTTACCTGGTATGTGAGGCGCAGTTCGGCCTCGCGAGGCGCGTCCAGCGAGAGGCTTACCGACACCACGCGGTTGCGTCCGGTCTGTAATCGGTTGCGTTCAGCCAGCAGCGGCTTGAGAGCCCGGTCCAATTCCTCTTGCTGGCGGCTGATCAGGTGCTGGCGCGCGAGCGCATCCTGTCCGGTGCGACGCAGTGCATCCGCCATTGCGGCGACATTTTTCGGATCGGTTGCCACGCGTGTCCCGGTGCCGCTCGTGTCCGCGGCGGTCACCGTCTTGAGGTAGC
Source organism: uncultured beta proteobacterium (assembly GCA_903832285.1). Classification (GTDB taxonomy): domain Bacteria; phylum Pseudomonadota; class Gammaproteobacteria; order Burkholderiales; family Burkholderiaceae_C; genus CAIKVZ01. Next base: position 3,417 of record CAILAY010000056.1, on the reverse strand, counting down.
CCGTCACGATGGCAAGCGCTTCATTCTCGGCTCCCAACTGGGCCTTCTTGTCTTCCAACTCGCGGATGCGCCCGTCCAGAACCGTGCCGGCGCATGCAGGCACGGCCTCGCGCTCCTCGTTCAGCACCGACAGTTCGCCCAGGCGCACCGACGCATCGGCGGTGACGGCCAGACTCTGCGCATCCAGGCCTGCAGGCAGACAAGTGAAAACGAATCTCTTCGCGCCCGCAGTCAGCCTGGCCACGCGCTCCACCGTGGCGCTTCCGGGATAGAGCGTGACCAGCGCAATGCGCGACTCCGTCGCCGCTGCGCCCTGCGCGCAGACCGGTGCCAATCCCGCTCCAACACATAGCATCGCACCCGCGCTTAACACGGTGCGAGCGCCCAATTTAATAAGACTCATAGCCCGATCGCAGCCATACCGGCTCGTGCAATCTGCGCGTCCTCGGCGGACTTGACGCCACTCACACCCACCGCGCCGATGCACTGCCCGTCCTTGATGATAGGCACACCACCTTCGAGCATCGTGTCCAGCTGCGATGCACTCAAAAACGAAACGCGACCGCCGTTGATCATGTCTTCGTATACCTTGCTCTCACGCCGTCCCATGGCGGCGGTACGCGCCTTGCCTGGAGCGATATGCGATGAAATCGGTGCTGCACCGTCTAGGCGTTGAAACCACAGCAAATGCCCGCCGTCGTCTACGATCGCGATGCTCACGGCCCAGTTGTTCTTGAGCGCTTCAGTCTCAGCGGCCGCGGCAATGGAGCGAACATCGGAAATATCGAGGAAGGATTTTGTTTTCATGATCTGAGTTCTTGATGGAAAAGATGCAAGCATAAGCGCTGCACCACGGATCACGCTGACGGTTGACAATACCGCGCCAGCATCGCTTGCAGGGCCGCTGCGCTGATGGGCTTGGACAAATGATCGTCCATGCCCGCCTGCATGCAGGCTTCCCGGTCGCTGGCTCGGGCATTTGCAGTCACGGCGATGATGGGAACACGCTGCGCCGTCGACTCCTTGGCACGAATCAGCGCCGTGGCCTCCAGGCCTCCCATGATGGGCATCTGCATGTCCATCAGAACAATGTCCCAGGCTGCCGTGGGGAACAGCTCTACCGCCTTTTGCCCGTTATCCGCCAACACCACCGTGTGGCCCCACTTCTTCAAAAGCGTGGTGGCCAGAAGCTGGTTCACGGCATGGTCTTCGACCAGCAGCACGCGCAAGGGGCGTCCGGTCTGGTGCCGCTCGCGGCCTGCCGATGCGGGAGTGTCAGCCGACGCAGCAACATCTTCGACATTGCCGGTCGGCGGTAACGCGCGACCCACGCGCACCGTGAAATGGAACGTGCTGCCCTGACCCTCAACGCTGTCGACCCAAATGCGTCCACCCATCAACTCCACCAACCGTGCGCTGATCGTCAACCCCAATCCGGTCCCGCCATACTGGCGCGTGGTCGAACTGTCGGCCTGTGAGAAAGCGGCAAATATGAGCTGATGCTTGGCAGGCGCGATGCCCAGGCCGGTATCACTGACCGACACCTGAGCTTCATAGCCCTGCGCGCCCAGATCGGTGCTCTGCACACGCACGGTCACACCGCCCTGCCGCGTGAATTTGATGGCGTTGTCGCACAAGTTGGTGAGGACCTGACGCAAGCGCCCGGGATCGCCAACAACGGATGCGCTCAAATCCGCAGGCAGATCACACGAACACGTCAGCCCTTTGCGCGCGGCGCGTATTTGTATGCCTGCCAGTGTCTCCAGAATCAGTTGGGGCAGATCGAAGAGGACGCGCTCCATGTCAAGCCTTCCCGCTTCGATCTTGGAAAAATCAAGAATGTCGTTAAGGATGGTCATCAACGACTGCGCAGAGTTCTTCACATTGCTCAGGTAGCTGCGTTGGTCAGGGTCCAGTTGGGTGTCCAGTGCGAGTTCGGTCATTCCTATGACGCCATTCATGGGTGTGCGGATTTCATGGCTCATATTGGCCAGAAATTCGCTCTTCGCCTTGTTGGCGGCCTGGGCTTTCGCGCTGGCTTCCTGTAGCGACTGTTCGAGCTCTTTGATGGCGGTAATGTCGGTGCAAATTCCGATGTACTGCTGCACCTGTCCGTCCGCGTCAAGCAGTGGCACGATGGTCGAATCGACCCAATAGAAGGAACCGTTCTTCTTGCGGTTCTGCATCTGACCGTGCCAAACCTTTCCCGTGGAAATAGCACGCCAAAGCTCGGCAAAGAATTCAGGCGCCTGGCCATCGGACTTTATTAATCTGTGGTTCTGCCCTATCAGTTCCGCGCGTGAATAACAGCTGATTTCGCAAAACTTGTCGTTGACGTAGTTGATGTCGCCATTCAAATCGGCAACGCTGACTATGCCGTGTTGATCCAGAGCGAACTTCTGGTTGCTCAGGTCCTTGTTCTGTTTGAACAGGCGCTCGGACACGACGTTCAACGCGGCGCCTAATGCCTCAATTTCGGCGGCACCGTGGGACACCAGAAGTTTCGCTCCCAGCGCGTGGTCCAGTTCCCCTGCAAAGTGGGTCGCCGCGCGTAGCGCCCGCATGGGCAGGCGCAACACCAGCACCAGCAGGCCCAGGGTCGCCCCGATGGCAAGCACGATCACCGCCATCGCCTGTATCCAGATATCCTTGGCAGTCTGGTTAAAGCTGTCCAGGCGGTAACTCACACGCATCCATCCCAGGCGCGTGTCGCCCGGCGCAGTGATGGGTTGCCAGGCCGATATGGTGCCTTCGTTGCCCGCCAGAAAGTCCCGCTGCGACGAGTTGGCATCGCGCTTCTCCACCTGCGTCACCGGTTCATAGGTTTCGGGCAAACGCAGTTTTTGCGTGCTGAAGCGAGGTGACCACCGCCCATTCTGGTTCACCACCTCGCTTAGCGGCTTGCCCGAAACATCGGTCACCAGTACCGAGAAAATTCCCGGCACGGTGGCGGTCTGGATGGCGATCTTCTCGATGCTGTCGAAATCGCTGTCGAGCAGTAAATGCGCATTGATCGTGGCCAGGTTTTGCGCCAGCGCCGCCATCTGCGCCGTGACGGTCATGCGCGCCAGATCGGTCTGCCTTTTGGCGGTGTAACTGCCGTAACCCAGAATTGATATCACGAGACACGTGGCCATCAGCAGCATCAGTTGACGCTCCAGGCTGCGTGGCAGCCAGCGCAGGAAGCCGCGCTGGCCGGTCGCACCCATGCTTCGTCTGATTTGATCCATGCCCATGTCCCTGTTCCCTGCACTTCGAGATCACATTATCCAGCCTGCGGGAACGGGTTCGTGGCGTTCGATCAGTTGAGGACAGAGCAAAACTCGCTGCGCGTAACTTTGGTCTGTCCCGCAAGAACACCCCTGATCAGTTGAGGACAGAGCAAAACTCGCTGCGCGTAACTTTGGTCTGTCCCGC
>CAILAY010000055.1 GCA_903832285.1 uncultured beta proteobacterium | reverse complement strand
CAGCCAAAGCGCGCTGGACGCGAACAAGCTGGGCTACCAGGTGGGCGTGCGCATCAACATCGATGTGCTGAACTCGCAGAGTCAGCTCTTTGACACCAAGGCCAAGCTGGCCAAGGCGCGCTACGACGTGCTCACCGGCGGCCTCAAGCTGCGCCAGGCCAACGGCACGCTCAAGGCCGAAGACCTGAACGCGGTCAATGCACTGCTGGCGCCGTAGGCAAGCTGAACGTTGACCTCAGCGCAGCCCAAAGCGCAGGCCGCGCTTCTTTTGAACTTCCCGGCGAAACAGCAGGCTGTAGCGCCAGAACGAAATGGCGCGCGCGACTGATCGCAGGTTGATGCGCAGGCCAGTGAAGCGTTGCAGCATGGCGCCAACGCTGTTGTAGCGGGTGCGCGCCGCGTCACAGGCGTCGGTCAATTCGGCCGCCGACATCAATGCCGGAACAAACGCCGCCTGGTTGATCCGGTAGTCCGGGTGCAGCCACCATTTGCCGTCAAAAAGCAGGCGCTTCTCCCGTTCCAGCTTGCGGTACAGCGGAGTGCCGGGGTAAGGCATGAGCAGGTTGTAGGCGGCAAAACTGAATTTGTTGCGCAGTGCAAAGTCAACTGTTGCCGCGATGCTGAGCGCAGTGTCGTGGTCGTGTCCCAGCGTGAACGCGGCCCAGGTTTGCATGCCGTGCTCGCGCAGCACCGCGACCTCGCGCTGGTAGTTGGAAAACCCCGGGATGTTCGGCGATTTTTTCGCGTCACGCAGGCTTTGCGGGCTGATGGACTCGAAACCCATGACGTTACCCCAGCAGCCGCTCCTCTCCATAAGGCCCATCAGTTCGCCATCCCGGGTGACATCCAGGCTCGCCTGGCTGATCCAGTTCACCTTGAGCGGGATCAGCGCGTGGCACAGTTCTTTCAGGGCACTGCGGTTGGTGGCAATGTTGTCGTCGACGAAGAACAGGAAGCTGCGCTGCTGACTCTCAATTTCCGCAACCACCTCGTCGATGCGCCGAAGGTGGTGCCGTTTGTCGAAATACTGGCTGACCGCGCAGAAGTTGCAGGCGAAGCGGCAGCCACGCGAGAACTGGATCAGTGACACCGGCAGGTAGCCCTTGCCCCGGTACAGATCACGCCGCGGTTGCACGCCTGCGCTCTGTGCCACGCCCGGTGCGCCGTGGTAGCGCGATTGGAGCCGGTGACGGCGCGCGTCGGCGATGACCTGCGCCCAGCCGGCTTCCGCGTCGCCGACGAAGATGCTGTCGGCGTGGCCCGCGGCCTCCCCAGGAAGCAGGGCGACATGCATGCCGCCCAATATCACAGGCACGCCCCGCATCCGGTATTCGCCCGCTATCTCGTAGGCGCGGCGTGCGGTGTAGGTTTCGACGGTGATTGCGACCAGGTCCGTCGTTTCGTCGTAAGGAATGGGCTCCATCCGGTCGTCGTAAAGGACCACCTCGACGTCGGGTGGTGTCAGCCCTGCCAGCACACCCAGCATCAGCGGTTCCATGCGGCCCCCGTCCACATATCGGTTGCGCCCGTGGCTGCCAATGGCGGGTTTGATCAGCGTAAGTTTCATGATGCCTTATGCTCCCAGCAGCCGCCCCTGCTTGCGCACCACTTCGCGCCGCGAGATGACATTGCTGATCAAGGTCATGGAGGCGCCGAACAGCGAGAACCTTTGGTCGGTGTCGAGAAGGCGTCCGGCGATCGAAGACCACGCGTAGAACTGCTTCTTGGCTTCGAAGCAACCCTGTGCCAATTGGTCCGGCGTCATGCCCCGAGGAACGAAGATGGGGTCGCCATAGCGGTACTCGGGGTCCAGCCACCACACGGGGGTCAGCAGCCGGTTCTCGTTCAGCAGTCGGCGGTAAAGCGCCGATCCCGGTGTGGGCGTCAGCGGATTGAAGTTGGCGATGTCGAGTCGCGCCTCCAGCGCAAAGTCAATCGTGCGTCGCACCGTGTCGGGGGTGTCGTGATCGTAGCCAAAGACGAATGTTCCGTAGACTCCGATGCCGCGCAGATGCAATTCCCGCACCACCTGCCGATAGCTGCCGGCGACCTTGTTCCATCCCTTGCCCATCTGTCGCAGGTTGTCCGGTTCCAGGCTCTCGAAACCGATCAGCACGTAGCGGCAGCCGGCCTGCGCGAGTGCGTCCATCAGACTGGGGTCGCGTGCCATATCGATGCTGATCTGGCAGGCCCAGCGCAGCTTCAGCGGCGCCAACATCTGCAGCAAGGCGTGAAGATTTTCCTTGGTGCTGAACAGGTTGTCATCGACAAAGAAGAACAGCCGCCTGCGGTTCATCGCTTGCAGTTCGTCCCGCACAGCCTGGACCGGCCGGACCCTGACGTGGCTGCCGTAAAAGCTGTGGATCGAGCAGAAGTCACAGGCGAACCGACAGCCGCGGCCGTATTGAATCAGTTCCACAGGCGCATAGGATTTTCCTGCGAACAGGCTGCGGTCGACCGGATACTCTGCCAGATTGGCCCGGTTGTTGCCCCGGTAAATACGCTGCAGCTGCCCACTTGAAGCGTCCGCCAGCAAGGACTCCCAGGCGCCCTCGGCATCGCCCACGACAACGGCATCCGCATGCTGCAACGCTTCCTCCGGCAGGAAGGTCGGGTGGTAGCCGCCCATGACCACGCGACGACCCTGGGTGCGGAATCGGTCGGCCAACTGGTAGGCCCGGCGTGCAGTGAAAGTCTCCACGCTCAGCGCCACGATGTCGACGTCCAGCGTCTCGGGAACCGGCTCGACCCGGTCGTCGTAGAACGCCAGGTCGTGACCCCGGGAGCGGGCCGCCAGAATCCCTATGGCCAGAGGTGGCATAGCGTCGCTGGAGCGGTAGTCGCCCATGTTGGGACGCACCAGTGCGATCTTCACAGTACCGCCGCCTCGGGCTGCGCCGCTCTGCCATCCAGCGCGATGGGCCCATCGAAGTTGACCGCGTAGATGCGGGTTCGGTAGCTCAGCGGGCGAAACGTCCGCGTGAGTTGGTCAAGCCAGGGATGCTGGTCGTGCAGGCCCAAGGTCAACACCGGCGTGGTGCAATGTTTCAAGGCGTCCTGGATCAACGCGCAGATTCCCTGCTCCAGTTGCGGCGACACGGCGAGGAAGGCCAGGCAGGTTTGCTCCAGCGCTTGCCCGGGGCGCGGCAGTTCCACCTTGCGGCTCCATCTCGCATAGAGGTTGTAAAACGGAACAAGCCGGGCCAGCGGCGCGCGATAGGCACGGGCCACGATCTGCTTGTAACTTTGCTGATCCCACAAGGCCATGCAGGCCACAAGTGCGCCACGCTGCTCCACCACGTGAAAGTCCGCACCGGTCGCGCTGCATAGCTGTGGAGTCAGCACCGGCGAGAACTGAAAGCGCGCGGCGCTGGTATTGTGAAGAGCGCAGAGCGCCTGCATTTCCTCGGGGCGGGCCGCGCGCCACAGGAGCCGGCTTTGTGCGCGTGCTGCCGGCAGTGCCAGGGTCACCAGCTCGTTGACGGGCCAGTAGTGCGGCATGCCGCGCAGGTTGGCCTCCAGAAAGCGGCGTGCCACCCGGTTTCCGGATGCGATGCTGGTGTACCAGAGTTCGGGATTCCGGGGCCGTGAGAATGATCGGATCGAGGCGCAGCCCTCGCGGAAAAGCCGCACGCGATGACGCTGAGAAGCAGGGATTCGAAGGCCGCCCAGATAGCCAAGCTCGGTGGCGAGACCATTCAAATGCACCGGCTGTTCCGAGCACGCGTACATCCCCACGGGCCTGTTGTCCTGGCGCGCGAGCACGACCCAGTCCAGACCAAAGCGATTCATGCCGGCGAAGTAGGAAGGCTCGCGTTCCATGGTCATGCTCACCCACGATGGCATGGCGTTCTCGCGCAGCAACTCCCGCAATAGCGGATCGTCCTGCTCAGTGGCCAGCGTGTACGTTGTCATGCCACCTCGATCAGCGCGGCATGGAAGGCCTCATCGCCCAGCGGATAACCGTTGCGCAGCGCGACCTCGCCCCGGTGCAGCGCGTTGATCGGGAAAAAGTTGCGCCACATGAAGAAGTCGCTGCGGTTGCGCAGGCTGCGCTTGAGGATGCTGGGCCAGGCATAGAAGCTGCGGCGCGCCTGCACGCAGCCTTTCGTGACCTCTTGCGGCGCCATGTTGACGGGGTTGAAGGGCAGGTCGTTGTAGCGGTAGCGCGGGTCGAGCCACCAGGCGTCAAAACGCAACCGGCCTTCGGACTGGAGTCGCGCATAGAGCGGTGTTCCCGGGAACGGTGTCAGGTGGTTGAACGCAGCCACGTACATGTCCTGTTCGATCGCAAACTCCACGGCTTCGTGGAAGGAGTTCGCCGTGTCGTGCTCGTAGCCGAACACAAACGTGCCGTACACCGATATGCCATGCCGTCGCAGGTTTTGCAGCGCCCCCACGTAGCCACCCTTCATGGTGTTGAAGCGCTTGTTCATGAGCTTGAGATTCTCTTCGTTGAGGGACTCGAAGCCGATCAGCACCCCGCGACATCCGCTGCGAGCGAGTTGCGCCACAAAGGCTTCGTCGTGCGCCGCGTTGATGCTCATCTGCGTGATCCAGCGCAGTTTCAGCGCCTCGATTTGCGGCAGCAATTCCCGGCCGGCCTTGATGTCTCCGGCGAAATTGTCATCGACGAAGAAGAACAGTTTCTTCTGCCCCTTGAGCCCTTGCAACTCGCGCACCACGTCGGCGGCTGGGCGCGAGCGGTAGCTGCGCTCGAAGAACGTCTGAATCGCGCAGAACTCGCAGGGAAAACGACAGCCTCTTCCGGTTTCGACCAGACCGATGGGAAGGTAGCGTTTGCCCAGGAACAGTCTGCGGTCCACGGCGGCGCCAGCCAGCGCGCCGCGCTCGCCACGGTAGCGGGATTGCAGCGTGCCGTGTCGCAGGTCATCAACCACCTGCGGCCAGATCGACTCGGCTTCGCCGAGCACGATGGCTTCGGCAAAGCGCGCGGCTTCCTGCGGCACCAGCGTTGGATGAAAGCCGCCCAGTATCACCGGCACACCCCGGCGCCGGTATTCGCTGGCGATCTGGTAGGCACGGTGCGCCGTATAGGTTTCCACCGGAATCGCGACGGCGTCGGTGGGCTCGTCATAGGCGATGGACTCCATGCGGTCGTCGTAGAAGCGCAGGTCGACCGCTGCGGGTGTCAGACCGGTCAACGTGGCGATGGGCAGCGGCTCCATCTGCCAGGAGCGGATATAGGACTCGCCCATGCGGTGCCCGATCGCGGGCTGGATCAGCGTTATCCGCATACGGCTTTGTTGGAAGTGGTGATCTGAATGCCTGACAGGGCGTTCAATCCGGGCGGCAGCGCCTGTATCGGCCAGTCGCAGTTATAAAAGCGGTGCAAGTTGTGGGCGTAGAAGCGGTAACCCAGGTTCGCCGTCAGCGCCAGCGGCTGGAAATTACGCGCCACCCACAGGCGCCTGGCGATGGATGACCAGCGGTAGACTTTCTTCCAGGCGCGCTCATGGCCCTGCGCGAGTTCCTGCACCGACATGGCGCGGGGCTGGAACACCACGTGCTGGCCGTCGTAGAGTTCCCAGTCGCGGCTCAGGATGCGGCCTTCGCGCTCCAGCCGCGTGTGCAAAGGCGTGCCGGGAAACGGCGTCAACACGGCGAAGCGCGGCAGATCCACGCCCGCGTCCAGCGCGAATTCGACGGTGGCATCGAACACGTCGGGCTGATCGTGATCCAGGCCGAAAACAAAACAACCCTGGACCGCGATGCCCAGATGATGGAGATCGCCTATGAGTTGCTTGAAGCCCACGGAACCGTTGAACTTCTTTTTTGCGTCGGCAAGGCTGGCTGGATTGACTGTCTCCAAACCCAGCAACAGTCCTTTGCAACCGCTGCGTGCGAGCAGTTCCATCAGGTCGGTGTCGTGCGCCAGCAGCACGGTCGACAGGCCGAACCATTCGACCTTCAAAGGTATCAATTTCGTGAACAGCTCGCGTGCATAGGCACGATCGGAAATCAGATTCAGGTCCACAAAGATCAACTTCTTCTGGCCGAACTGTGCGATGTCGCGGATCACCCAGTCGACCGGTTTTTGGTATTGCCGGTGTCCCCAGGCCGCGGGCGCCACGCAGAACTCGCAGTCATGCGCGCAGGACCGGGTCGCCTCGAACACGGCCTGCGTGAGAAATTGACCGTTGCTGAACAGATCGCGCCGCGCAAACGGCATGTCGGGTCGGTCCAGCGAGAAATCCGGCGCCTGCCGGTAGCACGGTTGCAAGGCGCCACGCGAATAATCGCGCAGCAGTTCGGGCCAGCTGTCCTCCGCGTAGCCCACGCAGATCGAGTCCGCGTGCTGGGCCGCTTCCTGCGGCAACAACGTGACATGAGGTCCACCGAGCACCACGGTCCGGCCTTCGGAGCGAAAACGCGCCGCCAGTTCGTAGGCGCGTTTTGCGGTACCGGTGATCACCGTGAGTCCGACAAGGTCGGCGTCAATGCTGTCGGGAATGGGATCTATGCCTTCGTCATGCAGGCTGATCCGGGTCTGCAAATCCGCCGGTACCAGGGCCGCCAGTGTGGTCAGTGTCAGCGGTTGGTAGCGCAAGGACTTCTTGAAAATGCCGCCGCGTGCACGGTACAGCGGGCCCTTGGGGGAGATGAGTGCGATGCTTATTGTCATGGCGGGGGTTCCTCGAAAAGGGAGAGCCAGAACGCTTCGGCACGAAGTGCCAGCGGCTTCACGTCGCCCAAACGGCTGCCTCTCACCAGCAGGGTTCGCTCGACAATGGAGAAGGCCTGCGGGCAGACCAGCGCCCGCAGTGGCGCGAGCTGGCCCAGGTCACGAGCGTAGGCGTATTGCGGGTTCGCGTTCAGTTTCATTTCAAGTGCCTCAAGCTGCTGCCGCGAAGTCTGCCGCTCGCAAACCAGCACGTAGCCGGTGCGCACCGGGTCTGCAATCAGCATGGCAAAGCCACCGATCCCATCCAGGCAATGACTGACAAAGCGCTCCGTCAGCTTCTCTCCGACGAGGTCGCTGACGAGCGCCCCGCGGCCCATGAATTCGAGGATGGCGTTGCCGCCGCTGTCGCGACCGGCGAACCGCACCAGATCGCCGGTGCGGTAGCGGTACAGGCCGCTGGCGGTCGTGATCACGACTTCATATTCCTGATTCAGGACCAGCTCGCTTTCCAGCAGGCAATGGTTCTGATTGAGGAACTCGAAGAAGCCATGACGCACCAGCACGGGAGCGTCGTCAACGCCCGGCACGGTCACCACGCCTTCGGTCGAGAGCAGGCCCTTGGGCTGAATCTTCACCCAGGGCAAGCGTTGCTGAAGTTGCTGCGCATAGCGGTGCGCCGAGCCGCAAGTCCAGCAGCTGATCAGCTTCAGGCGCGGCCAACACGCCCGCGGATTCGGGATGTCGTCCAGCAGCCGCAGCAAGAAGGTCGGGCTCCAGACCGAGATCAGCTCCAGAGCACTGGCCTGCCTGAGTGCCGCGAGTGTCTGTTCGCGCCATTGCACCGGGTCCCGCAGCGCACCCAAGGCGCTGGGGACGGCGGATTGCTGCGCCAGCACAGCACCGGCCTGTGCTCCCAGATAGGCGCCGTCAGGCAAACCGATGGGGACTTGCCCGATCCATTCGGCTGCGCGCGTGGCCGGACTGATGGAGAAGTAGGCGCTGCCGGAGATGCTGTTTTGACTGACAGTGCGGGCAAGCCAGGGCACCAGGCAATGCTGGAAATCCAGCAGCCCCGGCGCCGAATAGGGAATGAGTTTGCCGCCCCCGCTGCTTCCGCCCGTACGCTCCCAGGCGATGGGGGACCCGTCAAACAGCACATCGCGTTCGCCGCGCTGCATTCGGTCCAGCCAGGCAAGCAGATCTTCGTAATGGCACAGCGGCACGCGATCACGAAACGACTGAACCGTGTGCGGGCTGCCGAGCTGCGAGAGATAGCACGCGCTCGCGTTGCGCGACAGCATGGCCTGCAACCAGACCGATGGGGTCGTCTCGTTGGCGGATGCGGGCAGGGTCGCCCATGGGTTGCCCGTCATTGGCATGCAACCTCCTCGCCTTTGCGAAAGAGCCTGCCGGTCAGCGGCTTCAAGTTGGCAAGTTCCAGTTCGCACAGGCAAACCAGCTCGTGCCCGAGCTGGTAATGCGGATTCTGCTGAAAAAAGAACCGGGTCGCGGGCTTGGTCATTTCCTGTGCGGAGCTGTACGCTATGGACTCCTTCAGATGGCCCCGAGAGGGGGTGAAGCTGACGATGCCCGTGCCGGGGTCGTAGTCTCTGCCGAACTTGTCATTGGCCAACTGATCGGCCAGCGACTTGAGGTCGGCGTGTGGCGCGGACCAGTGCGGATGGAATGATTTTGCAAAGACCGAGAGGTACTTGAAAGTACGGTGTCCCTTGACCAGCAGGAACCAGTACAGCGGCAACACCGGTTCGTGCTGCTTGATCTGCCCGGCGCGTGCAATCCAGGCGAAGGCAAGTTCCTGCTGCCCCCAATGCGTGGGGCGAACAACGGTGTCGCCGGAGTAGATGATGCGCACCCGACGCTGCTGCCAGTGGGTCGTGAACACCTGCAGCAGCGTGAACCCAACCAATTCCGCGTCGCAATAGATCAGGATGGCTTCGTCCTTGCAGGCCAGATCGTCGCGGAAAAGAGATTCCGAAGTGCCGTCGTAACTCTCCAGGTACAAGCCCGCCATCGCTGCCACCGTGGACTCCGGCAGTGCAGCCACCTGAACAACCTCTGACGTGTAGCGGCGTTCCATCGGGGGTTCCCTCTGTCGTTGGCTCATGCCCGGACTCGTCTCTTCACTGTGTCGCCAAATCATAGACCGGCGGGTGATCGATTCGCAAGCAGTCTTTGATGCTGCGATACGGTGCGGTGTGTCGGTGCGGTGAGTTCAATTGGCCGCGACGAGCCGCAAGAGGCTGGCCTGAAGCGCCGCGTCGTCGAGAACACGGGCCACCTTGTTCTGCCCGCCGACCCGACCGCGCTGCTTCATCCATGCATGAAAAGTGCCGGCGCCTGCGCTGCTGATGAGCGGCGGTGCGAGCACCTTGTCGTTCTCGCGCAAACCGCGGTAGGCGCCGTTAAGACGGCACAAAGCCTGATCCAGAACCGAGGCGAAGCGCGCAATTTGCAAGGCATCGGTGACCGGGGGCGAAAACTCGATCACGAAATGGTGCTGACCGGCCAGGCCCGGGTGGGCTGGGACGACGCCGAACGAGGTGTAGTCGGTCACGCCCCGCGCGATGGCGCCAGCAGCTTGCGCCACGGCTTCTTCCAGCTGTCCCTGGATCAGGTGTTCGCCAAAGGTGTTGAGCCAGACGCCGAGTCTGCCGCTCACCACCAGCCGCGGCGGCGCAAGGTCCACAAAGCGCACCGTGTCGCCCAGCACATAGGACCACAGACCGGCGCAGGTGGTAAGGATGACCGCGTACTCGCAACCCGTTTGCACGTCGGCGATCCAGTGCCGGGTGGGATGGAGGCTGGCGATTTCCGCCACGGGAACGAACTCGTAGAAGATGCCGTTGTCAAGCAGCAAGCGCATACCCGCGCCGAATTCGCGGTCACCCACCGCCAGGAAGGCTTCGCTTGCGGCATAGGTTTCGCGCAGCTCGGCCCGGCTGCCTTCCATGATGCGTTCGAACAGCGCGCGGTACGGTCCATGATGCACACCACCGTGCACGATCAATTCCAGATTGGGGAGCAACTCCGCAACCCTGGCTTCGGGGCGACCGGCGGCGCGTGCCAGCCGGTCAAAGAAGAACAGCAGCCAACTCGGGTACCCGGCCACGGCCCTGATATTGCCGCCCAGCGCCTGGCGTGCCAGCAGGTCGATTTTCGACTCCCAATCGACCAGCATCTCGACGTCGCGCGGCAGGAAACGAAAGTGGCGCAGCCAGCGCGGAACGTCCTCGGAGCCCAGTCCCGTGAGGTCGCACGAGACAATGCCCGGGGCGATCTCGCGCAACTCGCGGCTGCCGTACAAAACAAGATTCGATCCGCCCAACACCCGGCTTTCGGGCCGCGCCAGCAAATGCTGCGAGATGAGTTCCCAGATCGCGCGCAGGTGCGAGCGCATGATCGCGCTCGAGCAGGGAATCAGCTTGTACTGGTCGCTGGCGGTGGCGCCGGAAATCGCGAATTGGCGAATCGTTTCGGGCCAGGTTGCGCCGGCAATATGCGGGAAGTTCTCGTGCCAGTAATCGCGCCTGAAATCTTCGTAACTTCGCAGTGGCACGGCGCGCTGATACTGCGTCACCGAACGGATCGACTCAAAGCCGTGGTCGTGGCCGAAACGGGTGTGCTTGGCGGTTTTGAGCAGGCGCATCAGTTGCTGCTGCTGCGCTCGCTCCGCGTCCAGGTGTTGAAGGCGAAAGGAGCGATAGCGCGCATAGCTGCGCGCCAGCGAGGTCAGGTCCATCTGCAGGCATCCCGGTGTTCGATAGTGTGTGGCGCGTGTCGTTCTCGGTCGATCATGGAGAGCATGTGGTCATTATGGGGGCGAGTGGATCGGGCAAGTCCACGCTATTGACCCCGCTTGGCGCTGATGCATCCGGGGCCGATGTTGATGCCCTGGCAGACTGCTGACCTACAGATCAAATTGCAGTTTCGCAAACAGTTCCGTGCCGCGAATATTGACGCCGGGGCTGTCGCTGGTCTTGCCGTAGCTCACTCCCAGATAACCAACGCGGTGGGCGGACAGTCGATGGCTCAACATCAGAGAACCGGAGCCGCTTGACTGCGAGCCACCGGGAACATCGGTCGCCAGCACCGCCCGGCGTGCAATTTGCTCGCGTTGCCAGATCGCGCGCACCCAATCCTGGGCAGACACGTGGTACACGGCCACCACCTGCTCGGCCGTATCGCGCAGCGCGATCGCATTTGTGGGCGAGCGCAGCACGGTCTGCTCCAGTCGCAGTTGAATCTCCATCCGGTCCAGGGCACGAAAATGCGCGTCCATCAGCAGATAGATGCCGGGTACCGCGCGATCGTTGGCGACGTCCATCTGGCGACCCCAGGAATATTTGGCCGTCAGCTTGTTGAACCAGGAGGCGGGGTCGGCATCGACCTCGAGGTAGTACTGATCGAAGCTGTGCAGTTGCCCACCCGGTTTGACGCGCTGCGCCATCGCAGGATGGTATTCGGCCGTGATCTGCGTGTTATGCGGCCCGGTAATCCACAGCCCCGGATCCAGCCACCGCAGGACGGTGGAGCCGTCCTTGCCAGCAACTGTTTCCTGATACCACAGGTAGGGGTCAATCTCGGTCCAGGCACCCTCGAAAGCGTTCTTCTGCAGCAGCTGAACAGTAGCCTGCCGAAATCCGTTCTGACCCAGGAAGCCGCTGTCGTTTCGGAAACCACCACTCGCCTCCTGGTAAGTGACCGATGGCTCCAGCGTGTCGGACTTGCGAATCCAGTCGACGATCACATAGCTGCCGCCCGTAGCCGACTGGCGTTGCAAGGCACCTGTGCTGCCCGGTTTGGCGCTGGTGCTCGACAGCAGCCATTGAGCGCGCAAGCGGTCACCCGACTGGGAGTTCCACACCACGTCTGTGCCACCGACCATATTGCTCCCACGCTCGTGATAGTTGACGTCGGTGAGCAGACCCGCGAGCCCCAGGCCGCCGACGTAGGTGCGACCGCGCGCCCACACCACGTCGGATGCGGGTTGACTGACCGCATCCGTGAAGTACGGTCCGGGAACCAGAATCTGACCTCCGCCCCGGTCGTGAAGGGCCAGCACGATGGCCTCGGAGTCTGCGTCGCGTCGCGTTGCGCGCAGTCCCCAACCGGGCTGCGAAATCGAGCGCGTGTACAGCGAGCGCCATCCCCCACCGCCTTGCTCCGCCATCATGGTGGGTGCTTCCAGAATATCGCTGCTCTCCAGGAAGAAGGGCCGCTTCTCGGGAAACTGCTGGGCAAATTGCTGGTTTCCGGTCAATTGGGGAACATCCAGTTCCACCTGCGAAAAATCCGGCTTGACGGTTCCATCTACTACCCACTCGGCGCTCGGGTGCCCCTTGATATCGACCCCGGGCTCGAGGTAATTGCTCGAGTGGACCGTGCCATCGGCCCACTGATTGCGGTCGTGACGCAAGGTCAAATGCGGCAGCAGCGTGAAGTCGCCATCCGCCGGAAAACCGTGCAGGCCATTGAGTGTGGACATCAGCTCGATCTGGCTGACGAAATTTCGTTTCAGCGGGGCACTTGCCAGCAATATGTTTTGCTCGCGTGGGAGGCTTCTCAGCACCTGGACCTGCCACGGTCGATCACTGTGCGCATCGAAACGCAACTCGGAATACGGGATCCGCAATTCCACGGCATAGCCGTCGTCCAGCAGCACCGCCCGTGCATCGACATCGAAGTCTGGCGCCAGATCCATGTTGCTCGTGACAGCGCTATAGATGCCATCTGCCACCACGCCTTTCGGGTTCACGCGCACAAACATGGCCGACTTGCCGGACCCAATCGGGTCGAGCAGAACGGCGACAAAATCCTGATCTGCCAGCACTCCGTCGCGCCGCACCAGCGGGGCACGAATCAGCGCGGGATCGGTGTCGTAGGCACGGATGCCAAAGTACAGCGCCCGCTTGTCGTAAAGCACCTTGACCGTCGTCCTTTGCGGTGCCGGTCTTCCATCTTGCGGTTGGTACTCCCAGAACTGGTCGTACAGCGGTGCGGTTTGCCAAAGGGGGTCGTCCATCCGTCCGCTCATGCGCAGCGATTGACCCTCAGGCAGGGGCGTTGCCTGCAGACCTTCGGCGCGCGCGGCACCGGCCAGGTACAGCGACAGGGCCAGAACCAAAAGCCGCAGCGCGACTGTCAACCCAACGATTCCTTGGCCTTCCACTTGTCACAGTAATCAACGGGTTCCAGTTCTGCGAACTGACTCATGCGCTTGACTTTGCGTTCCAGTGGCGGGTTTTGAAAATAGTCAAATCCGCAGCGCAAACCGCTTTCGGCCGTATCGGACAGCAGAACATAGCGGCAATTCTTGCAGGAGCGCTGAGCAGACTTTGCAATCGATTCCATCGTCGTACCGTCATTGATTGCTGGAGTTCAGGAGGCAGCAGTTTAACCAACCCGCGGCAGCCCCGCTACAGCGCTGTAAGACAATAGGAAGACAAGGGGCATTCATGTGAAGCCGCTTCTTTCGAGCCGGATTGTCAAAACCGTCAGGGTGCTGCGGGCAGGGCGATGATGCGCAAGGATTCGATGTGCGCAGTGTTCATGGGTCCTGCACTGCCACCTGCTCCGCTGTAACTGGCGTTGGACTGCAGGTAGCTCATGTTGAAGAAATCGAGCAGTTCGGCCGAGTAGGTTCCTGCGGGCAACGTGGCGCGCAGCGCTGTCGACAGTCGTAGCGGGTGGCTGCCCTCACGCTCCTCGATATGCGGCATCTGCACGACACCACGGAGCACCTCGCGCCCGCTGCCATCCACGACGCGCAGCAGTTTGACCGCGTTGGTCACGCCCGTGTTCAGCGCATAGGCATGGTTGTCGTACAGCAACTCAAAGCGGTAGTGACCCGCGTGCTCAAGGGTGAAGGGAGCACCCCACTGCGCACTGATGACCGCACCGTCATCGAAGCATGCCGGTTCGCTGGTGTGTGAGTGGTGGCCCGTGCGAACGTAGATTGCTTCGACTGTGTAGCAGTGGCGTACGGCTGCAGCGCCGCTGCGCGTGTCGGTCCAGTGGAGACCTGTTAGCGCAGCAGCGGCAAGCTCGCCGTCGCGGTAAATGCTGTAGCGCAACGATTCATTCCCGGCGCCCTGTGGTGCATCGAAGCGCAACTGCAACCGATCGCCTTGGCGCGTGATCGGATGCAGCACCGGAACCTCGGGTGCGAATGCTCGCGGATCGGTGTGGCTCAAGGGATCGACTTCGGCCACGCGATGGATGCGGGAGTCTCCCGCTTGAAGTGAGCCAAAGCGAAGCACGATCTGGTTGGAGCCTGCATCAAGCTGCGCTGCGCGGAGGGTGCCCTTGACTTCGCGGCCGTTCAGCATGATGTGCGCCAGCGGGTAGTAGCCCACCGCCTCTTTCTCCTTCGGCATACGGGGCAACTGCAGCGTCACCGACAGCGTGCGACCATAGAGCCGCAGATTGGACAGCGTGCTGGTCTTTGCGGCACCCACAGAACGCCGCGCCGCGGTGGTCAGGAACGGCTCCATGCGCAGCCCGTCGGGCGTCACATGCACGCCAAACACACTCTCCGCAACCGCAGATAGATAGGCGGCCACCGACCAGAGCTGACGGCGCGAGTTGATGGCCGGGCCATCGTCAAACTGCGGCTTGCCCGTCAGCCACTCGATGTTCTCCATGTTCGAGAGGTTCAATGCGGCAGCGCGCTGCAGCGACTCCAGCGCATGACCGGCGATTGCCGGGTTTCTGACCACTGCAGCCGCGCGCAGCGCGTAAGCAGAAACGAAAGGCCAGGTGGCACGGTTGTGGTAGACGTAGACGCCCGGTTGCTGTGGCGAGATCACCGGCGCGCCGAACAGGGCGTGGGGGTAGCGCGCCAATGCGTCGGCCGCACGGCTGGGCGGCGCCACACCGGCGATCACAACCAGTGCGGTGCCGAGCAGGTCAAACTTGTGCAACGCCATCGGCACGTTGTCGTCGGTGGTGAGGCTTGAATACTGTTTGACATCTTCCAGCCAGAACACGCGGTTGATGGTGCTGCCGAGCTGCTCCGCCCACATTCCATAACGCTGCGCACTGCTCTTGTCGCCTTGCTCGTTCGCCAACTGCACGGCCAGACGCAGGGCCTGGTAATGCGAGACGTTGGTTGACAGCGCCTTGCTGCCCGACATGCGCGACAAGTTGTTGACAATCCATGGCGCGTAGCTTTGTGTGCGCCAATCCAGAAACGATTGTTCTCCGCCATAGAGACCGGAGCCGGCATCAAAGGCGGCGATGCGATCGGCCTCAAGGGTGCCGCGCAGCGCGCTCCAGGCCTGCCTGGCAAACGCGGCTCGACCTTCGCCCGTAACAACATCCAAAGCAGCCTGAGCGCCCCAGGCCCAGGTGACGCGGTCCGTACTTACCGGCCAACTGCCACCGGAACCCGTGTCCTGAACGATCTGGGTTGAACCCTCTGGAACACCCGGCGGCAGCGCAACGCCAGCGCGAAATCCGCTGGTCTTGAACAGCAGTGAGTTGACAACGCGCTGCGGATCCAGCCACGCCAACCCGAGGTGAGCGGCATAGGAGAGGTCGCGGGTCCAGACGTAGCTCCATTTCTCGCCGGTCTGGAAGCAGTTGCAAGGGATGGGCAGCCCTTCGTTGTAGGAGCCGTCGCGAATCTCACTCACGCTGTTGAGTCGCGCGTCATCCAGCGCCATCGTGAAGAGCGCGTCGAACAAGGGATTGGCGGAGCGCACACGGGGATCATCCGGATGCTCGATGACCACACGTTGCTTCGGCGTGCTGTCGCGCTGGCTCTGTGTGGTGCTGAGTGCAAAGTTGCGCAGACCCTTGTTGCCCGTCGTCACCTCGACCGAGACCGTCTCCGTGCGACCGCTGGCATCACCAGGATAGGGAGGAAATTCCTGACGGAGGGTCTGACCGAGTAAGGGCATGGCAGCGCAGAGCAGTATGAACGACAGCAATCGTCCGCTGCGAATCATGACTGATCTGGCCTCACGGTCATATCCGCGGGCCGTGATGCTGTGTTTCCCTGATGTTTCAAATGCAGGATCAGCCCCTCGCACGCATCCTCGATCAAATCCAGCACGGCCTCAAATCCGTTCGCAGCGCCGTAGTACGGATCGGGTACGCCATGGCGGTTGCCCAGCCTGCAGAATTCGGTGAGAAGGCGGACCTTGTGCAACTGCTCAGGTGGACACTCGCTCTGCATCGCTGTGAGGTTGTCCATGTCCATCACCAGGATGAGGTCGTGACAGATGAAGTCGTCGTCCTTCACCCGTCGCGCGCGCAGGTCAGACAGGTCGTATCCACGCCTGGACGCATGGGTCTGTGACCGTGCATCGGGTGGGCTGCCAGGGTGGTAGTTGTGGGTGCCTGCTGAATCAACGCTGACCCTGGCTACCAGGCCGTGGGCGATGACTTTCTGGCGAAACACGCCGTGCGCCGTGGGGCTGCGGCAGATGTTTCCCATGCAGACAAACAGGATCGAGTACTTCTTCATCGCGCGACTCACGGCTCCCGCTCAATCTGCCCACGCTTGCAACGTCGTCGGTGAGATCCGCCATTTGCCGGCGAGTTTCCGGCGCAAACCCGTCATTACGTGATAGCTTAAGTGCACCGTTGGGTTGCTGAGCGTCTGAATGGCCATGGGTGTCCCTTGGGATGAATGGAGCGCTGCGCAAACAGCGCGGCCAGTATCAATACTATCTTCACAAATTGCAAACTGATGACCTCCAATTTCCTGGTGTTTAGCCGACGAGAAACGTACATTTGGGGCTCTACCTCCGGAGGCGCATATGAACCCTGATCAACGCATCAAAACCATCTGCCGGGATTTCCAGCATGGCAGGAACCTGATGTGCCTGTTCGCGGGAGAGCGCGGCGCTGGTCAGGCCCTGGCCGCGCAGACCATCGCCAAGCAGCTGGGCATGGACCTTGTGCGCGTTGACCTGTCGGCGGTGGTGAGCAAATATATTGGTGAGACCGAGAAGAACCTGAGGCGCATCTTTGATGCCGCTGAAATTCAGGATTCGGTGCTGTTTTTCGACGAGGCCGATGCGCTGTTCGGCAAGCGAAGTGAAGTCAAGGACAGCCACGACCGCTATGCCAACATCGATATCAGTTACCTGATGCAGCGCATGGAGGCCTTCAGCGGTCTGGCCATTCTGGCGACCAACAGAACGCCGGCTGCGGCCGACGGCTTCATGCGACGTTTCCGCCACGTGGTCCCGTTCCCGGTCTGAGCCAGCACAGGGTCTGCGGCACAATCGGCCGCTATGTCCGCAGCACCCACCTACGCATCGCACAATCGAGCGGCAACACTTCTGGCGCTGGGGGCCATCGGTCTTTGGTCCACACTGGCGTCATTGAGCGTGTCACTCGCCCACGTGCCGCCGTTCCTTCTCACGGGGCTGGCGCTGCTCGCGGGAAGTTTGATCGCGTTGCCGCTTTCGGGCTTTGACCTGCGCCAGTGGCGCGTGCCAGTACCCACGTTGGCGCTGGGCGTGTATGGCCTGTTCGGGTATCACTTCCTGTTCTTCATCGCCCTGCGTTTTGCGCCCGCAGTCCAGGCCAATCTGGTCAACTATCTGTGGCCGCTGCTGATCGTTCTGCTGGCGCCAGTGTTGTTGCACAGCGTGCGTTTTAGCTGGCTGCATGCGCTTGCTGCCGTTGTCGGGTTTAGCGGTGCAGTGATCGCCATTGCCGGCAACCAATCACTCGATGCGGGCTTCGCCTGGGGTTATCTACCCGCTCTCGGATCGGCCTTCATCTGGGCCAGCTATTCGCTGTTGACGCAGCGCGTGCCGCACTTCGCTACGGCCGCCATCGGCAGCTTTGCGCTGCTGTCAGGCCTGCTGTCGCTGCTTTGTCATGCGCTGCTGGAGCCGAGCGTGGACTTGAGTCTGCGCGATCTCATACTGATTGCCGCGATGGGATTGGGGCCGCTGGGCGCCGCGTTTTTTCTGTGGGACGCTGCGCTCAAGGCGGGTGACGCGCGCCGCATCGGTCTATTGAGCTTTTTGACGCCACTGCTCTCCACCCTGCTGTTGCTGTGCCTGCGCCACGAGAGGCCTGGTTTGCATGTCGTGGCGGCCACGGTGCTGATCGTGGGCGCTGCCGCCATCGGCCTGCGCCAGCGCTGACCTGCACGCCGGGGGTCAACGCTCCGCCATCA
Source organism: uncultured beta proteobacterium (assembly GCA_903832285.1). GTDB lineage: Bacteria > Pseudomonadota > Gammaproteobacteria > Burkholderiales > Burkholderiaceae_C > CAIKVZ01. The sequence continues at coordinate 45,958 of CAILAY010000055.1, read as the reverse complement.
GCTCAGCCGGATATTCGGCCGAGATCACCCTTTGTGCCCAGGCGCGGAGTTTGCCCGTATCGGCGCGCAGAACCTCCTGCTTGACTGCCAGGATTTGCGAAGGATGCATGGAAAAACTACGCAGCCCCAGGCCCAACAGCAGCCGCGTGTGCGTGACGTCGCCTGCCATTTCGCCGCACACGCTCACGCTCTTGCCCTGGGCCTGACTCTGCGCAATCGTGGCGGCCACCAATTGCAGCACCGCGGGATGCAGCGGGTCGTACAGGTGCGCGACGGACTCGTCGGCGCGGTCGATCGCCAGCGTGTACTGGATCAGGTCATTGGTACCGATGGACAGGAAATCAAAGTACTTGAGAAAGATCCCGAGCGTGAGCGCTGCTGCCGGAATCTCTATCATGGCGCCCAGCTTCACGGGACCATAGGCCTGTCCGCGTTGATCCAGTTCCGTGCGCGCCTGATCAATCAGTGCCAGTGTCTGGCGAATCTCGCTGGCATGGGCCAGCATCGGGATCAACAGTTTGACCTGTCCCTGAGCCGCCGCGCGCAAGATGGCGCGCAGCTGCGTTAAAAACATCGCCGGGTCCGCCAGACTCCAGCGAATGGCGCGCAGCCCCAACGCCGGATTCAGGTGGGCCTCATCGCCCGGATTCTTGTCGTGGCGCGACTCCAGCTGTTTGTCGGCACCGACGTCCACAGTGCGGATCGTCACAGGCATGCCGTTCATGCCCTGCACGGCACGCACATAGGCCTGATACTGTTCCTCTTCATCGGGCATGCGTGTTTGCCCCTTGTGCGCACGCCCCATGAACAGGAACTCGCTGCGAAACAAGCCCACGCCGACCGCACCCGCGGCAAGGGCAGCGACCGAGTCTTCGGGCATTTCGATATTCGCCAGCAACTCCACGTGCTGGCCATCGAGCGTGATCGCGGCCTTGTTGCGCAGTCGAGCAAGACGGGTGCGCTCCAGTTCGAACTGGCGCTGCTTGAAGCCGTACTCAGCCAGGATGATGGGCGAGGGGTCGACGATCACGACGCCAGCCTCGCCGTCGATGATGATCCAGTCGTCCTGGCGAGCGAGTTGGCTTGCCAGGCGTGCACCCACCACCGCCGGAATGTCCAGACTGCGCGCCACGATGGCGGTGTGCGAGGTCTTGCCACCGACATCGGTGACGAAGCCGGCGAACACGCTTTGCTTGAACTGCAGCATGTCCGCGGGCGAGACGTCGTGGGCGACCAGAATCAGCGGCACATCCACCGTGTCGTCCAGCAACAAGTCCTGCTGCGTTTTGCGCCGCGGTGCGACGTGGGTCACGGGTGTCGCCACGCCGCGCATGTGGCGCAGAACACGCTCCACAACCTGCTCCAGATCGGCCTTGCGCTCGCGCAGGTATTCGTCTTCCATCTCGTCGAACTGGCGTGCAATCACTTCCAGTTGCGAGGTCAGCGCCCACTCGGCGTTATACAGACGGTCCGCAATCCAGTGCTTGATGCCGCCAGTGAGCAACTCATCCTGCAACAGCATCAGGTGCACATCCAGCAGCGCTGCCAATTCGTGCGGCGCGTCCTTGGGCATCGCCACCTGCAGGCGCTGAATCTCGTCCACCACGGCGTCGCGGCCGGCGCGTGCGCGCTGGATCTCGGCCTTAACCTGAGTCGGCTCAATGAAGTAGTGCGCCACATCCATCCGGCTGGATGCCACCAGCACCGCACGACCAATGGCGATGCCGCGCGCTACCGGTGAGCCGTGGATGCTAAAGGTCATGGTGCCTCGCCCCAAGGTTCATCATTCGCCTTCACCGAATTTGTCTGCTATCAGGGTCAAAAGAGCGTCCATGGCCTCTTGCTCCCGGTCACCACTGGTTTCGATTTCGACGGTGCTGCCGATGCCGGCGGCCAGCATCATCACGCCCATGATGCTTTTTGCATTGACGCGGCGTTCGCCGCGCGACATGAACACTTCGCACGGAAAACTTCCCGCCATCTTGGTGAGCTTGGCCGAGGCGCGGGCGTGAAGGCCGAGCTTATTGCTGATGGTCGTGGTGTTCTTGATCATGGGGTCTCTTCACCTGGTTTTGGGGTGCGGTAATGGTCACCTGCATCACGCCCTGGGCGCCGCCGGCCAGGGCGCGCACCGCCAGCGCGTCCAGCGGCTCATGGCGATAGGTCAGGACGCGCAACAGCATGGGCAGGTTCAGCCCGGCAATCAGCTTCGAGTTCACGCCATCCACCAGCTTTTGCGCGACGTTGCAGGGCGTGGCGCCAAACACGTCGGTCAGCACCAGCGTGTGGCTGGAGCCCAGCTGGGCCATGGCAACCCGCGCGCCGGCCAGGCTTTCTTCTGGCGGCACGTTGGGTTGCACGTCGAACGCCGACACATAGGCGCCGCACTCCGGGAACACGTGCAGCGCGCTGGCGCGGAATGCCTGCGCCAGAGGGGCGTGGGCGAGAATGAAGATGCCGTTCATAGCACCTGATTATGCGGTTTCGTCATCAGGAAATAGCAGTACGAAGCCACACAGCAGATCAAAAACACCGCCATCGCGCTGCGAAAGGCGGTTATCTCGGTCAAACCCAGAAACTGGAAACCATCGATCAACAGCCCCACGCCCCACTGCACTACAAACACGCCCATGAATATGACCAGATTGAAAGCCGACAGGGCGCGTCCGGCCAGAGCCGTTTCGAATGCCATCGCCACCGCGGGTTGCGATAACGAAACAAAGGTGGAACTCATGCAAAACAGTGCCCAAAGGGCGGCTGTGCCCGACCCGAGGCGCGGACCCGCGCCGACGAGAACCGCGAGAAAAATAAAGCTCAGGGGCAGACCCAAGGTCATGAGCCGACTCGCATGCCAGCCGCGCTTTGCCAGCAGCGGGTTGACCCAGCCCCAGAGCCAGAAACTGCACAGCATCATCACATTGAGCCAGAACATGCCCGTGGCGGCCTGCAGCGGCGAGTAGTTCGCCACCTTGTTCATCCAGGGCGAAGCCCACAGGGTTTGCATCGCAAGCAGTCCACCATAGCTGAAGAACCCCAGCGGCACCAGGCTGCGAAAGTAGGGATGCCGCCACACCTGACGGTAGCCCCGCATCATGCCTTCATCGACCTGCGGTTCGATCGTCGCCATGCGCCAGCGCGGAACCACCAGAGCCACCAGCACCATGGACAGGCCGATGCATGCGGCCAGACCCCAAAAGATGGCGCGCCACCCCAGCACTGGCATCAACCATTGGACCGGCAAGGTGGACGCGACCATTCCCATCGAGCCAGTCATCAGCATCCAGGAGTTGGCGCGCAGTTGCAGGGCGGGTTCCAGCCAGCGGCGGTAGGCGGTCAATGGTGCCATCAGGCAGGCGCTGACGCCTGCACCACACAACAACCGTGCCGCCAAAAGAGCATGGAAATGGGTGGCTGCGGAAAAGGCCATGCAGCCCACTACGGAGACGCTCAGAAAACACAGCAGGACCCTCTTGGGGCCGTGCTGGTCCAGCCATCGCCCCAGCGGCAACTGCATCGCTGCAAAGCCAAGAAAGTAGCCCCCCGCGAGCAACCCCAGATCGCCTGCGGTCAGAGAGAACTCTTGCGTCAATGTGGGTGAAAGCGTGGCCGTGATGGCGCGCACCAGTGCCGACAAGAAGTAGGCAAAGGCGAATGACAGAAACACCAGAACGGCAGTGCGACGTGGTAATACTTGCATGGAGGGACCGTGTGAAATTATTGCAGCCCCAGGGAAGACGTTCACAGGTGCATCACGCCCCATGAACTTTCAAGCTAACCGTAGCACGCTATATGAGTGACCCAAAAACCTTTTGCAGCAGGGCGTTACCGGTACCCACCGGGTCATGGCGAATCTTCTTTTCCTCGTCGCCGATCATCAGGTAGAGACCGTCCAGCGACTTGCGCGTGACGTACTGCTGGATGTTGGAGTCTTCCTTTTTGACCAGTCCCAGCCCGGCCGCCTTTCCCGCGACCTGGTTGTACTTGTCTGCCAGTCCAACCTTCTCGGTCGCCTTGGTCACGGTGGGCAGGAACTTCAGCGCCAGTGGTGCGCGCGTCTTCTCCGCGAAGAACGTGGTGACCGAGTTGTCGCCACCCGACAAGATCTTTTTCGCATCGCTGATCTGCATGGAGCGCACGGCGCCCACCAGTAAATCCCTGGCCATGGGCACGGCGCTTTCGGCCGCGCGATTCATGGACGTCACCAGTTCGTCCACGCGATGACCCTGGCCCAGCGTCTTCAGTAATTTTGCAGCGTCTTCCAGATGGCCGGGCAACTGAATGCGCACGCGCGGATTGCCCAGGAAACCATCAGGTTTTCCCAGCAATCCTATGGCCGAAACCGCACCGGCTTGCAGCGCCGCCTTCAGCCCCCTGGATGCGTCGGCATCGCTCAGATCGCGCAACGACAAAGCCCAGGCCTGACGCTGCGCCAGCAACAGCAGTGAGGCCGTGCTGAAACCAAGGACGCCGAATCGACGGCGCTGGATCATCATTTCGCCCTGAACGTGTCATGGCAATTCTTGCAGGCACCGCCGGCCGGTCCGAAAGCGGCTTTGAGGCTGTCCAGCGTGCCGACTTTGGCGGCGGCATTGAGCTTGGCCACTTCGGTCATCATCTTCTCCGAGGCTTCCTTGAATTTGGCGGACTGCGACCAGACTTCGGGCAGGGCTCGCGTATTGCCAACGTTGTCTGATCCTTCGACAAAACCCGCCCATGGCAACTTGGACATGAATTCCACGATGGCTGCACTGTCCGCCGCCTGCTTGGCATCGAACGGGGCTTTGCCATTGGCCATGGCGCCCAGGCGTCCAAAATGTTTGGCCATCACGGTCAACGCGCTCTGGCGGTACTTCACAGCGTCTTCCGGCTTGGCAAATTGCGCCATGGCGGTGGTGCTCAGAAGAGCGATGGATGCGGCCAAAACAGCTGCGGAAATTGCTTTCATGGAATATCCTTTTGGGGTTGAAAAGTGGATTTGCGAAGGCAAGCTCGTTCAGTGGACTCGCTGGGGAAGGAGTGTATCGAGGTAACGAAAATTCCGCTGACCGGCGGGTTCTGGAACTGGCGCTGCAGTCCGTCAACATCCGGATGCGCCGTGCTGCCGGAGTTGCGCCTATAACCGCGTCCGGAGTATGGGTTTTGTGCTTTGAGCAAGCCTCACTCTATCGAACCGGGCAAGCTTTAACACTCATTTATCGTCAACCAGGAAACCACCATGACGCCCCTACAACGCGCACTTTCGGTCGCCGCCATCGCGACCGCATCCATCTCTTGTGCCAGTGCCCAGACGGCGCTGGTGGAGAAGAATGTTTCCATGAAGATGGTGCAGATGATCATTGACGGCACGATCGAGCAATGTACCAAGGACGGCTACAAGGTTTCGGTGGTGGTGGTGGACAACGCCGGGATCGTGCGCGGGTCCCTGCGCGGTGACGGCACCTCGCCGCACACGATGGAATTTGCCCGCAAGAAAGCTTATACCGCTCGGGTACGCAATCAAACCTCGCTGGAGTTCATGACCTTCACCGATATTCCGGCCAACGCGGGGCTGCGCCAGATTCCCGATGTGGTGGCGATCGGCGGTGGCGTTCCCATCAAGATTTCGGGGGTTGCCATTGGCGCGGTGGGCGTATCGGGTGCCCCTGGCGGTGAGAAAGATGAGGTCTGTGCGATGGCGGGTATCGCCAAGATATCCGAGTACTTGAAATAGCGGGTCACCGCGCTGTCTTAGCGTGGTCGAGACTGTGGAGAAAGCCGTCTATGTGTGCGTCATGCAGCGGGTACGAGTCGAGTTTCAGCAGCCGTGAGAGTGGGTCCGATCGGGCCACTTGGCAATAGGGACGGTGACCCATGGCTTGGGCGGTGGGGCGTGTTATCTTCCTGTCCAGCGAATATTAGGAACTGTCCCAACCGGATGCTGCGGGTTGTCGCCCACCGGCGCATTTGGGCATCAGTAGTTACGGATTTTCATGGCAATCAGAATCAGGGTTTGGGATCTGCCCACCCGCATCTTTCATTGGGCGTTGGTGCTGTGCATCGTGGCCATGGTGGTCACCGCACAAATTGGCGGTGAGGCCATGCCCTGGCACATGCGTCTGGGCTGCACGGTGCTTAGCCTGCTGCTGTTCCGGATCGTATGGGGTTTCATCGGTGGGCGCTGGTCGCGCTTTTCCTCGTTCGTGCACGGACCCTCTGCGGTGCTCGCATACGTCAGGGGCCAAGCTCTGACAGAACATTCGGTGGGCCACAACCCACTGGGCGCAGGCTCGGTGCTGGCGATGCTTTTCTTCCTGCTGGCACAAGTGGGCAGCGGCATGTTCAGCGACGACGATATTGCGTTTTCCGGGCCGCTTACGAAATATGTTTCCAACGCTGCTGTCAAGTTGGCAACGACCTACCACGCGGACATCGGCAAGATCATTGTGCTGGTGCTGGTGCTGCTGCACGTCGCCGCCATCGTGTATTACCGCGTAAAGAAAAAGGACAACCTGGTGCCGGCCATGCTGCATGGCGACAAGGAGTTGGATCAGCCGACGGAGGCGTCGCGCGACGATGCCCGCTCGCGTATCGTGGCGGCGGTGGTGTTTGCGCTGTGCGCTGCGAGCGTCGCCTGCGGCGTGCGACTCGCAGGGTGAATTTCAGATCAATGGCCAGCGCCCAGCCGGATTGAGCGCGGTTTTCTACAATGCACGCATGAAACCCATTGTCTATACCCGCGGCCAGGCCTTGCCGCAAATCCTGTCCAAACGCATCCTGATCCTGGACGGCGCCATGGGTACCATGATCCAGCGCTTCAAATTGAGCGAGGAACAGTATCGCGGCTCCGCTGGTCCTGACGGAGTGTTTGAGCGCTTCAAGGATTTCCATCGCGACGTCAAAGGCAACAACGAACTGTTGTCGATCACGCGGCCGGACGTCATTGCCGACATCCACGAAGCCTATCTCGCCGCCGGTTCGGACCTGATCGAGACCAACACCTTTGGCGCCACGCGCGTGGCCCAGGCCGACTACGACATGGCCGAGTTGGCCTACGAGATGAACCTGGCTTCGGCAAGAATAGCGCGCGCTGCCTGCGACAAATTCTCCACGCCCGAGAGGCCGCGCTTCGTCGTTGGCGCGTTGGGCCCCACGCCCAAGACCGCCAGCATCAGCCCCGACGTGAACGACCCCGGCGCGCGCAACGTGGACTTTGAAACCCTGCGTGCCGGCTACCACGAACAAGTGCAGGCGTTGGTGCAGGGCGGCGCCGATCTGCTGCTGGTGGAAACCATTTTCGACACGCTCAACGCCAAGGCCGCGCTCTTCGCCATCGACGAATATTTCGAAGCCACGGGTGAGCGCCTGCCCATCATCATCAGCGGCACCGTGACCGACGCGTCGGGGCGCATCCTCAGCGGTCAGACCGTCACCGCTTTTTGGCACAGCGTGCGCCACGCCCAGCCGCTGGCCATCGGCCTGAACTGCGCTCTCGGCGCCGCCCTGATGCGACCCTACATCCAGGAACTGCACCGCGCCGCCCCCGACACTTTCATCAGTTGCTACCCCAACGCCGGATTGCCCAACCCCATGAGCGACACCGGCTTTGACGAGACGCCCGAGGTCACGTCGCGCCTGCTGCGCGAGTTCGCGGCCGAGGGTCTGGTCAACATCGTCGGCGGCTGCTGTGGCACCACGCCGGCGCACATCAACGCCATCCAGCAGGCCGTGGCGCCCTTGCCGACGCGGGCCGTGCAGCGGGAGTATTTCTACAAGGAAGCGGCCTGAGGCACCGACTACAAGGCCGGAGCGTCCAACTCGCCCCGCTTTTCCAGACCTTTGTAGTAGTAGAACGAATAGGCGACGGGCGTCAACAGTCCGGCAAATAGCACCGTCATCCACAGCCAGACGGCGGCGCCCAGCAACGCCAGCAAAAGGCAGATGAATCCACTGAACACGGCGAGTTTGCCCGCCAATCGGTGCGTTGCATACCAGACGCGCTCGCTCGCCAGTGTCCAGGGCGTGCGCACACCGATGAAGAAGTTGCGGCGCACTTTTCCCAATACGTTTCCAATCAGGATAGTCAGTACCGATATGCCGGCCAGCAAAGCGCGGTTGATGTCCACCGGCCCTGTCCACGCGGCCCACAGCAGCACTCCAAAAAAATAGCCGGACATCGACACCAGCACCAGCATCAGGTGCAGATAGGTCGGCTCAAACGAGTCCACCTCGTAGCGCTTGGGCGAGAGTTTCGGCAGCAGCGCGAACAACGCCATCTCGCTCAGCATCAGTCCAGGGCCGAGCAGCAATAGCGCGTAACGCGGCCCGTACCCGTCCACCGCGCCGTCGATATTCCAGTGCAGCGGAATCCGCTCGGCCAGATGGGGGTAGGACACGAAATAGGCCGCAATGGCCAGAATGACCAGAACACCAGCAACCAGGAATTTGTTCGCTTTCACTTTCTGCCTCCCGTTTTTCTAACACCTGCCAGGTCGATCGCCCACGCAATCACATCCTCAAGCACCGAGGTGTTGAGCGAATACCAGATGGTTTGCCCCTCGCGCCGGCTCGTGACCAGGTCGGCATCACGAAGCACCGAGAAGTGATGCGACATGGTCGGTTTGGTCATGTCGAAGCGCTGGGCCAGATTTCCGGCTGTCATTTCGCCTTTGCGCAACAGCCGCAAGATCTCGCGCCGATTGGGATCGGCGATGGCCTTGAAAGTGTCGTTGCGCGTGCTCACGTGTATTGTCAAATGCGTCTAATTAGATACGCGTCGAAATATTAATGACGAATCTGCGTCGTGTCAATAGGGACAGTGCCGATACTGGGACAATGCCACCGTCGTAGGTGGTTGAAGCAGCAAAACTGTCTCGAAATTCGGGTAGCATGGCAAGCTATTTCAAGCTGGAAACCAACGAACGGCCCGTGGAAGCGACAGGTAAACCGGCTCGCAACGAACCCTGCCGGTCATCGCAGCGTGCCTGCCCGCAGACCTGCTGGATCGGCGCCCGGACATGCAGGCCAAAGCACTGGGCGGCATCTGAACAATGAACCATCGAGAGTCTCTGTTGGCGGCGATTCACGAGCAGGTCACGCTGCTCCCCTACGATGCCTCGTGGCCTGAGCGCTACCTTGAGGAGCGGCAGCGATTGCTATCGCTGTTTCCGATGACGTTCATCGACATCCAGCATATCGGCAGCACGGCGGTTCCTGGGCTGGAAGCCAAGCCCATCATCGACCTTATTGTCGGGGTCGACTCCATGGACGTGGCGAAGTCTCTCAATGAGCCGCTGTGCAGTGCGGGCTACGCCACGTCAGCCGAGTTCAATCAAACGCTCACCGATCGCCAATGGTTTATGCGCTGGGCCAACGGTCACCGCACACACCACTTGCATGTCGTCGTTCACGGCGGCGAAGTCTGGACGCAGCACATTCAGTTTCGCGATGCCCTGCGTTCGAACCCAAAGATCGCAGCCGAATACGCCCAACTGAAAGCCGAGCTGGCCGTGCGTCATGGCAGTGACAGGGAGGCGTACACCAATGCCAAGTCTGCGTTCATTCTTGCCACGTTGGCACGGGCGCCTGGCAACATCGATCGTCATGCTCCGGAACTTTCTTCTGCGATTGATCATCAATACCCCGATTAAGGAATCAACACAATGCGTTTATCGAACACAGTCCTCTGCCGGATTGCAATGGCGGGCTTGGTCTTGTCGTCCACGGGGGTGCGAGCGGATGGCCTGGCCGATTTGAAGGCCGCGCTGGCTCGCCTGCAAGGTCAGACGCCGCTGAAGGCGGTGCTGGACATTAGTCGCAGTTCCCGCCAGGGCGAAGGCAAAGAGTTGGAAGAGACGTTCAGCAAAGCTGCGGTCACCCTGGAAGATGGCGCTCGCGGCTTGCAGGTGTTGTATGGCAAGGACTTGTTGGCCCGCGTCGAGACGGAAGAAAACGCCAAGGAAAGGGACTCCAAGGCAAAGACGCCCACGCTGTCGGCGATGGGCGATATCAGCGCCGGCGAATTGCGTCCCATGATCCTGGCAGCGGGAACGTTGGCACGTCGAATGGAAAAAGCGATATTCAAGCGTGAAGAGGTGCAAGCCTACGCGGGCAAACCTGCCAGATTGTTGTCGTTTGAATTCCCGCTGGAGAGCCTCCCGGAAAAAGACCGCAAGTACATCAAAGAGTACGAGGGCAGTCTGGACATCTGGATTGCTGCCGATGGCACGCCCCTGGCCAGCCATAGCAAAGACAAGGTCTCGGGGCGCGCCTTTGTCGTGATCAGTTTTGAATCCAACAATGACGAGCAAAGCGTGTACAGCGTGGTGGGTCAGCGCCTGATCACGGTGCACAAGGAAGCCAAATCGTCGGGCTCGGGCGCCGGTGAGAAAGGCGAGTCGCATGTCACCAAGACCTTGACTCCGCAGGCGTGATGACCTGAGCGCGAATCGGCTATTGAAGAACCGAGCGAACCGGCTGACTGAATGAGGGGATACCGCGCGCTGATTGTCTTGGTGATCGCGTTAATACATGCGCTGCTGCTGAGCCTGTTGTGGCGAGCCCTGCATCAGCCACTGCCGAATCGGCTCAATATCAAATCGCCGCGCCCTGATCGCTCGCAGACCATCGTCTTTCTGGTAAAGCCGGATGCCCCCGCCGTGACCAAGGCCCGACGCGACTCACCTCCGATTAGTGCGCGACCGAAACGCGCGAATCGCGAGCACGACATCGCAGTTCCGGCGCCGGTCTACGGCAGTGAGATTTCCAATGCGGCGGCTATGCCGAGCGCACCCGCGGCCGCACCGGCTGATGCCGCGAGTGCGCCGGTCCGCACGGCTCAGCCGCTGCGCCTGGATGCCGAGACCATGAAGCGGGCGATAGCCGACGCCGAGCACGGAACATTCCGCGACATGGCCAAGAACGCTGGCCGTCTGGACGAAATCGAACCAAAGCAGCCCGATAAATTCGCCAGAGCCATTGCGGGTGCGGCTGTCCCCACTCTGCGTGAAATGGTTGCCGCTATGCTGGCTGCCGCCAGGGAGGATGCTTGCCGACCCGCGCATGGCGTATTTGGGCACGGTTCCATCGGCGGAAATACAGATTGGCCATTCATCGTTCCCAATCCCGGCGACTGCAAAAAATAGCGCTTGCGACTGCACGCATCGCTCAAGCTTGCATCGAATCCGAAAGCACACACTGGGCCTTCAGCGTCTCAGCAATGTCTCGAATTTCACGAACTTCACATCGTCTTTCTGAATTCGGATCTTTGCGTACAGCCACTTGCCGTTTCCTGCGGAGGGACAACTTGCTGTCGCCAGGACTTCCAGCGCGTGCGCCGGGTTGGGATGTATCAGAACCTGAATGCTTTGGAGGTCTTCTGCGCTGGGCGGATGTATCTCCTCCAGAGTCTTCCGAACACATTCATCGCCGTTCTCGACCACGGGTGCGTCGGCGCCAATTTGAAGCCGGGACACTTTGCCGCTTTCGATTCGGGTTCCCGCGGCTGAGATCCGCGGGCCCGGCATGAACGTCTTGTCTTCGGCCAGTCGACCGACATACAACCACCCCGCATCCGGGACTGAAGGAAGAACGGCGCCCGCCTGCTGCTGCACGGATTTGAGGGTTTCGGCCTGTCTCAGCAACGAGGTCTGGATCTTGTCGAGCTCGGCGATGGCTTGGGCCACTTGATCGCTGCCGCCAGTTGCGCTGGGTTGCCCAGGCTGGACATTCCTCAGCGCTTCCAGGTTCAGTTTCGCGTCGCCCAGAGCCTTCGCCATATCGAAACCGTCATCTGCCGCCAGCTTCACGCCAAAGACGTTGACTTCCTTGATGCTCAGACCCACGTCCTTGAGCTTCTGCCTGGCCCACGCGGGCTGCGTGACGGCCGCTATCGCAAAGGACGACAGCGAAGCAAGAACGAGAAACTTGCACGTATCGGTGAGAACGGAAAGTAGCTTGGCAACGTTCTCCAGGGATTGCTTCATGTCCACGGTGTCCTCCTTGAGCGATGGTCAATTGCAACTGCAGGGCAGCGACCGAAGAGTACACAGTTCATGACGAAATGCAAAAAAAAGGAATTTCGCGTGTAGGGTCGCGCGGCCGCAGTCTTGTCCCGTTTGTTGAAATCGGTACGATAGCCTCGTTTTCCGTACTCGCAGTCGTTGCCGTGTAGTCAGTTGTGGAGGATATCAAGTCATGAGTCACTATTCGATCAGCATCAACGGCGTCGTGCGTCAAGTGGAGGCGGCGCCGGAGACGCCGCTGCTCTGGGTTCTGCGTGATGCTCTGGAGTTGCCCGGCACCAAGTACGGCTGCGGCGTGGGCAGTTGCGGTGCTTGCACGGTGCAACTCAACGGTGTTCCTACCCGCTCGTGCATGACACCGGTGTCCACCGTGGGGCGCAAGCAGGTGCTCACGATCGAAGGGCTGAGCCCGCAGGGCGACCACCCTCTGCAGATGGCGTGGCAGGAGCTGGACGTGCCGCAATGCGGTTACTGCCAGAGCGGGCAGATCATGACGGCCGCTGCGCTGCTCAAGGAAAATCCGAACCCCACGGATGCCGACATCGACAGCGCCATGGCCGGTAACCTTTGCCGTTGCGCGACCTATCTGCGCATCCGCGCCGGCATTCATCGTGCGGCGGAGATCGCAGGCCAGAAGAAGGGGACAGTATGAAACCGCTTGACCCATCCAGTCGGACATTGAGCCGGCCCGACCGACGCGTCTTCCTGCGCCAGACGGCGCTGGGCAGCGGTGGTCTGGTACTCGGCTTTTACCTGCAGAACGCAGAGGCTCAGAACATGATTTCCAAGCCCGCGCGCGCCACCTCTTCGGGCAACGAATTTCGGCCGAATGCGTTCATCACGATTTCCCGCGAGGGCGTTGTCACGCTCGTTTCCAAGCAGCCCGAAATCGGCCAGGGCATCAAGACCTCGCTGCCGATGGTGATTGCCGAGGAACTGGAGGTGGACTGGAAGGACGTTCGCATTGTGCAGGGCGACCTCAACGCGGCCTATGGCGGCCAGAGCGCGGGCGGCTCCACCTCGACGCCGAACAACTACAACAACTTTCTGCGTCTCGGCGCCACGGCGCGCACGATGCTGGTGCAGGCGGCAGCGCAGCTCTGGAACCTGCCGCTGGATGAATGCGTGGCCGCAATTTCTGCCGTGCACCACGTGCCAAGCAAGCGCCGCCTGAGCTACGGCGAACTGGTGGCGAAGGCAGCAACATTGCCAGTGCCGCCCGAGGCCTCGATCCAGCTCAAAAACCCGAAGGATTACAAGCTTCTGGGGCAACGCATCGGCGGAGTCGACAACCACGCGCTGGTCACAGGCGAGCCGCTGTTCGGCATTGATGTGCGACTGCCCGGCATGCTGTACGCGGTGTATGAAAAGTGCCCGGCCTTCGGTGGCAAAGTCATCAGCGCCAATCTGGCTGCGATCAAGGCGCTGCCCGGCGTGCGCGATGCCTTCGTGATCGAAGGTACGAGCAATCTCACCGGGCTGATGCCGGGTGTGGCCATCGTGGCGGAGTCCACCTGGGCCGCGTTCAGCGCGCGCCGCCAGCTCAGGGTGAGTTGGGACGAAGGCGCGGTAGCGCAAGAAAGCTGGGACGGCTTTGTGGCACAGGCGCAAGCGCTTTCCACAAAGCCGGGCAGCGCCTTGCTGCGCAAGGACGGCGACCCGGCGGCAGCGTTTGCTACTGCGACAAAAACAGTGGCAGCGGCTTACAGCTATCCGTTCATTTCACACGCCAGCATTGAGCCGCAAAACTGCACCGCCTGGTTCAAGGACGGTGTCTTGGAAATCTGGGCCCCGACGCAGAACCCGGCGTCGGGACAGAACCTGGTGTCGAGCACGCTCGGTCTGGCCAAGGAGAAGATCACGTTGCATATCACGCGCAGTGGTGGTGGTTTCGGGCGCCGCCTGAGCTCCGACTACATCGTCGAAGCCGCTGCAATCGCGCAACGCGTGGCAGCACCGGTCAAGCTCACCTGGTCGCGAGAAGACGATCTGCGCCACGACCACTATCGCGCCGGCGGTTTTCACTTTCTGCGCGGCGCACTCGACGGCAAGGGCCAACTCACGGCGTGGCACAACCACTTCGTCACCTTTGCCAACCGCGTGCTGCGCGACGGTCAATCGGTGTTGCAATCGGGCAGCGGCGCAAGCCTTTCGGGCGACGAGTTTCCGGGCCGCTGGGTGGCCAACTGCCTGTTGGAACAGACGCCGATGGAATGCGGCATTCCCATGGGTCCGTGGCGCGCGCCGGGCAGCAATGTCTTTGCCTGGGTGTTTCACAGTTTCATCGACGAACTGGCGCACGCGGCGGGGCGCGACCCGCTCGAGTTTCGGCTGGAGATTCTGGGCAACAAGGAGGTCGTGCCCGGCACGGGTGAGCGCGGCGTTCCCTACAACGTGACGCGCATGCGCAACGTATTGAAAGAGGTCGCGCTGAAAGCCGAGTGGGGTCGCAAGAAGTGGCCACGTGGGCAAGGGCAGGGCATTGCCTTCCACTTCAGCCATCGCGGCTATATCGCCGAAGTTGCAGAAGTCACCGTGTCCAGGGCGGGAGAGTTGAAGGTGGATCGCGTGGTCGTGGTGTCCGACATCGGCGCGCAGATCGTCAACCTGAGCGGCGCAGAAAACCAGGTGCAGGGATCGGTCATCGATGGTCTGGGAACGCTGATGTTTGCCGAACTCGATATTCAGCGCGGGCGCGTGGTGCAGCGCAACTTCACCGACTACCCGATGCTGGGCATCGGCGACGCGCCGCCGCGCATCGACGTGCACTTTCTCAAAACCAGCGAGAGCGTCACCGGCCTGGGCGAGCCCGCCCTGCCGCCCTTGGCGCCGGCCGTATGCAACGCCATTTTTGCCGCCACCGGTAAACGCGTACGCCAACTGCCCCTGAGCCGCGCGGACTTGAGCTGGAGTTGATGGAGCGCGCACAACGAGCCTGACGCTGGTTATCAATATGCCAGAATGAACGTCATGACCACCGCCAATCGCAACGATGCACAGCAACGCGCCGATGCCATACGCGTGTTTCAGTCCGAATTGACGCGCCTCGAAACCGATGGCGTGGTTCGACTGGAAGATGCCCAACGCGCCGCCATCCGCGCGCACCACCAGACACTGTTGAGCGCGCTGGCTCAGAGCTTTGATATCGACCGCGATGCACAGGCCAAGCAGCTTTCGCTGGGCATGCGCATCGTGTCTTTTCTAGGTGCGGTGGCGCTTGCCGCCAGCGTGTTCTTTTTGTTCTACCAGTTTTGGGGCTTGTTCTCGACGCTGGTGCAAGTCGCGGTGCTGGTCACAGCGCCGCTGGCCGCATTTCTCGCAACGCTATGGATTCAGCGCAAGGACCGCAGCGGCTACTTCGCCAAGCTCGCGGCCATGGTGGCGTTTGCCTGCTTTGTGTTGAACCTGGTCATGCTGGGCCAGATATTCAATATCACACCCTCCGACAAAGCCTTGCTGCCATGGGCGGCGCTGGCCTTGCTGCTTGCCTACGCGCTGGATTTGCGGCTGTTGCTGGTGGCCGGCATGCTGTGCCTGATCGCCTTCCTCGCGGCGCGCGTCGGCGTCTGGGGCGGCATGTACTGGATTCACTTTGGCGAACGGCCCGAGAATTTTTTCCCCGCAGCCATTGCGCTGTTCTTGCTGCCGCGCTGGATCGATCATCGGCGCTTTGCCGGCTTTGCGCAAACCTATCGTGTGCTCGCGCCGCTGACGCTGTTTCTGCCGATGCTGGTGTTGGCGCATTGGGGCTGGGGCAGCTATCTTTCGCTAGAACCCCTGACGGTGGAGCGCCTCTATCAGACGCTGGGATTTGCCGGCACCGCGCTGCTGATTGCTTACGGCGTGCGCAAGCAGTGGAACGAGGTGGTGAATACGGGCGTGACGCTGTTCGTGGTCTTCCTCTACACCAAGCTGTTTTCCTGGTGGTGGGACGAGATGCCGAAGTACCTGTTCTTTTTGTTGCTGGGTTTGATCGCTCTATTGCTGTTGTTTGTGTTTCGCCGTTTGCGTACGGTCGGCGTGATTCGCGCCAACGCGGAGGGCGAAGCATGAACGGGTTGCCCAAACATACGCTCATCGCCGGGGTCGGCCTGATCTTGCTGGTGAACGCCATCGTGCTTGCGGGTGTGGCCTACAACCGCAGTGACGAGCCCGAAAGTGCGCTGCGCCTGAGCGAGCGTGAACTGAGTGCCCCCATGAGCGGGTACGGGAACAAAGAGAACAGCGGTCTTGCTCTGGCTCTGAATTGGCGGGTGTTGCCGCCGGGCTCCGAAGACTCCAAGAGGGGGGCGTGGCCGTATGCCTCCTATGGAGGCTCGCCGGACTGGCTCAACCAAGCCAAGATGCTGGCCTTGGGTTTTGAAAAGCCTGCGGTCAGTCAATCCCACGACGGACAATCGCGGATACAGCAGCCGCTTCCGCGGGATGTGTTGTTGGTGCTCGAACTCGATGGCGCGGCGTATCAGGCGGCGCTGGCGCGCGCCGTGCAGTTCGGCCAAGTCGCGAGTGCCCAGGAAAAGACGCAGGCAAGCGATATGCTGAAGCGCGAACAAGACGAAAACAGTCGGTTGTTTGTGGTCGATGCCGGATTGGATGTGGCAGCACTACGCGCCCAGCACCCGGATCGCCGTCGCTACGCCATCGTGCACGGCCAGGTGCGCCCGAATTGGGCTGTTGATAAGGACGGTACTGCTTCCGCTGGCTACGTCAGTGGCGTGAGCGCCAACAGCTTGAACGTGCCGTTGGAGTGGAAGCGCGTTTTCGATGGCGCATCCGCGGTTCGCCGCGACGGCCAGTTGCCGGTGCGCTATTCGGTCGACGTCAAGTTCGGTCAGCGCCTGGAACCCTGGATTGCTCAAGCAACGCGGGTTGCGCCTTCTGCCAAGCAGTGAATGTGGCCGTGCGAACTGCGAACCGATTTCGTCTTGATGGGCGAAGCGCTAAGGCGCTGTGAATCGGTCATTTACCCTGAAAATCGAACAGCAGGTTTTCGATTTTCAGGGTTGTGATGGGTTGCACCAACCGAACTGCAGGCGCTATCTTCTTTGCAAGGCCATCTGTTCTTTCGAAAGAACGACGTCAAACTTAGACAAAAAATTCTGCCCCAGCAATGCGTCGCCGGCGTCGTGCCCAACAAACCCGATGCCAACTCGTATTCCTGAAACACCCATCGGACCGATGGTGATCGGAATGTCGGATACAACCCGACCAGCCAAATCTCCGTTCACAGTTTTGAACACCATAGGTACACCCGCATCGAGACCCGCATCATGGGCAAATTGCTCGCTAACGGTGACAAGTGACGCGCCTGTATCCACAAAAAGGTAACGGGCTTGCCACTTATTGTGCCGGATGCATAGAAGTTTCCGTCTCTTGCTCTGGGAATGACTAAATTGCCGGACGCCGACACGGTGAGTGGCTTCGGTTTCATGTAGTAGTTAATCGACACATACAGCATGGCGGAAACCACCACCCAGAAAACTGCTATGCGAAACGGGCCCCACGTCGTGAGTCTCTCAAAGTAGTCGGGCGGAGCCGGATTTGGTTTCTGGGCTTGATTCAAGCCATTTTCTTTCCGCATCCGCTCCTTTTGAGCATCCTTCCACCACTCCCGGTCTTCCAAACCCATTCAAATCCCCTTAACCGTTGGCCACCGAAAGACCAAAGAACTTCTCACGCTTTCTTCAAAAAACACGCCTTGAGCATAAAGCTGCCGGCGTCCATCTTGCAGTCCACCTCGTGGTCGCCCGCATCTTGCGGCAGGCGGATGCTCTTGACCTTGGTGCCTTTCTTCAGCACGGTAGACGAGCCCTTGACCTTCAGGTCCTTGATCAGGATCACCGCGTCGCCGTCGGCGAGAGGATTGCCGTTGGCGTCGCGCACCACGCCGTCCGAAGTGGCGCCCTCGTCCTCCGAAGTCGTGGCGACGGCTGCCCACTCGCAGGCGCAGTCCGGGCAGATGAAGTTGTCACCATCGGCGTAGGTGTTTTCAAGGCCGCATTGGGGGCAGGCAGGCAAGGTATGGGGCAAGGTCGTTCCTTCAGAAGTTTCAAATTCAATGTGTTGGCAGCAGCGCCCATAACGGCACTGCTTCGATGGCGTCGCTGATGCGGTAGCGGTGCGGCCCAGGATGCACAACGTAGAGCGCATCCAGCTTCAGGTCGTGCAGGGCGATGCGCATGCTGGGTGTTATTTTGGGCGCATCGGCGCGCTTGAATTCCACGCCGACGCGCTGCTGTCCCTTGAGCATGAGCAGGTCCAGTTCGGCGCCCTGGTGCGTGGCCCAAAAGAATGCCTCATCGGGTTTTGCGATGCGCAGCACCTGCTCCAGCGCAAAGCCTTCCCAGCTCGCGCCGCAATGGGGATGCGTGACGAGTTCGGCCAGGGTCTTGACTCCCATGAGTGCGTGCAGCAGACCGGTGTCGCGAAAGTAAATCTTGGGCGCTTTCACCTGGCGCTTGCCCAGGTTCTCGTGCCAGGGTTGCAACTGGCGAATCATCAGCGTTTGCGTGAGCGTGTCCAGGTAACGCCGCACCGTGGGCTCGGACGCACCCATGGACTGCGCTGGGCGCGCGGCCGACCAGATCTGCCCGTGGTAATGCGCCAGCATGGTCCAGAAGCGCTGCATGGCGGGCGCCGCAATGTTGACGCCGAACTGGGGCAGATCCACACGCACGTGGTCCGAGATGGCGTTGTTGCGCCAGACCAGACTGTCCTCATCAGACGCTGCGAGGTAGGAGCGGGGAAAACCGCCGCGTAACCACAGACGCGTGGCGGCAGCGTCGCTGAAGCACCCGCGCTCGGACGTGATTTCACGCAGATCAAAGCCGCCGACTTCGATCGTCTCGACCCGCCCCAACAGGGACTCACCGGCCTGGCGCAGCAGGGCCGGCGAGGCGCTGCCCAGCAGCAAATACTGGCCGGGTGCATTGGATCGGTCCATCAAGCTGCGCAGCAGGGGAAACAGGCCGGGCTTGAGTTGCACTTCGTCGATCACCACCAGCCCGCTGAGCTGCTGCAGGGTCTGGGCTGGCTCCAACAGCCTCTGCGCGTGCGGCGGGTATTCAAGGTCGAAGTAGTTGGGCGACTCGCGGCTCAGAAACTGCTGCGCCAGCGTGCTCTTGCCCGACTGGCGCGGTCCGCTGAGCACCACACCGCGCGAGCGACCCAGCGCCACGCGAATGGAGTTTTCCAGAGCGACTCGTTTCAGCATGACACCATGCTAACACAAACACCATGAAATTCGAACATGACATGTTCGAATTTCATGGTGTTTTCGGCGCCGAATCGCTCTCAGTAAAGCGTGCCCAGCGCAGCCGGCGAAAAGTCCAGCAATTCGTCGCGCCGACCGTCACGCACCTTTTGCACCCACAGCGGATCGTTGATCAAGGCGCGGCCCACAGCGACCAGATCGAAGTCGCCGCGGTCGAGCCGGCGCAGTAGTTCATCCAGCGCTGCGGGTTGCGACGACTCGCCCGCGAAGGCGGCGAGGAATTCGCCCGACAGTCCGACCGATCCGACGGTGATCGTGGGCTTGCCTGAGAGCTTCTTGGCCCAACCGGCAAAGTTCAGATCCGAGCCTTCGAACTCCGGCTCCCAGAAGCGCCGTTGCGAGCAGTGGAAGATGTCGGCGCCGGCGTCGGCCAGTGGCCTGAGCCAGGCCTCCATTTCCTGCGGCGTCTTTGCCATTTGCACCTTGTAATCCTGCTGCTTCCACTGCGACAGCCGGATGATCACGGGATAGTCCGGCCCCACCGCGGCGCGCACGGCCTGCAGGATTTCGGCGGCGAACCTGCCGCGTTGCGGCAGGGTTGCACCGCCATACTTGTCACTGCGTTCATTGGTTCCCTCCCAGAAGAACTGGTCGATCAAATAGCCATGCGCGCCGTGCAGTTCGACCGCATCAAAGCCCAGTCTCTTGGCGTCGGCCGCGGCGCGCGCAAAGGCCGCAATGGTGTCTGCAATGGCTTCATCGCTCATCGTCATGCCGTAGGGCTTGCCCGGTGTGGCCAGCCCGGACGGTGAGTCGATCGGTTCCGGCACAGGCCAGTCTGTGCGGCGGTTGCGCACTGCGCCCACGTGCCACAGTTGCGGCGCCATCACGCCACCGGCGCCGTGCACGGAGTCGATCACCTGCTTCCAGGCGGGCAGGGCGTCGCCCCAGAAACGCGGCACCTTGGGGTCGTTGGAGGAGGACGGTCGCTGGATCACCGTGCCCTCCGAAATGATCAGACCGACCGCCGCAGCAGCGCGACGCTGGTAGTACTCGGCTACTTCCTTGGTCGGAATCCCGCCGGGCGAAAAGGAACGCGTCATGGGTGCCATGACGATGCGGTTGGGCAGGTTCAGGGTCTTGAACTGGAACGGACGGAACAGGGAATTCACAGGCATGGAGGGTCCTTGGACAATGGTCGCCACGTTGGGCGAAAAGCGATTTTTATTCTATCGGTTGCGCGCCGGGGCAAGCGTCGCCGACGCGGCACTCAGTGCGCCCAGAGCCGGGAGAAACTCGCCACCGACGCCAGCGCCGCAAACATTGCACCCAACTCCAGCGCCAGGACCGGGCCGTGCGCGCCGACCAGACTGAAGCACAGTGCCACCAGGGCCGCGCCCGTGGTCTGGCCGATGAGTCGCGCCATTGCTATCACGCCGCTGGCGCCGCCGCTGCGCTCGGGTGGTGCGCTCGACATCAGCGCCTTCAGATTGGGAGCCTGGAAAAAGCCGAAACCGATGCCGCACAATGCCATGCGCAGCACAATATCCAGCGCCGTGGGATTGCCGGGCAACAGTGTCATCGACACCATTCCTGTGCTCAGGATCGCCAGGCCCACACCACCCAGCAGGCCCGCTGGATAGTGGTCCGACAGCCGACCAGCGATGGGCGCGGCCAGTGCCACCACGATCGCCCAGGGCGTCATCAGAAATCCGGTTTCAATCGGATTGCGATGCAGCACTTCCTCGAAGTAGAAGGGCAGCGAAACAAAGGCCAGACCCTGTGTCGCAAACGAGCAAATGGCGGTGAGGGTGGAGAGCGCAAACAGCGGCCGACGCAGCAGATCCACGGGCAGCATCGGTGTCGGGTGACCGGCCTGACGCCGCAGCAACAGCGCTCCGGCGCTGATGGCCAGCGCCAGTGGCGCAGCCACCCAGGCCCAGGGTTCGCGCTGCGCCGCCGAGCCCAACGCCAGTATCAGCGCGGCGAAGGTAAGCGAGGTCAGCGCCGCCGTCATCGGATCGAAGCCGTGGCCGCGGCGCGCCGTGCGCGGCAGCGCCGGCCAGGCAAAAGCCAGCGCGATCAGACCCAAGGGCACGTTGATCGCAAACAGCCAGGGCCAGGCCGCGACTGCAAGCACCAACGATGCAATGGTTGGGCCCGCCGCAAATGACACACCGACCACGAGCGCGTTCAGCCCGACACCGCGGCCCAGGCGCGAAGCCGGATAGATCTGGCGAATCAGTGCGATGTTGACGCTCATGACACCCGCCGCACCTATGCCCTGAAGCGCGCGCGCGGCGGTCAGCATGGGCAGCGTGCTGGCCATCGCGCAGGCCAGAGACGCAGCGGTGAAGAAGGCCAGGCCAGCCAGGAAAATGCGCCGTGGCCCCAGCAGATCACCCAGCGCGGCCAGTGGCAGCAGGCTGGCCACCACCGCAAGTTGATAGGCGTTGATGACCCAGATGGAGGTGGCCGGCGCTGCGTGCAGGTCGGCTGCGATGGCTGGCAGGGCGGTGTTGGCAATGGCGGTGTCCAGCGAGCCCAGCGCCACCCCGAGCAGGATCGCCAGCAGCGCCCGCAGGTCCAACGCGTCAATGGGCGTCTCGCAAGCAGCGGTGCTGGCGGGCGGAGTGGGCGGTGCGGGCATGCGGTCAAATATAACGGCTCAGGGATGCGCGCACGGGCTGTGCCCGTTCTGGCTAAGATGCGCCTTCATCGGCAGTCAGGAGAGCAGGACATGGCGCAAGGCAAACTGATTCTGGACTACATCTACGAACACGAGTCGGCGCAGCCCGATCGCGTGTATCTCAGCCAGCCCATCGGCGGCGGCAAGTGCGTTGACTACAACTGGGGCCAGGTACTGGATCAGTCGCGTCGCATGGCCGCGCATCTCAAGGCGCAAGGTTTTGAGCACGGTGCACGCATTGCCATCCTGTCCAAAAACTGCGCCCATTTCTTCATGGCCGAACTCGCCATCTGGATGGCAGGGGGCAGCACCGTGGCGATCTTTCCAACGGAGACTGAACGCACCTTGCGCTACGTGCTCGAACACAGCGGTGCAAGCTTGTTGTTCGTGGGCAAGCTCGACACCTGGGAACAGCAGGCTGCAGGCGTTCCGCAGGAACTGCCGTGCATCGCGTTCCCGCTTGCGCCAAGCACCCGCTTCGAAACCTGGGATGCCGTCACGGCTCGTACGCCACCCCTCACCGGGCTCGTGCAACGCGCTGGCGACGACATGGCGCTGCTCTGCTACACATCCGGGTCGACCGGGCAGCCAAAAGGCGTGATGCACAGCTTTGGCGCTGTCACGCGGGCCTGCGAGGGCATGGTGAAATACGTGAGGTTGCAATTTGGGCCGAAGTCGGAAGTCCGGATGCTGTCGTACCTTCCACTGGCACATATCTACGAACGCGGTTGGCTTCAATTTGCATCCTTGATCGACGGGCAGATCCATGTGTTTTTTGCGGAATCGCTGGAAAGTTTTTTGCAGGACCTGCAGCGCGCACGCCCCACCGCCTTCATCTCGGTGCCTCGTTTGTGGCTCAAATTTCAGCAAGGGGTGTTTGCAAAGATACCACCGCAAAGACTGGATCGGCTGCTGGGCATCCCCGTGCTGGGAAGCATCGTGAAACGCAAGGTTCTCAAGGGTCTGGGACTGGACCACACGCTATTGGCATCCAGCGCTTCGGCACCGATCCCTGCGGAACTGATCACCTGGTACCGACGCCTGGGTCTGAACCTGATGGAAGGTTATGCGATGACCGAGGACTTTGGCTATTCCCACGCCTCCGCGGCTGGCTTCAACGCCCCGGGCTGCGTCGGTGTGCCACTGCCTGGTGTGGAAGTGCGCATCAGCGAAGAAGGTGAAATCCTGATCCGCTCGCCGGGCCAACTCATGGGCTACTACCGGCGCCCCGACCTGGACGCCGAGAGCTTCACTGCCGATGGTTTTTTTCGCACCGGTGACAAGGGCGAGCGCAACGCTGATGGCCTGCTCAAGCTGACCGGGCGGGTCAAGGAATTGTTCAAGACGGCCAAGGGGAAATACGTCGCGCCCGCGCCGATCGAGAACCGGTTGAACGCGCACCCGATGGTTGAAATGTCCATCGTCTCCGGCGTTGGACAGGCGTCCGCTTATGCCATGGTGGTGTTGGCCGAAGACCTGCGCCTGAAGGTGGGCGATGCGGCGATGCGGATGCGGGTTCAGGCAGAGTTCAGCCAGTTGCTGGAGGGCGTCAATGCGGAGCTGCCTGACTACGAAAAATTGAAATTGATCGTGGTGTCGGCAGAGCCCTGGACCATCGAAAATGGCTGTCTCACACCGACCATGAAAATCCGGCGCAGCCACATTGAATCTGCCGCCGAGGCGAAGCTGGTCGCCTGGTTTGCCACAGCCGAAAAGATTCACTGGGCATGATCGAAGCGGCTGGAGAAGCCCGCATCAACTGCCCTGCACGAATGCCTCTAAGTCGGGCAGGGGAAGTGCCCGACGGAACAGAAAGCGCTGGAAGACTGGCAGCGGCTAAGATGACCGCACCATGATGAACCATCCGGCAGCCACGGTGTGCGCGACCGCTCGCGCCATGCGCCGTAGCGTCCTTCCCGCGCCAACGCGGGTCTGGCTGCGCGCTGCGATTTGTCTTTCTTATTGCAGCCTGGCCACGGCCCAGGAGACCACGATCGAATCCTCCAATCGAATCGAGGGCGACATGGGTGTGAGCGCCGTGTCGAACCGCGGCGTGGTGCGCGGTGTGGCTGACTCGGTGTCGGCCTTGCCGTATGCGAACTTCGACTATGGTCGGGCCTTTGTGCGCATCGATACCCTGGGCGTGAAGACGGTGCCGGTGGGCTATGGTCATGTGGAACTGATTGCGCGCGTAAGCCAGGACGGCTTCAAGGCCAATACGCCGGCGCTGGCCGGAATCGGCGATCGGCGCAGTTCGCTGCCCGTGGGCGTGGGGAGTCTGCAGGTGACGCCCGTGGGAGCCGTTTTCATCAACGGCTTTCACGATTTCGGACGCTCCAACGGCAACCTTCTTGAGCTGATTTACGGCGCCAGATTGGACGCGGGCCGCCTCACGCTTTATCCTGAAGTGGGCGCCGAATACCTGTCCAGCCAGTACGTGCGCTACTTCTACGGCGTGTCGCACACTGAAAGCCTGAGCAGCGCCAACGCCGCCTATCAGCCCGGCAGTGCGCTCAATCCATTTGTCGGCATGCTGGGAGAAATAGCAGTCACGCCGACCTGGTATCTGAACTTCTATTTGCGCCGACGCTGGCTAGACAAGTCCATCACCGCCAGCCCCCTGGTGGCACGCGCACAGCAGAGCTCGGGCTTGTTGGCTTTGAGCTATAGATTCCGCTGACGCCCATTTGGTGCCCGCTGCTCCTGTGTCAAACTTCATGCGGCGGCACGGAGCTGCCGCACGCACACGAAGCACCATGAACTCTTTTCCCCGACCGTTCGCCCGCGGGATCGCGGCCCTTGCCATCGCGGCGCCTTGGCTCAACCCTCTGGCTTCGGGTCCGGCGCCAGCGACGCAGCAGACCATGGTGACGCTGGCGAGCGCGGCCGTGTTGCTGCTCCTGCTGGCGCTGCGCCAGCTTGCGGGCAACGAACTGGCGCGCGCCGTGGCATGGGGCTGGCTGATGGCGGCACTGGTCAGCAGCGTCATCGGCTTGTTGCAGTACTTCGGCGTTTCGGACATGGTCTCCCCGCTGGTGAACTTCGTCGGTCCGGGTGAGGCCTTTGCCAATCTGCGCCAGCGCAATCAATTTGCCACGCTCACCAATATCGGTCTGGCAGTTCTGCTTTGGTGGGTGGCGCAAGAACCCACGGCGTCAGCGACGGGGCGAAGCCCTGCCCACGTCCCCGCTGCACTTGGGTGGGCTATGGCCGCACTGCTGGCGCTGGGTAACGCAACCACATCGTCCCGCACCGGGGCCGCCCAGTTGCTGTTCCTGGGCCTGGGTGCCGGGATCTGGACCTACCTGGACCGAGCCACGGTTGTCAAGACCAGGCAACCCCGGCCGTGGCAACTTCTTCTTTTTGCGGCGGTGATCTACGGGGTGGCGGCGCTGTGGTTGCTGCCCTGGCTTGCCGGTCTGGATGCCATGACCCAGGGCGCGCTGGGGCATTTCATCCAGGGCAATACCGCCTGTGGAGGTCGCCGTTCTCTTTGGAGCAATGTGCTGTACCTGATCGCGCAACGGCCCTGGCTGGGTTGGGGCTGGGGCGAGCTGAGCTACGCCCACTACATCACGCTGTATCCCGGTGAGCGCTTTTGCGACATTCTGGACAATGCACACGATCTGCCGCTGCATTTGGCAGTGGAGCTGGGTGTGCCAATCGCGGTGCTGTTGTGCGGCAGCGCGCTGCTGCTGGGCGTTCGCGCCCGGCCCTGGTGCGAACGGGATCCGGCCAGGCGCATGGCCTGGGGTGTATTGGCGATGATCGTGGTACACAGCATCGTGGAGTACCCGCTCTGGTACGGCCCTTTTCTGATGGCTGCAGTGCTGTGTCTGGTGTTTCTGGGGCGGCCGCGATTCCGACCCGATGTTGTCAACGCCACTGACGATCGCCCGGTGCGCGGCCCAATCGTCGCGGTTGCTGGCGCCTTCGCCGTACTCGTTTTCACCGCTTACATGGCCTGGGACTATCACCGCGTGAGCCAGATCTTTCTCTCGCCTTCTGATCGTTCGCCTGCCTATCGCGAGGATACGCTGGCCAAAGTGCAGGGCTCATGGTTATTCAGGAATCATGTGCGTTACGCCGAGCTCACTACCACCACCGTGACGCGCAGCAATGCCGATGAAATGCACGCGCTGGCATTGCAACTGCTGCATTTTTCGCCCGAAGCGCGTGTGCTGGAAAAACTGATAGAGAGCGCCACGCTGCTGGGTCTGGACGATGAGGCGCTGTTTCACATGCAGCGTTTTCGCGCTGCCTATGCCGAGGAATATGCGCAATGGCTGAAAACCGGTGCGCAGGACGCGGAGCCGGCAGGTGAGGAGATGGATGCGCCGCGTTGATCCGGGCCCGTTGGGTCGCTACGCCGCCACGTAGCTGCCCGACTTGCCGCCGTGCTTTTCCAGCAGCTTCACGCCGGTGATGGTCATGCCGCGGTCCACCGCCTTGCACATATCGTAGATCGTGAGCAACGCGATCTGCACCGCGGTCAGGGCTTCCATCTCGACACCCGTGGGGCCGAAGGTTTCGACGGTGGCGCGGCATTCCACCCGGGCTGCAGCGCCGACCTGTTGTGGCGCGGTCGAGAACTCCAGCGCCACGTGGGTCAGTGCCAGCGGGTGGCACAGGGGAATGAGGTCGCTGGTTTTCTTGGCGGCCTGAATTCCGGCGATGCGGGCAACGCCGAGCACGTCGCCCTTGCTGGCGTTGCCTGCCAGAATAATGGCCAGGGTTTGCGGCAACATTTCTATGCAGCCAACCGCCACTGCGATCCGGCGGGTACTGGCCTTGCCAGCCACGTCCACCATATGGGCTTGTCCATGGGCGTCGAAGTGGGTCAATGAACTCATGGGTAATGGACGTGTCGGGGTCAATTTACAGAACGTTTAGCTTTTTCGAGCATCATACGGGCATGTTCACTTCACGCGTTCACGGGGTCGACCACTTCACGGTGCGGGATCTATCTTGAAGCTTTTCACCATGCGGCGCTGGATTCGCACATTGCAACTGGGCTTGCTGGCGGGCGCACTGGGCCTGCCGCTTGCCGTCATGCCTGCGTCGGTCAATCCGTTGCCGCATCTGGGCGACTCCGGCGATCTGAGCCTGAGTGACGAGCGCCGGTTGGGGGACCGCATAGCGCGCGAGATCTACCGTGACCCGGACTACATCGACGACCCCCTGCTGGCCGAGTACGTGCAGGGTATCTGGCAACCGCTGCTGGCTGCGGCACGGGTGCGCGGCGAGATCTCGCCCGAGATGGACGAGCGCCTGGCCTGGGAGGTGATGCTGATACGCGATCGCAGCGTCAACGCTTTCGCCCTGCCCGGTGGTTACATGGGTGTGCATCTGGGAATGATCGCCATCGTGTCCAGTCCGGACGAACTGGCTTCGGTGCTCGGGCACGAGCTCAGTCACATCACGCAGCGCCATATTTCCCGTGTGGCCGCCAAGGACAGCCAACAAACGCCGTGGCTGATCGGTGCCATGATTCTTGGTGTTCTCGCAGCCAGCAAAAGCCCCGATGCGGCCAGCGCGCTGTTGACCGGAAGCCAGGCGCTGGCGATTCAAAACCAGTTGAATTTTTCCCGCGACATGGAGCGCGAGGCCGACCGCGTGGGCTATGGCGTGATGACGCAAGCGGGCTTCGCACCCGAGGCGTTTGCCAGCATGTTCGACAAGTTGCAGCAGTCCACGCGGCTCAGCGACTCCGGCGCTTTCCCCTACCTGCGCACGCACCCGCTTACCACCGAGCGCATTGGCGACGTGCAGTCGCGTTTGCCCAAGGGCGCAGCCGGAGCCGTGTCGCCGCCTCCCGCGGTGACGCCGGTGCACGCCATGATGGCGGCGCGTGCGCGCATCCTGGCCAACCCCACGTCGCAGGCGCTGCGGCTGGCGCAGGACGAGGCCAGTGGTATCACGTTCGATGGCTGGGATCTCCCAAGGAAGGCGGGTTCGCTGACGAGCGCCGTCCTGTCCAGCATTCGTCTGCGCGAATTTCGCCAGGCCGACCAACTGCTCACCCGATTGCAGAGCCTGACCCAGGGCGACCCGGGAACAGCGCGCGCTACCCGGTTCATGTCGGTGGAACTGGCGTTGGCGCAGGAGGAGCCGGCACGCGCCCTTCAGTTGCTGGGTCAGCAAGCTCCAGCCGAGCGCCCCGAACTGCTGCTGCGGGCGCAGGCGCAGGTGCAATCCGGACAGGCCAATCTGGCGGCACAGGAATTGCAAACCTGGGTGGTGACGCATCCGAAAGACGCGAACGCCTGGATGGCGCTGACCAGCGCCTACAACGCCCTTGGACAGACCGTGGGTGCGATTCGGGCCGAGGCCGAGGCGCAGGTAGCACAACTGGACTTTCCCGGCGCCCTGGCCCGTTTCAAGGCGGCACAGGCACGCATCAAGGGTCAGGGTGGCGGGCGCAGCGCCAGCGACCACATCGAAGCGTCCATCATCGACACCCGCACGCGCGAGGTGGAATTACTTGTTCGGGAACAGGTGCCTGAGCGCTGAGTCGATCACCAGGCCGAGCAGCGAGTAGATCAGCGAGCCCAGCAGCGCCGCGCCGAATCCATCCACCTGAAAGCCGGTGAGGCTGGCCGACGCCAGCCAAAACATCAGGGCGTTGATGACAAAAAGAAACAGGCCCAGTGTGACGATCGTCACCGGCAGGGTCAGCAGCACCAGCACCGGACGCAGCAGCGTGTTGAACAGGCCGATCACAAACGCGGCGATCAGCGCTGCCCAAAAACTCTG
This sequence comes from uncultured beta proteobacterium, assembly GCA_903832285.1. Taxonomy (GTDB): domain Bacteria; phylum Pseudomonadota; class Gammaproteobacteria; order Burkholderiales; family Burkholderiaceae_C; genus CAIKVZ01. The sequence continues at coordinate 17,301 of CAILAY010000055.1, read as the reverse complement.
CACGTGCACACCGCTGTACAAATGCGCCACGGCCAGCAGGGCCGTGGCGCTGAGAAGCCATCGGAAGAGGAGTTTCATGGGCGTCAGCATAGCACCGCGCGGCGCGCCTTCACCTATGATGGACTCACCATGGGCAGCATCCACATCACCGACATCGAGTCGGCCATCAATCATTGGCGTGACCGGGACCCGGAACGCGGCGATTTCACGCTGGCGGCGCCGACACTTGCGCTGGCCGAGGTGTATGGGCTGATGGTGTTCGAGCAGCGCGATGAAGTCGACGAGGCCAGCCTGAGCAAGACGGCTTTTGCGGCCTGGCAAGCATGGTATGAAACCACGCCAGACACGCCCTGCATCGCCATCTGCTCCACCAGTCAGGGCGACGATGTGTGCAAAGGCTGTGGCCGCAGCTTCATCGAAGTTCAGATGTGGACGCAAATGACGCCGGTTCAGAAACGCCAGACCTGGCGTCGCATCACCCAGGACCACGATGCCTGGCGCTTCAACCGATACGCGGAACGCGCGCTCGGGTCTGGGGAGTCATGGGTCAATTTGATGTCGAAGCGAATTACCCCTTAGTCCGACACGCAGCCGACAGTCTGTGCCGCTGACTCTCCCCGACTTGATGTCAACGAGAAGATGGGCCAATGAGGCTCGTCGGCGGCGCTGGCGCTGGCGATCGCATGGAACTCAATGGCGCAATCCCGAGGGCGGTTCCTTTGTTTGCCTTGCTTCCAGTCGGTCAGCGATTCTTGTTGCCCATGCGTCTCTCCAGTTGTCGCAAAACCAACGATAAGGTGATGGTCAGCATCAAGTAAAGGACTGCCACCACGTTGTAGGTTTCGACGGTCAGAAACGAGCTTGAGGCGTGGAGTTTTCCAAGTTGCGTAATGTCATTGACACCCAATACGGACACCAGCGATGAGTCTTTCACCATGGCAATGAAGTCATTGCCCAACACGGGCAAGATGCGTCGCAAGGCCTGAGGCCAAACGACCAGGCGAAAACACAGCCAACGCGACAGCCCCAACACCTGGGCGGCCTCAACCTGGTCACGTCCGACACTTTCCAATCCAGCGCGAAACACTTCTGCAAGAAAGGCGCTGTACGCAAGCGCCAGCGCGATAATTCCGCGCGCCGTATTGGATACGTCGCGCACCAAAATATCCGGCAGTACCCCATCGACGATCCAACCACTAAAAGCCCATTGGTATGCGGCAACCGCTGTTGGCGCACCCACAAAGGTCACATAAAGAAGGATTACCAAAGCCGGCAAGCCCCGCACAACTTCTATGTAAAACCTGGCGCACTGCCGTAGCCACAACCAGCGCGCTCGTGAGGCAAGCGCCAATAGCAGCCCCAGGCTGGCAGCGAGGGCAAAGGCAATGACGGCGACCGTCACGGTGATCCAAAGCCCTTGGGCGAGGACCTCAAAGATCAGCGCGTAGCGGCCATCCACCATTGCCAGCGCCACAAATGCGCTCGCCAACAGGAATACCGCCACAAGCCAATAAGGCCGATCACGGGAGCGTGATTCAATCAGGATGTTCACGGCAATTTCGCTAGGGGTTCAGTCGGTATTCAACGAACCATTTTTGATCAAATTTCTTGAGCGATCCATCCGCGCGCATCTGCGCCAAAGCGGCGTTCACAGGCTTCACCAGATCGGAACCATTCTTGAAAATAAAGCCGAACTCCTCGCGCCCCATAGGTTTGCCAACCACTTTGTAAATATCGGGATAAGACCTTGCATAGCCTTGCGCCGACACGCCGTCAGTCAGCACCGTGTCCACGTCGCCGACCTTCAGTGCCTGCATTGACAGGCCAAAGGTTTCATAAAGCCGGACGCGTGGATTCTGTTCATTTCCGTCCAGCAATTCATGGACTGCCGTGTAAAAGTTCGTTGTTCCGCTTTGCGCGCCAACCAGCAGTCGGGGGTTGGTTTTGAAGGACTGCGCATCAGAAAACTGCTTCTCCCGCGCACGTACCATCATGTACTGCTCTGACACCATGTAAGCATCAGAAAAAGCAATCTGCTTCCTTCGCTCCGACTTGATGGTTATGCCGTTCATGCCGACGTCAAACTGGCCAGCGCGCACCGCCTCGATCATGGTGTCCCAACTGCTGAGTTTCCAATCAACCCTGGCGTGCAGGCGCCGGGCAATCTCGTTGAAGACGTCATATTCCCACCCGATCCCGAGTCCGGTTTTCGGATCCTTGAAGTTCAACGGGACGTATGCGTTTTCCGTGACTGCGACGATGGTTCGACCCTTGAGGTCGGGCAGGGGCTGTCCATGTGCGCTTTGCAGGCAGGTAAAAGCGACAACCAGCTTCAGCGCCGCGCGCGCAGTACGAGCAAATGACATCGGGAAGCCTTTGTTAAATTGACGTCGGCGAAATAACAAAGGCGATTTTAGGGTCCGGCTACCAGGTCAGATTGAACCTTGCGTAGTAGTAGGCCCCATTCATGCCGGTTGGATCGGTGTAGTTGTAGGGAAATGCGCCGCCATAGGTGCTGCCACTCAAAGTGCGCGGAGGATACTTGTCCAGAATATTGCTGGCACCGACCACCAACGCCAGATTGCGGCTGAATTTGTACTGTGTTTCAAGGTCGAGCAGCCAGGTGTTGCCCAGTTGTTGCGCGGGGGCCCCATCGACGAGGGGAGCACTGCTGTCGTAGGAGTAGGCCCAGACCCGACCATACCGTGTGGCCTTGCTTGTGAAGCCCCACTGATCACCCTGCCAGTGCGCGCCCAGGATGAATTTGCTTGCAGGCGAACCATGGGTTACCGCCAGCAAGGCGTCTGAGCCCAGTAGCGAGAGCGTCGGATCGATGGCCGACAATGCCGTTGAATTGTTATTGACCCGATCGATCTGCGTCCGATTGAAGTTCAGGGCGCCATTCAACTGCAGTACTCCGCCAAGCGCCATGAGTTCATGACTGACGGTCAGGTCAATACCGCGGGTCGTTGTATCCAGCGCGTTGGTCAAAAACGCGACGCTCTGTATGTCATTGCGCCCGCTTGCAGCCAAATACGCTGTCACCGCATCGCTCTGCAAATCACTGGTCCGGGTAATTCGGTCCTTTACCTGAATCCGGTATGCGTCCACGGTCAACGATGTTGCTTTGGCCGGGTGCCAGGCGAGGCCAAGCGACAGGTTTTGCGACGTCTCCGGTTTCAGCGGTTGGGCGCCAAAGGCCTGTGCCAGCGGGTCGTTCGCGGGAAGGAGCGCATTATTTTGCAAGCCGGTGCCGTCGCCATTGAAATTCAGAGTGGCAAATCGGAAGCCCGTTTGAGCCAGCGCTGGAGCGCGCAAACTGTTGCTGAATGAGCCCCGTACCAGCCATTGCGGTCCGAGCTTGAACCGGCTTGACACCTTGCCGGTCGTGGAATCACCAATGTCGCTGTAGTTGGCTTGCCTGAGCGCAACGGCCAGCAGCCAGTCGCGGGTGATCTCCGCTTCTGCGTCGACATACGCTGACGTAATGTTTCGCGACAGATCGACGGCGTCCTGGGGACGCAACCCCGGCCCTGCCTGGGCACCCGGTGCACCCGCAGTGTTCGGACCCGCAGCGTAAGACGCCACATCACCCGCTGAAGTACGGTAGTTTTCCTGCAAAAACTCCGCGCCAAGCGCAAGGTTTACGGGCAAATCGAAACCGACGATGGCAACGGGTCGGGTGGCATCCAGATTCAAACTGTTCTGTCCGGAGCGCAGGGTCGCCAAATGAAAGCTGGTGGGACTGGCGTTCCCAAGCGACGCATTCAGAGAGTTCGAAAGCCCGTAATCAAAAACATTCAAGCCGGTGCGTGCGCTGGCATCCAATGACCAAAGCCCCGCGTCAAACCGCGCGCCCGCCACCAGCGAGGTGTCAGTGATGTCACCCTTGGTGATGGGCCGATAACCGCTGGGATAAATGGATTCCACGTTGCTGGGGTCGCCGGGGTAGCGAAAGAATGCCGCCCCTTCGGTTTGCCGCTGGTGTGCCGTTCCAAAAAAGTAGGCCTGTGCGCCACTCTGGAAGGGTATGGTGGCGTTGGCAAATACACCGCCGCTGCGCTGTTTGGGATCGCCCGACTTGAACAACACTTTTTGGTCCAAAGCCAAATCTGCTGGCGTGGAGTTCCACGAGGTCCAGCCAGCGTCACTGGGGCCAGCGCGATTGGTGCCCGCCTTTGCCTGCCACTCACCACCCAATCGGAGGATCGCGCCATTCGCAAAAGTCAGCCCCTGATCAAACTCGACCTGCTGTGTTTGGCCGTCAACAATCCGGGCGCCGGTTGGAGCAAAGTGTGTGCTGTTGGCGCCGAGGCCCACAGAAGCGCTGCCACCCGTTCCGCCCCCCTTCAGGACAATGTTGATGACGCCTGCAATCGCGTCGCTACCGTACTGTGCACCCGCGCCGTCACGCAACACTTCAATGCGTTCGATAGCGTTGACCGGAATAGTGCTCAAGTCAACGGGTACCGTGCCTTTGAACAAACCTTCCAGATCCAGTGCGGCATTGGTATGCCGACGTTTTCCATTGACCAGGACCAGAACTTGATCCGGAGCGAGACCTCGCAATTGAATGACACGAACCGAGTCGGATGCTCCACTCGAAGAAACACGAGGTTCGTTGATTGACGGCGCGAGGGCCTGCAGTGCAGCACCCAACTCCCCCGATGCGCTCAGAGCCTGTTCAAGTTCTGCCCCTGAATATCGGTCAATCGGTACTGCACTGTCAAAAACAGTACGAGTCTTGTCACGCGACCCCAAAATGGTGACAACTTCAGGCAGGGTTGTTGCAGTTTGTGCGAACGCATCGCCGCCAACAAGCGCAACACAAATGGGACTGAGAGTGAAGACCCCCAGAGCTTTGAAAAATGATGGGTTCAGTGAGGTCATGAGTTAGTCAAATGCTAGTTTGAAGCAGTGGTGGGTCTTGCAAGTCTGACACAACGGCGGGTCGTTTTAAACGATGCTTATGTTATTTGCTTATGTGAGGCTTCAGCGACTTCCAGGGTATTAGCGGACGGGAATAACCAACTTTTGCCCAACCGAAATGAAGTTCGGATTGGCCAGGTTGTTGCGACTCTGAATTTCCGGATAGCGCATCTTGTCACCAAGGTGAGCTTGGGCAATTGTGCTCAAGGTATCGCCACGAACCACGAGATAGACGGTTTCATTGCCCTTGGCTGACCGGACAGCGGCAACCTTGCTGCTCATAAAGTATGTCTTCAGCATGTCGGTGTAAGCCTCGGATGCTGTGACCTTGCGAATTGCAGAATTCAGCGCTTCCCGCAAATCCTTGTCAGCAGCGCGCACACCTATCTTGTACTCAATGTTGCTGCCAGCAATTTTTGGAGAAACAAATTGCATGTCAGTACCTTCCAACTCAGCCACGGCGAACGGGTAGTCGTACATTACCGCGTCAACCTTGCGTGCATCGATATAGCCCACAATCCACTTGCCGTTCTCATCGGCCTTGTCAGACAATTCGACCAGGCGTGATTTTGGGAACGTGTGCTTGGCAAACGCCATCGCATCTGGGTCGCCCTTCAGAATTCCGATTGTTTTCCCATTGGCTGCATCGAGGGAAGTGATGCTCGAGTTGTTTTGAGCGATCAAGGCGTAGCCAAAGTCCCTGACGTAAGGAATCGTGTACACGACACCCTTCAAGTCATCGTCGTTGAACGTCAAGCCGTCAATGGCGATGTCAACCGCATTGCCTTGCAGCAGTTGCTTTGGAACCTTCTCGTAAGCGTCGACTTCGTGCTCAGTATCGAGTTTGATTTCACGGTTGCCAAATTCGCTTTGTGCGAACAAAGCTTTCATAAAGTCCACATTGAAACCCTTGGCCGTGCCACGGTTGTCGTGGTAGTAGAAGGGTTTGGATGGATTTTGAACGCTCACCCGCACAGCCCCACTGGAGAGGATGTTGGCAAGGCTTGCGCCGCCTTGAAGGGGCACTCCCTTTGCTGGCGCATCGGACTTGTTGTTAGACCAATCCGATGAATTGCTCGACGCTGCTGTCGCTGCCGGCGCATCTCTATGCAGCAGACGATCCACCTTGGCCTTGTAGCCGTCATCAACAAAATAGCCACCCACCAGCACGAGCAGCAGGATGACGATTCCGGACGTTACTTTATTCATGTTGCACTTCCTTGGTTCGGTGATTTGAGGGCCTTGACGATGTCCGTGGCGTCGATGCCAGGCAAAGACGGGCTTGGCGTATTGGTCAAAAGATCGGCGCGATTCATGGTGGTGCCGCCCTTGGCAACCGAGTCGGCCAGGACAGATGCATCCATTTCAGCGAAGGCGCGGTTAATGGAGTTCACGACAGCATCGATGGCCGCATCAGCTTTGAGCTGTTCCATCGGATCGCCACCGTCCACCCCACCCAAGGCGTTCACCTTGATCAAGGCTTGACTCATTTTCCAATTGGCCGCCAAAAAAGTGATCTTATCGTCCATCAATTTGATGTTCTCGATGAGTTCCCGGTACTTGCCGTTTTTGTAGGCCAAGGCCTTTTTCATGGTGGCAAGCTGTTCCTTGTAGCGTGGCGCGGTTTCGGGATACTTTTTGGCAAAGTCAGCGGTCATGGTTTCAAAATTGTTGACTTCGGTGCTGTAGGCTGTGATGCCCTCAAGGTATTTGGCGGCCCGTGCCTTGTAGGCTTGAGATTGCGCAGTTGCAGTCTCAATCGGGTTTTCTGCCGCTGTGCGTTCAACCTTCTTGATGTGTGAAATCCTTTCGTCATCAAGGGCACGGTATTTCGCATTGGTCACTTTGAGTGCGATAACGGGTGCTGCGTTGTAGCCAATAAAGGCCAGCGCACCGAACACAGCAAGGCCGACGATGCCCTTGATGGCCAAGTAGGCGAGCGGGCCGAGTACGGCGCAGACGACCAGCATCACGCCGATCTTGACTATTTTGGCGAGCCTTTGTTGCTTCAATTCAACTTCGGTCATGACGTTGGCCCTGGTGCTGGGGTTGGTGACTTGCGTGGTTTGTTCGATTGGCATAGCGTTTTCCTCAGTTTTGTATGCGTTTCATTTCAGCGGCGCGCATCAGCATTTCAAGTTGAGTTTCAAGTCGGATCATCCGCTCGGTGAGGTGTTCAATCTTGGTCTGTTGCGCCTTCATCGCTTCTGCCTGGGATCTCACCTTGTCTTCAAGTTTGATCATTGAGGTCAGAGCACCCCAAACCTTGTCCGTAACGCCCATCAGTGAGACCTCCTGGCGGCAGTCTTGGCAATCTTGGCGGTCTTGGCAGCCTTCGCCGCAGCCGACTCCATGCGGGCGATCCGTCTGTTGCTCGCCTCAATAAACGCCATTGCGTCATCAATTGCCACCCCTGCACGATCAGCAGCTCCTTTGGCTACATCTGCCAGTGCGCCAAGCTCCTGATCGGTCTCGTCGGAAGCATAGGCAAACGCGCCCCGACGCATCAACTCGGATACCGGCATGTCAAATTTTTGGGCCTTTGCCACAATGGCTTGTTTATCCCTCAAAGTGGCCTGCACCACAATTCGTTCAATAGCTGTAGCTGCCATGTTTTCTCCAAAATTTTGCCATGTACATGGACAGTGTATGTACATGTATAGAACGCGTCAAGGGGAACGCGGCTTCGGCGCCGCGCTTGACATCGGACGTGAGCCTATTTCCAGCGCTCGCACTCCAGGTGCACACTATGCGCCGCGTCCGACAGGGTCAGGCCGCCTTCCTGGATCGTGGCCTGCAACTGCATCGAGCGCTGCGCCAGCGCTGCGAGTGCCTGAGAGGCCTCGGAGGGTACGCGAAATACCTGGAGGTTTTGCGGTCGCGTCAATTTGTTCTGGATGCCACGCCACCAGATTTCGGCGGCCTGGGAGAAGCAATACACCCGCACCTCGTCGGCCTTGCCGCAGGCGCGCGTGACAGGCTTTTCCTCGGGCTGTCCCACCTCGATCCAGACGCGCGTCCGACCGGTGAAGTCGCGCAGCCAGACGTCGGGTTCGTCCGGGTTGCTCATTCCTTCGCCAAAGGCCAGCGTGCCGTCGCCGCCGCATACGCTTTGCAATTGCCAGGCGTTCATCGCCAGCGCAGCCAGCCTGATCATCATGCGTTCGTCGGTTTCGCTCGGATGGCGTGCCAGTGTGAGCGCGTGGTCCGCGTAGTAGCCGTGATCGATATCGGCGATCTGCAGGTTCGCCTTGAAGATGGTGGACTTGGTGGCCATGCGGGTCAGCCCCGACGCCGGGTTGCCCCAAGGAGGGGAAGCCCCCTTGGGGGGCAGAGAGGACACGCAGTGCCGAACGCGGGGGTCATACCCGGCGCGCGAGTTCTGCCGCCATGCCGGTGTAGCTGCCCGGTGTCATCGCCAGCAGCCGCTGCTTGTCGGCCTCCGGGATCTCCAGGGCAGCGATGAAGCCCTGCATCAGCTCGCGTGTCATGGGCTCGCCGCGGGTGAATTTCTTGAGCTGTTCGTAGGGCTGCGGCAATCCATAGCGACGCATCACCGTCTGCACCGGTTCAGCCAACACCTCCCACGCCTGGTCCAGGTCGGCTGCGAGCGCAACCTGATTCAGTTCGAGTTTGTTCAGACCGGTGAGCAGCGATTGGTAGGCCAGCACCGCATAGCCCAGGGCCACGCCCATATTGCGCAGCACGGTGGAATCGGTCAAGTCGCGTTGCCAGCGGCTGATGGGCAACTTCTCGCTCAGGTGGCGCAGCAGCGCATTGGCAAGGCCCAGATTGCCTTCGGCATTCTCAAAATCAATGGGGTTGACCTTGTGCGGCATGGTGGAGGATCCGACCTCGCCCTCGCGCAGCCGTTGCTTGAAGTAGCCCAGGCTCACGTAACCCCAGACGTCGCGTGACCAGTCGATCAGGATGGTGTTGGCGCGCGCCACGGCGTCGAACAGCTCGGCCATGTAGTCGTGTGGCTCGATCTGGATGCTGTAGGGCTGGAATGTCAGACCCAGGCCAAAAGGCTCGGGTGTTTCCACCACATGCCGACTGAACGCCTCCCAATCGAAATCGGGCCAGGCCGACAGGTGCGCGTTGTAGTTGCCTACGGCGCCATTCATCTTGGCCAAAATCTTGACCGAGGTGATGCGCTCACTGGCGGTCTGCAGGCGCACCACCACGTTGGCAATTTCCTTGCCCACCGTGGTTGGGCTGGCGGTCTGTCCGTGGGTGCGGCTGAGCATGGGAACATCAGCGAACGCCAGCGCCATTTCGCGCAGTTTGAGCAGCAGCCGATCCAGCGCGGGCAGCAGTACCAGATCGCGCGCGCAGCGCAATTGCAGCGCGTGGCTCGTATTGTTGATGTCTTCGCTGGTGCAGGCGAAATGCACGAACTCGTTCGCCGCGATCAACTCAGGGCGTGCATCGAATCTGGACTTGATCCAGTATTCCACCGCCTTCACATCGTGGTTTGTGGTCTTCTCGATTTCCTTGATGGCCAAGGCGTCATCAGTAGAAAAATGCTTCACCAGACCCAGCAGGTAAGTACGCGCTCCGGGAGACAAGGGCCTGAATTCGGCAAAGCCCGCGTCGCTCAATGCGATGAACCAGGCGACCTCCACCTGCACGCGGCGGTGCATATACCCCTGCTCGCTCATGAGCGGGCGCAGGGTGGCGAGTTTGGCGGCATAGCGTCCGTCCAACGGAGACAGCGCGGTAACGATGGAAAAGCTCATCCGCGGATTGTAGGTGTGCGTCGGTTCTGTTGCAGGTTCGCCTCAGTGTGATAACACGCTGGCGGACCTGTGGCTAGAATGGGTCTCAGCGAACCAACAAGAGTCACCCTGCATGAAATTAATCGGATCCACCACCAGCCCTTACGTGCGCAAGGTTCGCATTGTGATGGCGGAAAAAAAGCTCGACTACCAATTTGTGACAGACAACGTCTGGGGAGAAGACAGCACCGTGGCGCAGTCCAACCCTTTGGGCAAGGTGCCGTGTCTTGTGATGGAAGGTGGCGAAGCGGTTTTTGATTCGCGCGTGATTGTGGAATACCTGGACACGCTGTCGCCGGTGGGCAAACTGATTCCCAGCCAGGGGCGTGAACGGGCGGAAGTGAAGACCTGGGAGGCGCTGGCCGACGGTCTGCTCGACGCCTCGATCCTGGTGCGCCTGGAGGCCACCTGGGCAGGACGCAGCGCACTGCAGCGCAGTCAGGCATGGATGGACCGGCAAATGCAAAAGGTGCATGCCAGCCTGCAGGCCATGAGCCGGGGTTTGGGCGAAAAGCCTTTTTGCAGCGGTGCGCACCTGAGCCTGTCCGACATCGCCGTCGGCGTGGCGCTGGATTACCTGGACTTTCGGTTTGCCGAACTCGATTGGCGCGAACCGTATCCGAATCTGCTCAAGTTGCAAGAAAAACTGTCTCAGCGCCCGAGTTTTGTAGACACGAGGCCATCATGAGATCTTGCGGGACAGACCAAAGCGACACGCTGTGCGCGTGCTCTGTCCTCAACTAATCAAAAGTGCTTTGCGGGACGGATCAAGAGTTACGCGAAGCGAACTTTGCTCGGTCCTCAACCCATCGTCGGATGTTCTTTGCGGGACGGACCCGCTCACACCATCGCCAGCAGGCGCTCAAGACTGAGCTTGACCTTGATGTCGCGGTGCGGCACTGTCGCCACGATCCGGTAGTCCTTCTGGCTGGTATCGCGAAACATCGGTTCGGCGGTAGGCATGCCCTGTCGATTCACCAGCACCGCCACCCGCGGCGTCGTAGTATTGGCACCGCGCCGCACGACCACGGCCACTTCCTGCGTGGCCAGACGCACGTAAGAACCGGGGGTGTAGATACCCAGCACCTTGATCAGTGCTGCACCGGCCTCGTCGACATCGTGGTTCTCGTCGAAATAGCAGGCCTGCATCGCCACACCGGGCTGCATCGGCTCGCGCGAGGCGCGGGGCGCAAGCATCGCCGTAAAGAGATTGGCGCGCTGGATCAATCGGGCAATGCGCATGGTCGGCGTACGAGCGGCCAATGGGCCCGGCGTCTTGTCCAGGTGATGAAAAACGGCTTCGATCCACACCGGATCGGTAACCCCGAGGTCTTTCAGGATCTCGGAGGAGAAGGCTGCATGAACTTCAATCAGATGTTTCTGCGTGGCCGTCAAGGGCAAGGTTTGAATCGCCAGTTCATCCTGCATCGAAGTCATGCTGATATTCATGGTGAGGGCCACCCGGCCCAATGTGTCCACCATCTCCTGTGGCCAGTTCAGCACATACATTGCGGCCAACTCGGCTGTCACGCACACCAGCATGGCGTGCATTGCGCTGTAGGAACGCAGTTCGGTGGCGGAGAGATGCATCAGCGCCAACAACGTCGCATCCGGGTTGCGCTGCGCCTGTTGGCTGATATCCCGGTGCAGGGAATTCAGCAATTTCTGAAACGTCGCCTTTTGCGGGTCCCGCAGCAAGGCATTGGCACGGCCCAGAAAGTCCAGCCAATCCGCATCAGGGTCATCACCGACCACCCGTTTTGTCAGATCACCCGCGGTGATGTGCGCATCGGCAATGACACCCAGACTCACTTCCCTGCGCAGCATGGCGTGCAGTTTGCCCACGTACTCGCGCTGGTGGTCGCTCTCATCGATGTTCAGGCTGACCCCAAGCCCCACCATGTGATCAAGTTCTGAAGCTGAGCGAATCACATACCCCTTATTGGCCAACAACACCCCTTCCGCCGAGCGCAGGGCAAACGGCAGCGGTTTGTTCAGAGGAATCATGTCGGGGGTGACGTTAACAAGCTTCATGGTGTGGGGCGCATTATCCAACGAAAATCATATCTGACCGTAGCCTGCAATGGTTGGAACAAACCTGCATCTTGCCACCTTTTCTTTGCGGACCCTCACTTTTTCAGGCCTTGCCGCTATCGTTGGGCGAGCCTGCTAGCATTGGCTGCATGAGCAAGACCCTCGCCGAACCTGAATTTTTGCAGAAGATCTGTGATGTGCAGTCTGCTGTCGGGCGGGTGCGTCAAATGGCGCATCCGCTGGTGTTTACCAACGGCGTGTTTGACGTTCTGCACCGCGGCCATGTGACCTATCTGGCACAGGCCAGAGCGTTGGGACAGAGCCTGGTGGTGGGTTTGAACACCGATGCCTCGGCCCGGCGCTTGGGCAAGGGACCCGAGCGCCCGCTGAACTCGCAGATGGATCGCGCCGTGATGCTGGCCGCGCTGGAATGTGTGAGTCTGGTCACCTGGTTTGACGAGGACACGCCGCTGGAATTGATACGAACCCTGCGGCCCGACATCCTGGTCAAGGGCGGCGACTACGACATGCAGACGCTGGCCGAGACGCGGTTGGTGCAGGGATGGGGTGGCACGGCTCTGGCGATTCCGTTCGTGCACGGCTACTCGACGACCGCGCTGGTACAAAAGATCCGCTCGAACCGTTGAGGCAAGGCATGGCGCGCGGTGGATCAGACTACCCGATGGTGAAAATGCCAACTGACCTTCTGCAGGAGCCAGCCGATGAGGCGACGCCGGGAGACGAGGTCGCTTCGGGCGAGCAGCGCCGCTTGACGCGCGACTCCGCGTTCTCCTATCAGTGTCAGCGCTGTACGCGCTGTTGCAGCGAATACCTCATCCCAGTGAGTCCGTTCGACTTGCTGGTGCTGGGCCAGACGCTGCAGCTATCGACCACCGAAGTCATTCGTCGCCATCTCGGCGACGGGCTTCATCTGCGGCGACGCGACGACGGCTCTTGCGAATTCCTGAACGAGCACGAATGCGGAATTCACGCGGGTCGGCCCCTGGTGTGCCGGATATATCCGCTCGGGCGAAATGTGACGGATGGTCAGGAATGGTTCAGCATCATGAAGCCGATCATGAACAGCGCCGAAGAATCAGCCAGCAACTTGACCGTGCAGGACTACCTCGTGCAACAGGGCGCGGTGGCATCGATCGCTGGCGTTGAGTTCTACTTGGACCTGCACGCCCAGTTGCTTCGCCGCGTCGAAGATGGGGCTGTAGAATTACTTGGCACCGTGGACGCTAGCGTGGATGAGCTCGGTACAGCAGGCATTTCAGAACTTGGACTGCTTGACCCCGACGCCACCATCGAGGACTACTGTTCACGCCATGAAATCGCACGGCCTGGGGATGTGATGGAAAAGGCCCGGTGCCACGCACTGGCGCTGCAGGAATGGCTGGACCGGCAACTGGGACAACTCACATGAAACAGAAAGAAGATAGAAGCAGAAAGACCGGCGAGATGGCACTTTCCGTGGCGGCAATGCTGGCCAGTTTGGGAGCGTCGATCGGCGTGTCGCAGGCGCAAGTGATAGCGCCAGGCATCGCCTCGCCGGCCGCGTCGAAGCCGGGCGCTGCGAGCCTGGGCAACGGTAAACCGCCCGCAACGGATCCACAGACCCAACAATCCCGGCAGACCAAGAACGCGGACACCTCGTCGTCGCAATCGAAAGGCGGCGGCGCGCAGTCCAGCCAGGGAAAGATCGGCGTCATACGGTCGACCCCGCCAACGACTGCCGCTGCCAGCATGCAATTCAAGCAGAACAAGGGCGCCAGCACCTCGTCGTCGCAATCGAAAGGCGAGAGCGGCTCGGATTCCAGCCAGGGAAAGATCGGCGTCGTACAGTCGACCCCGCCAGCGGCTGCCGCCAGCTCTAAATCCAGCCAGCAGAAGCAGGGCGAAAGTGGGTCATCGTCGGCGCAGTCCAAGCTCAATCCGGATGCAGCCACCCCCCTCTTGCCCAGTGGGAAGAAACCCCCGGCAAAGTGACCGTGCTACAGCCGCGAGCCAGCGACGCTGCTACTTCCGCAAGGGTAGAGGTGCGTTGCGCAGCAAGGGGGTTTCGCCCAGTGGGAACGGCGCAATCATCTGCGGCGTCTGCGGCCCGATGGTCTTGTCGCGCAGTCGCTCCACGATCGGCGTGGCAGCGTTGAATACCTGATTCAGTGAAACGAGGCCTTTGCCGGCTGGGTCCGATGCCTGCGCCAAGGCGGTGAGCATCGCGTAGGTGAACAGGCCGTGCTTGCCCGGTTCGTACTCTTGCGACTCTTCATTGCCCTTTGCCGCGACGATCAGCGCAAACAGAGATGAAGCCGAGCGCTTCATCAGCGAATGGGATTCGAATCGCCCTTCGATATTGCGCGCCTGGCAGGTATCCACGATCAGCAAGCGTCTTCCCGCCAGGCCGCGCAGCGCGTCGAAGAAGACCTGCCAGGGCAACATCGACTGGGCGGCTCCGCCCTTTGCCACAAGCTTGAGATCTCCCGCCTGAACATCGCGTGGCACGAAGTAATAGTTGCCGGCCGGATCGCTGATGCCGTGGGATGCCAAAAAGATGATGACGGTGTCCTCGGCCCGGGCCGCGCTCAGGAACTCAAGCGCCTTGACGATCTCGGCACGCAGCGGCAAGGTGGGAGTGTTGTCCGACAGCACTCGACTGTGCACCTGCCTGAAGAAGCCGCTGGCGCGCCGCTTCAAGCTTGCGGAAAACTCGTCGGCATCGCTCGCGGCGTAGGCGAGGTGAATGTCTGTCGGCAGACCCGGAAAGACATTGGCGCCTACGGCCAGCAGGTAGAGGTCGCCCGGCTCTTTGTTCACTTTGCGCGTCGCGGGCACAGCGTAATCTGTTTCGGCAATGCCCATCGAAACCCCGTTGAATGCCTCGACCCGGATATGGTTCTCCCGCTCGGTGAGCGCTACCGACACCTTGCGCTCGATGCGCGCACCGTTTTGCGCGCGTCGCTCGGCACGCGGCGTGACCGGAATGTTGTTCACGAATACAGTGACGTCGCTGATGTCCAGACCGGTTTTTTCTGCGCTCAACACAAGGTCCAGGCGCGCACTTTCATTCGGGCCAATTGCACTCTCCTGTGTTTTCACTTTCACCCGGGGCGGCGCAATATCGCGCAGTTGCGCGATCTGGAAGTCGGCTTGGGGTCCGGGTGTCAACGCTCGCGTCGCGCTCGCACCGTCGGGTCGCAGCACCGCTGCAATGACATCGGGCCGGTAGAGGATGCGATCGAATTGCACCGCACGGTAGAAATCGGGCGTCAGGTCGCGTCCGCGGTTGAGGTGCCAGCCAACGTAGTTGTCGCCATAGACGGATGACAGGTAGTAGCCCTGAGGGACCCAGCAAATCCAGTCGCTGCCGTTCTGGTGCGGGAAGTAAGCGAGGATTTCCTGCCCCGTATCCATGCGGTACCAGCGTATCGTTCCGTCGGACAGCGCGGCAACCGCAAACCGACCATTACGGGCGATATTCACCGACCACGCCACCGCCGGCAGGCGCACATGCCAAAGCAATTTGGCATCGCGGTCGAGCAGCCGTAGGGCCCACTCGGTGCCAAACAGTACCGATCTGCTGTCGGGCGAAATGGCATAGGCGCGGCTTTGTTCGTAGTCGTCGAGTTGCGGCGCCTTGCCGTTGATGGTCGGCTTGTAGGAGCCTTTCCAGTTCTCGATCTTCCATCCCGGCGCTTCGGTCAAGGCCGGCTGCACAGGCTGGCGAGGCGTCGACGCCAGCGACTGGTCGCCGCCCAGCAGCGGCGTAAAACTGTTCATCGCCAGCCCGTCGCGGCTGGTCGCATAACGGATCACGGTCGCATCCGCCGATACAGCCAGTTGCGAATGCGAATGATCGATCACCGCCGGGCCGCGATAGGCCAGGGTGTTGCCATCAGATCCCACGATGCCGAAGCTCGGGTCCTCGGCGGCAAAAGCGATTCTGCCGTCGCGCATCTGCTGCAATTCAACGATGCGATTCTCGGTCAGTGGTATGGTTTGGCGGGCACCGTGGCCCGCTTCGGACCATCGGTAAAGCGGGGTCTTCCCGACGCCCCGGAAGTCGCCGCCGGCGTAGAGAGAGCGGCCGTCGGAGGACCATACGACGCTGGTGAAACCGGCCTGGTCGCGCAGGCCCGCGAGGTCAGGAGCGAAGGCCAGCGCCAAATCGCGCACATTAATGATGCTGACGGTGGGCGTATCAAGAAAGCCCACCGCCAGCTTTTCTCCATCCGGTGAGAAGCGCAGGCTCACAGGGTTGACGCCTCCCGCGGCACGGCGCCGTCCTGCCAGCTTGAAATCGCTGGTGTAGAGCCGAAGCCATCCGTCGTTGGAGGTGGTGGCGATGATTCCATCCTGGCGTAGATCGGCATCGGTCAGTTTGTCGTTGTAGTCCGGATCGGCGGCAACTTCGGCCAAGTCGCTGGACCTCAGGACACGCAAGCCACCACGTGGCTGCAAGCCGACCAGCAGGTGCTGTCCGTTGCGAGTCCAGGTCAACATGTTGACCAGGTACGGCAGTCCGCAGCGGCGGCGGACCAGCTCACTGCTAGCGACATCAAAGAAATAGATGCAGGTCTTGCCGTCCCAGTCCCAGCCCGTCCAGCCGGCGGTGGCCACGGTCTGACCGTCAGGTGAAACCGCGACCGCAAACAACTGGCCTTCGTTGCCCTCGTCGATGGGAACCCGCAGTGTTGCAATCAACAGCGCCTGCGGCATTTGCCACACGCGCACGGTCTTGTCGTCGCCGGCCGTGATCACGCGATTGCGTTCCGGGTCGACCGTTAGCCGCCGGATCAGCGTGGTATGCATCCCCGTCTCGACGCGCAGCATCGGCTGTTGTGTCGGTTCGCTCCCGGCGATTGAGAAACCACAATGCGCGAACCCCGACAGAAAAAAGACGAGAGAGACGAACCGCTGTCGATTCGTCGCCCCCAGGGGTTGCAGCCGGAACATCAGTCCTGTCGAAATTACCGATATCCCAGCGTCTAATACTTTCGTCCGTGGCAGGTTCTGGCGATTTCGCAGTCATCTCCATTACCCAGAACCGAGAGCAGATCCACTGACGGGCCGGTTGATGAACCGCGCCCCAAATCCACTTCTCTGGCCGGTCCGCGCCCACCCGAGAGAGCGAGAACAATGCCAGGGTCACGAACGCTGACATCGGTGGTGGCGCCGACGGAACCCGTGCCAGTACCTGCATCGCTCCCGGTCGTCCCGACGGTCTCAGTGGTGTTAGCTAGTTCCGCCGCGCGGATCGCTGCAGAGGTGTCGATCTGCGGGGCGATGGCGATCGATTGCTCAGGAGGAGTCAGATTTGCCGAAGGCGCGTCGCCACTCACTTGACCGGGTGACGTGACCGACCCCGAAGCGTTGCCGGGCAGACCTGTGTTCGCAACCACTGCGCCCGCTGCCAACAGTGGTGAATCCGGTGGGCTTGCGGGTGCACTGATGTTTGCGGACACTGTTGCTGCGGACAGCGAGGGCAGGCTGACCGGGATTTCCACCAACGCCGCTGGTGCAATCGACAGTGCCGAGATGGGGGCTGGTGGTT
>CAILAY010000054.1 GCA_903832285.1 uncultured beta proteobacterium | reverse complement strand
TTCAAACAGCTTCGCAGTCATGAGTTCACTCGTCAAAGTTGATAAATATGGCTATAGATTACCCACTCAAATTTCAACAGAGGCCCATTTTGAGTGACTGCAATCGAGAAATTTCTACGACCGCTTGCAGCCCAAAACGGTAGTACACCGGACCCGATCTGCCGATCGTCGTGGACCATCCGCAGTTCCTTTTGTTCACGGCACTAGCGCGCTGGCCGGCACCGCAGCGCCGGCGTCTCAATAGTTCGGCGGAACGCAATGATCGGTATTTGAAATCTCGCCTTGCGTGCGCAGGTGCGTTTCAAGCGCTGCCACGGCGTTGCTGTTGTTCCAAAAGTTATCGAAGGTGACCAGGGAGTTGGGCATCGCCCAACGGTTGCGCGGCACACCGGTATCCAGGCCGCAGACCCGTGCACTGAGCGTGAAGTTGTGGTGATTGAACTGGTCAAAACTCTGGAACGCAAGACTGAAGGGCGTGGTGTTGCCCGGTGTCATTGCCACGTGACAGGTGCGGCAATTTTCCTTCACCACACCACGGTATAGCGGCTCGTGTCCACTCCATCCCGAGGGTACAAAGCTGCCCTGGAACAGGCTGCTGGGTGTGGGGTACCAGCCGGCAATGACTTCAGCGATGGCCGGTGCCGGGTTGGTGGTCAGAATGAGCCGGTTCAGATTGCGTAGCGCGGTTTCTTGCTGGGGCCGTGTCAGTCCGTTTTGATTGCCAAAGACAAAGTTGTCCAAATCGAAAGGCAGGAATTGGGCGTTGATGGCGGGCGATGTTGCGCCACGTTCGTCGATGCGCGTTAAGTCAGAATTAGCACCGTGACAGATCACACAGGAACCCGGAATGAACTTCTCGCCGCGACCATCGAGGTTCACGGATTGCAGCAGATGGCCGGACGGCGCGTACACCAGGAACTTGGTGAACGGAGCTCCGCCATTGACGCCTGGCGTGACCGAGTACTCCATCGCGACACACGCCACCAGTTTCTTCGGCGTCAACGCGTTGGAGAATGTGGGATCGCCCTTGAAAGGGTAATTGCAGACGACATAAGCGGTCCCGGCGGCGTTTGAGATGCCGTGCATGTCACGTTCCAGGAACAGGTCGCGCGCATTGGCATAGAGCGCCTTGACACCGGCGCTGGCGACATCCAGCCCCCAGCGATGTTTCCATTGTGCAAAGGTTTCGTTCTCGCCAATCAGCTGGCCATCGGGGCCGCAACCATCGACCGCTTTTATCGACTCATAGTAGCGGCACGATCCCATCCTTGAATCAGCACCCGGGCCATTGAAGTTTCCCTGTTCCTTGCTGGAAAAATAGGTCAGAAAATGATCTCCCGAACGGACGTGGTCGGATGGTTGCAGCGGCACCGGTGCGGGCGCGGGCGGCGCCAGCACCTTGCCCGCATCCGAAGACACTGTCACGCCGGCTTCGCGGTAGCCGCCCTTGCTGTCGGTGACCAGCAGGTAAGCAAAATTTGTCCCTCCTGCGTTGGGCAGATGCCACTTTGCCGTGCTGCCATGGGTGCTGGTCAGACGACCTCCATTGACGCCCCAAGTGAAGGTGAGCGGATCGCCATCAGGGTCGCTGACGACAGCCACCAGGTCAACCGTGGTGTTGCGCGTTGCGCCGATGACATTCTGGCCTCCGACCTGCACGTTGAAGCTGCTGACAACCGGTGGCCGATTGGGGAAGATGATGGGCGGGTGATCAAAATTCTGCGGGTTGGGAACCGTCAGCGTGCCGCTGCCCGCCTGATCCTCGCAATTCGCCGTAAACTGGTATTGCCCGGGATGTGAGACATCCTGGCCCGTGTAGTAGTCGCCGTATCGGCTTACTTCCTGATTCAGCGGATCGCTGATACCGCCGTCCTGCACTACGGCAAACACATTTTTTTCGAAAAAGTAGTTGCGGTAATAGCAGGGCTCGGTATTGGCAAACATGACACGCGGCGGCAGCGCGCGGCGGGGTCGAAAGTGAATCTTGCTGGCGTCAAAATTGGCGCCCCTCAGCACCGTCAGATAGCGCGCGCCGAACTCATCACGCGCTCGCTCGACCACCGCCGGCGAAAGGGCCTTGAGTTCGTCCAAAACGCTCGGGGGCAAACTGTTGATCCTGGGAACCGTATTGCGCGAGACCTGATTTGAAGTCGGCTGCGCCTGGGTTTGCACCCACACGAACAAGACACCGGACAGGAGCAGGCAGGCAACGAATGCACGCATTAGCTGCGTGCGAATTTTGAACGAAACCATCTGAACGACCTCCCGACAGTTTGTCTCTGATCCAAAAAATATCGAGTAGCACCTCTCGCGAAAATCGACCGAACACCACAGGCGCATTCATGGTTGGGCCGTGTGATTCTCATCATTTTGAAAAACTATTCTCGCTGTGTGGCTTCTGGTGTTACCCAGCCACTGCCAGAACCAGGACCGTGCACTCACCTCCGATACAATTCGCCCGCGCCACTGTCTTTTTGATGGGAGCCGCAGGCTTGCGGGTTCCCCGCAGGGTCTACGGGGAGGAACAACATCAACGGTCGTGACGAACCAATTCCAGCCCCGGACAGGGCGCCGGTGCTGGTACTGGTCGTGTTCCTGATCAGCACCTGGTCTCTGGTGTACTACATCAATCGAGCGTTGTTTGCGGATATGCAACGCCTGGTCGGCGAACAGCAGTTTGCCACCGTATCGCTGGTAGCCGGACAGGTGAATGACGAATTGCGGGATCGCATCGTGGCACTGGAGGCTACGGCGGCCAGGGTTACGTCTGAGATGCTGGACAGTCCGGCGGCAATGCAAACCCGGCTGGAGGAAAGTACGGTCCTTCAAGGCTTATTCAACGGTGGAATTTTTGTGACGCGGACGGACGGCATCGCCATCGCCGACATCCCTGTCTCAACGGGCCGGATTGGCGTCAACTACCTCGACAGGGAATCCATCGCGGGTCCACTAAGGGATGGCAAGTCGGTGGTGGGGCATCCCGCGATGGGCAAGAAACTGGGCGTCCTCATCTTCAGTATCGTGGCACCCATTCGCAGTCGCGGGGGCACGGTGATCGGCGTCATCGCGGGGACCATCAACCTGGGTCAACCCAACTTCCTTGAAGAGATTGCCGCCAACCACTATGGCAAGACCGGGGGCTATTTCATCTCCGATCCGGCAAAGCGCTTGATCCTGTCCGCCACCGACAAGAGTCGCGCGATGCAGCCGTTTCCTCCCGTGGGCGTGAACGTGATGCTCGACCGCTACGTTCAGGGGTACGAGGGCTACGGCCTGTCTTCGCTTCTCAGCGGCGTCGAGGTGATCTCGTCTGCAAAGCGAATTCCGGCGGCCAACTGGATCCTGGCTGCCTCCATCCCCACAGCCGAGGCCTTTGCGCCGATCAGGGAATTGCAGCAACGCCTGCTGCTGGCGGCGATGCTCGTGACTGCAGCCGGCGGCGCGTTGACCTGGTGGATATCGCGGCGCCAATACCTGGGGGCAAGGCTGGGACTTGAAAACGAAGAACTTCGCCGCACACGAAGCGAACTCGAAGCCGAGCGCAATCGCTATTCAGATCTGTATGCCAATGCACCGGTTGGCTACTGCGGCACCAACGAACAGGGCCGCATCGAGCGAGCCAACCACGCGGTCGAGGCCACGCTTGGCGCCGCTCCTGATGCGCTCGTCAACCGAAGTCTGTCGGACTTTGTCGCCGAGGTGGACAAGCCTGCATACGAGCGCCTGCACCGTGAGGCGGTCATGCTGGATGCCCCGCAATCCGAAGATTTGCGGATGTTGAGAGCGGACGGCACAACATTTTGGGCAGGGCTGACCGCGACCCGACACCTGGACGACGATGGCCTGCAAGTCCGTTTTGTCCTTGCCGACATCACCGAAAAAGTCGAGCAGGAACGACGACGCACTCAGCATGAGACTGCCCACCGCAAAGCACTTGTGCGAGAAGTGCACCACCGCATCAATAACAGCCTGCATGGCGTCATCGGCCTGCTGGGCAGATTCGCCGACCACCACCCGGAAACGGCGACACCGATGAAGCAGGCCATCGGTCAAGTGGGTGCCATATCCCTGGTTCACGGCTTGCGAGGTCATGAAGACTCCGGCACCGTCATCCTGCATGAATTGATCGAATCGATCGTCAGGGAGATCAGGGAACTCTGGCTGACTTCCATTGCGCTGGAGATTCCTGCC
>CAILAY010000053.1 GCA_903832285.1 uncultured beta proteobacterium | reverse complement strand
GCAACTGGGCAACCTGCTGCGCGATCCGGTGTTTGCGGCCTACCAGACGGCGCTCGACTACAGTCATGCCGTCGTGATTCCGGGTCCGCGCAGCACAGTGAGCCGACCGGTCAGGTTGTCCGTGGACCTGCACGCCTATGGTGACGGGCGCCGGCTGTTGCTGTCGCGCGATGTCACGGCACTGGAGCAGGCTGAGACCATGCGCCGCGATTTCGTGGCCAATGTGTCGCACGAAATCCGCACGCCCCTGACCGTCCTGGGCGGCTTTGTCGAGACCCTGCAAACCCTGCCGCTCAAGCCAGAGGAGCAGCAAAGATATCTGACTTTGATGGCGCAACAGGCGCAGCGCATGCACCTTTTGGTGAGTGATTTGTTGACCCTCTCACGACTTGAGGGCAGTCCACCGCCGCCGCTGGAAGAATGGCATCCTGTGCAGGAATTGCTGGACGATTGTGAACGGGAGGCACGGGCCTTGTCGGCGGTCGTCGCAGCGACCGGACAGTGTTTGAGTTTTTCGCAGGATGTCAGAGCCGAGGTTGCGGGCGCCAGTTCCGAACTGCTCAGCGCCATGTCCAACCTGGTCAACAATGCCGTGCGCTACACCCCTGGCGACGGTCACATTGACGTGGTGTGGACTGCCTTGCCCGATGGTCGCGCCGAGTTCTCGGTGCAAGACACCGGCCCCGGCATCGCGCCCGAGCATTTGCCGCGCCTGACGGAGCGCTTCTACCGCGTGGACCGCAGCCGCGCGCGTGAAACCGGTGGGACCGGACTGGGGTTGGCGATCGTCAAACACGTGGCGCAACGCCATGGTGCAGAGCTCAAGATCGAAAGCACACCCGGACAGGGCTCGCGTTTTGCGATTCAGTTTCCGGCGGTGCGTCTCAGGGAATGCGCAGCCTTTGATGTCAAGGCGGATTCCGTCTGAACAGCAGCACGCTTTCCTGCTTGTCGGCCGGGCGCTGGACCGTCTGCACCAGAGTCCACTGCGATAGCTCGGTGGCATGAACCAGGCTGGCTTGGGCATCAACGCTGGCGTTCACCAGCAGCCATTGACAACGCGCCTGCGGCGTCACCGGCTCCAGTTCCAGCCCGGCATGAAACTCCAGAGCAGCGATTTGTGCTCGCGTCATGGCGTGTACCTGAACGCATCCCCGCGGTTGGATGTGTGCCACCAACTCGCGCATCAGAGGAGCGTAACTGCGCGTGTAATCAGCCAGTGGCAACCACAGTGTCATGGCCAGCAGCCAACTCAATGCAGTGCCTCCCGCAGGCAGCACCAAGCTTTTCCAGATCGCGGCGCGCTGGCGGCCCGTGCGCCAGCGCACGAGCCAGAACCAGGCCAGCGTGGCGACGAGGGCGATGAGGAAAGGCAGCAGTGAAAAGCTGGGCACGAAACCGGGATAGAGCCGCGCTACGTTGGCTGCAGGCTGACGCGGAATGCCCGTCTGCACGGCGATCCAGGGGACCCAGAAGAACAGCGCCAGACCGCTGAAAAAGAGCAGCGTGAACCAGTCAATCAATGCTGACAGACTGCGGCTCAAGGTGGGGAGAGAAAAGGCAGCCAGTGCAGCCACTGCAGGCAGTGTCAGCAACAGCGCGCGGTCCGAGCCCGCTGTGCTCAACGAGCCCAGGAAGCCAACCGCCACAAACAACACTGGCAACGCCATGTGCCGGCTCCAGCGCTGCCGACGCCAGCGCCACAGCGTCCAAAGCGCCAGTGGCCATGCCGGCCAACTGAACCAGAGCCAAAGACGCCCCAGACTGTGCCACTCGCCCCATGTGGCGTCGGGCCACACCAGGCGCCAATGCCACAGGCCCAACGCCCACGAAACGAGTGCCGCCAGCAGCGTGATCGCGAGAATCGTCCAGGTGTCGGTTCTGGCTCGCGCAGGATTCATCGCGGCGCCAATGTTGCCCGCCTGCACCAGGGCACCCCCCGAGCCGATGAGTGCAGCCAGGACTGGCGCACCGCTCAATCCTAGTCCCGTCAAGCCCAGGCCAAGTCCGATCGTGGCTGCTGTCCTGCGGTAGGGCAGGGCCGATAAACCGAAAAAGCTCAGAGCGAAAAATTCCAATTGCGCCAGTGCTGGCGTGGTCTCATGCGACAGTTGCAGCAGGCCCAGACAGGCGATCAGCGCCAGCAGCCCCCCATCCGCGATGGCGCGCGCGTAATCGGTGGGTCGCGCCTCACCGCCAAAGGCGAAACTCACGGGCTGCGCCTGCGGGCCTCGGGCCAGGTAGTACACCGCATACCAGGTCGCAGCAAGAGAGAGGGCCAGCAGCAGCATGAAGGGTATGCGAGCGGCGAAATCAGGGGCGATCCAGGACGGGCTTATCTGCATTGCCAGCGCGCCCAACCAGTACGGCAGCAGCGACAGCGACGGTGAATCCATACCCAGCAGTTGGGGATGAAGCCATGAAGTGGCGCCGCGAGCCAGGGCCGCCATGTAGCCAAAATCGGCGACGTCCGCGTTCTTCCAGGGCTCACGGCCCAGAAAACCCGGCAGAACGTAAGCCAGGCACAGCAGCAGCAACGCGGGGCGCGGCAGGCGGCGCACAGCCTCTTGGCTAACGATGGCGGGTGTGGGCTGGTTCAAGCGAAGCGGACGACAGTCAGGGTGACAAATGACGCATATCTGCATTAGAACAAAAAAGGGCAGCACGGAATTCCGTGCTGCCCTTGATTCACTCTTGCTGGACAGAGGCTATTGATGCCTCACACCAATCACCTTGCTCTTTCCTCGATGGATGAAAGTGCAGGCGGTGCAGCCCGGGAATCAATCGGCTGTCGCGGTGGGTGCAGCAGTGGCACCTTTGCCGAAGCGATTGCGGAACTTCTCGACACGGCCGCCCATGGTATCGACGGACTTTTGCGTGCCGGTATAGAACGGGTGCGACTCGCTGGACGTATCGAGCTTGAAGAGCGGCAGTTCGCGGCCGTCCTCCATCTTGATCATTTCCTTGGCGTTAGCGCAGGAACGGGTCACAAACTTGAAGTTGTTGGACAAGTCCATAAAACAAACTTCGCGGTAATTGGGGTGAATGCCTTCTTTCATGGTCTTCTCTTTCGGTTCAGTTGCAACAGCCGCGCCGGCCTATTCCGGGTACTTGTCGCGAAGCCGATGATTATCGCATGAAATTTTTGAAAATTCTGGGCGTGGCCGGATCGTGCATGCACGCAGCCTGCGCTGCACCGATCCGCTCGGGTAACATTGAGCACCTCACCTGAAACGGGGCGGGCTCGCGTTAAAGTGAAACCAACTTTCATGTCTGGCTGCACTTCGCGGCCGTTGCGTGAAGGTTAGCGCGTGTGTGCGCAAGGCCCTGGTCATACTAATTTCTGCTTCAAAGTGCGTCTTAATTCCATCAAATTGTCCGGCTTCAAGTCGTTCGTCGAACCCACCAACTTTGTGCTGCCGGGGCGACTGGTGGGTGTGGTCGGACCCAATGGTTGCGGCAAGTCCAACATCATGGACGCTGTGCGCTGGGTGCTGGGCGAAAGCCGCGCCAGCGAGTTGCGCGGAGAATCCATGCAGGACGTGATCTTCAACGGCACCAATAACAGGAAGCCAGCAAGCCGGGCCAGTGTGGAACTGGTATTTGACAATGCCGACCATCGCGCTGGTGGCCAGTGGAGCCAGTTTGCCGAGATCGCGGTCAAGCGCGTGCTGACACGAGACGGCACCTCCAGCTATTACATCAACAACCAGCCGGTGCGCCGCCGCGACGTGCAGGATGTATTCCTCGGTACCGGCCTGGGTCCGCGCGCCTACGCCATCATCGGACAGGGCACTATCAGCCGCATCATCGAGTCAAAACCGGAGGAATTGCGACTGTTTCTGGAAGAAGCGGCGGGCGTGTCCAAGTACAAGGAACGTCGGCGAGAAACTGAAAACCGGTTGAGTGACACGCGCGAAAACCTGACCCGCGTAGACGACATCCTGCGTGAACTCAACGCCAATCTGGACAAGCTGGAAAAGCAGGCCGAGGTCGCGCAAAGATACAACCGCCTGCAGACCGAAGGCACGCTCAAGCAGCATCAGCTCTGGTACCTCAAACGCGGCGAGAGCGAGGCCGATCAAGCCAGGATCAAGGTCGAAGCCGACAAGGCGCAGATTGCCATGGACGCGCGGCTCGCGGATCTGCGCCACATCGAGGCCGAACTGGAGGCCGTGCGCCAGGCCCACTACGCGGCGGGCGACCAGGTCAATCAGGCGCAGGGCAGTTTGTACGAGGCCAGCGCCGAAGTCGGCCGCCTTGAGGCCGAGATCCGCTTCGTAGTGGAAGGGCGCCAGCGTGTGGAGCAACGCCTCGTCACCCTTCAGGAGCAGAACTCCCTATGGGTGGCGCGAAGGGATGAAGCTCAGGTTGAGACGCAAAGCCTGGCCGAGCGCGGAACGCAGGCCGGGGAGCACGCTGAAATTCTGGCAGCACAGGTGCAGGAGCAGGCGCAGATCCTGCCAGAGATCGAGGAAGCGCTGCGCCAGGCGCAGTCCAGGGCGAACGATCAGCGCGGCGCCGTGGTGCATGTGCAACAGCAAATCCAGGTGCTGGCGGCCGAGCAGCGCAACATCGAGGAGCAGTCGCGCCAGTTGAGCCAGCGGCGCGAACGTCTGGAGGCCGACAAGAGTGCGCTGGTTGCGCCCGATGAAGAGCGACTTCAGCAGTTGCAGACCCGGTTGAGCGAGGCCCGGGAGGCAGCCAGCGTGGCCGACGCCAGATTGCATGAACTGCAGGACGTGTCGCCGCGGCTGGACGAAGAGCGGCGCGTGCAGCAACACCACGTGAATGAACAGTCAGCCAGGCACGCCGACTATTCGGCGCGACTTGATGCGCTCAGGGCCTTGCAGGAGAGGGTCAAGACCGACGGCAAACTCCAGCCCTGGCTGGCCAAGCACGGGCTGGACAGCCTGCAAGGTTTGTGGACCCGGATCCATATCGAACAGGGTTGGGAAAGCGCGCTCGAAGCCGCGCTGCGTGAACGGTTGGGCGCGCTTGAGGTCAGTCGCCTGGAAATGGTGCGCGGGTTTGTCGGGAGCGACGGCGTTGACGCGCCGCCGGCAAAACTGGCATTCTTCAGTCCCCCGAATGTGGCCGCACCCGCACCTGCACCAACCCATTTGGCGCAGGTCCGGCGCCTGGTGGATTTGCTGCGCTTGAACGATGCCGGTTTGCAGGGGCTGTTCCAGGATTGGCTGCAGGGCTGCTATGTGGCGTCCAGCATGGACGAGGCATTGAACCTGCGCAACAAGCTCCTGCCCGGCGAAATCATCTTTGTCAACAACGGCCATGCCGTGGGGGCGCACAGCGTGAGTTTTTATGCGCCCGACTCGGAGCAGGCCGGACTGCTGGCGCGGGCGCAAGAGATCGAAAATCTGGAAAAGCAGTTGCGCGCGCAAACGCTGATCGCGGATGAGTCGCGCTCGGCCCTGGTGCGGGCTGAAAGCGCCTACGCCGACGTGACGCAGCGGCTGGTGACGGCGCGGCGCGATGCCACGCTGACGCAGAGCCAGTTTCACGACCTGCAGGTCGAAACCCTGCGTCTGACGCAGTTGGCGCAGCAAGCCCGAGCCCGCGCCGAGCAGATCGGTGGTGACCTGACCGAAGTGGACGCTCAGCTGGAGGACTTGCAGGAGCGCCGCATGGGCGCCGAAGAGCGTTTTGAAGAACTCGACATGCAGCTGGCCGACAGCCAGCAGCTTCATGCCGAACTGGACGAGCGTGTAATCGAGTCGGAGCGGCGCCTGGGCGCCAGTCGCGAGCAGCAACGTGATCTCGAACGGCAGGCGCAGGAGGCCGCGTTTTCGCAACGCACGGTGCAGGCCCGTAGTGACGAACTGGCGCGCACGATCCAGACCGCGCAGCAGCAGATGGAAGCGATTCATGCGGAACAGCAGCGCGCGCAGGAAGAACTTTCGCGTCTGAGCGACGCGGCCGCGCAGGCGGGCCTGCAGTCCGCGCTGGCACTCAAGCTGGATCGCGAACATGCATTGGGGGCACAACGCAGCGCCTACGATGACCTCACGGCCAAGCTGCGGGCCAGCGACGAGCGACGCCTGCAGTTGGAGCGCGAACTCGAGCCTCTGCGTCAGCGCATCATGGAGTTTCAGCTGAAGGACCAGGCTGCGCGTCTGGGTTTCGAGCAATACGCGCAACTCCTGGCAGATGCCCGCGCCGATCTGGCGGCGCTGGCCCAATCGGTTGAACAAAGCAACGTGCGCATCCCGGGTATGCAGGGCGAGATTGACCGCATAGCGCGCGAGATTGCAGCGCTGGGGGCAGTCAATCTGGCGGCGCTGGACGAACTCACGGCGGCGCGCGAACGCAAGCAGTTTCTGGATGCTCAGTCGGCCGATCTGGTGGACGCGATGAACACGCTGGAGGATGCGATCAAAAAGATCGACGCCGAAACGCGCGAGTTGCTCTCAGGTACCTTCAACGCCGTGAATGAGCACTTCGGCAAGATGTTTCCCGAACTCTTCGGCGGCGGCAATGCGCGTCTTGTGATGACCGGCGACGAGATTCTGGACTCCGGTGTGCAGGTTTTGGCCCAGCCTCCGGGCAAGAAGAATCAGACCATCCACCTTTTGTCCGGTGGTGAAAAGGCGCTGACCGCGATCGCGCTGGTGTTTGCCATCTTCCAGTTGAATCCCGCGCCGTTCTGCCTGCTGGACGAAGTCGATGCGCCGCTGGATGACGCCAACACTGAGCGCTATGCAAAACTCGTGACAAGCATGAGTCGGGAAACCCAGTTCCTGTTTATCAGCCACAACAAGATCGCAATGGAAATGGCCGAACAACTCATCGGTGTCACGATGCAGGAACAAGGCGTGTCGCGCATCGTCGCCGTCGATATGGAGTCCGCCGTGACCCTGGCGGAACTGGTTTGAACGAACCATGAGCAATCTGCAAATCGGCTTGGCCATCGCGGGCGGATTGGTGTTGGCGGGAGTCGTCGCCCATAACGCCTGGAGTACGCGCAAGAATGCGCCGCGGCAGGCTCAGCCCGAAGTGGGCGATTCCAGTCAGGGCGCGCGCACGCTCGAGCCGCAGTTTGACGCGGGCGTATTTGATGGTGGCCTGGCGACGATGCCGGTGCTCGAGAAACGTCCGCCGCTGGACGCTTTGATTGACGTGATTGCAGCCATCGCGCTGGAAACTGCGGTGTCGGGTGAGGCGGCGATGGCGGCGATGCCCGTGACACGCCGCGTGGGCAGCAAACCGTTCGGCCTGGAGGGTCTGAATGAGCTGACGTTCGAGTGGGAAACCCCGGCGCCAGGGCAGCGCTACAGTGCATTTCAAACCGGCGTGCAATTGGCCAACCGTACCGGTGCGCTGAATGAAATCGAGTTCTCCGAATTTGTGCAGAAGACACAAGCCTTCGCCGATACCTTCAATGGCACACCCGAGTTTCCGGAGATGCGCGACGCGGTGGCGCGTGCCAAGGAACTGGACCAATTTGCCGGAGACCACGACGCACAGCTTGGTTTCACCCTGCGCGCAAAGAAGACGGCCTGGAGTCCCGGTTATGTGCAACAGCATGCGTCGCGCCGCGGCTTCGTGGCCGGGGCATTGCCTGGGCGCATGGTCCTGCCCGCGAGCGAGTCCGGCCTGCCGCCGGTGCTGGACCTGTCGTTTGACACGCAAGCCGCGCTGTCCGAGGACCCGGCACAGTCCGCCATCCACGCGCTCACGCTGAGTCTGGACGTGCCCCTGGTGCGGGCCGACGAGAGGGCCTTTGAGCGCATGTGCGATGTGGCCATCGCACTCGCGGCGAGCATGGACGGATTGATCACCGATGACAATGGCCGCGTCATTCCGGTCGACGGCCTTACCATGATAGGCGCCGATCTGGCGCAGCTCTACGCCACGCTCGCTGAGCACGATCTGGCAGCGGGCTCGGTGCTGGCACGCAGGCTCTTCTCCTGAAAAATGCCTTCCGCCTCGGACATGCTTACCCCGCCTGACGACGACGCGCTGCAGCGGCGCGCGCAGGAACTGCGGCGCCTGCTGCAACACCACGGCCACAGCTATTACGTGCTGGACGCGCCGGAAATCCCGGATGCCGAATACGACCGTCTGTTTCGTGAACTCCAAGACTTGGAGACGGCGCATCCGAAATGGATCACGCCGGATTCCCCGACGCAGCGTGTCGGTGGCAAGGTGCTGGACCAGTTTGCCTCGGTGCGCCACGCTGTTCCAATGCTCAGCATCCGCACCGAAACCGACACGCAAAGTAGTGGCGCGCTCAATTTCGATGCAAGAGCGCGCAAGGAACTGGGCTTGACTGAATCAGATCCGCCAGTGGAATATGTGGCCGAGCTCAAGTTCGACGGCTTGGCCATGAACCTGCGCTACCAGCAGGGCGTTCTGGTGCAGGCTGCCACCCGCGGCGACGGCGAGACCGGCGAGGATGTAACGCAGAACATCCGCACCATCAGCCAGATCCCGCTGCGCTTGCCTTCGGGCGTGCCTCCGATACTGGAAGTGCGCGGCGAGGTCTATATGCGGCGCGATGACTTCGAAGCCTTGAATGAAAGGCAACGGCAGAAGATTGCCACCGGTGCCAAAGGCGAGAAAACCTTTGTCAATCCGCGCAACGCCGCCGCCGGCGCAGTGCGCCAATTGGACCCGGCCATCGCGGCGCAAAGGCCGTTGAGTTTTTTTGCCTACGGCGTGGGTGAACTCACTTCGCCGGAGCAGGGCGGCCCCGCGTGGAGCACGCACTATGAGCTGCTGCAGGCGCTCAAGGGCTGGGGGTTCCCGGTAGCGGATCAGGTGCGCGTGGTGCTGGGTGCGAGTGCGTTGGTGGCATATCACCAGGAGATCGCAGCAGCGCGGGACCAGCTTCCCTACGACATCGACGGCGTGGTTTACAAGGTCAACGACCTCGCGTTGCAGCGAACGCTTGGCTTCGTCACGCGCGAGCCGCGCTGGGCCGTAGCCCACAAATTCCCCGCGCAGGAGCAACTCACCACCGTGCAGGGCATCGAGGTGCAGGTCGGCCGCACCGGCAAGCTCACGCCCGTGGCCAAACTGGCGCCGGTCTTTGTCGGTGGCGTCACCGTCACCAACGCCACCTTGCACAACGAAGACGAGGCGCGGCGCAAGGATGTGCGGGTCGGTGATACGGTGATCGTGCGTCGTGCCGGCGACGTGATTCCCGAAGTAGTGAGCGTGCTGCCCGAGAAGCGTGTGTCGGGCGCGCAGCCGTTCACCATGCCCGCACATTGCCCGGTCTGCGGCAGCGTCGCTGTGCGCGGCGAAGGCGAGGCAGACCACCGCTGCAGCGGCGGCCTGTACTGCAGCGCACAGCGCAAGCAGTCGATTCTGCATTTCGCGCAGCGGCGCGCGGTCGAGGTCGAAGGCCTGGGCGAAAAGCTGGTTGACCAGTTGGTGGATTCAGGTGTCGTCAACACCTTGCCTGACCTGTACCGCCTTGGTTTTTCGCATCTGGCGAGCATGGAACGCATGGCGGGGAAATCAGCGCAGAACATTCTTGACGCGCTGGAGAAATCCAAAGAAACGACGCTGGCGCGGTTTCTGTTCGGCTTGGGCATACGGCACGTGGGCGAATCAACGGCGAAGGCCATGGCACGGCACTTTGGGCAGCTTGACCGCATCGTGCAGGCGAGCGAGGAGCAGCTATCGCAGGTAGCAGATGTGGGACCGGTGGTTGCACAAAGCATTCGCACTTTCTTCGACCAGGCACACAACGTCGAAGTGGTGGAGCAGCTGCGAGCCTGTGGCCTTCACTGGCCTGAGGGCAAACCGAGCGCGACCGCCATGCAGCCACTGGCAGGCAAGACTTTCGTGATCACCGGCACCCTGCCCACTCTGGGTCGCGACCAGGCCAAGGATTTGCTGGAAGCGGCGGGCGCCAAAGTGGCCGGTTCCGTCAGCAAGAAGACTCACTACGTGGTGGCCGGTGCGGACGCCGGAAGCAAGTTGGACAAGGCGCTGGAGTTGGGTGTGCCAGTGCTGGACGAACTCGCGCTGCGGAAATTGCTGGCCGATCAGAACTCGTAAAACTTGCGGATCGCATCCCAGGCTTGCTGGGGGTCATCCAGATACTGGAACAATTTCAGATCCTCGACCGAGATCACGCCTTCTTCCACCAGCACGTCCATGTTGACCAGGCGCTTCCAGTAGTCGGAACCGAACAGGATGATGGGGACGGCCTTGGCCTTCTGTGTCTGAACCAGCGTGATGATTTCAAACAACTCGTCCAACGTGCCAAAGCCGCCTGGAAACGCCACCAGTGCCTTGGCACGCATCATGAAGTGCATCTTGCGCAGCGCGAAGTAATGGAACTTGAAGCTCAGCGACGGTGTGACGTAACGGTTGGCCTCCTGCTCGTGCGGCAGCGTGATGTTCAGGCCCACGGTTTGCGCGCCGCCCTCGTGTGCGCCACGATTTGCCGCCTCCATGATGCCCGGTCCACCGCCCGTGCAGATGTATAGCCGCTCTTCCGGTGGTCGAAGGCGGCTGTAGTCGGCCACCAGTCGGCTGAAGCTGCGCGCCAGTTCGTAATAGCGGGCGTTGCGTACCTGGCGCTGTGCCTGCGCCAGAGCCTGCCCGTCGCCATCGGCCTGGGCTGCTACCAGCATTCTGGCGGCTGCTTCGGCGTCGCAAAATCGCGCGCTGCCAAACACCACGATGGTGTTCTCAATGCCCTGCGCCTGCTGTGCCAGGTCGGGCTTGAGCAACTCGAGTTGGCAGCGTATGCCGCGGGTTTCGCGGCGCAGCAGGAACTCAGTGTCGGCAAAGGCCAGGCGGTGCGCGTTGGGGCGGCGCTGGCGTTCCTGTATGTCTTGCGGCGTCAGGTCAGCCCAGGCGTCGGGCAGGACTCGGTCGGGTAGATGGGAGGGTGCATTCATGGCCGTATTTTGTCTGCAATTCGCGTGGCCACAAAAAAGGCCCCCGAGGGAGCCCTGTCACGGTCGCTGCCAGCAGCACTCAGACCCGCTTGCGGTACTCGCCCGTGCGCGTATCGATTTCGACTTTGTCGCCCTGGGCCACGAAAATCGGGATACCGATTTCGAATCCGGTGGCGATCTTGGCAGGCTTGAGCACTTTGCCCGATGTGTCGCCCTTGACGGCGGGCTCGGTCCAGGTGATTTCACGCACCACGCTGGTGGGCAGTTCAACAGAGATGGCCTTGCCGTCGTAGAAGACGACTTCGACTTCCATACCATCTTCAAGGTAGTTGAGCGAGTCACCCATGTTCTCGGCTTCAACCTCGTACTGGTTGAACTCGGCGTCCATGCACACGTACATCGGGTCGGCAAAGTAGGTGTACGTGCAGTCCTTCTTGTCCAGGATGACTTGGTCGAGCTTATCGTCCGCCTTGAATACCACTTCAGTGCCGAAGTTGGCGATCAGGCTCTTGAGCTTCATGCGCACCGTGGCCGAGTTGCGGCCGCCACGGCTATATTCCGTTTTCAGCACGACCATCGGATCTTTCCCGTGCATGATCACGTTGCCAGCGCGGATTTCTTGAGCAATTTTCATAACGTTGGTTGAATTTGCCGCCAGGCCAATCCTTCAAAATTGCCTGACGTATAGACCGCTGTCTGCGGCGGGTGCGCGACGCAGGTAGAACCTGGGTGGCGCGAAGCCTTTGATTTTAGCTGGTTTTTTTGGCAAACTGCAGCAATAGGTGCGCCAGATCCGGCAGTTGCAGCAATCGGCGGCGGGCCGCCAGCGCCGCGTCCCCCCAGGATCCCAGGTCCAAGGCGGGGAGTGGATCCGAACTGACACCGTTCCAGACATGATGGAACTGGCGCAGTGAGGGCGGCGCCTGCAGCGTCTCCAGGAAGGCGTCAAGTTTGGTGTGATGCGCCTCGTCAGTTTGCGGGTAGATGTTCCACACAAAGGGTTTTGCGGCCCATAGGGCGCGCACCAGCGAGTCCTCACCGCGCACAAAGTTCAGGTCGCAGGCCCACAACAGGTGGTCGTAGTCGACCTGGCTCAAGGGGTCAAGCCAGGTCACGGTGAGCAACCCAATGTTGCCGCGCTGATGCAGCAGCGAACGCGTAGCGGCATGCGCGCGCCCGGCAGTGACCAGTAGATGCGTGGGGTGTGGCGCTGCGATCAATTGATCGAGCAGTGTGCCCAAGGCCGCTGGTTCGTAGCAGAAAAGGGAGATCAGGCGCTGGCCGGAGCCGACGATACCCTGTTGGTGCAGCCATGCGCGGCGATCGAATGTGCTTTGGCGCTCTGCCAGGTCGGTCTCACGTAGGAGTCCGCCTGTTTTTGTGGTGAAACCGGGGTAGAAGAAATACTTCGTCAATCCTTTTCCAGGTCCTTGCATCACTGGCGATGGCAGGCCGTGACAGCGTTGGACGAATGCTTCGGCGCTGAGGTATTCAAGATTGATCCAGACTGGGATGCAGTGTTTTGGATCGGCGTAGTGCGCCACCAATTCAGGATCAAGGGCACAGCCAAAGGCTTCGATGATCACATTGGCACGCGGCATCGACTGAAGCAGCCCCAGCGTGTCGACCGACCAGCGCCCGACCCGGACGCCAGTGCAACCTTCGGGCGCCATCCACGCCAAAGCGGACGGGTCATCGACCCAGAGCCGGACCTGCTGTCCGCGCGCCGCCAGGTCAGTGCCCAGGCGCCAGCAGACGCCGATGTCGCCATGGTTGTCGATGACTTTGCAAAAAATATCCCAGCGCAGCGCGTTCACGTCCAGGATTGTCCACAATACGCGCCATGTCCGAGATTGCGTCCCCGAAACATTCCGCGCAGTTGCTGAGCGAAGTGACCGCGCTGCCGGCGCTGCCAGGCGTGTACCGCTATTTCGACGCGGACGGCGGCGTGCTGTACGTGGGCAAGGCCGGTGACCTGAAGAAGCGCGTTTCCAGCTATTTCCAGAAGACGCACGACGGCACGCGCATCGGCCACATGGTGAGTCGCATCGTGCGCATGGAGACGACGGTGGTGCGTTCCGAAGCGGAAGCGCTGCTGCTGGAAAACAACCTGATCAAGACGCTGCACCCGAAGTACAACATCCTGTTTCGCGACGACAAGAGTTACCCGTATCTCAAGCTCAGCGGCACGCGAGTCACCGACGGTAGGGTGACTGCGGGCAGTGCCAACCCTGCCGCCTATGCGCGCATGGGCTATTACCGCGGCGGCGTGGACAAGAGGCACCGTTTCTTTGGCCCGTATCCCAGCGCATGGGCGGTGAAGGAGACGATACAGTTGCTGCAAAAGGTGTTCCGTCTGCGCACTTGCGAAGACTCGGTCTTTGGCAACCGAACGCGGCCCTGTCTGCTGTACCAGATCAAGCGTTGCTCGGGGCCCTGCGTGGGTTTGATTGCGCCCGAAGACTACGTGCAGGACGTGCGCAACGCCGAAGGCTTTCTGGAGGGGCATGCCCAATCCCTGCTGCAGAATCTTGAAGCGCGCATGCAGGCGCATGCAACGGCGTTGGAGTTTGAACAGGCGGCCGAAGTTCGCAACCAGATTTCGGCGCTGTCCAAGGTGCTGCACCAGCAGTCGGTGGAGACGCAGTCGGACCAGGACGCCGACATACTGGCGGTGCGGGTTGAAGGTGGTCGGGCCTGCGTGAACCTGGCGATGGTGCGTGGCGGCAGGCATCTGGGCGACCGGCCCTACTTTCCTTCGCATGTGCAGGAAGCGTGTGAGCTGATGCGCTCCGAGGACGACCAGCTGGAAGGCGACGCTGCACCAATGCCAGAGTTGGACGTGGCGGTGCAGGTGCTGCAGGCCTTCATCGCCCAGCACTATCTGGACGTGCCGGTGCCACCTTCCCTGATCACCAGCGTTGCAGTAGACCAGGGTTTGATCGAAGCGCTGTCGCTGCAATCCGGGGTGAAGGTGAGTGCCCAGCACCAGCCGCGCGAGCAACGGCGACTGTGGCTGGAGATGGCGCAGACCAACGCCGACATCGCGCTGACGCGTTTGCTGGCAGAGGAAGGCTCGCAACAGGCCCGCACGCGGGCTCTGGCGGACGCGATGGATCTGGCAGTCATTGACCTGGATGCGCTTCGAATTGAATGCTTCGACATCTCGCATACCGCAGGCGAATCCACGCAAGCATCGTGCGTTGTGTTCGCCCAGCACAAGATGCAGAGCGCGCAGTACCGGCGCTACAACATCGAGGGCATCACGGGTGGCGACGACTACGCCGCCATGCGCCAAGTGCTCGAGCGGCGCTACGGCAAGTTGGCGCAGGCCATGCGCGAAGCTGTGGCTCCAGGAACCAACGGCCAGGGCAATCTGCGGCTTCCGGATCTGGTCTTGATCGACGGTGGGCGCGGCCAGGTGGGCGTGGCGCGCGAGGTTTTCGAGTCGCTGGGACTGGACCTGTCGGTGATCGTGGGTGTGGAAAAAGGTGAGGGCCGCAAGGTAGGCTTGGAAGAGTTGGTATTTGCCGACGGCCGCGACAAGGTCTATCTGGGCAAGGATTCGGCCGCGCTCATGCTGGTGGCGCAGATCCGGGACGAGGCGCACCGCTTCGCCATCACAGGTATGCGCGCCCAACGTGCAAAGGTACGGGTCGGAGCCAGCAAGATCGAGGACATTGAAGGCATCGGTCCCAAGAAGCGAGCCGCCCTGTTGCAGCGCTTTGGCGGCATCCGGGGCGTGACTGCGGCGGGTGTGGACGACATCGCTACGGTCGAAGGCATCTCACGCGCGCTGGCGGAAGAAATTCATCGGGCCCTGCATTGAAGCTGCGCTGCCGCATGACACAATGACGCCATGTTCCTGACGATCCCCACCATCATGACCTGGACGCGCATCGCCGCGATTCCGCTCATCGTCGGGGTGTTCTATCTGCCCGACTCGGTCAGTTCAGTGGCCGAGAAGAATCTTATCGCCACCCTCATGTTTGTGGTGTTCGCCTTGACCGACTGGCTCGACGGCTATCTGGCGCGCAGGCTCAATCAGACTTCGGCATTTGGCGCGTTCCTGGACCCGGTGGCGGACAAGATTCTGGTGTGCGCCAGTGTTCTGGTGCTGGTGCACTTGAACCGCGCTGATGTGTTTGTCGGGCTCATCATCATTGGGCGCGAAATTGCGATTTCAGCATTGCGGGAGTGGATGGCACAGATCGGCGCCACCAAGAGCGTGGCGGTGCACATGATCGGCAAGGTGAAGACGGTGGTGCAGATGATTGCGATCCCGTTTCTGCTGTTCGACGGCATGCTCTTCGGACTGATCGACACCCACCTCTGGGGGGTGTGGCTGATCTGGATCGCCGCCGTGTTGACCGTATGGTCAATGGTTTACTACATGCAAAAGGCGTTGCCCGAAATTCGCGCAAGAGCTAAATGAGACATTGCGGGACGGACAAAGAGTTACGCGGAGCAAACTTTGCTCGGACCCCAACTAACTAAATCCATACCCGCAGTCTTCGTACTGATCTGGAGCACCGGCTTCATCGTCGCGCGCTTCGGTATGCCCTATGCGCCGCCGATGGGCTTCCTGGCCTGGCGCTATGCGATCTCCATTCTGTGTTTTCTGCCCTGGGTTGCCTGGTCACGCGTGCCATGGCCACAAGGCGCCATGCAATGGCTGCACCTTGGTACGACGGGCGTGCTGATGCATGCGATCTATCTGGGCGGTGTCTGGGCTGCGGTCAAACTCGGCATGGGCTCGGGTCTTTCCGCTCTGATCGTGGGCCTGCAGCCGGTGCTGACAGCGGTCTGGCTTTCGGCCACAGGCGGGCGCGTTACACGGCGACAGTGGTGGGGGTTGACTTTGGGTCTGGCAGGCTTGGTGCTTGTCGTATCGCGCAAGTTCGGTCAAGGCGGTGAGGCAAACTGGTTGAACCTGTCGCTGGCTGGCCTGGCGCTGTCGGCCATCACCACTGGCACGCTATACCAGAAGCGGTTTGTAAAACCCTGCGATGTGCGCAGCGCCAATACCGTGCAGTTGGCCGCGGCGTTGTTGGTGACCCTGCCGCTGGCGTTGCTGGAGCCGCAGGTGATGCAGTGGAACGCGTCGCTCGCTGGCGCGATGGCTTGGTCGGTACTGGCACTGACCCTGGGCGGCAGCTCGCTCCTGTATCAGCTAATCCAGCGCGGCGCGGCCACCAGTGTGACCGCGCTCATGTACCTGGTGCCACCGTGCACGGCCATGATGGCCTGGCTGATTTTTGACGAGCCCATCACACTTGCCGCCTGTGCGGGTATTGGGCTTGCTGCGCTGGGTGTGAGTCTGGTGGTGCGCCCGCCAAGAGTAAAGCTGATCAGCTGAGGAGCAACGGACATGAAGAAGATCGCAGTGATCGCCGGTGACGGCATCGGCAAGGAAGTGATGCCCGAGGGCTTGCGGGTGATGCAGGCGGCGGCGGATAAGTTCGGTCTTCCGCTGCAGTTCGATCACTTCGATTTTTCCAGTTGGGATTATTACGAGCGCCACGGCAAAATGCTGCCTGACGACTGGAAAGAGCAGATCGGCGGCCATGATGCGATTTATTTCGGTGCCGTGGGTTGGCCCGAAAAGATTCCGGATCACGTCTCGCTCTGGGGGTCGCTGCTGCTGTTTCGGCGTGAGTTCGATCAGTACATCAACATGCGCCCGGCGCGGCTCATGCCGGGCATCATCTCGCCGGTGGTGCGGCGCGACGGCAGCGCTCGTTTGCCGGGCGAGATCGACATGGTGATCGTGCGCGAAAACACCGAAGGCGAATATTCGTCCATTGGTGGGCGCATGTACGAGGGCACCGAGCGCGAGATCGTGATGCAGGAAACGGTGATGTCGCGCATCGGCGTGGATCGCGTACTCAAGTTCGCGTTTGAGCTGGCGCAGTCCCGACCCAAAAAACACATCACGAGTGCCACCAAATCCAATGGCATCGCCATCACCATGCCTTACTGGGACGAACGCGTGGTCGAGATGGCCAAGGGTTATCCAGACCTGTGCCTGGACAAGTTCCATATTGACATTCTGAGCGCGCACTTTGTGCAGCGTCCTGAGTTCTTCGATGTGGTCGTGGCGGGTAATTTGTTTGGCGACATCCTGAGTGACCTGGGCCCGGCCTGCACCGGCACGATCGCCATCGCGCCCAGTGCCAATTTGAATCCGGACCGGAAGTATCCATCGCTGTTTGAACCGGTGCATGGATCGGCACCTGATATCGCGGGCAAGGGCATTGCGAATCCGATCGGTCAGATCTGGGCCGGCGCTCTGATGTTGGATTACCTGGGTTACGGGGGGGCGCACGACGCAGTGCTCAGGGCGATCGAATCGGCGCTGGACCCGGCAAGCGGTGCGGCGAAGACCGCTGATCTTGGCGGTCGAGCGACGACCTCCGACATGGGTCGGGCGATTGCCAGCGCCTTGTGAGCACGTCTTGTCAATAGGGAAAACAAGATGGGTGTAACTGCCCATATAACCCGCTCGATGCAACAGGTTGCAGGAGCAAAAAGCGACTAGAATTGCGCTCCGCGCTGTGGTTGCATCATCCTTTTTTTCGAGGTGGAAGAGCCCTCCTAACGAGGCCAGCAACCCCAGTTCGAGCCGTGTGCGCCGACTCCCACACCCCGAGCCGACACCACAGGATTCCTGCTGTCGCGCCACGAGGCGAAACCGATCAATTTCTATTCCTAAAGAGGTGCCATTTGTGAATAAGTCCGAACTGATAGAACACATCGCAAAAAATGCTGATATCTCCAAAGCCGCAGCAGCGCGTGCCTTGGAGTCCACCATCGGCGCCGTCAAGACCACGCTGAAGAAGGGCGGTTCAGTATCGCTCGTTGGTTTCGGTACATTCGCCGTGGGCAAGCGCGCAGCGCGCAGCGGCCGCAATCCGCGTACCGGAGCTGCGATTAAAATCAAGGCAGCCAAGGTACCCAAGTTTCGTGCAGGCAAGGCATTGAAGGATCACTTGAACTGACTTTCACGGCGGGTGTGCGATGCATCCCGGGCCATGAAAACTCATCAATTTCAGGCTGGAATTGTTCATGTGGGGTGCTTAGCTCAGTTGGTAGAGCGTCTGCCTTACACGCAGAATGTCGGCGGTTCGAGACCGTCAGCACCCACCACCCAAGCAAAGGCGAACACTCTGTTCGCCTTTTTTTGTTGTTTCTCACTTGGAGAGTTTGAGTATGTTTGATTTCGTCCGCAAGCACACCCGGATCATGCAGTTCCTGCTGTTCTTGTTGATTGTTCCGTCCTTTTTGTTGTTTGGAATCGAAGGCTACAGCCGCTTTCGCGACAAAGGCGAAACTGTGGCCGAAGTCGACGGCCAGGACATCAGCCGAGTGGAGTGGGACAACGCGCACAAGCTGGAAGTGGAGCGCATTCGTGCGTCCAATCCGAGGGTGGATCCCAAACTGCTGGATTCA
Organism: uncultured beta proteobacterium; assembly: GCA_903832285.1. Lineage (GTDB taxonomy): Bacteria > Pseudomonadota > Gammaproteobacteria > Burkholderiales > Burkholderiaceae_C > CAIKVZ01. Next base: position 1,645 of record CAILAY010000053.1, on the reverse strand, counting down.
CCACAGGCGCGCTATGCCACCTTGGAACACCTGGTTCGGGATCGAGTGCTGGCTGCTGCCGCGAGCAACTCAGGGTTGGTGACGGCTGATCAGCGCCTGCGCCGGGCCCTGCAGGAAGACCCCACGATCTCGTCGCTGCGTCTGCCCGACGGCACGCTTGATAGGGAGCGTTATAGACAGTTGGTGGGGCAACAGGGCCTTTCGCCCGAAGGGTTCGAAGCCAAGATTCGTGCCGACCTCTCAAGCCGTCAGGTCACTTCCGGTGTGTCGGGTACGGCCTTTGGCTCAGCGGCTTTGGCCGACTTGGCAATCAATGCGTTCCTTGAGCACCGTGAAGTTCAGGTGGCGCGCTTCAACGCGGCGGACTTTGCGCCCAAGGTGGAACTCACCGATGCTGATCTTGAGACCTACTATCAGGCGAATCAGACGCAATTTCAATCGAGGGAGCAAGCCAGTATCGAGTACGTCGTACTGGATCTCGACGCGGTGAAGAAATCCCTGGTGCTGAGTGAGGCAGATCTGAAAACCTACTATGAACAGAATCAGGCGAGCCTGAGCGGCAAGGAAGAGCGACGCGCCAGCCACATACTGATCGAGTCGCCAAAGAGCGCTGCGGCCGAAGCACGGCAAAAGGCCAAGGCACGCGCACAGGAGTTGTTGGCGGCGCTGCAAAAGACGCCGGACAGCTTCGCTGACTTGGCCAGGAAGAACTCGCAGGATGTGGGTTCCGCTGCCAATGGCGGCGACCTGGATTTCTTCACCCGCGGCGCCATGGCCAAGCCCTTTGAGGATGCGGTCTTTGCCCTCAAGAAAGGTGAGATCAGTGGCGTGGTCGAATCTGATTACGGCTACCACATCATCCGGCTCACGGATATCAAGACACCCAGGCAGCGCAGTTTTGAGGAGGTGCGCGCGCAGATCGAGACCGACCTGAAAAAGCAGCAGGCGCAGCACAAGTACGCCGAGGCTGCTGAGGTTTTTACCAACACAGTGTATGAGCAGTCCGACAGCCTCAAGCCCGCAGCTGAACGTCTTAAGTTGGAGGTGCACACCGCGCAGGGGCTGACCCGTCAACCTACTGCGGGGATACCGGGTGTGCTTGCCAATCCCAAATTCCTGGCCGCCATTTTTTCTGCTGACTCGTTGGATAAGAAGCGCAACACCGAGGCCGTTGAAGTTGCCTCCAACCAACTGGTGTCAGGGCGGATCGTGCAATACACGCCGGCGCGCGTTTTGCCTATCGCAGAAGTCAAGGCCCAGGTGCGTGAGCGCCTTCAAGCTGCGCGCGGTGCGGATTTGGCCAGGAAAGAGGGCATGAGCCAGTTGGTGGCGTGGAAAGCAAAGCCCGAGAGCGCGACACTGCCCGCTGCCATCAATATTTCACGGGATCAACAACAGAACCAGCCCATGGCCCTGATCGAGTCTGCGTTGCGCGTCGATACCGCCAGTTTGCCCGCATTTTCGGGAGTCGATCTCGGGCCACAGGGATACGCGGTGGTCAAGATCAACAAGTCGCTGCCGCGAACCGGAGTCACTGACGAAAGTACTAAGCAGGATCGAGCGCAGTATGCGCAGGCATGGAGTGGCGCAGAAATCGCGGCGTATTACGATTTGTTGAAGGAGCGGTTCAAGGTCAAGATGATCG
>CAILAY010000052.1 GCA_903832285.1 uncultured beta proteobacterium | reverse complement strand
CGCCACTGCCCTTATCAGCGTAGCCGCCACGATTGGCGTGGTGGTGCCGCCCTCGCTGGTGCTGATCCTGCTGGGCGACGCCATGCTGAACGCGCACACCGAGGCCAGCAATCTGCCCGGATTCATGCTGGGCACGCAGCGCATCATCAACACTCAGGACGTATTCCACGCCGCGCTGCTGCCGGCCGCTGCGGTGCTGGCGCTGTGGTCGCTGATTGCATGGTGGCGGGGACGAGGTTCCAACGACCACTCCGACCCCGTGGCACCGCGCTGGGCGGAAGTGGCTCTGGCGCTACTCGCCGTGGCTGCGATCGTGGTCTTGCTCGCCGGCGTCTTCACCGGAAAGTTTTATGCCGTCGAGGCAGCCGCCGCCGGCGGCGTGCTGCTGATCATCGCCACCGTCGCCAGTCGCGCCTTGAATCGGGTGCAATGGAGCGAGGTGCTGGCCAACACGATGTCGTTGAGCGGCGCGCTGGTCGCGTTGCTCGTGGGCGCCACCAGCTTCAGTCTGGTGTTTCGATTGTTCGGCACAGACCGTTGGTTGGCGGCGCTGATTCTGGGTTCCACACTCGCACCGCAGTTCACAGCTGCGTTGGTGTTGCTGGCGGTGGCCCTGTGCGCCTGGGTGCTTGATGCCTTCGAGATGATCTTCGTCATCATCCCGGTGGTGGCGCCGCCGCTGATCGCCCAACTGGGGGACGCACAACAGGCGTCCGTGCTGTTGCTGCTGGTGTTGCAACTGAGCTTCCTGATTCCGCCCATGGGTTACGCCGTGCTGATGGCACGCTCGCGTTCAGGCTTGGCGCAGGTCGCCACAGCGCGCCTGGTCAAGGCCCTGCTGCCCTTCATCCTGGCACAACTGGCGCTGACGGTGATCGTGTTCGCACTGCCGTCCATGGTGCATCTGCTGGATGCGCCAGCAACAGCGATCACGAGCGAAGCGCCTGCGTCGGCGCAGGACATCGAGCGCCAGATGGAAGAGATGGCACGCGAACCGGCCGCCAGCGCAGCACATCCTTAGCGGTGCTGTCAGCGCACTTTTCGCTGGGCCCTGGCTGCCTGTGGCCCCGAGCCAATGTCGCGCGGCGGCAAGCCCAAATGCTGCGTCAGCAAGCGGCCCTTGGCCACAGGTGCCGGCTTCACGGCAGCAACGGTTGAATTCTTGCGCCTTGCGCTGCTGTAGCTGCCGTCGTTCAGCGGCTGAAAGGTCGGTATCAGGTGCTGCTTGCCGTTGCCGATCAGATCCGCCCGACCCATGGATTTCAGCGCTTCGCGCAACAGCGGCCAATTGTTGGGGTCGTGGTAACGCAAGAAGGCCTTGTGCAGGCGCCGACGGCGCTCGCCACGCACCACGTCCACGCTCTCGGAAACGCGCGTCACCTTGCGCAGCGGGTTCTTGCCGCTGTGGTACATGGCCGTGGCGCTCGCCATGGGCGAGGGATAGAAGGTCTGGACCTGGTCAGCGCGAAAGCCGTTCTTCTTCAACCACACCGCCAGGTTCATCATGTCTTCATCGCTGGTACCGGGGTGCGCCGCGATGAAATACGGAATCAGGAACTGCTTCTTGCCAGCCTCGGCCGAGAACTTCTCGAACAGGGTCTTGAACTTGTCGTAGGCGCCGATGCCGGGTTTCATCATCTTGGTGAGCGGCCCCTGCTCGGTGTGCTCGGGCGCGATCTTCAGGTAGCCGCCGACATGGTGCGTCACCAGTTCTTTCACATACTCGGGCGAGAGCACGGCCAGGTCGTAGCGCAGCCCCGAGCCGATCAATATCTTTTTCACGCCCTTGAGCGCGCGCGCCCGGCGGTACATGTGGATCAGCGGCGCGTGGTCGGTGGTCAGGTTCTGGCACACGCCCGGATAGACGCAACTGGGTTTGCGGCAGGCGGCCTCGATTTCGGGGCTCTTGCAGCCCAGGCGGTACATGTTGGCGGTGGGTCCACCCAGGTCCGAGATGGTTCCGGTGAAACCCTTGACCTTGTCGCGAATGTCCTCAATCTCGCGCATCACCGATTCTTCGGAGCGACTCTGGATGATGCGACCTTCGTGCTCGGTGATGGAGCAGAAGGTGCAGCCACCAAAACAGCCACGCATGATGTTCACGGAAAAGCGGATCATCTCCCAGGCCGGGATCTTGGTGGCACCGTCGTGGCCGCCGTTCCCGTCAGCATAAGCCGGGTGAGGCGAGCGCGCATAAGGCAGATCGAACACCAGGTCCATCTCGGCCGTGGTGAGCGGAATCGGCGGCGGATTGATCCACACGTCACGCGCCGTTGCACCCGTTCCGTGGGCCTGCACCAGTGCGCGCGCATTGCCGGGATTGGTCTCCAGATGCAGCACGCGGTTGGCGTGGGCGTATAGCACCGGGTCGCTCTTCACCTGTTCGTAGGAAGGCAGGCGAATCACCGAGCGTTCGCGCGGGGGCACCTTCAACTTCCCCATCAGCGCCGGGTTGGCGAAGAAGGTCAGAGGCTGAACGGAAATTACCAAATCCGTTCGCCCTGAGCCTGTCGAAGGGGTGGCTTCGACAGGCTCAGCCCGAACGGTGTCACCATCTTCCTTGGCGCAACTGCTGCCCTGCCCTGCCGCCTGCTCCGACGTCGTCTGGTACGGGTTCACATGCGCTTCCACGCGCCCTGGCTCGTCCACGCTGGTGGAGTCGATTTCAAACCAGCCTTTGCCTGTCTCGTCATCGCTGCGGCGCACGAATGCCGTGCCACGCACTTCGGTGATCTGCTGGACCGGCTCACGCGCGGCGAGCCGGTGCGCAATTTCCACGATCGCGCGCTCGGCATTGCCATAGAGCAGCAAATCGGCCTTGGCGTCAATCAGGATCGAGCGGCGCACCTTGTCCGACCAGTAGTCGTAATGCGCAATGCGACGCAGCGAGCCTTCGATGCCGCCAAGCACGATGGGCACCTCCTTGAAGGCTTCGCGGCAGCGCTGGGAGTAGACCAGCGCCGCGCGGTCCGGCCGCTTGCCACCCACGTCGCCGGGGGTGTAGGCGTCGTCGCTGCGGATCTTGCGGTCCGCCGTGTAGCGGTTGATCATCGAGTCCATGTTGCCCGCGGTCACGCCGAAGAACAGATTGGGCTTGCCCAGGACCTTGAACGGATCGGCGCTTTGCCAGTCCGGCTGGGCGATGATGCCGACGCGAAAACCCTGGTTCTCCAGCATGCGCCCGATCACCGCCATGCCGAAGCTGGGGTGGTCCACGTAGGCATCCCCTGTGACCAGGATCACATCGCAGGAGTCCCAACCCAGCGCTGCCATCTCGGTCTGGCTCATCGGCAGGAATTTGGCCGTGCCAAAACGTGCCGCCCAGTACTTGCGGTAACTGGCGAGCGGCTTGGCAGTTCGCGGGAAGAAGGAGACGTCGACGAGGGTGGTCATGGGGTCACGAGTTTACGTGGTGAGGGATAAGCCAACTTTTTGCGGCAACAATAGCCACTCCCATGTCCATTCCCCAATCCTTCATCCAGGAACTTCTGGCCCGCACCGATGTCGTGGACATCGTGGGCCGCTACGTGCAGTTGAAGAAAGGCGGCGCCAACTTCATGGGCCTGTGTCCGTTTCACGCGGAAAAGTCGCCTTCGTTTTCGGTCAGTCCGGCGAAGCAGTTCTACCACTGCTTTGGCTGCGGCAAGAACGGCAACGCCATCAGTTTCTTGATGGACCACGCCGGCATGACGTTCGTCGAAGCGGTGCAGGACCTGGCGCAGCAGTATGGTTTGCAGGTACCGCAGGACGAGTCCTCGCCGCAGGAGAGGGCCCGTGCCCAGGAGCAGCGGCAAAAACAGGACACTCTCACCGACGTGCTGGAGAAGGCGTGCTCCGCCTACAAGGTCCACCTGAAGAACTCACCGCGCGCGGTGGACTATTTCAAGAAGCGCGGTGTCAGCGGCGAAATCGCGAAAGCTTTTGATTTGGGCTATGCACCCGAAGGCTGGCGCAGCTTGGCCAGCATTTTTCCTGACTACAACGACGCGCTGCTGGTGGAGTCGGGGCTGGTGATTGTGAGCGAGGACGAGGAGAAGCGCTACGACCGCTTCCGCGACCGCGTCATGTTCCCGATCCGCAACGTCAAGGGTGAATGCATAGGCTTTGGCGGTCGCGTGCTCAGTGACGAAAAGCCAAAGTATCTGAACTCGCCCGAAACTCCGGTGTTCAGCAAGGGGCGCGAACTCTACGGCCTGTTTGAAGCGCGCACCGCCGTGCGCGAGCACGGTTTTGTGCTCGTGACGGAAGGCTATATGGACGTGGTTGCACTGGCCCAATTGGGTTTTCCAAATGCCGTGGCGACGTTGGGCACGGCCTGCACCAACGAACACGTTCAGAAGTTGTTTCGCTTCACCGACTCGGTGGTCTTCAGCTTTGACGGCGATGCGGCCGGGCGCCGCGCGGCCCGCAAGGCGCTGGACGGTGCACTGCCTTTCGCCAGCGACGTGCGCAGCGTCAAGTTCCTGTTCCTTCCCCCCGAGCACGACCCCGACAGCTATATCCGCGAGTTTGGCAAGGAGGCTTTTGCGCTATGCATCAGCCAGTCGGTGCCGCTGTCGAAGTTTCTGATCGAGGCCGCGCGCGACGAATGCGACTTGAACAGCGCCGAAGGTCGCGCGCATTTCGCCAGCAACGCCAGGCCGCTCTGGACGGCGCTGCCTGATGGCGCTCTCAAGCGCCAGTTGTTGGGCGACATCGCGGATCTGGTGCAACTCAGTGGTCGCGAGTTGACTGAACTGTGGCTGGGTCGCGCAGCCGCGGCCAAACCCGAGTATCGCAAGCGCAGCAAAGGGGCGGACGCCATGACGATGCAGGGTTCGGGCGGCTATTCATCGCGCTTTTCCACACCCCCGACCCGGCGCGGGCGGGTGGCGCCAACCGGTCGCGCCGACCATGCCGCGCGCTTGCTGCTGACACACCGCAACGCCTGGGAAGCACTGTCCAACGAGGACCACAGCATGCTGTGCGAACTGCCGGCTCCGCACGGCCCGCTGTTCCTTTGGCTGGAGAGCCAATTGCACGAACACGGACCGCAGCCATGGGGCGCCTTGCGCGAGGCTCTGGTCGGGCATGAGCACGAAGGTCTGGCGCTGCGACTGATGGCCGAGCCCGAGGTTGAACCGGTCGAGCCTTCCGAATCTGTGCGCGAGTTGCGTGCTCTGCTCAATCGCATGCTGGTGGAGCGCATCAAGCTGCAGGAGACCCAGGCCATCGAAGCCGCGGCGTCCGATCCGCTCGCCCTGGAGCGCTACCGCGCATTGCAGGCACGGCGGCGTGATCTCGAAGTCAAAGCCAACGATCCCGGCCAATGATCGTGACGTCCCGAACTCCTGAGTTCATTTTGGGTATAATCCAAGACCATTCTCTCGGCAAGAGCGACAGCAGCACCTCCGGACCCGGCCCATCGTTGAACAGCGTTCACACCCGGCCAACCCACCGCAAGGACTGCACACCAAATGTTCGCCCACCCTTCTTGCCTCTGAGGAATTCCTCCGTCACGCGACCTACGCCATCCATCTGGCGGCGCAAATTTGTTTGTTTCTTTTTTCGTTTTTGATCTGTGAGGTTGTTTCATGCCCGCTCAAAAGTCCAAGAAGCCTGCCAATACCGTCGTCAGGGCCGGCACCAAGTCAACGGCAAAACCTGCTGCAAAAACCGCAGCCAAGCCGACCACCAAGGCCACGGCTAACAAGCCTGCATCGCGCCCCGCAAAGAAAGACCAGAACGTGCCCGCATCCAAGACCAAAGTCAGCCTCGAAAAAGCCACTGCGACCGACGCCGCCAAGAAGAAGACCGTGCGTCCGGCCAAACCGGCCCCTGCCACCGCGCCCGTGCGCGTCGGTGCCAAGCGTGGCCCCAAGCCCAAGGGGTCGATAGCGGCACCAGACGACTTGGCCGACATCGAGGCCGAATTTGCGGAGGAACCCGCTGCCGTGGCCGTCGTCACGCTGGATGCCAACGGCGAAAAGGTCAAGCCACTGCGCATGAAGATCAGCAAGGCGAAAGAACGCGCCTTGATGAAGGAATTTGGACTGGACGAGACGATCCTGTCCGAAGAAGACATGGCCAAGCGGCGTCTGCGCCTGAAGGCACTGATCAAGCTGGGCAAGACCCGCGGCTATCTGACGCACGGTGAGATTTCCGATCACCTGCCAGACAAGCTGGTGGACGCGGAAACCCTTGAGGTCGTGATCGCGATGCTCAACGACATGGGCGTGGCAGTCTACGAGCAAACCCCTGACGCGGAGACGCTGCTGCTGAACAACACCGCGCCGACCACGGCGACCGAGGAAGAAGCCGAAGAAGAAGCCGAAGCCGCTCTATCGACGGTGGACAGCGAGTTTGGCCGCACCACGGACCCGGTGCGCATGTACATGCGCGAAATGGGAACCGTGGAACTGCTCACGCGCGAAGGCGAGATTGAAATCGCCAAGCGCATTGAAGGCGGATTGATGCGCATGATGGAAGCCATCAGCGCCAGCCCCGCAACCATTGCCGAGGTGTTCCGTCTGGCCGAAGAAATCCGTGAAGGCAAGGTTGTGATCACGGCCGTGGTCGATGGTTTCTCCAATCCGAACGAGGCCGACGACTATGTGGCCGAGGAAGACTTTGACGAGTTCGACGCCGAGGACGACGACGACGGCAAGGGCGGCTCCAAGGCATTGACGAAGAAGCTTGAAGAGCTCAAGCGCGAGGCCCTGACCCGCTTCGACCGAATGCGTGAGCTGTTCGAGAAGGTGCACAAGATCTACGACAAGGAAGGCTACGGCACACCGGCTTACGTGAAGGCGCAGGCGTCGCTGTCGGAAGAGCTGATGACGATCCGCTTCACCGCCAAGGCGATTGAAAAATTGTGCGACATGGTTCGTTCACAGGTGGATGACGTGCGCAAGAAGGAACGCGAACTGCGCCGCATCATCGTGGACAAGTGCGGCTATCCGCAGGACAACTTCATCGCAGACTTCAGCGGTCGCGACAGGAACGGCAACAAGGTTGCATCCAACCTGCTGAACCTGAAATGGATTGAAAAGCAGGCCGCTGCGGGCAAGCCCTGGAGCACGATCATGGCGCGCAACATCCCGCCGGTGCAGGACTTGCAGCAAAAGCTCACGGATATCCAGTCGCGCGTGGTGGTGCCGCTGGATCGGCTCAAGGACATCAACAAACGCATGAACGAAGGTGAAGCGTCTTCGCGTCACGCGAAGCGCGAAATGATCGAGGCGAATCTTCGTCTGGTAATTTCGATCGCCAAGAAGTACACGAACCGCGGCCTGCAGTTCCTCGACCTCATCCAGGAGGGGAACATCGGCCTGATGAAGGCCGTCGATAAGTTCGAGTACAAGCGCGGCTACAAGTTCTCCACCTATGCCACCTGGTGGATCCGCCAGGCGATCACGCGCTCGATTGCTGATCAGGCGCGCACCATCCGCATTCCGGTGCACATGATCGAGACCATCAACAAGATGAACCGTATCAGCCGCCAGCACCTGCAGGAGTTCGGCTTCGAGCCCGACGCCAGTGTGCTGGCCGAGCGCATGGAAATCCCGGAAGACAAGATCCGCAAGATCATGAAGATCGCGAAAGAGCCGATCTCGATGGAAACACCGATCGGCGACGACGATGATTCGCATCTGGGCGACTTCATCGAGGACAGCGTCAACACAGCGCCCCTGGAGGCCGCGATGCAAGCCGGGCTGCGCGATATCGTGAAGGATATCCTGGACTCGCTCACACCGCGCGAAGCCAAGGTGCTGCGCATGCGCTTCGGCATCGAAATGTCCACCGATCACACCCTGGAAGAAGTCGGCAAGCAGTTCGACGTGACGCGCGAGCGCATTCGCCAGATCGAAGCCAAGGCCTTGCGCAAGCTCAAGCACCCCAGTCGTTCCGACAAACTGCGCAGTTTTATCGACACCCTCTAACTTTCATGCCCCAGCTGCGAAACGCCCGGGGTCATGAAAGTCGGCCCCTTCGCACTGCCTCGTCAGCGCACGCGCTCAGTCCACATCAAATCCAAGTTCCACCTGGGCTGAGCGTGGCGTCGGAATCGGCTCAAAGCGCCACACGGCAACAGCCGCCAGCGCCGCTGAATTCAGGCGACGATGGCTGGTTGACAGGATTTCAGGGGCACTGACGGAGCCGTCCGGTTGCACCATAAAACGCAACTTCACCGCGCCCTTGCCCAACTTGGCCATGATGTCGCCAGGAAAATCCGGTTTGAATTGTGAAACCGGTTTTAACGGCACTTCAACGACAGCCGTTGGCGACACCGGCGTCACGGCGCTGGCTGCCTCAATGGACGTCTCGGTGGCCATCCCGACCAGGGACAGGTTGGGCGCCGGCAAGGACGCCATTGCTATTTCGACAGCGGGTTGATCTCGCGCAACGTCGGCTGTGGCAACGATCGGTGCGCTGGCCGCCGATGCCGCCTTGGTTGCAGCCGATGCGTCCGGCTTGATGACGCTTTTCCGGGGCTTGTCACTCTGAATCTTGATCCAGCGAAACACGCTGTCAGCCTGCCGTTGCACGCTCTCGCTGGGTGCTGCGACTTTGCCCGGCGCGGACGCTGCCGCCATCGGCGCCACCGCCTGAGCGTTGGCAGGCAATGCCAAACCAGCACCCCATAAACCTGCAAGGAGCATGGGCTGCGCCCAAGCCACCCCCAAAATCCTGCCCCGGCGGAACGCGGAATAAATCCAGCGCGGCCGATGGGGATGCCTGCCACATGTGTATAGATTTGTCACGGCGGGTAGTATCAAAGCAATCCGCGCAAATCGTCCTAGGGTATGCACTGAATGAAACCCACAACAGCCTGCCCGAAGGGCCGGTGCCATCCCATTTCGCATACCGCCAGACCTGACTCTGAGCACCCGCTATCCCACACCGACAGAAGGGGAATCTATAGTTTTATTTCCAGCCGCAGCTGCCAGCTGGTGTAGGACGGTTGCAGCGATTCGGTGGTGATAAGAACAGTTTGGTTCAGCCCGTTCCGGGAATCGAGGAAGCCCCCTGTCGTGTAGCCGTGAGGTGCAAGGTTGCTCGCCGAAAACCGCAGCTGAGCGCTGGTGTTGACGGTCCACAGGAGATACGCGTCGCCGACACGCTTGGATGCAATCCAGGCGCTTTGCTGAGCTGTCAGTCGCGTCGTGTAGCCCGGTGTCCAGTTGAGGTTTCCACCCAACGTCAGAGGCCAGTGCGGGACGCGGTAATCGACACCGAGGTTGAGTGTGCCATCGGGCTGCTGACTGAGCCTGTTGTTCGGGCCCGGCACCCCCGACACACTGGAAGAGAACAGACTCGCATTGGTGTGAAAGTCCAGCTTGGGTGCGTCCTCAAGTAGATCGCTCAAACGGAACTTGGCTTCCAATTCGATGCCGTGGGTGGTGGCGTCGCCAATGTTTTGCATGCGCGAAACCCAGCGCGGCACACTCGCCCATGCGACGGTTTCCAGCGCGGTCTCGCTGCGCATCAGGTTGTGAATGCTGCGATAAAACAGGTTCGCGCTGAGAATTCCGTTGCCGGCCAGATAGCGCTCAAACGCCAGGTCCAGCCCCGTGGCCAACTCAGGCTTGAGGCCCGGATTACCGGCTCGATCCGGATGAATCTGCTCATTCGGACCACTCACGGCATACATGCTGTTGATGCTGGGCCGCGCGATCAGATTCTGCAGATCGGGCGATCGGTAGCTCCTCGTCAGACTCATGCGCAACTGGTCCCGACTCTCCAGCCAAGGCTTCCACACGGCATGCAGCAAAGGCGTGAGCACGCTCGAGCGGTTGCTGACATCGGGCGCATTGGCGGAAATGCTGCCGCGCGTATCAATCCCCTCCCAACGCAGGCCCGCATGCAGCGCCCATTGCGGCGTCAGTGCCCATTCGTCCTGTGCGTAGAACGCCACCCGAATGATGGCGGCGGTCAGGTTACCGTCGAAATCTGTGAGCGGGGATTCACCGTTTTGCACCGTCGTCGCCGTCTCCGCCCTTCGATTCAGATCCAGTTCCATGCCGCTCACCAGGCTGTGCTGGTTATCCAGCGTCTTGGTGATCTTGGCGCTGCTGCTAAAGCTGGTGTCGTGCTGATCCGAACTGGTATTTTGCTGGCCGTTCACGCCCGGCGTCACATCAAAATTCGTGCGCTGATTTTGCGTCAGCCACTCGCTTTGACCCAAGCCAAAACGCAGGTTCACGTTGCCCCCCTGCTCCAGGCGATAGGTCCACTGGCCGGCCACGCGCCCCGTGGAAAAGCGCGTATCAGAAGTTCCAGCGCTGTGCGTGTAGGGTGCGATACCGCCCACTTGTTGCAACTGACTGCCGCTATGACCGCCGCCGTGCGAGAACACCAGCATCGGCATCAACACCAGCGTGCTGCCACGCTCGTCACGCCATTGCAACCGGGCGTTGACATGGATCGCGTTGCGCGCGTTCGCTATTTCATTTACCTCGGTCTGATCGGTCAACTCGCCCGTGACCAGATTCTGCGTGTGCGTGACATTGGTCACGTCGTTGGCGCGCTCATTGCGGTTGGCCGACAGGCTCAGGTTGTAGTTGAAGTTCCCCTGCGTTTCGTTGCGCGACCACGCCAGCGTGGGCTGCTGATGACCATTTTCCAGTCCCAGTCCGATCCGCAGTTCGTTCAGGCGCTTGCTGTAGCCTCCGCGAGTAATGATGTTGATGGTGCCACCGATGGCGCGGGACCCTGTTTCTGCCGTGGGTGCGCGCAGGATTTCAATGCGTTCGATCTGCTCTGGGGACAGATCGTCGAGCGAAAATCCCCGCGGCGCGCGCTCCCCATCGATCAGTATTTGTGTATAGCCCCCGGCCAGACCGCGCATGCTGGGTGCGCCACCGCGCCCCGGCCGACCCTGCACGGTGACTCCCGGCAAACGCTTGAGAATTTCGCTCACTGTGCTGTCGCCAAAGCGATCAATTTCATCGCGCCCAATGATGATCTTGGACGCGGTGGAGCGCCGTCGGTCCTCGGTTTCACCGACGCCGACCACCTCCACCGGCTGCAGCGTGACCGTTGCCGGTGTTGTCGACTGTGGCGGCGCTGGCTCGGGCGTCTGCGCATGTGCGAGTCCCGCCAACAGCGCAGTAAACAACACGCAAAACCCCACGGCCTTGTGCGGCCGGTCATTGCAGTAAGCAGTTCCGTTCATGGGCCAATTATCGTAAGCGTTTGTGAACGCCACACGAAGGTCTACGCAGCACACGACGCCCCGACGTCGCGGCATGGCTATGATGCGGGCTTCGCAGCGTTCGTGGAAACCAATCCGTGCCATCCGAGTCTTCGAAATTTTTTCCCACCCTGTTGCTGCTGAGCGCGCTTGCAATTGGCAGTTTTGCCGCCCCGCAACCAGGGGCGTCGACGACTGAAAAAAGCGGATGGGTGCACGCCATTGCGGCGTTCGGAGAACCCCGGTACGGACGCGGCTTCACGCACTTCGACTATTTCAATCCGGATGCCCCCAAGGGCGGTACGCTGTACCTCAGCAACCCGGACGAGCGCACCAGTTTTGACAAGTTCAACTATTTCACCATCAAGGGCAATGCGCCGGCGGGCATCGCCATCTTCATGCTGGAACCCCTGGCGGTGCTGAGTGCCGACGAGCCGCAAACCATGTACGGGCTACTGGCGCAGGAGATGCTGGTGGCGCCGGACAAAAGCGCGATCACCTTTCGCCTTCACCCCAAAGCGCGCTTTTCCAACGGAGACCCGGTGCTGGCTGAGGACGTCAAATTCAGCTTTGACACGCTGTCCGGCAAGTCTGTCCAGCCTCAGTTCAATACGGCCCTGGCGGGGGTACAGCAGGCGGTGATTCTGGACCCGCGGACGATCCGTTTTGAGCTGAAGGAGCGGACCACTGGCATCTTGTTTGCCTTGGGGTCAATGCGGGTCTTTTCGCACAAGTGGGGGCTAAAGGCCGACGGTAGCCATCAGCCGTTCGACGCCATCGTGAGCGAGTATCCGATCACCAGCGGCCCCTACACCATCGACGCCGTCGACTCCGGGCGGCGCATCGAGTTCAAGCGCAATCCCGACTACTGGGCCCGGGACTTGCCGGTACGCCGCGGGCAGTTCAACTTCGACCGCATTGTGTATCGGTTTTACAAGGATGAAGACGTGTCCACCGAAGCCTTCAAGGCGGGCGAATTCGACCTGGTGAAGGTCTATGCGGTATCGATCTGGATGCGCCGCCACCGCGGCAAGCTCTGGGACGAAGGCCGCATCGTCAATCGTGTGATACCGCTGGGCACCGGCCAGGGTCTGCAGTCCTACCGGCTCAATCTGCGCCGAGCGCTGTTCAGTGACATCCGCGTGCGCGAGGCGCTGGAACTGAGCTACGACTTTGAGACTGGCAACCGCTACCGCATGCTCAAGCGAGCCAGCAGCGTTTTTTCGAATTCCGAGTTTGCAGCGTCGGGATTGCCGTCGACGGCTGAACTGCAACTGCTGGAACCCTTTCGCGCCGAATTGCCCACGGAGGTTTTCGGCCCGGCCTATGTAGCACCGCGCACCGACACCGACCCGCACGCGCTGCGCCGCAACTTGCTCAAGGCGCGCGACCTGCTGGCCGCAGCAGGTTGGAAACTGGCTCCGGACGGAGTGCTGCGCAATGACCGCGGTGATGCGTTCGAATTCGAGTTCCTCACCCCCAGCGGCCAGGATTTTGAATCGCGCATGAACGCCTGGCGGCGCAACCTGGACAAGCTTGGCATCGTGCTCAGGGACCGCAAGGTGGACTACGCCCTATACACACGGCGGCTGGAGGAATTCAACTTCGACATGACGTTGGTCGTGGAGAACAGCTTCACGCTACCGGTTGTAGCGGACTACATCTCGACCTATGGCAGCAAGGCGGCGGATGAAAGCGGCAGCAACAATCACCGGGGCGTCAAGAGCCGCGCGGTGGACCGGGTACTTCAGGCCATGAACGAGGCCAGGACGCTGCCTGAATTCCGCGACGCCTGCCACGCCCTGGACCGGATCGTGATGTGGAACCACTGGCAAATTCCGGAGCTTTATTCCGATCAGGAACT
>CAILAY010000051.1 GCA_903832285.1 uncultured beta proteobacterium | reverse complement strand
GCACTCATATCCGCGCACCCGAAGGTCGCATGACAACCTGGATCGAACTGATGAACGCTTGCCACGTCCCAGTACTGGCGGTGGATTTGCCCACCGGCCTGCTGGCCGACACGGGTGCCATCACTTCCCCCAGCGTCCACGCCACGCACACGTTAAGTCTGCTCACGCTCAAACCCGGCCTGTTCACGGCCTGCGGACGCGACGCCGCCGGTACCGTTTGGTTAAACAATTTGAGTGGCAACGCTACCTTTTCTGAAAACATCACAGGGGTCACAGCCTCCGCCTGGTTGGCAGGCGAGTCCAAACTCACCCCACGACGGCACGCATCACACAAAGGCAGCTTCGGCGATGTCGCAGTGGTCGGCGGCGCGCACGGCATGACTGGTGCTGCCCTGCTGGCAGCCTCAGCAGCGCTGCACGCCGGCGCCGGTCGGGTCTTTGTCGGCCTGCTTGATGACCCCAGCCTGAGCGTTGATCTCAATCAACCCGAACTGATGTTCAGAACCATCGCTGCGCTTGACTTCAAGACGATGACGGTAGTCTGCGGCTGTGGCGGCGGTGACGCCATTGCAGCACCCCTGGCAAGAATATTGTCTACCGCACGCAAGCTCGTGCTCGATGCAGACGCGCTCAATGTCATTGCCAAAGACAGCCAGTTGCAAACTTTGCTGAAGGCGCGCTCGCAGCGCCCTGGTGCCACTGTGCTGACGCCGCATCCGCTGGAAGCGGCGCGACTGCTGGGCAACAGCGCCGCCCAGGTGCAAAGCGACCGTCTGGCGGCGGCGCAGCAACTCGCCGAGCAATCTGGTTGCACGGTCGTGCTCAAAGGCTCGGGCAGCATCATCACCGCGCCCGGCCTGACACCGATTATCAACCCCACTGGCAACGCCCGACTGGCCAGCGCCGGCACGGGCGACGTGCTCGCTGGCATGGTGGGGGCACGACTGGCCGACGGTTTAACCGCTTTCGATGCGGCCTGCCGAGCGGTCTATCAGCATGGCCTGTTGGCTGACCGTTGGCCCTCCAGCCAAGCGCTGGTGGCCGGACTCCTGGCAGTTCGTGGCACAAACGACGGCACAATCGACACGATTACATCGAACGGATCTTGACCAAACAAAGAAACAATATTGCCAGGCACCGTGGAGACTCAAATGACATCATTCCTTTGGAATAAATATTACGAAACCGGGCTACTCACCGTTGATCAACAACATCACGCCCTGGTGGATCTGATTAATGGCTTTGGCGAATTGCTGACCGACAGGGATAGCGTGAGCGGCGAGGACATACAGGCCGTGCTGCAACAGCTAGCGGCCTATGCCCATTACCACTTTACCGAAGAAGAAATGCTGATGACGCAGGCCGGACTGGACGCGCGATTTATCGAGCAGCACAAACACTTTCACGATGATTTCCTTCAAGAAGTCACATTGATGAAGGTTGTGCTGCAAAAAGGGCAATCCAAAGCTGAGCAGTTGCTCAAATTCCTCACCTACTGGCTCGCTTACCACATCCTGGGAACCGATCAATCCATGGCGCGGCAAATGTCTGCTGTTGCTAGCGGCAAATGCGCACAAGAGGCCTATCTGT
>CAILAY010000050.1 GCA_903832285.1 uncultured beta proteobacterium | reverse complement strand
CTGCGCACGCCTTACGCCAGCGATGCAGCCGTGGCCTTTGCCGACGAATCGATGGAGGCAATCTGCTATTACGCCTATTGGGCCTCAAGCGAACTGGCCAGGGAGCGCGGTAAATACGCGAGCTATCCGGGCTCTGCCTGGGACCGCGGAATTTTGCCTCTGGACACACTGGATGTGCTGGCCAAAGAGCGCGGAGGCTACGTCGAAGTCGATCGCTCCGCCACGCTCGACTGGGATGCTTTGCGCAAAAAGATTGCCCTGGATGGAATGCGCAACTCCAACTGCGTGGCGATCGCCCCCACCGCCACGATCTCCAACATCATAGGTGTCGATGCATCGATTGAGCCCTGCTTTGGCAACCTCTCGGTCAAGTCCAATCTTTCTGGAGAGTTCACGATCATCAACCACTACCTGGTGCGAGACCTCAAACGCCTGGATCTGTGGGACAACGTGATGGTGATGGACCTGAAACACTTTGATGGCTCGCTGCGGCCCATCGATCGCGTACCGCAGGATGTGAAGGCTCTCTATGCAACCGCTTTCGAGGTCGAGCCGATCTGGCTCGTGGAGGCTGCGTCCCGCCGTCAGAAGTGGATCGATCAGGCCCAGTCGCTAAATATCTACATGCCCGGCGCATCCGGCAAGAAACTGGACGACACCTACAAACTGGCTTGGGTGCGCGGTCTGAAAACCACCTACTACTTGCGCACGATGGGTGCCACGCACGCGGAAAAGTCGACCGTCAAAGCGGGACGCATGAACGCCGTTTCCTCGGGTGCCGATACTTCTGGCACCACCATGAGCCCGCTCGACGCAGATGCTTCAGCGGCACAGTTGCCGATGAGTTCCCAACCCGCCACAGACATCAAGTTTTGCGCGATCGATGACCCGGGCTGCGAGGCCTGCCAGTAATTTATTCATGCACATGGCGGACGCAAACGATGCGATGGCACAACACCTCGAAGCGACGATGTGAATGAACACTTTTCAATTCGCAACACTGCTTTCATAATCCGATCACTGGAAAACCTATGTTGAACTGGGACGAAGAAAAAACAACTTCACTGCAAGCCTTGAACCACAGCGGTGCGATCTCACGCCGCGAGGTGGACGACTCTTCCCTCGTTGTCGGTGCGACCGACCCATCCGATCTGCCCCTCACCCGCACACTGAACGACGGTGCAGTCGTCCCCGCAACGGCGACCCACACGGCTTCCACAGTAGCAGCACCTGTCCGGCGCCGTGTCAATGCGGCCGACAAGCGCATCATCAACGGCAAGACCGACGTCAACCAACTCGTCCCCTTCAAATACAAATGGGCCTGGGAAAAGTATCTGGCTTCTTGCGCCAATCACTGGATGCCGCAAGAGGTCAACATGTCTCGCGACATTGCGCTCTGGAAAGACCCGAACGGTCTGAGTGAAGACGAGCGCCGCATCATCAAGCGCAACCTGGGGTTTTTTGTCACGGCCGATTCGCTTGCCGCCAACAACATCGTGTTGGGAAGCTATCGTCATATCACTGCACCCGAATGCCGCCAGTTCCTGCTGCGCCAGGCCTTTGAAGAGGCCATTCACACCCACGCTTACCAGTACATCGTCGAGTCGCTGGGCTTGGATGAAGGCGAGATCTTCAATGCGTACAACGAGATCGATTCGATTCGCAACAAGGACGAATTCCTGATCCCGTTCATCGAGACCCTGACCAACCCGCATTTCACCACTGGCACTCAAGAGAACGACCAAAAGCTGTTGAAGTCGCTGATCGTTTTTGCCTGCCTCATGGAAGGTCTGTTCTTCTACGTTGGCTTCACGCAGATTCTGGCACTGGGTCGGCAGAACAAAATGACGGGTGCTGCCGAGCAGTATCAGTACATCCTGCGTGATGAATCCATGCACTGCAATTTCGGCATCGATCTGATCAACCAGATCAAGCTGGAAAATCCCCTGCTCTGGACGGCAGAGTTCAAGGCGGAGATCAAGGCCCTGTTTATGGAGGCCGTCGAGCTCGAATACAAGTACGCCGAAGACACCATGCCACGTGGCGTTCTGGGAATGAATGCTTCCATGTTCAAGGGCTATTTGCGCTACATCGCCAATCGACGCGCGACGCAAATTGGCCTGGAAACGCTGTACCCGAACGAGGAAAACCCCTTCCCCTGGATGAGCGAGATGATCGACCTGAAGAAAGAGCGCAACTTCTTTGAAACCCGCGTCATCGAGTACCAGTCCGGTGGCGCACTTTCCTGGGACTGACGCTTTCGTGATGATTCCTGAAATTGCACAAGACATCGAACAACTCGCAGAAGTTGCCGATGCCTCGTGCCACCGTGTACATGGCGCTGGGTACTTGCCCAACACCATGCATCGCTTTATGCCATCCAACGGCATGAAGTGCTCTTTGTAACTTGATCAAGGAGAAAATAATGGCAACTGCGAAAAAACCGGCCGCTAAGAAGGCCGCACCTGCGAAGAAAGCTGCACCGGCCAAGAAGGCTGCACCAGCGAAAAAGGCGGCTGTGAAGAAAGCGGCACCTGCGAAGAAGGCGCCTGCCAAGAAGGCGGCTGTGAAGAAGGCACCGGCCAAGAAGGCGGCTCCTAAGAAGGCTGCCGCTAAAAAGGCTGCGCCCAAGAAGGCTGCTGCCAAGAAGGCGGCTCCTAAGAAGGCTGCCGCTAAAAAGGCTGCGCCCAAGAAGGCCGCTGCCAAAAAGGCTGCCCCAAAGAAGGCTGCCGTAGCGAAGAAACCAGCGGCCAAGAAGCCCGCAGCTAAAAAGGCAGCCAAAAAGCCGGCTGCGAAGAAAGCCGCGAAAGCACCCGCTGCCAAGCCAGCCCCTGCTGCAGCTCCTGCAGCTCCGGCCCCTGCGGCTCAGACGACTCTGAACCCGCAGGCAGCCTGGCCGTTTCCGACCGCCAGCAAGCCCTGAGCCGTAGGCGCATAGCGCCTCAAGCCCGGTGTCGCAAGGCATCGGGCTTTTTTACGGGTAAAACGCGAGCACCCGGTAGCCCGCTACGCGAGATGGCCCCGTCGCACCGGCCACGCTCACGGTCACGCTGCCCGACCATTCCGCGCTTGCTGCAATCGAACGCGCCGAGGTCTGGAAGTCTGCCGGCAAGAGGATCCGGCGCAACACGGCAGAGTCGCGCGTGTCGGTCAAGGTCAACTCCACTGATGGCAGCGCCAACTCAGTGCGAGCTGTGTTCTTCAAGGTGACTTGCAATCGATACACGTCACCACGAATCCGGTTGAAGGCGGAACTATCGACCGTGATGGCGTCGATGTCCTTCAGCGGTTCGACTGCACAGGCCATACTCTGGCACAGGTTCTGCAACCACGGTCTGGCTTCGGGCAAAGTTGCAGCGATCCGGTCTCGTTCGAACACCGCCACCTGGAGAAACAGGCCGAGCAACAACAGCATGGCGCAAAAGCCCAACAGCCAGCGCAACGTGGGATTCGCCCAGATTGACGGGGACCGAACCGTACGCACAAAGGAGACCTCGACAGGTATCAGATCTTGTTCATCCTGTGTTGCGACCGTGCTTGCCTGAGCCGCGCCCGACCCGTTCGAATCTTGCGTGAAATCCGCACCATCAGACTCCACCCTGATGGCGACGGATTCAGAATCCGCAGATCCTGCGTTCGGCGATGGATGTTCGAGCGAACCCTGCGGTGCAGCGTCGCTTGAAGACGAAGTTTGCCATTGGCCGGAGTGGTCAGCAGCTACCGCGGTGGAGTGGATCACGTGCGGATCGAACAGTTCGGCCGTCGGGTCTTCCTGAAGGTTGGCGCCGCCGTCGAACACCTTGCCACATTGCCCACATCGCACCCAGCCGTCAGAGATCTTCAACTGATCAGCGACGACTTTGAACAGGGTCGTGCACTCGGGACAGCGGGTAATCATGCGTAATCGGTTGTTCAGCAGCGCGACGCGCCGTCCCGAAATTCGGCCGTCATCAATACCCAGCCCTCCTCACTGTCGGCCACCGACAGTAAGCAATACGGCGCGTAGGCCTGTATCAGTTCCTGTGTCTGGCGCTCCAGTATTCCAGCCAATACCAGTGAGCCTGGGGCAGCGACACGTTCGCACAACAGCGGCGCCAGCACCTTGAGCGGTGTCGCAAGAATATTCGCCAACACGGTCTGATATTTGCCCACCGCCTGCTCGGGCATTCCCGCATTGAGCGTAACCGCGTTCGCTTTCGCGTTGAGCAATGTGGACTCGATCGCGGCCGGGTCAATGTCGACTGCGTCAGTCGCCCCGGCTCCCAACTTGGCCGCACCAATCGCCAATATCCCGGAACCGCACCCATAGTCCAGCACCCGACCCAACGCTCCACCCCGCGCGACGCAACTGGCCATCCAGCGCAAACACATGCGGGTCGTGGGGTGGGTACCCGTGCCAAAAGCCAGTCCCGGATCCAGTCGGATGATGGTTTTCGCCTGCACCGGCACCTCGTGCCAGGTCGGAACGATCCAGAAACTGGGCGTTACCTCCACCGGAGTGAACTGCGACTGCGTCAGACGAACCCAGTCCTGGTCGGGTACGGCCGCGTTACCCAGAAGCTGGCAATCGGCAAAGAAATCCTGCTGTTCCAGCACGTCCGCGGCTTCGTTCGCCCCAGCCTGCGTTGCAAACAGTGCCAGTACGCGGGACCGCTGCCAAGCCTGTCGGTCAAGCGGCATGCCCGGTTCCCCAAACAGTGGTTGTTCTACCTCAGTCAGCGCATCGGCATCCTCCACGCTCACGCTCAACGCCTGCAGCGCCTCAAGCGCATCGCTCAAGCTCTCGACGCACTCCTGTGGACACATCAGGCTGAGTTCATGCATGAAACAACCTCACCCTTTGTGCTGCGATAGCCACTCTTCAAGGTAGTGAATATTGGTTCCGCCCGCAACAAATTTGGCGTCCAACATAAGTTCGCGGTGCAGCGGAATATTGGTGTTGATACCTTCAACCACCGTTTCCAGCAATGCCGTGCGCATGCGCGCCAATGCCTCGTCGCGGGTGTCACCGTGGGCAATGATCTTGCCGATCATGGAGTCGTAGTAAGGAGGCACAAAGTAGTTGGTGTAGATGTGCGAATCCACCCGCACACCCGGCCCTCCCGGAGCGTGCCACATGGAGATGCGGCCCGGCGAGGGCGTGAACTTGAATGGATCCTCGGCGTTCACACGGCACTCAATCGCGTGACCTCGAATCACGATATCGCGCTGGGTGAACGGCAGTTTCTCGCCCGCTGCAACCATGATCTGGGTCTTGACGATATCGACGCCGGTAACCATTTCAGTAACTGGATGCTCCACCTGCACCCGCGTGTTCATTTCAATGAAGTAGAACTCGCCGTTCTCGAACAAAAACTCAAAGGTGCCTGCCCCCCGGTAACCCATCTTCTTGCATGCTGCGGAGCAGCGTTCTCCAATCTTTTCGATCACCTTTCGGGCAATTCCCGGAGCCGGCGCTTCTTCAATTACCTTCTGATGCCGCCGCTGCATGGAGCAGTCCCGCTCACCAAGATAGACAGCATTGCGATGCTTGTCGGCCAACACCTGGATTTCAATGTGGCGGGGATTTTGCAGAAATTTTTCCAGATATACCGCAGAATTATTGAACGCGGCGCCTGCCTCGGCCTTGGTCATTTGCACCGCATTAACCAGAGCCGCCTCCGTGTGAACCACTCGCATGCCACGGCCTCCGCCACCGCCGGCCGCTTTGATGATGACCGGATAGCCCACAGCTTTGGCAATGCGCCGAATCTGTACCGGATCGTCCGGGAGTTCGCCTTCGGAGCCAGGGACGCAGGGAACGCCCGCCTTGATCATGGCCTGCTTGGCCGAAACCTTGTCACCCATCATGCGAATCGACTCAGGTGTGGGCCCAATGAACTGAAAACCGCTCTTCCATACGCGCTCGGCAAAGTCGGCGTTTTCGCTCAGGAATCCATAACCCGGATGAATTGCCTCCGCATCGGTCACCTCAGCGGCCGAAATGATGGCGGGCATATTGAGGTAGCTCAGCGCCGAGGCTGCCGGGCCAATACACACGGCCTCATCCGCCAACTTCACATACTTGGCGTCGCGATCCGCCTCCGAATAAACCATTACCGCCTTGATACCCATCTCCCGACAGGCACGCTGGATTCGTAATGCGATCTCTCCGCGATTGGCGACCAATATTTTCTTAAACATGCGCAAAAAATCGTTGGGTTGTCACTCGATCACGAACAGGGGCTGACCGTACTCCACGGCTTGGCCGTTCTGACTGAGAATCTGAGTCACAACCCCACTTTGATCGGCCTCAATCTCGTTCAGAATCTTCATTGCTTCGATGATGCAGATCGTTTCACCGGCCTTGACGGAACTGCCAACGTCGACGAACGCCTTGGCGCCTGGGCTGGCCGATCGATAGAACGTTCCCACCATCGGCGACTTCACGGTGTGCCCGACTTCAACCGGCGCCGACGGGACAGCTACGGGGGCGGCAACCAGCTGAGTTGGAACCGGGGCTTGAGCTACAGCCGTTTGGGTTTGCGTCTGCGCGGTGCCGGCTCCACCCTTTACGATTCGAACCTTGCCTTCCGCCTCAGTGATTTCAAGTTCGGTGACGTTGGAGTCAGAAACCAGGTCAATCAGTGTTTTTAGTTTGCGCAGATCCATGCTAGCAACCACCTCGATCAAAAAAGGAAAACGCGAATTTAACTCAAAATCATCAAACGTCGCTCTTTTTTTATTATCTTTTTTTATTTTTCGTTTATTCTCAGTTTGTAATTATTCTTGCGGGTCAACCAGAAAACTCAAACGAGGCCCATGCGCTCAAATCGGATGGCGACAACCGGCCAATTTTACGCTGTACTATCGCGCCTGTTCCCGTGATTACCAGGCTAAACGGCAGGCCGCCACTCAGATTGCCGAGGCTTTGAGCCAAGCCGATCCCGTCAGACTCTGCCATGCCAATCGGATAACCGACCGCGAAATCACGCAGGAAGCGCCTCACTGATTCGGGTTTATCGATCGCCAACCCTACAACTTGCCAACCTTTGGATGAATTTTCGCGAAAAAAGCGATTCAATAGCGGCATTTCCTCCACGCACGGAGGACACCAGGTGGCCCAAAAATTAAGCACTAACGGTTTTCCCTGAAAACTCGTCATGTCCAATGTGGTGCCCCCAGCAGGTGTTTCAAACTTGCGCTGCCAGAGAGATGGGTCAATCTTTTCGCCGGCATCTGTCGCAGAATGATTCCACAGAGCCAGTCCCGCGCCGCAAAGACCTGCAGTTGCGGCGACACCGGCATACAGCAGTCGGCGACGCTGGATGGCAACCGCGAAGCCAACTTCCTGAATTTGCTGCGAATCATTCATGGGATAGCATCATGCACCAAGCGCCGCACGTGTTCGATGTCGCCGCGCGGGGAGCGGCCTCGGGCATCGGGTTTGAGTGCGCCGCGCACATCGTCGTGGTCATATATCAGCAGGTGCACGCCAATGTCCTCGTGCAATTCATCGCACCAGCAATGCAGACTCAGCGCTTCTACAGCAGCGCCATTGAAGCCGACCACGGTCTGAGGCTGATACTGCAACTGGCGGTCAATCAGCGCAATTTCGGCAGATTTGGTGTCGTCGCAAAACAATTGCAGATAGATGTCGGAGCGGCGGGTCGCCGTGCCGTGCCACACCGCGCCGCCAAGGTAGGGCCGAAATTCAACCATGCGCTCCATCCAAATCAGTGCCAGGCGGCGTAGAGCCAAAAGTTCCATGGGCTGCGAATCCGCGGCGAAGAGTTCGATGTACTCCCGTACGGCGCATTCGACATCGAAGTTGTTGGGCAGCGCGCCGCGGCCTGCTAATCCCAATTGCTTTATTGCGCGCCTCTTGGCTACGCCGTATTCCAGCCCCTCTTCCACCACCATGCGCGCTGCCGTGGCAGCAATTTCAGTCTTAGACGTATCCATACAGCAGATTTTCCCAGATTGCAGTCCGGCTCCTTTAGCCCGGGGAGCAACAGATCGGGAACCGGTCAGCGCTACTAAAATTCGAACATGCATATTCATATTCTGGGCATTTGCGGAAGCTTTATGGGAGGACTGGCCGCATTGGCACGCGCAGCCGGGCACCGGGTCACGGGTTGCGACGTTGGCGTTTATCCACCCATGAGCGACCAACTACGCTCCCTTGGCATTGAATTGATCGATGGCTACGACGCCGGGCAAAAGGCGCTGAAACCCGATGTCTACGTCGTAGGCAACGCCGTGTACCGTGGTCAGCGCGAGGACGGCAACCCAAAATTCCCCTTGATTGAGGCGATCCTGGACGAGGGTCTGCCATACACCAGCGGCCCACAATGGCTGGCCGAAAACGTGCTGCAAGGGCGACATGTATTGGCTGTGGCGGGCACCCATGGCAAGACCACCACCACCAGCATGCTTGCCTGGATTTTGGAGCATGCCGGCATGAACCCAGGCTTTCTGGTCGGCGGTGTGCCCATGAATTTTGGCGTGTCGGCACGGCTTGGTGTTGGCAATCACTTCGTAATCGAAGCCGATGAATACGACACCGCCTTCTTTGACAAACGCAGCAAGTTCGTGCATTACCGACCGCGCACCGCCATTCTTAACAATCTGGAATTCGACCACGCCGACATCTTTGATGACCTCGCAGCCATCGAACACCAATTCCACCACTTGATACGCACCGTTCCCGCATCGGGGCGCATCGTCTATAACGCCAGCGAACTCAGCTTGAAGCGCGTGCTGGCCAAGGGCTGTTGGAGCGAAGAAGTCAGCTTTGGGACAGGGGGCGACTGGCAGGCGCTCGGTTCACAAGATGAGTTCCAGGTGTTACTGCACGGTGCATCCGTGGGCCACGTTGCATGGAATCTGACAGGATTGCACAACCAGACAAATGCCCTCGCCGCCATGGCTGCGGCACACCATGCGGGCGTTTCGCCCAAGCTTGCTGGCCAGGCCCTGGGGTTGTTTCAAAGCGTCAAGCGGCGCATGGAGGTTCGGGGTAGCGCCGGTGGCGTCACCGTGTACGACGACTTTGCACACCACCCTACAGCGATACGCACCACGCTGGACGGATTGCGGCGCAAACTGGATGCACAAGCTTCGCGCCCGGGTCAGCCCACAGGGCGCGTTCTGGCCGTATTCGAACCGCGTTCCAACACCATGAAGCTGGGAACCATGAAGGCGCAGTTGCCGTGGAGTCTGGAAGCTGCCGACGTGGCGTTTTGCCACGCTGGCGGGCTGGGTTGGGACGCCCATGAGGCGCTTGCCGCAATGGGCAGCAAGGCGCATGTGGCCAACAACATTGAACAATTGCTCCAGCAGGTGCTGTCGGAAGCCCGACCAGGCGATCACATCGTGTGCATGAGCAATGGCGGGTTTGGTGGCATGCACGCCAAGCTTCTCGATCAGCTGAACGCCAACCAAAGCGCGCGAGTTGTCAGTAGGTGATGGTCATTGTCGACACGTCGATGCGCAGCGACGGTCGCCCCAGCGAAGCGCTGGCGGCGCGCGCAAACTCGTTCGCCCAGGCCCTGTCAGCCAGACGCCCGGCGCCGGCCCCCTGAGCCACGCACAGGACGCGGTCAGCACTGAGCAACTTTCCGGTAGCACGTATTGGCTCACATTCCAGGGCCACAAATTGCTGATCCAGCCAAACACGAGCCAAGTCTGGCGGCATCGGTGTCAATGCATCCAAACTGATCCTGAACTCCTGACCTGCGTCCAGTTGGACGATCACTTCGCTTCGCATGAGTCTGCCTTTCGATCGCGCATCTTGGCGCTTTGATACCTCAAGCCGCAGCCAGCTCAGCGAGCCCGACGCGCCTTCACCGCTTCCGATAATACGTCCAACGACCGAACCGAGTCGTCCCAACCCAGACACGCGTCGGTGATGCTCTTGCCGAATTCCAGCTGCGCAGGATCATCCTTGCCCGGCGTAAACTTTTGTGCCCCGGCGTGCAAATGGCTTTCCACCATCACGCCAAAGATACTGCGGGAGCCACCAGCGATCTGAGCTGCCAGATCCCTAGCCACATCCAGTTGTCTTTCGTATTGCTTGGAACTGTTGGCATGACTGCAATCCACCATCAGCGTGGCGGGCAACTTGGCCATCTCCAGGTCCCGGCAGGCGATGGCCACACTGGCCACATCGTAATTTGGAGTCTTGCCGCCGCGCAGTATCAAGTGGCAGTCGGTGTTGCCCTTGGTCTGGACAATTGCCACCTGGCCGTTTTTGTGTACCGACAAGAAATGGTGTGCGCGGGCTGCAGCCTGGATCGCGTCAGTGGCAATGCGGATATTGCCATCCGTGCCATTCTTGAAGCCGATGGGTGCTGACAAGCCCGAAGCCAGTTCACGGTGCACCTGGCTTTCGGTCGTGCGCGCCCCGATGGCGCCCCAGGAAATCAGCTCACCGATGTACTGGGGTGAAATGACATCCAGAAACTCGCTGCCGGCGGGCACACCCATCCGATTGATCTCGACCAGCAACTGGCGGGCAATGCGCAGTCCTTCGTCAATGCGGTAACTCTGGTCCATGTAGGGGTCATTGATCAAACCCTTCCAGCCTACCGTGGTGCGGGGCTTTTCGAAATACACGCGCATCACCACTTCAAGCGAGTCAGCGTATTTGAGGCGTTGCTCCACCAACCTGCGCGCGTAGGCTATTGCCGCAGCGGGGTCGTGAATCGAGCATGGTCCAATGACCACCAGCAGCCGGTCATCACGCCCTGCAATGATGTTGTGTATGGCTTTACGCGTTCGCGTGATCAGCGACTCCACGGGTGTACCGCGGATCGGGAAAAAGCGAATCAAATGCTCGGGTGGTGGCAGTACGGTGATGTCTTGTATGCGCTGGTCGTCGGTCTGGCTGGCTTTGTCGACAGGGTTCGCATACCACGACTCGGCGCTGGCGACTGTGGCTTTGGCATTCATTGGGTGACTCCTGATCGGTCCGGGTTGTCGTTGGAAATGGGTACAAAAAAACCGCCGGGGTTGCCGGCGGTTTTGGGAAATTCTTGACGCTGTTTTCAGCTGCGTTCAGAACTCTCGACCGCCGGCGGCGCTGGAGAACCAAAAAAAACTGAAATAAAAACGAGCTACGTTCATGCCGATTAATGTAGCACAGCCCTTGGCACGCCCTTTATTTTCGCCCCGCAAGCCCATGGCTGCTGGCGAGTAGCGCCGCCTCCACCCGGCTGCGAACCTGTAGTTTTTGGAGAATATTGGTGACGTAGTGCTTGATCGTCTTCTCCGACAGGAACACCCGTTCACCGATCTCACGGTTTGTCAGTCCGGTACCGATAAGTGCCAGGATTTCGCGCTCCCGCTCCGTCAATTCCTGCAATGGATCGGGCGCTTTCCCCTGCGTCAGTGACACCAGCATTTCCGCCGCGATTGAGGGCGAAACGTAGACCTCGCCCTCGACGGCTGAGCGCACAACGCGAGCCAACTCCTTCGCCGACACCCCTTTCAGGACATAGGCTCGCGCACCAACTTTGAGTGCCGCGAGCAGTTTGTCCTTGTCTTCGGAGCCGGTGAGCATCACGATCACCGTCGCCGGGCAGGCCGTGGCGATCCTTTCGGCGGTGTCGATGCCGCTCCAGCCAGGCATATTGATGTCTAGCAGGATCACGTCAGGCAGCAGCTTGCGCGCCAGCGCCAACGCCTCCTCACCTGAATCGGTCTCGGCGACAACCTTGAGCCCGGGGTCCATTTCGAGCGAGCTCACGACTCCTTGCCGGAACAGCGGGTGGTCGTCTACCACCAGAATGTTGATGCAATCATCCATGGTCGCGGCCTGTTGAGCCAAGCGGCAGGCGCACCCGAATCGTTGTTCCCACCGCGGGCTCACTTATCAGGTCGAAGGTTCCGCCTAAGACCTCGGCGCGCTGACGCATACCGTGCAGACCGAAACGCCCCTTCGCCAAAGCCGTCTGCTCATCGAAACCGGGACCCCTGTCGCTGATCTCCAGCGTCAGGGCGTCGTCGCCTCCTGTCAGCGACACTCGGCAATCCCGGCATTGCGCGTGCCGGTAGGCATTGGCCAGAGACTCCTGCAACAAACGGTATAACGTGACCTTCACCCTGAAGGTTGCAGCGACCGCTGCGATCGAAGTGCTCAGCGCAATCTGGCACCCCGTCTTCACCTGGAAATCGCGCACGACCCGCATCGCAATATCGGTAAGCGCCAGTCGTCCTATGTCGGGGAGGTCCAGGTCGGCCGAGATTGCGCGCAGGTCAGTCAGTGCAGATTGCACCGCTATGCAGGCTGGCCCAAGACCTTTCGCCCAAGGTGCCTGTGCCATCGTGTTGTGCGTGGCGCAGGCATCGTCCATGTTTTTCAACTGCATCAACGCAAAGCCCAAGTCTTGCCCGGGTCCATCGTGGATATCCGCCGAAATGCGCTGCAGCAAGTCCTCATGTACTGCCGTGGCGCGTTCTGCCGCTCGCATGACGCGTTCCTGGAGTTGCATGTTCTGTTGGTTCACCTGCGTCAGCTGATTCAGCTTGTCGCTCAGTTGGCCTTGCTGATCGATGATAGTGCGGCTACCTTTGCGCACTACGACAAACAGCAGCATATACATTGTCAGCATCGCTCCTGCCACCAGCAACCAGCCCCTGCGCTGTGCCGCTGCGGCCTCCCGATCCACATCGTCGGGCTTCACATAGAACTCGGCCGCGGCAATCACTCCCCCTGTACGGTCCGCGTGAATGGGGGTGTAAGTCTCGATCAAGCGTTGCATGGGTTGGCCGTGCTGCGCCTGCTCCTCCTCCGAGCGCTCGCTGATTTCGGAAAATATGTTACCTGCCAGGGCGTCGGCGAGCCCTTCACCGATGGGAAATTTCCGGCCGCTCATACTGGCGTCGCCACTGAACAAAACGTAGCCATCCTTGCGCCAAATCTTCAATGCGACGATCTTCTGCCCCAACGGAGTGTTGGCCAAATCCGAGCGCAGCGCCTGCCGGTCGCGCTCGCTCAAATCATCCTTGTCCACCAGCGACTGAACGTGAGGCGCGATGAAGCTGCCAACGTAGAGAGCCGTCACGCCACCCATGCGGTGCACAACGCTGTCCTGCACCTGTTCACCGATCCACCACCCGACCACGAGTGTCCCGGAGAGCAGGATGGGAAAACTCAGCAGCATGAACTGCCGGGACAAGGACAAGCGGGCGAAAGCGTTTCTCATCTGAAGATTCAACAGGGTCCAAAGCACTGCTGCGGCGGGTAGCGGCTTGGCGGCCGTCATAACTGAAACGACGCACCGGATGAATGTATCAGCCTGTGGTCTCTGGCGCCATAGACCAAGGTCTGAATATCTTCGCGACCTGTAGCCACGCAAGACCACGCACTTTGAACCTACCGCCCACAGGACACGACAGGCAGACTCTACCCACGACGACGATCAAGATCTGGACTCAAAGACAAGGAAACGCGATGAAAGCAGACATGACACGAAAGAAGTTTTGTGGTGCCGCGCTGAGCGGGATGATGCTGCTTCTGATCCAATCCTGCGGCGGAGGCGGCTCGGCCTACACCAGCCCAGCGACACCTGCGGCAGCGGGCGGTACCCCCACCGCAGGATGCAGCGATACGATTGCTGCGAACCACGGCCACGTATTGAGCGTTGCCCTGGCCGACCTTGATTCGCCGACCGACATGACCTACGACATTCAGGGCACGGCAGACCATACCCACACCGTGGTTCTGACGGTGGCCCAATTGCGCGCGCTGAAAACCGGGGCCAGCATCACCACCACGTCATCCACAACCCTCGCGCACATGCACGACATCTCGATCACGTGCATGTAAGTGCTTGACGTCGTTACAACACCACAGGAGAACCCCGCCATGAAGTGCTCAAGAAAAGGGATGATTGCAATTGCTTTGCTGGCCGGATGTTGCAGCGTACATGCTGCGGGTGGGGGTGGGGGCGGCGGTGCTGGCGGCGGCGACGAGATTTCAGGTGCCAAGTCGGCCGACCCCATCATTCAATCCGCTCGGGATGCGATTGCCAAAGAGGATTGGGATGCGGCGCAAGCCACTTTGCAAAATGGTCTTGTAGCGAACTCGAACAACGCGGACTACCACAACCTGTACGCCTATTCCATTCGCAAATCCCCCAAGCCGTCCATGGAAGTGGTCTTCACCCACTACGCCGAAGCCCTGCGAATTGACCCCCGACATCGCGGCGCCCATGAATACCTCGGTGAAGCCTATTTGCAGATTGGTAATCTGGCTAAAGCCAAGGAGCAGTTGGCGGCTCTGGACAAGTTGTGTTTCTTTGGCTGCGAAGAGTACGACGACCTCAAACACTCGATCGCCGCCTTTGAGAGCGCTCAGCCGCTCAAGTCTGCCCAGCTCAAGACACCGTCCTGGTAGCGCCCAAGTGGACCCCGTCTGGACTCTTGTTCGATTGTTGCTTCAGCCCATCATGCTCATCAAGAATCTGGCGCTTTCTGGTGGTTTGATCATGTGCTGCGCATTTGGGCATGGCGCCAGGAGCGTTAACGCCAGATGTCGTATCTGATGGGTCCTCCGATGTCCCCGTCTCCGTCGCATGCAGCACCGGGCAAAGGCACCGATGGGCCTCATTAAAAGCATCTCCTTTCCCATCACGACCGAAGGAACCCAAATGAACGTTAAAAGAATCGAGGGCTCGCTACTCAACTTCTGGGTGGCGAAATCGGCAGGGCTGAAGATCCTGCTTGAGTCACCGTCCCGAGGAGAGAAACACGATCCTGACAGCGGCAACTGGCACCCTCAAACCTACCATCCCGCAAGTGATTGGTCCCACGGCGGACCGATCGTGGCAAACGAATGGTACGCGATCGAGGACATCCTGGCCGAATGGTTTGGTCAGGACTGGACCGGCGCCAAGGCGATAGTCGAGTCACCGCTTACCTGGTTTATGCGCGCCTACGTGGCTTCGCAATTTGGTGACGAGGTGGAGGATATTGGCAGTGTCAACAGGTCCTTGGCGCCCACCCCTGTCGTTTTGGCGCAGTTGCAGCTGAATACTCTTCGCGCCCTGCGTGCGTGATCGAGGTGGAAACCACGCTGGAGGGCATTCTCCGGGGTGGCGCCGACCTTCGGCGGCCTGCCGATTGCCACAGGATGCCTAGGAACTGAACAGGAAGTTCATGACATCCCCGTCCTTGACCACGTAGTCCTTGCCCTCGCTGCGCATCTTGCCCGCATCCTTGGCGCCCTGCTCGCCCTTGTAGGTGATGAAGTCGTCAAAGGCGATGGTCTGGGCGCGGATATATCCCCTCTCGAAATCGGTGTGAATCACGCCAGCTGCTTGCGGCCCGGTGTCGCCCACATGGATGGTCCAGGCGCGCACTTCCTTCACACCGGCAGTGAAATAGGTCTGCAGTCCGAGCAGTTTGTAGGCCGCGACAATGAGGCGGTTCAGGCCCGGTTCTTCCTGACCAATCTCGGCCAGGAACATCTTCTTGTCCTCATCCTCCATATCGGCCATTTCAGCCTCAATCTTGGCGCAGATCGCGACCACGGGCGCGTTTTGCGCCGCAGCGAATTCCCGCAACCGGTCCAGGAACGGATTGTTCGCGAAGCCGTTCTCGTCCACGTTGGCCACGAACATCGCGGGCTTGGCAGTGATCAGGAAGAATTGCGTCAGCAGCGGCAACTCTTCCTTGCTGAATGAGAGGGTGCGTACCGGTTTAGCCTGGTTCAACGCGGCCTGGCACCGCTCCAGAATCGCCACCAGCTTGATCGACTCCTTGTCGCCGGAGCGCGCCGTCTTGGTGACGCGGTGTAGCGCCTTCTCGACTGCCGTGAGATCGGCCAGACAGAGCTCGGTCTGTATCACCTCCATGTCGGAGATCGGGTCGACCTTGCCCGCGACGTGGATGACGTTCTCGTCTTCGAAACAGCGCACCACGTTCACAATAGCGTCAGTCTCGCGGATGTGTGCCAAAAACTTGTTGCCCAACCCTTCGCCCGTGCTCGCACCCGCCACCAGTCCGGCGATATCCACGAACTCGACGATGGCCGTCTGAATTTTCTCGGGCTTGACGATGGCAGCGAGCTGATTCAACCGCGGATCGGGCACCTCCACGATACCGACATTGGGTTCAATCGTGCAAAAAGGATAGTTCTCCGCCGCAATGCCCGCCTTTGTCAGCGCATTGAACAGGGTGGATTTACCGACGTTGGGCAAGCCCACAATGCCGCACTTCAAACTCATGAATAATGTCCTTGTGAATCCAGGCCCGGATTGCAGGGTCTACGCCAAACCGCCCCCTCGGGGGTGCTCGACCCGCCCTTCGTGTTGGCATAGAAAACGGTAAAGCTGACAATCGGAAGCTCCATCGCTTCGTGGCTTTATGTTCTCGTTTTGTCCCGGGAGTGGCCCAGTGATTGTACTAATCGGCGATGCGACGCCGCAATGGGTTTCGCGTGCTGCAGCATTCTGGCCCTTGATGCCCTCGGATGACGCGTGAACGAAGGTGTCGATTGCGTCCGCCATACGCGCATAGCCTCTTGCCGGCGTAGCGTAGACTTGCGGAGCGCCACGATAATTGGATTCGATCTGGTCTTCGCGAGCTCGCATCAATTTCATGAATAATGCGCTGCAGGAAACACCTCTTAAGGGCAACGGCATGTCAACTTATCGTTATGTGTTGCAAGGTTGCAGCGATGCCACCCTTGCGGCGGCGGTCCAGGCCATAAGGACCAAAATATCCGGCATCGACCTGAGTGTGGAAAAAAGCTCGAAAGGGTATTACTTCATTTCGGTCGATACCACGGTGAATCATGAACTGATGAAGGACGCGATATCAGGGGCGCTCTTGCCACTTAGGATAACCATCGCGGTGGTTGAATCGTGGACGCCGACCAATTTTTCCGAGTTCTCATGAGTTCAATGTTCGCTGTCGAAGGCGAGTTGACTCTGTAGTTCCACCCGTCGGGCGAACCTGCGGTTTCTGCCCTTGTTCTTTGTGTATAGTCGGTACAGCCTGATTATTGGAAATTGGGTGCCTTAACTATGAGAGGAGTTTCTGATGACGAAATTTGCGACACCACGCCGTCAATTCTTGAAGATTGGCAGTGCTGCCCTGGCCATGATTCCGGTGGTGGCTTTTTCCGATCGCGCACTTGCCGCGACCAATGCTGCGATGCGCGGCGCCCTGAAATATCAGGATAAACCCTTGGCTGAAAAAAGTTGCGGCACTTGCCTGCAGTTCGTTCCCGTCAAGGACGCGCCGACGAAACCGGGAAGTTGCAAGATCATGCCAGGTGATACTGAAATATCACCCACCGGCTACTGCACCGCATGGGTCAAGAAACCTTAAGCTGCAGCCTTCGCAATGCAAAGCCAC
Organism: uncultured beta proteobacterium; assembly: GCA_903832285.1. Taxonomy (GTDB): domain Bacteria; phylum Pseudomonadota; class Gammaproteobacteria; order Burkholderiales; family Burkholderiaceae_C; genus CAIKVZ01. Next base: position 141,662 of record CAILAY010000050.1, on the reverse strand, counting down.
CGCAGGCGACTGCGGTGGCTTTGTTGCGTTTCGAGCGGGTTACCAGAGTGCGAGTGGCGCTGCTTGGGTAGCCCCACATACAAACAGTTACTGACCTTTCAGAATGCAACTCGGGTCATTTGGACTTTCAGCCGAATCGAGTTAACCTCCCATCCCTTGCTGCGCAGATGGGATTGCAGCGCAGGCAACAATTGCCTGACCTTGGCTGCCGCCGCGTTGCTGTCCACAAGCAGGCACCAGTTTGCTCCGTCCAACGGTCCTGCTTTCACTGCAGCGCGCAGCGACTCGGGAAGCAGTGGTTGGACAGCTTTCAGTCGATCACTTGACTCGCGCACCAACTCGGCGAGACGTGCGAACGCTGGGGAATCCTGTGTCGCCTGCTGCAGGGACACGGCCTGATGACGGCGGTGCATGGATTGAGTGGTTGACTGGCTGAATTGACAAAGGATTAACAGTGCATCTGATTATCACGGATGCGTGGCTCGCCAAAAGCCGCGCTATTCATTTGAGCGGAACCAAACTGCTGCTGGCAGGTTTTTCAGTGGCATTGACGCTGATGTTGATGTCGGTTGGGCTATATAACCTGGTCATTCTCAAGGGCGCCCGCGAGGGCTGGCCCGTGATCGGCTCGCTTGTGCGTTTTGTAGTAAAGGATGAGTTTGCACAGCGCGATCAGTTCCTGCGTGAAAACCTTGACGTCATGGCTCGCAAGGTGGGGGAACTGCAGGCCAAATTAATGCAGTTGGAGTCGCTGGGTGAGCGTGTGTCGGGACTGGCAGGAATTGCGGCACCCGAGCCGAGGGCGCCGCTGGGCAGCGGAGGTGCCCTGGTTGGTGGCCGCCCGCTGTCGATGGAGGAACTGAATGCAACTCTGGCCGATCTTGAGCGACTGACGAATCAGCATACGGATCTGCTGACTGTGGAGGAGTCGCGTCTGTTTGAGCAAAAGGTCAAGAAGATGATGGTGCCGACCCAGAAGCCAATCACTTTTGGTGTATTGGGTTCGCCTTTTGGCTGGCGCATTGATCCCTTTACCGGCCACTCGGCCCTGCACACCGGAATGGATTTTCAGGCCGAAACCGGGACACCCATACTGGCTGCTGCCGGCGGAGTGGTAGTGGTGCAGGAGTTCCATCCGGAATACGGCAACATGGTAGAGATTGATCATGGGAACAATCTGGTGACGCGCTACGCCCACGCTTCCAAAGTTCTCGTGAAGAAAGGCGACTTGATAAGGCGCGGGCAGCAGGTCGCGGAAGTGGGGACCACGGGACGGGCCACGGGACCGCACCTGCACTTTGAAGTGCTGGTGCAAGGTGTGCCGCAAGACCCGCAAAAATTTCTGGCTGCCGGTGAGGCGATGTCACGGGAACAAGTCGCATTGGCAAGCCGCAAGCCAACTCAAAGGTAGCGCTGACCACTTGCTTCGGGTCTGTCCATCCTTGGTTAAAATGCGCGGTTGGGTTAGGTCGGCGAAGAGTGCCTGCGTATTGCTTGCATTCCCGCCAGACAACCCCAATTGAGCAGAAATTACTTCAGGGACATCGGTCGCCTGCAAAGTCCCGGTGGACTTTGCAGGCGGTCTCGCATTCATGGCCAGCAACATCCTCACCAAAATATTTGGCAGCCGCAATGACCGGTTGCTCAAACAGTATCGCAAGACAGTCGTTGGCATCAACGCACTGGAGGCCCAGTACGAAAAGCTGACAGACGACGAATTGCGCGCCAAAACCGACGAATTCCGCGGTCGCGTGGCGCAAGGTGAAGCGCTGGACGCGCTCATGCCAGAGGCTTTTGCGGTCGTGCGCGAAGGCTCAAAGCGCATCATGAAGATGCGCCATTTCGACGTACAGCTTCTCGGGGGCATCGCCTTGCACAACGGCAAGATCGCCGAAATGGGAACGGGTGAAGGAAAGACGCTCACGTCCACCTTGCCGGTCTACCTGAATGCGCTCGCCGGCAAGGGCGTGCATGTGGTCACGGTCAACGACTACCTTGCCAGCCGCGATGCGCGCTGGATGGGCAAGCTCTACAACTTTCTGGGGATGAGCGTCGGCATCAATCTGCCGCAATTGTCGCGGGAGGAAAAGCAGACTGCCTACCGGGCTGACATTACCTACGGCACGAACAACGAATACGGCTTCGATTATCTACGCGACAACATGGTGTATGAGGTGCGGGACCGGGTCCAACGCGGCCTGAATTACGCCATTGTGGACGAGGTGGACTCGATTTTGATCGACGAGGCCCGTACACCCCTGATCATCAGTGGTCAGGCCGAAGACCACACAGCGATGTACGTCGCCATGAACAAGGTCGTTCCCGCCCTCAAGCGGCAAGAGGGAGAGGATGATCCGCGGGGCGAGAAGGTCGTCACGGTCCCCGGCGACTTCACGCTTGACGAAAAGTCCCATCAGGTGTTTTTGACTGAACAGGGCCATGAAAACGCAGAACGCATCCTGGCCAACATGGGACTGATTCCGCAGGGTGCCACCCTGTATGACCCGGCGAACATCAGCCTGGTGCACCACTTGTATGCAGCGCTTCGCGCCAATCACCTCTATCACCGCGACCAGCACTACGTGGTACAGGAGGGCGAGGTGGTGATCGTGGACGAGTTCACCGGCCGGCTGATGTCGGGGCGTCGCTGGAGTGACGGTTTGCATCAGGCGGTCGAGGCCAAGGAAGGCGTTGCCATCCAGGCTGAAAACCAGACCATGGCATCGATCACATTCCAGAACTATTTCCGCCTTTACGGCAAGCTGGCGGGCATGACCGGCACGGCCGACACGGAAGCCTACGAGTTCCAGGAAATCTACGGCCTGGAGACCATCGTCATCCCGCCCAATCGCAAGAGCCAGCGCACCGACCAACAAGACCGGGTATACAAGACCACGCGTGAAAAATACGAAGCTGCAATTCAGGACATTCGCGAATGCTATGAGCGCGGACAGCCGGTGTTGGTGGGTACCACTTCGATCGAGAATTCGGAAATCATCGACGAATTGCTGAACAAGGAACAGTTACCACACCAAGTGCTCAACGCCAAGCAACATGCGCGCGAAGCGGACATCGTGGCCCAGGCCGGTCGACCCAAGATGATCACGATTGCGACCAACATGGCGGGGCGCGGCACCGACATCGTGCTCGGTGGAAATCTGGAAAAAGCTGTCGAGGCAGTGGAGGCGGACGAAGCGCTTGACGCGGTGGCGCGGCAGGAACAGATCGAAAGGCTGCGCGAACAGTGGCACATCGACCACGAGTTCGTGAAGACACAGGGCGGCCTGCGCATCATCGCCACTGAGCGCCACGAGTCGCGGCGCATCGACAATCAGTTGCGAGGCCGTTCGGGTCGGCAAGGAGACCCGGGATCGTCGCGCTTTTTCCTGAGCCTGGACGACCCGCTGATGCGCATCTTTGCCGGCGATCGGGTCAAGGCCATCATGGACCGCCTCAAGATGCCCGACGGCGAGGCAATCGAAGCCGGCATCGTGACCCGCTCAATCGAGTCGGCGCAGCGAAAAGTAGAGGCGCGCAACTTCGACATCCGCAAGCAACTGCTGGAGTACGACGACGTCTCCAATGATCAGCGCAAGGTGATTTACCAACAACGCAACGACATCCTGGATGCGACCTCGCTGTCGGAGCAGATCGCGTCGCTGCGTGAGGGTTGTTTCACGGATCTGACTCATCAATACGTGCCACAGGAATCGGTCGAGGAACAGTGGGACCTGCCTGGCCTGGACAAGGTGTTGCGCGATGAGTGGCAATTCGATGTGGCGCTGAAGGACCAGGTTGCGGCCGCAGCCACCATGACCGACGAAGACATCCGCGATATAGTGGTGAAGGCTGCGAATAACGCGTTCGAGGTCAAGGTTCAAGCGGTGGGGCCAGAGAACTTCGGCCAGTTTGAACGCATCGTGCTGCTGCAAAGCCTGGACACGCACTGGCGCGAACATTTGAGCTCGCTTGACTACTTGCGCCAGGGCATTCATTTGCGCGGCTACGCACAAAAGCAACCCAAGCAGGAATACAAGCGCGAAGCCTTCGAGTTGTTTGGTCAACTGCTGGACTCGGTGAAAAACGAAGTCACGCGCGTGCTGATGACGGTGCAGGTGCAGTCCACCGAACAACTGGAGCAGGCCGCCCAGGACATGGAAGAACGCGCAGAGAACATCGCCAACGTGACTTACAGCGGCCCAGTGGAAACAGGTGAAGTACAGACCGTGCTGGACGCGCGCACGGTGCGCAATGTGCAGCCACCGATGGCACGAGTGGGCCGCAATGAACCGTGTCCCTGCGGCAGCGGCAAGAAGTACAAGCACTGCCACGGCAAGCTCGCGTAGCCAAATTAACGGTGCCCTGGGGTCCATGAAGGAGCAGCCTGATGACTGTCAATTTTTCAGCCACAGACCCGGCCGACCTGCTGGCCATTCAGGGGATACGCATCGGCGTAGCCGAAGCTGGGATCCGCAAGACCGGCCGTTTGGATTTGACCGTGCTGTTGATCGATGCCGGCGCCTCGGTATCAGGCGTCTTTACGCAAAACCGTTTTTGTGCCGCGCCGGTCCAGGTCTGCCGTGAACACCTGACCCGCTGCGCGAATTCGGGCCTTTCGGTGCGTGCCCTTGTGATCAATACCGGCAACGCCAACGCCGGAACCGGACAGGAAGGACTGGAACGCGCCTACGCCACCAGCGCCGCGCTGGCGCAGTCAATGGGCGTACAGCCGGCTCAGGTGTTGCCGTTTTCGACCGGCGTCATCATGGAGCAGTTGCCGCACGAACGCATTGTGGCGGGCCTTCCTCGTGCCTTGGCGGACGCGCAAGCCAGCCACTGGGGCCGTGCGGCGCAGGCCATCATGACCACCGACACCGTGCCCAAGGCTTTCAGCAGGAAAGTACAAATCGGTGGCGCCACGGTCAACATCACGGGCATCAGCAAGGGCGCGGGCATGATCCGGCCCAACATGGCAACGATGCTGGGCTTCATCGCCACCGACGCCTGCGTCGCGCCCGAGTTGATGCAGCAATTGGCGCGCGACCTGGCCGAAGCCTCGTTCAACCGTGTCACCGTGGACGGCGACACCTCGACCAACGATTCACTGGTGCTTATCGCCACCAACCAGGCGGCACATTTTCCCATCACCTCGCTTGGCAGCGCCGAGGGTCAGACCTTGAAAGCCGCGCTTCTGGACGTTGCGCGCAAGCTGGCGCAAGCGATCGTGCGCGACGGCGAGGGCGCGACCAAATTCATCACGATTCAGGTCGAGGGTGGCAAGAGCAGCGAAGAATGCCGCAAGGTGGCGTACGCGATTGCGCATTCGCCCCTGGTGAAGACGGCCTTCTTTGCCAGCGACCCCAATCTGGGCCGCATCCTGGCGGCCGTGGGCTACGCGGGCATCGACGATCTGGATCAATCCGCCATCGACCTGTATCTGGACGAAGTGCTGGTAGCGATGCACGGTGGACGCAACCCCGCTTACCGCGAGGAAGACGGTCAGCGTGTGATGCGGCAAAGCGAGATCACGGTGCGCGTGCTGCTGGGTCGGGGCTCGGCGCAGGACACGGTATGGACCTGCGACCTGAGCCATGACTACGTCACCATCAACGCCGACTACCGCTCATGAACGACCAGTTGGAGCGCCTGATTGCCCAGGTGGAACGGCTGGTTGTCCACGTCCAGAAACTGGTGCCTGAGCCTCTTTCGGCACCCAACTGGACACAGGCCGCTGCTTACCGCTATCGAAAGCGCAGTTCCGGGCACGCAACGCTGGAGCCCGTGCTTCATGTGGGTCATATTGCGTTGGATGAACTCAGGGAAATTGATGAGCAAAAGGCCAAGGTGCAGCGCAACACACTGCAATTCGTCGAGGGTAAGCCCGCCAACAACCTGCTGCTGACGGGTGCCCGGGGAACAGGTAAATCGTCTTTGATCAAGGCCTGCCTGAACGAGTATGCGGATCAAGGTCTGCGTCTGATCGAGGTGGACAAGGCTGACCTGGTCGATCTGGCCGACATCGTGGATGTGGTGGCACAGCGCCCCGAAAAATTCCTGGTGTTCTGTGACGATCTGAGCTTCGACGACGGCGAGCCCGGCTACAAGGCGCTGAAGTCCGTGCTCGATGGATCAGTGTCGGCGAGCACACCCAATGTGCTGATTTACGCCACCAGCAACCGGCGCCACCTGCTGCCCGAATACATGGCCGAGAACCTGAGCTATACGCATGCAGACGATGGCGAAGTGCATCCCGGCGAGGGCGTCGAGGAAAAGATTTCACTCTCCGAGCGCTTCGGTCTGTGGGTGAGTTTTTATCCGTTCAGCCAGGACGAATACCTTGCCATCGTGGCGCAGTGGCTGAGCTCGTTCGGAGTCGACGCTAGAGGTATTGCGGCCGCACGTGCCGATGCGCTGGTGTGGGCGCTGGAACGCGCGTCGCGCAGCGGTCGCGTGGCGTACCAGTTTGCCCGCGACTACGCGGGTCGCCACAGCCTGAGCGCATGAAGCCCGTACCTCTGGTGGCGGATGCAAGCCGCGCCCGTCTGGAGCAGGGCGAGCGCCAAGTGGTCGAAGTGGCAGTGGGCATCCTCATTCAAGCTAACGGCGAATTTCTTCTGACATCCAGGCCCGGGGGCAAGGTTTACTCGGGCTACTGGGAATTCCCCGGCGGCAAACTGGAACCAGGCGAATCCGTGGAGCAAGCCTTGCGGCGCGAACTGCATGAGGAACTCGGCATCACTCTGGGCGAGGTACATGCCTGGAAAACTGAGCTGGTCGACTACCCGCATGCGCTGGTTCGACTGAACTTTTGCAAGGTGTTTGACTGGAGCGGCGATCTGCAGATGCGCGAAGCACAAACGTTTGCCTGGCAGCGCCTGCCGGCGACCGTCATGCCGGTGTTGCCCGGCACGGTGCCGGTACTGGCCTGGCTGGCGCAGGAGCAGGGCTTTCGCGGAGCGACCCACGCCCATGCTCAGGGGTGATGACACTCACTGCGGCAGCGAATCCTGTTCGTCGTAAGTGCCTTCCGTGGGCGGCTGATCTGGCACGCGAAAGGACTCGCTGGACCAGGCGCCGAGGTCGATGCTCTTGCAGCGCTCGCTGCAAAACGGCCGATAAACATTGCTGGGCCCATACACGCTGTCGCCGCCACAGCGCGGACATTTGACGAGCCGCTTCAACAGCACAACGTCAACTCGAACGCCGTGTCCTGGGCACAGGCGTGAAGGCGGTCATCCGCCTCGTGACGCATGAAGCGCACCGACACCATGAGCCGGTTACCGCTGACTTCGGGAATAACGCCGGCCTGGGAATTGATCCGCATGCGCAGCAATTGAAAGGTCCGACCCTGAGGCAGGTTCTGCTGGAACTGACCGCCTACGGCCATGACCTTTTGGCCGGTGCCCGAATCACGCAAAAGCTTGAGCAACAATTGAATCGATTCCGACATGGGTTTGAGCGTTTCCACCCAGCGCTGCAGGTCGGCTTGGCGCAAGTTCGCATCACTTTGTTGCCAGGCGAAATAGGCCGGCAGATCAAACTCGCAGGTGCCACCGGGAATGCTGATGCGGCTGCGAATGCTCATGAGCCAGTCGTTTTCGGTCAGCGTCTGACCGGCTTTTCCGGTCTGGGCGTTGAGTGCTTCAAAGCACTGATGCAGTTGCTGCACGACGGCATTCAGGGCATCCTCGGAAATCGCAGGATTGCCGCGGTAGCTGTTGAGCAACTGCTTTTGCTTTTCGAGGTCGCGCAGCACATCCGACTTGAGGTCGGCACGAGCTGCAACGTCCATCACCTCGAAGATAGTGGCGAGAGCGAAATGGTGGTCCAACGCATCGTCGCGTGGCACCAGTTTGCTCAGCCGGTGGAAGAGATGTTCCAGACGCAAATAGGTCCGGATGCGTTCATTGAAAGGATATTCGTACAGGATCACACAAAGGCTCTTGGTTGCGGTGAATCATAGCCCGAAGTGCGGGGCAATCTGGGACACTTCGTTGTGTAATTGGTCAAAGGTCAGGTGCTGATTGAAGAGCGCGAAGTCGGCCGCCTTGAGTCGGTGCAAGCGGCTCGCCTGCGACGCCATGATCTTCAGGACTGCATCGCGCGACAATTCGTTTCGTGCCACGACGCGATCCAATTGCGTTTGAGGCAAGCAGTCAATCACCAGCACCCGGTCCACCTTGCTGCGCCAGTGCCCGGCCTCCACCAACAGTGGCACATCAAACACGATGCAGCTGCAATCAGTGCGCACAGCCTCCTGCGCCTGTTGTTCAATCTGCAATTGCACCAACGGGTGAATGATGGCCTCCAGGCGGCGTTTGGCGGCGGCGTCGGCATAGACAAGTTCGCGCATCGCCACACGGTTCATGGCGCCATCCGCTGCAATCAAGTGATGGCCGAACGCGAGTGAGATCGGTGCGATGGCTGCGCCCCCGGCCCAGGTGACGCTACGTGCCAGGGCGTCAGCGTCGATTACGGTCGCACCGTGCAGCGCCAGCATCTGCGCGACCGTACTCTTGCCGCTGCCGATGCCGCCCGTGAGACCGAGTCTGCAAACTCCCAACATGAGCTTTACAGCCCGACGCTGTGCAGGATTGACTTATGCCCAAAAATCATGGCCGTCAATCCGGCCACCGCCAGAAAGGGCCCGAAAGGCACGTAACCCCCTTCGCGCAACCCGGTGGAAAACTTCAACGCAATTCCCACAACGGCACCCATCACCGATGCCATCAGAATGATGGGAATCAGGGCAGGCCATCCGAACCAGGCCCCCAGAGCGGCAAACAGCTTGAAGTCGCCAAAGCCCATGCCATCCTTGCCGGTGGCGAGTTTGAAGCCCCAGTAAACCAGCCATAGCGAGAGGTAACCCGCCACAGCACCCCAGACCGCCTCGTCCAAGGGCACGGCGGTCCAATGCAGGGCGCTGGCAATCAGACCGGCCCAGAGCAGCGGCAAGGTCAGGTCATCGGGCAAAAGGGTCGTGTCCCAATCGATCAGCGTCAGCGCCACAAGCACCGCAGAAAAAGCGCACCAGACCGCTGCCGTGGCAGACAGGTTCCAGCGCACCCCGCAGTAAAGGAAAAGCCCGCCGGTCACTATTTCCACCAGTGGATAGCGCACGCTGATTCCAGCGCCACATGCCGAACATTTGCCGCGCAAGAAAAGGTAACTCAGGACCGGTATGTTTTCGTACCACGCAATCTGGTGTCCGCAACTCGGGCAGTGCGAGCGCGGCAGCATCAGGTTGAAGGTGTCCAGCGCCTCCGGCTCCTCCCCCAGTATCTGTCGGCTTTCAGCCGTCCATTGACGCTCCAGCATTTTGGGAAGGCGATGAATCACGACGTTCAGGAAACTGCCGACGAGCAAACCCAGCGTGCCCAGCACCAGGGCTGCGTACCAGACCGGCGAGGACATCAGACGACCTGACCCAACTTGAAGATCGGCAAATACATGGCGACTACGATGCCGCCGATCAGGACGCCGAGGAACACGATGATGATGGGTTCCATCAGGCTGGACAGGCCCGCCACCATGTCGTCGACCTCCGCCTCATAAAAATCGGCGGCCTTGCCCAGCATGTGGTCGATCGATCCGGACTCTTCCCCGATCGCGCACATTTGAAGCACCATGGTCGGAAACAGGTTGGCGTTGGTCATCGCTGTTGTCAGACTGGTGCCCGTGGAAACCTCCTGCTGAATCCTCTCGGTCGCCTTCAGGTATACCGAATTGCCCGCCGCGCCACCGACCGAGTCCAGCGCCTCCACCAAGGGCACACCGGCCGCGAACATGGTGGACAGCGTACGGGTCCAGCGGGCTATGACGGACTTTTCGATCAGTGTGCCAAAAATGGGTACCTTGAGAAGCAGACGGTCCATGAACATCTGCACCTTCTCGTTGCGCCTCCACGCCTGCATGAAGAAGTACAGCCCCCCGCCAATGCCGCCGAAAATCAACCACCAGTATTTGACAAAAAACTCGCTCATGGCGATCACCATCAAGGTGGGTGCCGGCAGATCGGCGCCAAAATTGGCGAAAACGGATTTGAAGGCGGGCACCACAAAAATCATGATGACGGCAGTAACCACAAAAGCCACCACCAGCACCGAAATCGGATACATCAGCGCCGACTTGATCTTGGACTTGATGCCCTCGGTCTTTTCCATGTACACGGCAAGTCGATCCAGAAGTTGCTCCAAAATGCCGGCCGCTTCGCCGGCCTCGACCAGATTGCAGTACAGGGAGTCGAAGTACATCGGAAACTTGCGAAAGGCCGCGCTGAGCGAGGTGCCGGTTTCCACATCCGTGCGGATATCGTTGAGTAGTTTGGTCACGCTGGCATTGGCGTTGCCTCTGCCCACAATGTCAAAGGCCTGAAGCAGCGGCACGCCCGCCTTCATCATGGTGGCCAACTGGCGCGTGAAGATCGCCATATCCTTGGGTTTGATCGCCTTGCCGGCGCGCATCTTGCGCTTGCGAATCTTGGTCGGTAACACCCCTTGCCGCCGCAATGCCGACACCACGTGATTCTCACCAGCCGCCCGCGTCTCCCCCCTGACTTGCTTTCCGTTTCGGTCTTTGCCCTCCCATTCAAAGACAAATTCCTTGATGTTCTTGCCGGTAGCGGTAGCCATAGTGCTTTTTGTTCCTTGTTACCAGGGTTGACTAACTTTCCTGCTTCGGCAGCGAAACCCAATCCGCCTTGAAAGCCACCAGTTCCTTCACGCTAACTCTCACGCTTCGCCCGCGAGACGCTCCGAGTCATGAAAGTTAGTTCTTTCACGCTAATCGTTAGTGCATCCCAGCACTTCTTCAATTGAAGTCATGCCCTTTTTGACCTTGAACAAACCCGATTGCCGCAAACTTCGGACTCCCTCACGGCGCGACTGCTCGGCAATTTCCAGCGAACTGCCATCACGCAAAATAATACGTTGAATTTCCTCGGTGATCGGCATCACCTGGTAAATCCCGACACGTCCTTTGTAACCGTTGTTGCACATTGAACAGCCCACCGGCCGGAACGGCGTCCAGGTTCCGTCAAGATCCTCCTGCGCGAATCCGGCTTCAATCAGCGCCGCATGGGGAATGTCGGCGGGCTGCTTGCAGTTCGGGCAGAGTCTGCGCGCCAGGCGCTGCGCTGTGATCAGGATCACACTGGACGCAATGTTGAAGGGGGCAATTCCCATATTGCGCATGCGCGTCAGCGTTGCGGGCGCGTCGTTGGTATGCAGAGTGGACAAAACCAGATGTCCGGTCTGCGCCGCCTTGATCGAAATATCGGCAGTTTCAAGGTCCCGAATCTCACCCACCATGATGATGTCTGGATCCTGACGCAAGAAGGACTTCAACGCCGCAGCAAACGTCAGCCCCGCCTTTTCATTCACGTTGACCTGATTGACACCCGGCAGGTTGATTTCCGAAGGATCCTCCGCAGTAGAAATATTCACCCCCGGCACGTTGAGCAAGTTCAGACAGGTATAGAGCGACACCGTCTTGCCTGAGCCGGTCGGTCCCGTGACAAGCACCATGCCATACGGACGCTGAACCGCCTTGAGCAAGCGTTCCTTTTCTTCGGGTTCGTATCCGAGCGCTTCAATACCCAATTTGGCGCTGCTGGGATCCAGAATCCGCACCACAATCTTTTCGCCGAACAACGTGGGTAACGTGCTGACCCGGAAGTCGATAACCCGATCAGGCCCGATCTTGAGTTTCATGCGCCCGTCCTGAGGCACGCGCTTCTCGGAAATGTCCATGCGCGAGATGACCTTGATGCGGGAGGCCAACTTGTCCTTGATGGCCACCGGCGGCGAGGCAATTTCCCGCAGTTCACCGTCAATTCGGAAGCGAACCCGGTAGGTGTGCTCGTAGGGTTCAAAATGCAAGTCTGAGGCTCTCATCGTGAACGCGTCCAGCAACATCTTGTGCAGGAACTTCACGATCGGTGCGTCTTCAACCTCCGCAGCATTCGATTCGCTAGGATCGGGGTGACTTGACTCCATCGTGGCGACGTCGAATTCGAAATCGCCACCGATGATGTGCTCTATCGCTTCAGAGGCGGTTTCGGTCGAAGCATCGACCAGTTTCGAAAGCTTCGTATATTCCGCCACGACCCAGTCCACACCCAATTGGGTGGCGAATTTGATCTTTTCGGAGACGATTTGATCTGAAGGGTCAGCGGTTGCAACCAACAACCGGTTGTTGCGTTTGTTCAGAACAACGATGCGAAAGTCCTGGCAAATCTTGGCATCCAGCAGACCCGATGGGAGCCTGGCGACATCGAGAGCATCCAGATCGACCAGCGGCACCGAAAATGCCGCGGACATGGCATGCGCGAGATCAAAAGCAGTGATCGTGCCTGAACTGATGAGTTCGGCCACGAAATTTCCGCGGTTCGTTTGCGCCTTGCGGTAGATTTCCTCAGCCGTCTTGCGGGACAACTTGCCTGCAGAGACGAGCACGTGCGCCAGACCCGGCAGGGCGATCAAAGTGGAACTGGAACTGAGAGTCTCGACGGCGGCCATATTGGGGAGAATGTACTACGCTTCTCAAGGAAGCAGAGAAAAACCCCCAGCCAGCGTACCAAGTCAATTCAAAACATCTCGCAGGCAAACGGTACCCGGGTGCACCAGCTGGTTTTTGGTCGGGGTGAGAGGATTCGAACCTCCGATCTCTTCGTCCCGAACGAAGCGCCTTACCGGACTAGGCCACACCCCGAAATACGCACCTCAGCCATGATTTACCGTCACGACCGACGCTCCAACAATTGGGCCGCCAATTGTAGCAAACCCTCAGTGAAATGATTTTTCGGCAGTCGCCCCGCCGCAGTCATGGCGTGGCGGGCTTCTGCTGCCGCAGCCTCGCGGGCAACCATCAGTGCACCGGTTGACTGGACAATGCCTATGATCGGTCCCATATCCGGAACGGACCCGGTTTCGATCGCCGTTTGAATCGCCTGACGTTGACTCGCCGTGCCGCGCTGCATCGCGACGATCAAGGGCAAAGTGACCTTCCCTTCGCGCAAATCATCGCCCAGATTCTTCCCCATTTCGTCGGCGTCGCCATCGTAGTCAAGCACGTCATCAATGACCTGAAACGCCGTCCCCAGCGCCCGGCCGTAATCGGCGCAGGCCTGCTCGACTTCGGCTGAACTCCGGGCCAAAATTGCGCCCAATCGGGCGCTCGCCTCGAACAATTTTGCGGTTTTGGATCGAATCACCTGCAAATATCCCGCTTCGCTCAGAGAAGCATCATGCATGTTCATCAACTGCATCACCTCCCCTTCAGCGATGATATTGGTCGCATCCGAGAGGACTTCCATGACACGCATGTCCTGTGCGTCAATCATCATCTGAAAGGCCCGGGAATACAGGAAGTCGCCCACCAGCACGCTCGCCGGATTGCCGAAAGCCTCGTTTGCCGTGGCGCGTCCGCGCCTCAGCGTGGAAACGTCGACCACGTCGTCATGCAGCAAGGTTGCGGTATGGATGAATTCCACCACGGCGGCCAGATTAAAGCGCTGGCTACCGGTATACCCCAGCGCCCCACAGGTCAGCAGCAACAATGCCGGTCGCAAACGCTTTCCACCCGCCGAAATAATGTAGCGTGACACTTGTGCCACCAACGGCACGCCCGTATCGAGTCGCCTTGATATCACCTCATCGACGCCGCGCATGTCGTCGGCGATCAGTGCAAGCACGGCGGAGGTGTGAGTGGAATGTGCAAACAATGTGAATCTTGGAGGAAAGCGCTCGGCGAATTATAGGAAGTTCGGCGCCGACGCTCCGAATCGAAGGTGGATTTCCCTGCAGGTTCACCTTGCATGCTAGAATGTCGGGCTCTGCAAAAATCCTTTTGCTGAGCTTACTCATAAGAGGTCAATATGTACGCGGTCATAAAAACCGGCGGCAAACAGTATCGTGTTGCTGCGGGCGAAAAAATTAAAGTAGAACAGATTGCTGCGGATGTAGGCCAAGAGATTGTGATCGACCAGGTTCTGGCCGTCGGAAACGGCGCAGAAATCAAGGTCGGCACGCCCTTGGTGTCCGGTGCGACAGTCAAAGCCACAGTGTTGGCGCATGGTTTGCACGACAAGGTGCACATCTTCAAAATGCGTCGGCGCAAACACTATCAAAAGCGTCAAGGTCATCGCCAGCAGTTCACAGAACTGCTGATTGGCTCGATTGCAGCATAAGGAGCAAGAGAAATGGCACAGAAAAAAGGCGGCGGCTCTACGCGAAACGGACGCGACTCCAAGCCGAAAATGCTGGGCGTGAAGACATTTGGCGGTGAACTGGTCAGCGCCGGCGCCATCATCGTGCGCCAGCGTGGCACTAAGTTTCATCCGGGCACGAATGTCGGTATTGGCAAGGACCACACCCTGTTTTCCCTGGTGAATGGCCACGTGTCGTTCGCAGTGAAGGGTTCGCTGAACAAGCACACGGTGAGCGTGACCTCGGCCTGAACTGGCTTGGGTATGCTTTCATGCTTCGGCTACGAAGCCCACTGAATCATTTAAGTTCGACCTTTCACGCCAAGGTCGCCGTTTGCGCAAAGCCCCGCTTGGTCGGGGCTTTGTTTATTGGGGTCGGCATAATTTGCCAACGAGGAAAAGCTATGAAGTTCGTGGATGAAGCCTTTATTGACGTCGCTGCCGGCGATGGCGGGAACGGCTGCGTCTCGTTCCGGCATGAAAAGTACAAGGAATTCGGCGGCCCCAACGGTGGCGACGGCGGGCGTGGCGGTCACGTGTTTGCCGTGGCCGATCCGAATCTGAACACGCTGGTCGACTTTCGTTTCTCGCGCCGACACGAAGCCAAACGCGGCCAGCACGGCATGGGCTCAGACATGTTCGGTGTCGCAGCCGATGACATCACGCTCAAGATGCCGGTGGGCACCATCATCACCGACGCCGAAACCGGCGAGATGCTTTACGAATTATTGACGCCGGGCGAAGTGATTACTATCGCCAGAGGCGGTGACGGGGGTTTTGGCAATATGCGCTTCAAGAGCGCCATCAACCGTGCTCCCCGGCAAAAGACACCGGGCTGGCCGGGTGAGAAGAAGGCGCTCAAACTCGAACTTAAGGTGCTGGCCGACGTGGGCCTGCTGGGCATGCCCAATGCGGGAAAGTCCACCTTCATTTCGGCCGTGTCCAACGCGCGACCGCGCATTGCGGATTACCCGTTCACCACGCTGCATCCGAATCTGGGTGTAGTGCGCGTGGGGCCGGAGCAGAGCTTTGTCGTGGCCGATCTTCCGGGGTTAATCGAAGGTGCGTCCGAAGGTGCCGGACTGGGACACCAGTTCCTGCGGCATTTGCAACGCACGCGCTTGTTGCTGCATATTGTCGATCTGGCACCCTTTGATGACGGCATTGATCCGGTGGCGCAGGCCAAGGCAATTGTGGGCGAACTGAAGAAATATGACCCCGCCCTTTTTACCAAGCCACGCTGGCTGGTGCTGAACAAACTGGACATGGTGCCAACGGACGAGCGCGTTACGCGCGTTAGGGACTTCGTCAAGCGCTTCAAATTCAAGGGGCCGGTGTTCGAGATTTCTGCGCTGACACGGGAAGGCTGCGAGTCCTTGATCAAGGCAATCTATCAACACATCAAGGCCCAGCAAACACTGGAGCAGGCGCTGCCGGAGGTCGATCCACGCTTCAAACCGGAGATCAATTCCCTAACTGAGGTACCAAGGAGCTAGGCACGGCTTTTCTGTGATTGGCTTACATCAAAAGATGACCCAGAAAAATACTTCCAAGGTGCTGCAGGACGCAGGCCGTATCGTGGTGAAAGTCGGCTCCAGCCTGGTGACGAATGATGGCCGCGGCTTGGACGAAACCGCCATCGGCCAATGGTGCCGTCAACTGGCTTCCTTGCGCCGCGACGGACGCGAAGTGGTGATGGTTTCCAGCGGTGCCATTGCTGAAGGAATGAAGCGCCTGGGCTGGACTACGCGACCTCGCGAAATTCATGCATTGCAAGCAGCCGCAGCGGTGGGCCAGATGGGTCTGGCGCAAATGTATGAAACCAAGTTGCGCGAAAACGGCCTGGGTTCGGCGCAGGTACTGTTGACTCATGCGGATCTGGCAGACCGTGAGCGCTACCTCAACGCTCGCTCCACCTTGCTCACGCTATTGCAGCATCACGTTGTTCCGGTCATCAACGAAAACGACACCGTGGTTAACGACGAGATCAAGTTCGGCGACAACGACACCCTGGGCGCACTGGTAGCAAACTTGATCGAGGCCGACGTACTGGTAATTTTGACTGACCAGCGCGGCCTGTTCAGCGCCGATCCGCGCAAGGATCCGGGTGCACGCTTCATCGACGTAGCCACTGCCGGAGATCCCCAGTTGGAGGCGATGGCGGGGGGCGCAGGTTCGAGCCTGGGACGTGGCGGCATGATCACAAAGATTCTGGCGGCAAAGCGCGCCGCGGGCTCTGGCGCCTCCACTGTGATTGCCTGGGGGCGAGAGCCTGATGCGCTGATTCGCTTGATGCAGGGCGAGGTCATTGGCACTTTGCTGTTGGCGCAGACGCCCAAGAATCAGGCACGCAAACAATGGATGGCTGACCACCTGCAACTGCGCGGCGCAGTCACCGTGGACGGGGGTGCTGCCGCCAAGGTGCGAGATGAAGGAAAGAGTTTGCTGCCGATCGGAATGACGGCCGTGGAGGGGGAGTTTTCACGCGGCGACGTGATTGCAATTCGCGATGCGTTCGGGAACGAGATGGCGCGCGGATTGGCCAATTACGCCAGCGGTGAGGCGCGCCTGATTTGCCGCAAACCGTCCGGCGAATTCGAACGCCTGTTGGGCTACGTCGCTGAAGCTGAGATGGTGCACCGTGACAACTTGGTGTTAACCAGATAATTGCCCACCACCCGTCCGATTTCAGGCTGACGGCGCTTTCGAGATTTCGGCCTCCCCTTGACGCTGCTCGATCGCGGTATTGGGGTCGGGCTCGAAGCTTGCGCCAGGCGGCAATTCGAAACCGGCGCCCGGCATGAGTCCAAACATCGCACCGCGTTGCGCGCCCTCATGCGGTTCTTGGTGGTCGCGCGAACGCGTGCCATTTCGCAGGAAGCGGTTACGGTGTTCGTGCTGGGGTAGAAATCGCGCCAACTCGGTCAATGCCAACTCATAGACGCCGCGTTTGAACTCGACCACAGCGTCCAGGGGAACCCAATAGTTGTTCCAGCGCCAGGCGTCGAATTCTGGATGATCCGTGGCACGCAGATTCAAATCCCAATCGTGCCCGATCAATTGCAGCAGGTACCAGATCTGTTTCTGGCCTTTGTAATGTCCACGCGCGTCGCGTCGGATAAACCGGTCTGGCACCTCGTAACGCAACCAGTCTCGGGTGCGGGCCACAATGCACACATGCTCCGGTCGGAGCCCCACTTCCTCGTGCAATTCGCGGAACATGGCCTGCTCGGGAGTTTCACCCCGATCAATGCCACCCTGCGGAAACTGCCAAGAGTGGGTACGTATGCGTTTGCCCCAGAACACCTGATTTTTCTGGTTGAGCAGAATGATGCCGACGTTAGGCCTAAAGCCTTCACGGTCAAGCATAATCAAACCCCAATTCTTTTAACTGAGGACCATTATGCACAGCGGTAGCTGCGCATCAAGGGGCTTAGCCCTAAGGGTCCGCAATTACTTCCCGCGATCAAGCACATGAAAGCCTCCCAGTTCTTTATTTCCACACTGAAGGAAGCACCCGCCGACGCTGAAGTGGCGAGCCACCGACTCATGACGCGCGCCGGCATGATCAAGAAACTCGGCGCCGGCATCTACAGCTATATGCCCATGGGCTTGCGCGTAATCCGCAAGGTGGAAGCCATCGTGCGCGAGGAGATGAACCGCGCCGGCGCCGTGGAACTGAGCATGCCGGTGGTGCAACCTGCCGAACTGTGGCGGGAGACGGGTCGCTTCACCGCCATGGGACCTGAGTTGCTGCGCATCCAGGACCGCCATGAGCGCGACTACGTGGTGCAGCCAACCAGCGAGGAAGTCGTGACTGACATCGCGCGCCAGGAAATCAAGAGCTACAGGCAGTTGCCGCGCAATTTCTACCAAATCCAGACCAAATTCCGCGACGAACGACGTCCGCGCTTTGGACTCATGCGTGGACGCGAATTCATCATGAAGGACGCCTACAGTTTTGACCGTGACATCGAGTCGGCCAAGCTCAGCTACGAGGTGATGTCGGCCGCCTATCGCCGCATCTTCGACCGCTTTGGACTGCGTTATCGCGCCGTCGCCGCCGACAGCGGCGCGATCGGCGGCGACATGAGCGAGGAGTTCCAGGTGATCGCGGCCACCGGCGAGGACGCCATTGTCTACTGCCCACTCAGCGACTATGCCGCCAACATGGAAAAGGCCCAGGCGTTGGCGCCGCAGGGGCCACACGCTGCGCCCAGCCAAACTCTGGCGCGTACTCCGACCCCGGATAAAAGCACCTGTGTGGACGTGGCCGAGTTGCTGAGCTTGCCGCTGCAATGCACGGTCAAGTCGCTGGTGCTGGCGACAGATCAACTTGACGCGCACGGCGTCATCGTCAAGACCCAGGTCTGGTTGCTGCTGCTGCGCGGCGACCACGACATGAACGAAGTCAAGGTCGGCAAAGTGCCGGGTCTGGACCAGGGCTTTCGCTTTGCCACCGTACCAGAAATCGAGGCTCATTTCGGCTGCACACCCGGCTACCTTGGCCCCATTGGTTTGAAGCAGGCTGTCAACCTGGTGGTGGACCGCGAGGTTGCCGCGATGCACGACTGGGTTTGTGGCGCCAACGAGATCAACGTGCACCTCACGGGCGTGAACTGGGGTCGCGATCTGCCGGAGCCGGTGCTGGTGGCCGATCTGCGCAACGTCGTCGAAGGTGATCCTTCCCCTGATGGAAAAGGTGTGCTGGCGATCGAACGCGGCATTGAGGTCGGCCACGTCTTCGTGCTGGGCACCAAGTACAGCCAAGCCATGAACGCGACCTTTCTGGACGTCAACGGCAAACCCCAGTTCATGGAAATGGGCTGCTACGGCATCGGCATCACGCGCCTGCCCGCTGCAGCCATCGAGCAAAACCATGACGAACGCGGCATCATCTGGCCGGACGCGATTGCGCCCTTCACCGTGGTGCTGTGTGCCATCAGCCCAGACCGTTTTCCGGAGGTGCAGACGGTGGCCGAAAAACTCTATGCTGAACTGATCGCCGCCGGTGTGGACGTTATCCTGGATGATCGGGGCGAACGCCCGGGTGCCATGTTCGCCGACTGGGAACTCATCGGTGTGCCCCACCGCGTCACACTCGGCGACCGGGGATTGAAGGTGGGCGAGGTCGAATACCAGCATCGCCGTGACACCGCGGCCACGAAAGTGCCGACCGCCGACATCCTGGGATTTCTGAAGTCCAAACTGAATCCGTGAAGATCGCGCGACCTTTGGGTACTTCCAGGCGAAGCGCATTGCTTTGCCTGCTGAGTGCAAGCGGGGTGCTGTGCCGCCCTGCATGGGCGGGCGCACAGATCGAAGAACAGTTGGCAGATTCGGTGCGCACGGCGCTGAGTTCGGCTGTGGCCAACCGTGCGCCACCCATCCCCGAATTTGCCGACATCGAGTCGCGTCTGGACTACCTGCGCTGGTTGGGAGCCATGAGCGAGCGCCTCAAAAAGAAAAAGAGCGATTGGCAGACGCGCAAGGAGTTCCTGCAAACCGTCTGGTACGAGTCCCGCCGCGCCGGTCTTGATACCGCGCTGGTGCTGGGCCTGATCCAGGTCGAAAGCAATTTCCGCAAGTTTGCCGTATCTGGCGTAGGCGCTCGTGGCTACATGCAAGTCATGCCGTTCTGGACACGCCAGTTGGGCGATGGTGACGCGGGCAAGCTGTTTCACCTGCAGACCAATCTGCGCTTTGGCTGCGTGATCCTGCGCCACTACCTGGACCGCGAAAACGGCGATCTGTTTCTGGGCCTTGGCCGCTACAACGGCAGCCGCGGCAAACCTGCCTACCCCCAGGCGGTGCTGGCGGCCAGGCAACTGTGGGAGTTCAGACCGGCTTCAACGCCGCTTGAAGCTCACCCGACTCGTACATCTCCATCATGATGTCCGAGCCGCCGATGAACTCGCCCTTGACGTAGAGCTGGGGCACCGTTGGCCAGTTGCTGAATTCCTTGATGCCTTGCCGGATGGCTTCGTCTTCGAGCACGTTCACGGTCGTGATGTTCTTGGTCTCCAGCCCACAAGCCTTGAGCACCTGGATCGCGCGGCCGGAAAAGCCGCACTGGGGAAAGGCGGCTGTGCCCTTCATGAACAGCAGTACGTCATTGGATTTGACGAGATCGGTAATGCGTTGTTGAACGTCGCTCATGATTTCAAACTCCTTGATTCAGATAATTCATTGTGCTCGATTATTTCACCTTCGGACAAGTCTTGAGCAGAGAGGGGAAATGCCCCCGATAATCACGCCTCACACTTCCCCGTCGACCCATGAAAATTGAAAAGAATACCGCCGTCACTTTGCGTTACAAGGTGGCGGACGCCGCAGGCAGACTGCTGGAGGAAAGCACCGAGCCAATGGTTTACCTGCACGGTGGCTACGGCAACACCTTCCAGAAAATCGAAGCTGCGCTGGAGGGTCAAACCAAGGGCTTCAAGACCGCGCTGGAACTGGCCCCAGCTGATGCATTTGGCTTGCGCGATGAAAGCCTGGTGCAAACCATTCCCAAGTCCCAGTTCCCGCCCGGTGTGAAAGTCGGCGGGCAGCTGCGGGCTCAGGGCGAGGACGGGCAGGCACAGAGCTTCACCGTCATGAAGATCAAGGGCGACAAGGTGCTGCTCGATGGCAACCACGCCTTTGCCGGCAAGACCCTGCGCTTCAGCCTGGTTGTGATCGACGTGCGTGCGGCAAGCGCTGAGGAAATTGCCCACGGACACGTGCACGGCGAGCACGGGCATCACCACTGATCACCGCCCAGTTTTCGTTCCGGCATCGCATTGCTTAGTGCGTCCGCCGCTACAGCGCTCGATACCGCTCAGGTCGCGCCGTGACTGGACTTTTTCAAAGCCGGCTTGAGAAAGCAAATTGCGCACGGAAGTCGCCTGGTCGTAGCCATGTTCCAACAGCAGCCAACCGCCAGCATGCAGGTGTAGGCCCGCGTAGTTGACGATCTCGCGGATGTCGTCCAGACCATCTGCTCCGCTGACGAGGGCCTGCATTGGTTCATGCACGAGGTCCAACAGATGAAGGTCCGACGTTGCGATATACGGCGGATTCGTGACGATGGCACGATAGCGACCCCTCACAGCCGTCAGCCAGGAACCCGCAAAGAACTTGACAGGCAGGCGCAATCGCTGCGCGTTCGCCTGCGCCACCTGCAGCGCGTCAGCGCTGGCGTCGAGCGCGTGCACACGAAGATCGGATCGGGCGTGTTGCAGCGCCAGCGCCACGGCGCCACTGCCGGTGCCCAGGTCCAGCACATCGCCGTCGTCGCACCCGAGGTCGATCGGTGATATCGGGGCCATAACGGACAGCACTGCCAAGGCCCATTCCACCAACGTTTCTGTGTCGGGCCGCGGCACCAGCACTCGGGCGTCCACTTCCAAATCGAGGCTGAAGAATTCCTTGTGGCCGGTGATGTAGGCGAGAGGTTCGCCCGCCGCGCGGCGTCGCAGCAGTTGCTCGAAGCGCTGCCGTTCAGCTGGCGTCAGAGCATCGCTGTCATGCGCCAGCAGCCAGGCGCGCGCGGTATCCGGCTTTCCCAGGGTGTGCAGCAGCAGCAGTTGCGCGTCCAGACGTTCCAGGCCCGCATCGATGGCACACATCAAGGCCTGGGCGATGGCGATTGGCGTGGTCAGCATCAGCGGCTGGAACCCACTTCGAGCTCTTCCAGTTGCTCCGCTTCGCGCGCCTGCTGCAAGGCCTGGACCACGTCGCCCAAGTCCCCGTCCATGATGGCCTGCAGCTTGTACAACGTGAGGTTGATGCGATGGTCGGTGAGGCGCCCCTGGGGAAAGTTGTAGGTGCGTATGCGGTCGCTGCGGTCGCCGCTGCCGATCAGGCCTTTGCGCATGGCCGCGTCTTTGGCCGCCTGCTCGGAGCGATCCTTCTCCACGATACGCGCCGACAGCACCTGCATCGCCTTGGCCTTGTTGCGGTGCTGGGAGCGATCATCCTGGCACTCGGCCACGATACCCGTCGGGATGTGCGTGATGCGCACGGCCGAGTCGGTCTTGTTGATGTGCTGGCCACCGGCACCGCTCGCGCGGTAGGTGTCGATGCGCAGGTCCGCCGGGTTGATGGTGATGGCCACCGTTTCATCCGGTTCGGGCAGCACAGCCACTGTGCAGGCGCTGGTATGGATGCGGCCTTGCGTCTCCGTGGCGGGCACGCGCTGGACCCGGTGCCCACCGGACTCGAAGCGCAACTTGCCATAGACGCCGCCTTCTGCAGCGCTGGCGCTGCTCTCTATCCGGAGTACCACTTCCTTGAAGCCACCCAGCTCGCTGCTGGACTCGCTCATGATCTCGGTCTTCCAGCCCATGCGCTCGCAATAGCGCGTGTACATGCGAAACAGATCCGCGGCGAACAATGCCGACTCGTCGCCACCGGTGCCAGCGCGGATTTCCATGAAGGCGTTGCGCTTGTCGTCCGGATCCTTGGGCAGCAGCATGGGCTGCAGCTCAGCTCCAAGTTGCTCGCACTCTTGCTGCGCTGCGGCGATCTCGTCCTGAGCCATGGCCAGCATGTCGGGGTCGTTGGTGCTGCTTCCCAACATCTCCTGGCCCGTGGCCAGATCGGCCTGACGCTGCTGCCAGCGCGCGTATCGGCTGGCGATGGCTGCCACCTCCGTGTGCTCCCGTGACAGCGCCAGAAATTGCTTCATGTCGCTCATGATGTCTTCGCGAGACAGCAGGAAGTCCAACTCTGCCAGTCGGAATGCGTAGCGATCGAGTTGTTGGCGTAAGAAGGTCTTCATGGTAACTGTGCGTGACTGCGTGTGTTCTTGGGCTTCGACAGGTTCGGCCCGGACGGCGCGTGCCGTTGCGGGAACTAAGAACACCGTTCACCCTGAGCTTGTCGAAAGGGTGGCGACGCGTACTGCGTCGCTAACGCTCTTTTCGCAGGAACAGCTTGTGAATCGCTTGCGCCGTGTGTTCACGCGTTTGTGCGTCACCCGCACGCAACTCTGCCATGGCGCCGTGCAGCATCTTTTGCGTAAGACCCCTGGACAGGGCTTCCAGCACCGCATCCACGTCCTCGCCCTTGGCCAGCAGCCGGCGTGCGCGCGCCAGCTCCAGTGAACGCCACTCGTCGGCTTGCGCGTTAAGCTGCTGGATCAGCGGCACGCTGCCGCGCTGCTCCATCCAGTGCACAAAACTTTGCACGCCAGCGTCGATGATGGCTTCGGCCTGCGCCACCGCGGCCTGACGATTCGCCTGCGCGGTTTGCACTACGCTCGCCAGATCGTCCACGGTGTAGAGGTAGATGTCTTCCAACGCCCTGACTTCCGGTTCGATGTCGCGCGGCACGGCCAGATCGACCATGAACATGGGCCGGTGTTTGCGCACCTTGAGGGCACGCTCCACAGCGCCCAGACCGATGATTGGCAAGGTACTTGCGGTGCAACTCACGACCGCATCAAACTCGTGTAATCGGCTGGGTAGATCCGCCAGCCGCATGACTTCGCCACCAAAGCGGCTGGCGAGTTTCTCGCCGCGCTCCAAGGTGCGGTTCGCAATCGCGATCGACTTGGGGCTCTTCGCGGCAAAGTGCGTGGCAGCCAGTTCAATCATTTCGCCAGCGCCCACAAACAGCACCTTGACTTGACCCAGATCCTCAAATATCTGGCCCGCCAGGCGCACCACCGCCGCGGCCATGCTGATCGAATGTGCGCCAATTTCGGTGGACGTTCGCACATCCTTGGCCACAGCAAAGGTGCGCTGGAACAGCTGGTTAAGCGTGGTTCCAAGAGAGCCTGCGGCTTCCGCCGCGCGAATCGCATCCTTCATCTGCCCCAGGATTTGAGGCTCGCCCAGCACCATCGAGTCCAGGCCGCTGGCGACACGAAACGCGTGCCGGGCCGCCAACCCGCCCTGCAAACTGTAGGTATGTTGACGCAACAAGGTGGTGGCCACGCCGCCGCTGTGCGCCAGCCAATCCAGCGTGTGCTCCAGTTCGGGTTGTTCTGCGGCACAGTAAATTTCGGTGCGGTTGCAAGTGGAAATCAACGCCACCTCAGGCTGGCGGGCCAGGGAATCGCGAAATCCGTGCAGCACGGGCTCCATCTGGTCGACGGCGAACGCAAACCGCCCCCGCAAATCGAGCGGTGCCGTGGTGTGATTGATGCCTAGCGCCCAGACTGCCATAGCTTGATTATAAAATCAGTCGCTCAACTCCATGATTTGAGTCAATATTTGCTTGCGCACTCACCCTCACGCTGACGCGACGCCGACATGGGTCTGATTCAATTTATTCTGCACGTTTTGAATTTCCTTGCACCCGCGCTATTTGTGGCGCTGCTCGTGCCTGAGGCCAATCGCTACGTGTTGCGCAACCCGAATCCGCGCCGGAAGCGGTGGATCCCTGCGGCGATTCAGTTCGCGGTCGGGGTCGCGGTGTTGCTGGCCGGATTGGTGTTGTTCGGCGTCGACGGCAAGATGCTGACCTACCTGGCTCTGGTACTGGCCGGTGCCACCTGTCAATGGCTGCTCACGCAGGGCTGGAAATCCTGAGATTTTGCGGGACCGATTGGATCGCGGGAGAGAAAAGATCGACTCGATCTGTGATAACACCGTCCGTTCCCAGATTGACCAAGTACTGCGCCGCCCAGTCATCGTTCACGGTGTAGCTGATGCAGCGCAACCCGGCGCTCTTGGTTTGAGTCACCGTCGATGCATCCCACAGCGCGTAGTTGCAAACGACAGCCACGCAATCCAGCGTCAACGCAGTTTCCAGCCAACCGTTCCACAGGCTGTCCAGCAGCAAGCCACGGGGCAGCTCTGGTGCAGCGGCCTTGGCTGCCTGCAGCGCCTCGGGGCGGAAGGATGTGAGCAGCGGCGGCACAGATGCACCGCTCCACAAGCGCGCCGCGTGCTGCGCCGCAACTTCGCCGGTCTCGCTTTCCTGGCCCGGCGTTGGCTTGATCTCGATGTTCAGAAAGTAGCCGTTGTGCAGGCAAAAGGCGGCGACGTTCTCCAAAGTGGGCAGAGGTTCACCGGCGAAGCTGCGGGAATGCCAGGCACCCGCGTCAAGTTGCGACAGTTCGGACCAGGACTTCTCTCCTGCGATTCCGTGGCCGCTGGTGGTGCGCTCCAGCATCTTGTCGTGCAGTAAGAAAGGCACACCATCACTGGAGAGTTTTACGTCGCACTCGAACATGCGATACCCGTGCGCAGCGCCCAGCCGAAAGGCGGCGAGTGTGTTTTCGGGTGCCAGTTTGCCGGCGCCCCGGTGCGCGATCCAGCGCGGATAGGGCCAGCCTTCGGAGGTGACTTGCATAGACATTGGTGCCGATTATCTATCAGCGACTGAGTCGATAGCCCCGTTCGCCGAGAGCTTGTAGAAGGCATCGTCGACAAGCTCTCGGCGAACGGTTTGATCAGGTCCCGCAACTTAAAGACGGAGCATCACAGGCGTTTGCCAGATCCCGCGTCGAATTGATGCACACGCTCGGCGCGCGGCGTGGCGTGGATCGTGCTGCCGGGTGCGGGCGCGGCAAGATGTTCATCGGTGCGGATGATGATGCGCTCGGCGCCCAGCAAACAATAAACCAGGCGCTCGGCGCCCAGCAGTTCAACCGCTTCCACCTGAAGTTCCCAGCCCGTCGTGGTGATGTCCAGGTGCTCAGGGCGGATGCCAAAAATCTGGCCCTTCGCGCCACCAGGAGCCTCCTTCAAGAGGTTCATTGGCGGCGAGCCCATGAAGCTGGCTACGAAGGTGGTGGCAGGCCGGTTGTACACCTCCTCAGGTGTGCCGAACTGCTCCATCACACCGCCGTTCATCACCATCATGCGCTGCGCCAGGGTCATAGCTTCAACCTGATCGTGCGTCACGAAGAGCGAGGTGATGCCCAGCTCGCGGTGCAGCTTTTGAATCTCGAGCCGGGTCTGCGCCCGCAGCTTCGCGTCCAGATTGGACAACGGCTCGTCGAACAGGAAGACCTGAGGCTGGCGCACGATAGCGCGGCCCATGGCGACACGCTGGCGCTGCCCCCCCGAGAGTTCGCGCGGCTTGCGCAGCAGGAAGGGCGCGATCTCCAGGATCTTCGCGGCCTTGTCCACCCGCGCCTTGATTTCATCCAGTGGCAGCTTGGCGATCTTCAGGCCATAGGCCATGTTGTCAAACACGCTCATGTGCGGATACAGGGCGTAGTTCTGGAACACCATGGCGATATCGCGCTCGGATGGTTCCAGGTCGTTCACAACCCGATTCCCAATGGAGATTTCGCCGCCGCTGATCTCCTCCAGGCCGGCCACCATGCGCAGCAGTGTGGACTTGCCACAGCCGGAAGGACCCACAATGACGATGAACTCGCCGTCGGCAATGTCCGCAGTCACACCGTGGATGACCTGATTCGCGGTCTTGCCGGAGCCGTAGCGTTTGACGACGTTTTTAAGAGTGATGGATGCCATTGATTCCTTAATCAGTTGAGGACAGAGCAAAGTTCGCTGCACGTAACTCTTGGACTGCCCCGCAAGGTTATTACTTTTCCGTATCCACCAAACCCTTGACGAACCATTTCTGCATCAGCATCACCACCAGCGCCGGCGGCAGCATGGCGAGCAGGGCGGTGGCCATGACCACGTTCCACTCGTTTTGCGAGTCGCCGCCGGCGACCATCATCTTGATGCCCACCACCACCGGGTACATGTTTTCGGAGGTTGTGGCCAGCAGTGGCCAAAGATACTGATTCCAGCCATAGATGAACTGGATCACGAACAGCGCCGCGATTGAGGTTTTGGACAGCGGTAGCAGGATGTCGATGAAAAAGCGCATCGGGCTGGCGCCGTCCATGCGTGCGGCCTCGGTCAATTCGTCCGGCACCGACATGAAAAATTGCCGAAACAGAAAGGTCGCCGTGGCTGACGCAATCAGCGGAATCGTCAAGCCGGCGTAGGTGTTGAGCATGCCCAGATCGGACACCACCTGGTAGGTCGGGCCGATTCGCACTTCCACCGGAAGCATCAGCGTGACAAAGATCGCCCAGAAGAAGAAACTCTTGAACGGGAAGCGGAAATAGACAATCGCAAACGCCGACATGAGTGAGATGGCGATCTTGCCAAAGGTGATCACCAGCGCCGTCACCAGGCTGACCCACATCATGTGGGCCACCGGTGCGGTGGAACCGGCACCAACGCCGCCGCCGATCAGGGCTTTGGAATAGGTTTCCCACAGATGTCCACCCGGCAACAAAGGCATGGGCGCCTGCACGATCTCCTGCGCCGTGTGGCTCGATGCGACGAAAGCCAGGTACAGCGGAAAGGCGACAACGAGCACACCAACGAGCATGACCGCGTGCGACAGAAAATTCAGAAACGGGCTGCGCTCAACCATTTCAGCAGTTCACCTTCTTCTCGACGAAGCGAAACTGCACCACGGTAAGCGCAATCACGATCGTCATCAGGATCACCGACTGCGCGGCCGACCCACCCAGGTCCATGGCCTTGAAACCGTCGTAGTACACCTTGTAGACCAGGATGGACGTGGCCTGCCCAGGACCGCCGTGGGTGGTGGCGTCGACGATGGCGAAGGTATCAAAAAATGCGTACACCATGTTGATCACCAACAGGAAGAAGGTGGTGGGAGACAACAGCGGAAACTGTATCGTCCAGAAACGCCGCCAGGCACGCGCGCCGTCAATGGCAGCGGCCTCGATCAGAGACTTGGGAATGGACTGCAGGCCAGCGAGGAAGAACAGGAAGTTGTAGGAAATCTGCTTCCATACGGCGGCCATCACGATCAGCGTCATACCGTGGCCCTCGTTCAGCAAATGGTTCCAGTTGATTCCCAACTTGCCCAAGGCGTAAGCGACCACGCCCAGCGATGGCGAGAACATGAAAATCCACAGCACGCCCGCCACCGCCGGCGCGACGGCATAGGGAACAATCAGCAGGGTCTTGTAGACGAAGGCACCCTTCACGACGCGATCGGCAAAGATCGCCATCATCAATGACAGGCCAATCCCCAACGCCGCCACCAGGATGGAAAACTCGGCCGTGGTCTTGAACGATGCCAGGTAGCTCTCGTCACCGAACAGGCGGTTGAAATTCTCCATCCCGACCCACTTGGTCGAGATTCCAAAAGCATCCTGGACCTGGAATGACTGCAGCACCGCCTGCCCCGCGGGCCAGAAGAAAAACACCCCAATCACGATCACCTGCGGCGCCATCAGCAGCCACGGCAGCCAGGCGGATTGGAATTGAACGCGTTTTTCCATGAAGTGCGAACGAGCACTGCTGCAATAAGTCGTCGCGCCTAGGACTTATTTGCCTTCTGGAAGCGCTCCAGCAGTTCGTCGCCGCGCTTCACGATCGCGTCCAGCGCTTCCTTGGCGGACTTCTTGCCGCTCCAGACCTGTTCGAGTTCTTCGTCTTCCACCTGGCGAATCTGCACGTAGTTGCCCAGGCGGATGCCACGGCTCTTATCGGTCACCTTGCGGATCATCTGCGTGACGGCGATATCGGTGCCGGGTTTTTCCTTGTAGAAACCGGACTTTTCGGTCAACTGGTAGGCCGCCGTGGTAATGGGCAGATATCCGGTGCGCTTATGGCTGGCGGACTGAACCTCGGGGCTGGAGATGTAGTTGAAGAAGGCGGCAACACCCTTGTATTCGGCGGGCTTCTTACCCGCCATGACCCACAGGCTGGCGCCCCCGATGACAGTGTTTTGTGGCGCGCCAGGCACGTCAGGGTAGTAGGGAAGCGTCGCGAGTGCATAGGAGAACTTGGCGTTCTTGGCGACATTGCCGTAGAAGCCGGCCGACGTTGTGATCATCGCGCATTCGCCCGAAACAAAGCTGGCTTCAGGCACATTGGCCCGACCCTTGTAGATGAACAGACCCTGCTTGGCCATATTCGCCAGGTTTTCGATATGACGCTGGTGCAGTGGCGAGTCCACCTTTAGTCGCGCGTCCAGACCTGCCAAGCCGTTGGATTTGGTTGCGAATTCCACGTTGTGCCAAGCCGAGAAGCTCTCCAGTTGCGTCCAGCCTTGCCAGGCAATGGTGAGCGGGCATTTGTGGCCGCTGGCCTTGAGCTTGGCGGCTGCGAGAGCGACTTCCGGCCAGGTGGTTGGAGGCTTGGCGGCATCGATTCCGGCGGCCTTGAAGGCGTCCTTGTTGATGTAGAAAATGGTGGTCGAACTGTTGAAAGGGAAACTCAACATCTGGCCGTTTGGCGCCGTGTAGTAACCCGCCACGGCAGACACGTAGGCCGTCGGATCGAACTTGTAGCCCGCATCCTTCATCACCTGCGCCACAGGAACGATGGCACCCTTGCTTGCCATCATCGTCGCCGTTCCGACCTCAAAAACCTGCAGTATGTTGGGCGCATTGCCAGCCCGGAAAGCGGCGATCGCAGCGGTCATAGATTCGTCGTAGCTGCCCTTGAATACGGGATTAATCTTGTATTCTTTCTGGCTAGCATTGAAGTCTTTGGCCAGATCGTTCACCCACTCGTTGTTGACGGCAGTCATCGAGTGCCACCACTGGATTTCGGTTTGTGCCTGTGCCGGCATGACTGCGGCGGCGACGAGGGCCACGGCTGCGAGGTATCTTTTCATGAAATCTCCTAGAGGAATGTTCGACGATAGGTTAGTTTTGTGACAGCAATATTTAACCCGCTTTCGCCGCCCGCGCCTACCGGGGTTTCCATGAGGGGCGCAATGACCGTGGCGCATGGCCTTGCCCCAGTGTCTGAATGCTGCGCTGCGGTAACATCGGTTTGGGCTGGTCGGTACCGTCCGGCCTTCACTTCTGAACTCGATGAACGCTCCCACTTCGCACACCGCAATCACATCTGCAGTCGGCCCTGAGGCTCACTCGCAACAGCGAATCCGAGAGATTCCATACAACTACACCTCTTTCTCGGACCGCGAGATCGTGCTGCGGCTGTTGGGACCGCGTTGCTGGGAGGTGCTGACACAGCTGCGGCAGGAACGGCGCACGGGACGCTCCGCGCGCATGTTGTACGAGGTGCTGGGCGACATCTGGGTGGTGCAGCGCAACCCCTACCTGCAGGATGATTTGCTGGACAACCCGAAGCGCCGCGCCCTGCTGGTGGAGGCGCTGACGCACCGCCTGGGTGAGGTACAAAAGCGGCGCACGCCTGATGTGGATGCCGAGCGCGATGCTCTGGTGGGTGAACTTTACGACGCTGCTGCAAAGACCATCCAGGCCTTTGATAGCATGTTTGACGAAGTGCGTTCGCTGCGCCGACAGGGTCAGCGCAGGCTGGGACGCGTCACTGCTGCAGACAACATCAAGTTCGACGGCTTGAGCCGCGTCTCGCACGTGACCGACGCCACCGACTGGCGCGTCGAATACCCGTTTGTGGTGCTCACGCCCGATACGGAAGCAGAGATGGTGGCCCTGGTGAAAACCTGCATCGACCTGGGTCTAAGCATCGTGCCGCGCGGTGGTGGCACCGGCTACACGGGCGGCGCCGTTCCGCTGACATGGAAGAGCGCGGTCATCAACACCGAAAAGCTGGAAGCCATGACGGAGGTGCAGATGGTGCAACTTCCGGGATTGGAGCAGACCGTGGCCACGGTCTGGACCGAAGCCGGTGTCGTGACCCAGCGTGTGACCGATGCTGCAGAGCGCGCAGGCTACGTGTTTGCAGTCGACCCGACCTCGGCTGAAGCATCCTGCATCGGCGGCAATATCGCCATGAACGCCGGTGGCAAGAAGGCTGTACTCTGGGGCACGGCGCTGGACAATCTGGCGTCCTGGCGCATGGTGACACCGCAGGCCGAGTGGCTGGAAGTCACGCGCCTCAACCACAATCTGGGCAAGATTCACGACGCGGCCGTGGCCAGCTTCGAACTCAAGACCTTCAAGGCCGATGGCAAGACGCTACTGCGCACAGAACAGCTTGACATCCCGGGCGCCAGCTTTCGCAAGGAGGGGCTGGGCAAGGACGTGACCGACAAGTTCCTCAGCGGCCTGCCGGGCATACAGAAAGAAGGCTGCGACGGACTCATCACCAGCGCGCGCTGGATCGTGCACCGCATGCCGCAGCACACGCGCACCGTGTGCCTGGAGTTCTTCGGCCATGCGCGCAACGCCGTTCCCAGCATCGTCGAGATCAAGGACTTCATGTTCGCGGAGCAGAAACGAACAGGTGTGCTGCTCGCCGGACTGGAGCACATGGACGACCGCTATCTCAAGGCCGTGGGTTACGCCACCAAATCCAAGCGCGGTGGTCTGCCCAAGATGGTGCTGTTTGGCGACATCGCGGGCAATGATGCCGACGCGGTGGCGCGCGCCACGTCCGAGGTGGTACGTATCGCCAACTCGCGCAGTGGTGAAGGCTTTGTTGCCATCAGCCCCGAAGCGCGCAAGAAGTTCTGGCTCGATCGCAAGCGCACCGCGGCGATCTCCCGGCATACGAACGCGTTCAAGATCAACGAGGACGTGGTGATCCCGCTGCCACGCATGGCCGAGTACACCGACGGCATCGAACGCATCAATATCGAACTTAGCCTGCAGAACAAGATCCAGTTGTGTGACGCACTGCAGGAGTTTCTCACTCAGGGAAATCTTCCCCTTGGACGGCACGACGACGCCAGCGAAATCCCCTCGCCCGAGATGCTGCAGGAGCGTGTCGACCAGGCGCTGGCGCTGGTGGCCGAGGTGCGCACACTGTGGCAGGGCTGGCTCGACCATGTGGAACCGTTGTTTCCCCAGTTGCAGGAACACAGTCTGCGCGCAAGCTGGAAGACGCAGTTGCGCGCACCGTTGCTGGACATCTTCACCGGAGGCATGTTTGCGCCCATCCTGTCGGAGTGCAGCGCCATCCACAATCGGGTGCTAAAAGGCCGCGTCTGGGCCGCGCTGCACATGCACGCCGGCGACGGCAATGTGCACACCAATCTGCCGGTCAACAGCGACGACTATGACATGCTGCAAAGTGCGCACGGTGCGGTCAAACGCATCATGGCGTTGGCGCGATCCCTGGACGGCGTGATCTCGGGCGAACACGGTATCGGCATCACCAAGCTCGAATACCTCAGCGACGCCGAACTGCAGCCGTTCGCCGATTACAAAGCCAGGATTGATCCTGAAGGTCGCTTCAACAAAGGCAAGCTGCTACGAAAAAAGGAGCATTCAACTCTGGCAAGTCTGGCGTCAGAGGTCGATTCGCCGCTGGACCGCCTCAAGGCGATTCACCCCCCTCGTGGGGCAGCGACCCGCGAAGCGGCGGAGCGTGGGGGCGTTCTATACGCCGATCTCACCAACGCCTACACGCCAAGCTTCGGCTTGATGGGGCACGAGTCGCTGATCATGCAGCAGTCCGACATCGGCGCGATTGCCGACAGTGTGAAGGACTGCCTGCGCTGCGGAAAATGCAAGCCGGTGTGCGCCACCCATGTGCCGCGCGCCAATCTGCTGTACAGCCCGCGCAACAAGATTCTGGCCACCTCGCTTTTGGTGGAAGCGTTTCTGTACGAAGAGCAAACGCGCCGCGGCATTTCGATCAAGCACTGGCAGGAGTTCGAGGACGTGGCCGATCACTGCACTGTCTGCCACAAGTGTCTGACGCCCTGCCCGGTGGACATCGACTTTGGCGACGTCTCCATGAACATGCGCAACCTGCTGCGCAAGATGGGACAAAAGAGTTTCCGTCCGGCCGGTGCGGCCGCCATGTTCCTGCTCAACGCCACGAACCCGCAGACCATCAAGGCGGCTCGTTCCGTGATGGTCAACATCGGCATGCGTTCGCAGCGCTGGGCGCATGACCTGATGAAATTGGTGGCACGCAAACAGACGAAAGCGCCGCCAGCCACGGTGGGCACGGCGCCAATGAAGCAGCAGGTGATTCACTTCATCAACAAAAAGCTACCAGGTGGACTGCCGAAAAGAACGGCGCGGGCCCTACTCGACATCGAGGACAAGGCCTACGTCCCCATCATTCGCGACCCGCAGGCCACCAACTCTGAAACCGAGGCCGTCTTCTATTTCCCAGGTTGCGGCTCCGAGCGCCTGTTCTCGCAGGTGGGTCTGGCAACGCAAGCCATGCTCTGGCACGCAGGTGTGCAGACCGTGTTGCCGCCGGGCTATTTGTGCTGCGGCTATCCGCAGCGCGGCGCCGGCCAGTTCGACAAGGCCGAAAAAATAATCACCGACAACCGCGTGCTGTTCCACCGCGTGGCCAATACGCTGAACTACCTGGACATCAAGACCGTGGTGGTGAGCTGCGGCACCTGCTACGACCAGTTGCAGGGCTACGAGTTCAACAAGATATTCCCGGGCTGCCGAATCATCGACATTCACGAATACCTGCTGGAGAAGAGCATAACGCTGGACAACAAGCGCGGCGGTTACCTCTACCACGACCCCTGTCACAGCCCGATGAAGTTGCAGGACCCGATGAAGACGGTCAAGGCCCTGCTAGGCGACGGCGTCATCAAATCGGAGCGCTGCTGCGGTGAATCGGGAACGCTGAGCCTTAACCGGCCCGACATCTCGACCCAGGTGCGCTTTCGCAAGGAGGAAGAGATCCTCAAGGGCGAAGCCACGCTGCGTGCACAGGGACTGGTTGGACCCAAGGCCAACGTCAGGATGCTCACCTCCTGTCCGGCCTGTCTGCAGGGTCTGGGCCGCTTTGGGGAAGACCTGGACAACGGCCTGCTGGAGGCCGACTACATCGTGGTCGAGATGGCCAGGCAAATCCTTGGCGAGGACTGGATGCCCGAGTATGTGGCCGCAGCCAACCGCGGCGGGATCGAACGCGTTCTGGTCTAGCTTTGACGTTAACCGAATGCATCCCACCATGACCCATCAAAGCTGCCCGCTGTGCGACGCCCTGGGGGGTGTGCTCGTCTTCCAGGCGAAAAAGTTTCGCGTCATTCGCGCCGCGGAGGCAGGGTTCCCCGCCTTTTACCGGGTCGTGTGGACCGAGCATGTGGCGGAGTTTTCGGACCTTTCCGATGCCGATCAGTTGCTGTGCATGCGGGTGGTTGTCTCGGTCGAAAAGACATTGCGCCAACTGCTGCAACCGACCAAGATCAACATCGCCGCTTTGGGTAATATGGTGCCGCACCTGCACTGGCACATCATCGCCCGTTTCGATTGGGACAGTCATTTCCCGGCACCGGTGTGGGCCCCGGCGCTGCGCAAAGTGACCCCGGAAGAACTCCTTGCCGTGCAGCAACGTCTGCTACCGCTGGCGGACGAACTGGCGCACCGCCTCTCCCTCCTACTCTGATCTGGACTCCCCTGACCTGATCGGTAGCGTGCGCTTCACAGCCGTCGCGATGGAGTTGGCCCAGGACGGTAGGCAAGAAAATGAATTCGCATTGTTCATTCGTTCGTCACGACGGTTGAAGGATAATTTGGTCGAATATTTGTTGCATGGTGGTCGGCCTTTCGGGCAACAGGGGTTTGTCGATTACGCTAGAGTTCACGACAGTCGAATTGACGCGCGGCCTGCGCCTGCTGGCCTTCGCGGATGGCGGCGGGTTGAAAAACGTCGCAAGCAATGGCACCACCAAGCCCGATACCGACCAGCTGGCCAGTGCCGGTTTTGGCCTACGGTACGCGGTGGGAAAGTTTTCGGCTGCGGCCGATTGGGGCCGTGTGTTCGTAGGCAGCGTAGGGCCACTGACGGTGAACAACACGTCGCCACAGGCCGGTGATCAAAAGCTGCACGTTAACATCATGGGGCGGTTTTGACGCAGTGTCTGGAGTGACACCAGACAACCAACTTTCACGTTTAGGGAGAGATGAAAATGGCAGGTTTGCAGACGGGCGCACCGACGCCACAGACATTGACGGTGCACAATCAGTCACGAGTACTGGAGGTTGCCTTTTCCGATGGCGCCGCCTTTCGCATACCGTTTGAATTGATGCGCATCTATTCGCCTTCGGCCGAGGTGCAGGGCCATGGCCCTGGCCAGGAAGTGCTGCAAACGGGTAAGCGCGAAGTGGACCTGAGCGCGCTTGAACCGGTGGGAAATTACGCCGTGCAACCGACGTTTTCGGATGGCCATGACAGTGGCATATTCTCTTGGGATTACCTCTACTTCCTCGGGTCCAAGCAGGAGTCGCTGTGGCTTGACTACGAGCAACGTCTGCAGACGGCGGGCCTGCAGCGCGACGCCCCCATGGCGGAAAACGCGGGTGCCGCCTGCGCCAGCCACTGAACGCACTGCAGTGTCGACCTGAGGTGACCGCGTCAACTGCCTGGCACCTGCGCCTGCAGGCAAGGCACTTGAAGCACGGCGCCGCATTTGCCCGAAGTGTCAATTTGTACGGCGCTTAAACAGCCGCCCCAGACGCAACCGGTATCCAGACCCAGCAGTTTGTCGCGCCGGATCAAGCCCAGCGTGGACCAGTGGCCGAATGCAATCATCACATTTGCGGTCTGACGTGAGGGGACGTCAAACCACGGCAAGTAGCCCGCGGGCGCGGACGTCGCTCCTTCCTTGGCAGAGAACTCCATCACTCCCTGCTGGCTGCAAAAACG
This sequence comes from uncultured beta proteobacterium, assembly GCA_903832285.1. Classification (GTDB taxonomy): domain Bacteria; phylum Pseudomonadota; class Gammaproteobacteria; order Burkholderiales; family Burkholderiaceae_C; genus CAIKVZ01. The sequence goes on along the minus strand of CAILAY010000050.1, from coordinate 105,977 downwards.
CATGCGCGTCAAAGCGTTGACGATGACCCGCGTTCGAGCCGCGCCGCGCAGCGAATCGTCCCAATGCGCCGGTTCGCTGCCATACATCTGCCGCAGGAAGTCCACCGAATCAGGACCTTGCAATGCGCTTTCGACCTCGGCGGCCAGGCTCAAGGTCTTTTCAGCTGTCCACCCCGGAAGCACGCCGGCATGCACCATCAAGCAGTTCTGCTCGAACAGAGCCAGACGCTGCTGGCACAGCCACTCGATCAAGCGCTGCCGATCCGGCGCGTGCAGCACGTCGTCCAGCGTGTCGTTCGCGCGCGCCGGTCTTACACCGTGGGCCACGGCCAACAAATGCAGGTCGTGATTGCCCAGGACGCAGCGCGCTGCGTCCCCCAGGTTCACCAGACGACGCAGCACAGTAGCCGAATCCGGCCCCCGATTCACCAGGTCGCCAAGCACATAAAGCACGTCACGGCTGGGGGAAAAACCGATTTTGCCCAACAGTTGCCCAAGGGGCGCGTCACAACCCTGGATATCGCCCACCAAATAGTTCGCCATGAGGGCGATTTTGTCAGGTCCTGATGTGCCCATTGATGCCACAATTTACCCCGTGCCTAACGTCAACCTGTTTCCGTCGACTTTGCGCGTAGCCACGTGGAACATCCACAAGGGCGTGAGCGGCATCGGTCCGACGCGGCGACTGCAAATCCATGACATCGGTCACGCGGTGGAGCAGTTCGATGCAGACGTGATCTGTCTGCAGGAAGTGCGCAGCGAGCACCGGCGCGAGCAGCGGCACTTCTTACGCTGGCCGGATCAGCCGCAGGCCGATTTTCTGGCACCCGAGGGCTATGAGGCAGCGTATCGCAGCAACGCCGTGACACGCCACGGCGAGCACGGCAACGCGGTGCTGTCGCGCTGGCCGGTACTACAGACCCGGCACAGGGACGTATCAGATCACCGCTTCGAGCAAAGGGGGCTGCTGCACACGCTGGTCCAGATGCAGGCGGCGGCCGTGCACGTGGTGGTGGTTCACCTTGGCCTGATCCACGCCGGTCGGGTGCGACAAATCGAGAGCATCGGTCGCTATCTGCAGCGTGAAATTCCACCGCAGCAGGCACTGGTGGTGGCGGGTGACTTCAACGACTGGGGCGAGCGCCTGCATCGACCCATGGCCGAACTGGGCCTGCAAACTTTTGATTCGGTGCGCCTGCCAACATTTCCTTCGCGCCTGCCTTTGCTGCATCTGGACCGGATCTATGTGCGTGGACTCAAACCCCTGTCCGCCCATGTGCCGCATGGCCCGATCTGGTGGCGCATGTCCGACCATTTGCCGCTGATAGCGGAGTTTGGCTTCGACCCGTGAAACGCGCCATGGCAGCGCTTGCGCCGGGCCATCAGTTGCACTTGCTGCAAGGCGGCGTCGAACTGTTCGCCGCCATGATCGAAGAGATCTCGCATGCCCAACGCGAGGTGCTGCTTGAGACCTACATTTTCGACTTCGTGGGCGCGGGTGCGGACATAGCAATCGCGCTGGTGCATGCGGCGCGCCGCGGTGTGGTGGTGCGCCTCATGGTCGATGGTGTGGGCACTCCACGCATACCGGCAGACTGGCAGCAGCGCTTTGCCGCGGCTGGAGTGCAGTGGCACGTTTTTTCCCCACTGGGACGCTTGGGTCTGCTGCTTCCCAACCGCTGGCGCCGACTGCATCGCAAACTGTGCGTGGTCGACGGGCGCACCGCGTTTTGTGGCGGCATCAATGTGCTGGACGATTTCCACGATCTGCAGCAGGGCCGGCTGGAGGCGCCCCGATTTGACTTTGCGGTGCGCGTGCGCGGACCCCTGGTGCACGACGTGCACGAGGTCGTGAGTCAGTTATGGTGGCGCACGCAAGCCTTGCGTCAAATGCGCGAACGCGATCTGAGCGCAGCATGGGAGTCAGCGCGGCTGGCCGGCAAAGCCCGGCCCAAGCCCCCGACATTCACAACTGAACGGCGCAAGGACAGGGCTGTGGCCAAAGCGGTTTTAGTGTTGCGCGACAACATCCAGCACCGGCGCACGATCGAGCGCACCTACCTCAGGGCCATCGGTGCGGCCCGTCACGACATCACCATCGCCAACGCCTACTTTCTACCCGGAGGCAAACTGCGCCGGGCGCTGGTGCATGCGGCACGGCGCGGTGTGCAGGTGCGGGTATTGCTGCAAGGACGCTACGAGCATTTCATGTCCTACCATGCCGCCCGTCCGGTGTACGGTTCACTGCTCACCGCCGGCATTGAACTGCACGAATACGCCCCCAGTTTTTTGCACGCCAAAGTGGCCGTGATTGATGCCATGGATCGTCAGCCCTGGGTCACCATCGGGTCGTCCAACCTGGATCCCCTGAGCCTGCTGCTGGCACGGGAGGCAAATGTCGTGGCGGTGGACGCCAGCTTTGCCATAGACCTCAAGGCGCGCCTCGAACTGGCCATGAGTACCCAGGGTCGACCGCTGGATCAGGCGCTGTTCGCCCAGCGCACGCTGTGGTCGCGCGCCCTGGATTGGCTGGCCTACGGACTCATGCGCTTCGCCCTGGCGCTCACAGGAAAACGCTACTAAACCCCCGAGCAATGGAGGCTTGCGAAACGCTGCTACGATTCCCTCATGTTCACGAACCTGCATACCTCCTCGCCCAATGACGACGCGTCCGGGGATCACCACGAGCCTGGTGTACCCCTGTCGGTCAGGATTCGAGGTCGGCTGCGCGCGGCAGGTCAGCGTTTCAACGCCAATGACAACATAGCCGCCTTTATCCAGCCCGGCGAACTGGACGAGTTGCTGGACGAGGTCGAGGGAAAGATGAAGGACGTGTTGAGCAGCCTCGTGATCGACACCGAGCGCGATCACAACACGGGCGAGACCGCCCGGCGGGTTGCCAAGATGTACTTGAACGAGGTATTCCGCGGGCGCTACCTGGCGGCCCCCGCGATCACGGAATTCCCCAACGCCGAACGATTGAACGAGTTGATGATTGTCGGCCCGATCACAGTGCGCAGCGCCTGCTCGCATCACTTGTGCCCGGTCATTGGAAAGATATGGATTGGCATCCTGCCCAACGAACACACCAACGTCATTGGTTTGTCCAAATACGCGCGCCTGGCCGAATGGGTGATGGGCCGGCCCCAGATCCAGGAAGAGGCGGTGGTGCAGTTGGCGGACCTGATTCAGGAGAGGACGCAGCCTGACGGTCTGGCGCTTGTGATGGAAGCTACCCACTTCTGCATGGGTTGGCGTGGCGTCAAAGATCTGGACAGCAAGATGATCAACTCCGTGATGCGCGGCAGTTTCCTCAAAGACGGCAACTTGCGTCGCGAATTTCTGGCGTTGATTCCCGGCAAGAATTGAACCCGGAAATAGAACTTTCTGAAACTGCATTGACCTTGCCGGCCGGAGTAGCACGATGAACCTTGACGACCTCTTCATGCAACCTCAAGCCCTTCCGACGATCCCCAAGGTTGTGCAGGAGTTGATCCAGAGTTTCAACGACGAGGACGTCCCGATTGGCGACATCACGCGCCGCATTTCTGCGGACCAGGTATTGAGTGCCCGTCTGTTGCGACTCGCCAACTCGGCGTATTACCACGTGTCCCGCACTGTGGCAACGGTGGACGACGCAGTGATCATGCTGGGTTTTATCAATGTACGCACCATGGTCATAGGCACCGGTCTGACCGGCAGCTTCAAGGCGCTGCCGGGTTTGGACCTGAAACAGTTCTGGCGTCACAGTCTGCACACGGCGGTTGCGGCAAAGCACCTGGCCCGGAGCCTTGCCGTGAATGCCGAATTGGCGTTCACCGTGGGCCTGATGCACGCCATCGGTCAGTTGGTGATGCACGCCGCCATGCCAGCGGCCATGTTGCAATTGGACAAGACGATCAAAACGATGGATCCGCGTCGTGTCGACCTGGAGCAGCAGCGCTTTGGCTACAGCTACATCCAGGTCGGCGCGGAACTGGCCCGCAGGTGGAAATTTCCACCGGAATTCTCCGATGCCATTGCCGCCAGTGGCCAGCCACTGAAGCAGCCATCCTTCAATCCGGTTGCGGCTGTGGTGCACATCGCCGCGTGGCGATCGCGCGCCGATGAGAACCACCTGAATGCGGAAGAGATCGAAGCCGCCTGGCCAGCGGACGTCGGCGCCAGTATCGATATGTCGGTGTCTGCCGTGCTCAAGGACCTACCCCCATGGGCAGAACTCGGCGCCGGTCTGGAAGACCTGATTTCCTGAAGTCTTGTGGGACAGTCCAAGGTCTGCGCGCAGCGAGACTTGCTCTGTCCCCAACTGATCGCCGGATATTGGATATTCCTTGCGGGATATTCCTTGCGGGACAGCGTCAATAGCCTGAACTGATCAAGAACCCTTTAGCAACGAATCGTCCAGTTTTGCGGCCAGCGCGGAAACCGCCACTGCCGCTGGACAACCCGCTGCGGTGAGCAGCAGCAACTGGCGCCGCATGACGGCTTCGCGCACGGATGGGTCGATCGGGATGTCGCCCAGATGCAGCAGCCGAAGGCGCTTCCCGGCCTCGGTTCCAACGTAGCGGTCAAGCACCTGTTGCAGTTGCGCCGTGATGGCCCGACCGTCTCCCATGCGCGCCGCCTGATTCACGATCAGGTGCACATGGTCGCGGTTCTGTTGCACCGCCAGCACCTTGATGGTGGCATAGGCGTCGGTCAGTGAAGTCGGCTCCGGGGTGGCCACCACCAGGATTTCCGATGCCAGCGAAACCGCAAACAGCACCACGTCGGAGATCCCTGCTCCCGTATCAAGCAACATCACGTCGTACTTCGGCACCAGGCTGTTGATGACTTCAAGGAACTCGTTGCGCACCTGAGGCGTCAGACGCGAATATTCCACCATCCCCGAGCCGGCGAGCAAAACAGAAAAGCCGCCCGGCGCCTTGTGGATCGCATTTTCCAGTTTGGCCTTGCCCGTGAAGACGTCGTGCAGTGTGGTTTTGGGGTAAAGGTTCAAAACCACATCCAGATTGGCCAGACCCAGGTCCGCATCCAGCACCAGCACCCGGTAGCCGCGCTTGGTCAGCGCTGCGGCCAGATTGGCCGAGACAAAGGTCTTTCCCACGCCACCTTTGCCGCTGGTCACGGCCAGCACCGTGGCACCTTGTGACGCAGCGCGCGTGCCCGGAATCGACGCGCTGCTGGAGGGGTTGGATGTTTCAATCATGAACTGACCTTTGGATCGGGCGCGGGAGGATCACGCCGCTTGCGGCGAGGGCCGCGCAATTTGGTTGGATCAACAACAATCTCGGTCGCGTTGCTGCTGGCTTCGTTGGCGGAAAGTTGGATCCAGGCCGGGTCACTGACCGACAGGTGGCCAAACAACAGGTTCTTTTCCTCCGCAGTGACAATGCTGTCGGGCTGTTCAGCCTGGCAGACGCGGTTGCGCCCTTGCGTCTTGGCGTTATAGAGTTGCTGATCCGCGCGTTCGGTCCAGATCGCAGTTGTCGACCGGACCCATTGCGGCGCGTAGGCGCCGCCGATACTGACCGTCACCTGCACATCGACGGAAGGTGCCACCGTCGTGACAGTGGCGGCCACCGATTCGCGAATGCGCTCGGCCACAAGCGCCCCAAAGGCGTTTTGGCAATTGGGCAGGATGATGGCGAATTCCTCACCGCCAAATCGCGCCACAGTATCCATCGGGCGAACGCAATCGATCAGGCAGGCGGCCACGCTTTGCAGTATCTGGTCACCCGCATGGTGACCATACGTGTCGTTGACTTTCTTGAAATGATCGATATCCAGCATCAGCAACAGAGCCTGCTCGCCGGAACGCGCGACCCGGTCTATCTCGCGCTCCATCGCGCTCAGAAAATGACGCCGGTTGCCCAGCCCCGTCAGTGGGTCGCGCAGCGATAGTTCGCACAAACCATTGACCAGGCTCTGCAGATAATTGGTGGGGGATTCTGCCAGTGGCGGAAGGCTCAGGGCGCCGGCCTGATTCAGTAGCGCCAGTGCGTTGTCGATGCGCAAGTCACGAAGGTCAACGAGAGAAGGAGCGATGGTTGCAGACACGGCAGATGGGTCGGTAAGTGTGCGTTAGTCTAACAGCAGAATCTGTCCGGTTTCAGTGCCAACACGCCGCCTGAAGCCGCACAAATGTCACACTATTTCGGAGCTGTCAGACGCCTCGGACACCGCACACCGGGCAGGCCGGGTTGCGCGGGATCAGCATTGAATGGCACTCCATCGTGCGCGCGTCCAAGAGCAGCAGTCGACCCGTCAGTGTGCGGCCCGCGCCACTGACCCATTTCAGCGCTTCGCCCGCCTGCATCGCACCGATGACTCCGACCAGTGGCGCGAACACACCCATCGTTGCGCACTGGGTTTCCTCCACCGCGGTGTCTGGCGGGAACAAACAGGCGTAGCAGGGCGAGCGCGCATTGCTGGCGTCATAGACCGTGATCTGGCCATCAAAGCGGATCGCCGCGCCCGACACCAGCGGCTTGCCGTGCCGCACGCAGGCCGCGTTGATGGTGTGGCGCGTGGCAAAGTTGTCGCAGCAATCGAGCACCAAGTCCACCTCGGGCAACCAGTGATCCAGCAGCGCGACATCGGCCCGGGTGTGCAGCGCCTGCACCCGCACCTCAGGGTTGATGGCGCGAATGGCATGCTGCGCTGATTCCACCTTGGGCTGGCCCACACGCTGCGTGGTATGGGCGATCTGCCGCTGCAGATTGGTCAGATCCACGAGGTCGTGGTCCACCAGCGTTATGCGTCCGACACCGGCGCTGCCCAGATAGAGCGCCGCCGCCGAACCCAGCCCTCCGGCGCCGATGACCAGCACGTGCGCTGCCAGAATCCGCTCCTGCCCTTCCACACCCAACTCGTTGAGCAGGATGTGGCGTGAATAGCGCAGCAACTGCTCGTCGGTCATTCTTCCTTCTTCTCTTCCTTGCGCTCGGTCAGCGTCTTGCTCGCCACCACCGACAGACCCTTGAGCTGATTCAGCGCCTGCAACAACTGAAAGTCCTTGTCCGAACCGAACTCGGGCAAGCGCCGTTCGGCTGGCGGCTTCCTGGATTCGTCTTCCAGCCGCTTCACGGCTTCGTCGCGTGCCTTCTCCCTGGCTTCATCCTTGACTTCGGCGCCCTGGCCGCTTGCCAGATGCTTTTCCAGATCGGCTTCCCGCATGCGCAGCGCCGCGTAGAGATTGCCTTGCGCGGTTTCATCGACCATCACATCAGGCACGATGCCCTTGGCCTGGATCGACTTTCCGCTGGGTGTGTAGTAGCGGGCCGTCGTCAGCTTCAGACCGGCAGAAGGGCAGTTGTCGATGCGAAACGCGCGCTCCAGGCAAATCACGTTCTGCACCGAGCCTTTGCCGAACGTCTGATTGCCCATGATGGTGGCGCGCTTGTGGTCCTGCAAAGCTCCGGCCACGATTTCGCTGGCTGAGGCAGAACCCTCGTTCACCAGAACAATCAGGGGCACGGTTTTAAGACCCGCAGGCAGCTTCTTGAGGGGGTCGGTGCCACTGCGGTGCTGGTACCCGTCGGGCGCGGCCCTGAAGGTCTGCTTGCTGTCGGGAATCTGCCCGTTGGTCGTCACCACGGTTACGTTCTCGGGCAGGAACGCGGCCGACACCGCGACGGAGGCTTCGAGCAAGCCGCCAGGGTCGTTGCGCAAGTCCAGCACCAGACCCTTGAGATGGGGTTCCTGCTGGTAGACCTCGCCCAGTTTTTGCACAAAGTCGTCCACCGTGCGCTCCTGGAACTGGCTCAGACGAATCCAGGCATAGCCCGGTTCGACGACCTTGGCGCGCACCGTTTGGGTCTTGATCTCCTCGCGCGTGACGGTCACAGGAAAGCTGCGGTTCTCGTCCTTGCGGAAGATCATCAGCGTGACCGTGGTGTTGGGTTCGCCCCGCATGCGCTTGACCGCCTCGTTCATGGACAGGCCCTTGACCGCGGTATCGTCGATCTTGGTGATCAGGTCATTGGGTTTGAGGCCGGCACGAAACGCCGGCGAGCCCTCGATCGGAGTCACCACCTTCACCAGCCCGTCCTCCTGGGTGATCTCGATCCCCACGCCGACAAATTTGCCGCTCGTGCCCTCCCGGAATTCCTTGAAACTCTTCTTGTCAAAGTACTGCGAATGCGGATCCAGGCTGGATACCATGCCCGAGATCGCATCGGAGATGAGCTTCTTCTCATCCACCGGCTCCACATAGTCGCTCTTCACCATGCCGAACACCGCCGCGAATTGCTGCAGTTCCTCCAGCGGCAAGGGTGCCAGGGCGGCGCGCGCCACGGTCTGCAGCGACACAGTGGCCATCACGCCGGCCAAGGCGCCAATCGACACCCAGCCCAAGATCTTCAATTTTTGGCCCATAGCGGCTCTGACTCCCTGAATAGATTCACATTGGATGGGTTGATAGCGTAACGGTTCCAGAAAGAAGGTGGATATTTAACATCCGACGATCAGTTGAGGACAGGGCAGGTTATTGGGGTCAGACGCCAATTTCGCAGCGGCGCCCAAGCGCCGCGCTACGCCGAGAGCCCAATGGCTCCGCGAATCTGGACTCTGACCCCAAAAACCTCTGTCCCGCAAGGTCTCATGCTTTTCCCTGATTCGCCACCGCTGCGGCCGCGCGCGCGGCCGCAGCGGCGTCTCCCAGGTAGTAGTGCCGAATAGGTTTGAGTTCGTCGTCCAGCTCGTACACCAGCGGTATGCCGTTGGGAATGTTCAGACCCACGATGTCGGCGTCGGAAATGCCGTCGAGGTACTTCACCAGCGCGCGAATCGAGTTGCCGTGCGCTGCCACCAACACCTTCTTGCCGGACTTGATCGCCGGCGCCAGGGATTCGGTCCACAGCGGCATGACGCGCGCCACCGTGTCCTTGAGGCACTCGGTAAGAGGCACCTGCTCTGAAGGCATCTTGGCGTAGCGCAAATCCCCTCGTTCGCTGCGCGCGTCGGTGGGGTCGAGCGCCGGCGGCGGGGTGTCGTAGCTGCGGCGCCAAACCAGCACTTGTGCGTCGCCGTATTGCTTGGCCATGTCAGCCTTGTTCAGGCCCTGCAGCGCGCCGTAATGGCGCTCGTTCAGGCGCCAACTGTGCACCACGGGCAACCAGGTCCGGTCCATTTCATCCAGGCAATGCCAGAGCGTGCGGGTGGCGCGCCTGAGCACGCTGGTGTAGGCAACGCAGAATTCGAAGCCTTCGGCCTTCAGCAGGCGTCCGGCATTTTTCGCCTGTTCAATACCGGTGTCAGTCAGGTCCACATCGGTCCAGCCGGTAAAACGATTCTCCAGATTCCAGGTGGATTCGCCGTGGCGGATCAATACCAGTTTGTGCATGCTGTCCCTTGTGCGTCAGTGAAAAAAATGGATGAAACATGAGGTGAAATCGGTGCCTCAGCCCCAAAGTCAAGCTCGCATTCTAGAATCCCCGTTTGCAGGCAGCCCGTGCGGCGCCATTTTGAAACAAGGACTGATGTGATATTTATTCTCGATAACTGGATGTTGATTGCCGTTGCCCTGGTCTCGGGCAGCCTGCTGTTCTGGCCGTTGGTGAAGGGTGCCGGCGGCGGCTTGTCGGCGGCGGCGGCGGTGCAACTGATGAACCGGGAAAAGGCGGTCGTCATCGATGTGTGCGAGTCCGACGAATTTGCCCTGGGCCACGTGGGCGCCGCGAAAAACATACCGCTGAATCAGCTGGAAGAAAAGTTGCCGGCAGCGGTGAAGAACAAAGCCTTGCCCGTGATCCTGGTGTGCCAGAGCGGCGCACGTTCCAACCGGGCGCTCGCCATTGCCAGAAAACTGGGCTACGAACAGGCACAGTCGCTCAGCGGCGGTCTGGCTGCGTGGAAGGCCGCAAACCTGCCGATTGAAAAATCCTGAAGCCATCCGCCGCGAGACAGACCATGCAAACCGTCACCATGTACACCACCGCCGTCTGCCCCTTTTGCACCCGGGCCAAACAGTTGCTCAGCGCCAAAGGCGTTCAGCGCATCGAGGAGATCCGCGTGGACAGCGACAGCGCTGCCCGCATCAGGATGGTGGAGCTGACCGGGCGGCGCACCGTACCGCAGATCTTCATCGGGCAAACCCACGTCGGGGGCTGCGACGACCTGATGGCGCTGGATGCCAAAGGCGCGCTGAATCCCCTGCTCAACGCGGCCTGAATGTCAAAGCCGCGACACCTGAGATAATCTGCCCTTTCCGTCCTGGGCCCGCCGCAACATTTGGTGCGGGTCTTGTTTTTACCCAAGAGAGTTCACATGGCTGATACACCCGCACCCGTTTTTCAAATCCAGCGCATTTACCTGAAGGAATCGTCACTGGAACAACCCAATTCGCCCGCTATTTTGCTGGAGCTGGAACAACCGAACGTGGACATCCAGTTGGGCATCAACGCCAACCCTGTGACTGAGGGCATATTCGAAGTCACTGTCACCGGCACGATACAGGCCAAGGTAAAAGAAAAGACCGTGTTTCTGGTCGAAGTCAAGCAGGCCGGGATTTTTGAAATACGCAACATGACGGACGAGCAAATGGGGCCCATCATGGGCATCGCTTGCCCGCAAATCGTTTATCCCTACTTGCGTGGAAACGTGGCAGACCTGATCCAGCGCGCTGGCTTCCCGCCAGTGCATCTGGCAGAGATCAATTTCCAGGCGATGTACGAGCAGCAGGTGGCCCAGCAGGCGCAACAGTCCGTCGCGGGCGGCGATACCCAGCCGACAACGTTGAACTGATTCTTGCCGCGGCCTGCTTGGGCCGCATCATCGGGGGAGCACGCGCACGATGAAGATCAGGATTGTGGGTGCGGGCGCCTGGGGTACGGCCCTGGCGATCAGTGCCAGCCGGTCACCCGATGCAGCACATCAGGTCGGCCTGTGGGTGCGCGACGCGCAGCAGGCGCACGCCATGCAGGCGAGTCGGGTGAACGCCCGCTACCTGCCCGACGTGGAGTTTCCCGACAATTTGCAGATAGAGACCGGGGATTCCACGTTTCCTGGCCTGGGCGAGCGCGCGTCCGACCTGATCGTCGTAGCCACGCCCATGGCGGGGTTGCGCGGGGTGTTGGGGCAATTGAAGAACTGCAGCGCGCCTGTGGCTTGGCTGTGCAAAGGCTTCGAAGCGCCCCATGATTCACCGTTCGGACTGCTTGGCCATGAAGTGGCAACGCAGGTGGCGCCCACTCTCATGTCCGGTGTCTTGAGTGGTCCCAGTTTTGCCCTGGAAGTGGCGCGGGCTCAGCCCACGGCGCTGGTGGCAGCCAGCACGCACGCAACGGTACGTGAAGCGCTGGTCGAGGCTTTTCACAGCAGCAGTTTGCGCGTCTATGCCAGCGACGACTTGGCCGGCGTCGAGGTCGGCGGCGCAGTCAAAAACGTGCTCGCCATCGCCACCGGATTGTGCGATGGTATGCGGTTGGGACTGAATGCACGCGCCGCACTCATCACCCGCGGCCTGGCTGAAATCACGCGACTGGGCTGTGCGCTGGGTGCCCGGACCGAAACCTTCATGGGCTTGTCGGGTTTGGGCGATCTGGTACTGACGGCGACCGGCGACCTCAGCCGAAACCGGCAGGTGGGACTGATGCTGGCCCAGGGCCGAACGTTGGATCAGGCCGTGAATTCGCTCGGCCACGTGGCCGAAGGCGTGTATTGCGCGCGCGCCGTGGTGCAACGTGCGCAAAGCCTGGGCGTGGACATGCCGATTTCACAGGCGGTGGTCGATCTGCTGGACGGCCGACTTCGCCCCGAGCAAGCTGTGTCGCGACTGATGCAGCGAGTGGCGCGGATGGAAGGCTGAAACCTTGCGGGATTGACTGGTGGGCGGAGTTGGCTTGCGGCCTGGTCGAGAAATACGCTCTGTGGCACAGCCTGAAGTTGGTCGATGTGTTGGTTGCAGCAACAGCCATCCATCACGCCTTGCCTTTGCTGACCGCCAACGCCAAACATTCCCAGCAATGACGGCGTTGAAAGTGCAACTCTTCAAGCCTTGAGTCGAGTCAGGGATTTCACCTCTGGTCCGGCGCGAAAACGTAAATTCGGATGGCCGGTTTTGGCAGTCAGCGGTCCTGGAAAATCTACTGACTTCAATCTCTGGAGCAGTCGTCGACCGAGGCTGTGGGCCCACCGCACTAGCGCATTCGTAAGTAGCGGGCTACAAACAGCCACAGATTGAAATTCTCTGGGTCCGGTCAAGGACACGTGGTGCTCGAGTTAACGAGAGTTCAATCCGTCAAAGCAGGTGGCCATCACCAGTTCAATGATCTCGTCGTCGCGGTACAAGTCGCCCATTTTCAGGAATTCCAGCACTGGGTCACAAGCCCGCGCGTACAGCGTGTAGAGCACCGCAATCGGCGGCAATTTCGGATTGAGAGTGCCTTGGGCCTGCGCCGCCTCGATCCAGGCGCCGACCCTGTCGCTCACGTCCATCAGGCCGTCCATATAGGCTTTGTTACCCATCAGTGCGCTGCGCAGGCGGGAGTTCTGGCTGGGTAGCGACGGCATTTCACCGGCCAGTTTCAGGCCCAGGGTCCAGCAAACGACGGCGCGCAGTTGCTCCATGGGAGACGGCCCGGCAGGCAAAGTATCCAGGAACTTCTGCGCACGGCGCATCACCGACACCATGGCAGCCGCGGCCAAGTCTTCCTTGCTTGGGAAATGTTTGTACAGGCTGGCCTTCGCAATGCCCACTTCCGCAGCCACTTCGTCCACCGTCATGGCCTCAAAGCCTTTTTCGGCCAGCAGCCGGTTGACCGACTGGATGATGGCGTCCTCGCGCGCCTCAAGCATTTTTGCCTTGAAGGAAAGCTTGGTGGGAGCAGCTGCAGCCATAGAGTGGATTCTAGCCTTCAATGACAACAAGAAGAATACCATGCCCATAAAAATACCAAATAGTCACAGAAATACCAACTAGTATAAAATAGCGCCAGTCACTGAAAAGGAATGCGTGTGTCGATCAAAGTTGCCATCGTGGGGGCCGGAATTTCCGGTTTGGCCGCAGCCCATGCTCTGCGGGGTCAAGCGGATATCACGCTGCTGGAGGCGGGTGACTATTTTGGCGGCCACACGCACACGGTTGACGTCACCCTGCCCACGTCCCAGGGGCTCGTGACACATGGGGTGGACACCGGCTTCCTGGTGCTGAACGAGCGCACTTACCCGCGGTTGATTGCGCTGTTGGCGCAGTTGGACGTGGCCACGGTCAAGTCGGAGATGTCGTTTTCGGTGCAGGCCAGCGACCCGGCGACCGGGGGCGCCATTGAGTGGAGCGGATCCAGTCTGGACACCGTTTTTGCACAACGCGCCAATCTGCTCAATCCGCGCTTCTGGGGCATGCTGCGCGATCTGTTGCGCTTTAACGCGCTCACGACACGCATTGCCCAAAGCGGATCGGACGCCGAGTTGAGCCAGCCCCTGGGCGAGTTCTTGCGGGAGAACCGGTTCGGCGCTGCGTTTTGTGACTGGTATTTCCTGCCGATGATGGCCTGCATCTGGAGTTGCCCCACGGCGCAGATGCTGCAGTTCCCGGTTTCGACCATGGTGCGCTTTTGCTACAACCACGGCCTGCTGCAAATCACACGGCGCCCCCAGTGGTGGACGGTGCAGGGCGGTGCCCGGCATTACGTGGAGAAAATCATCGCGGGCATTGCCGACAAGCGCCTGAACACACCCGTGCGCCGCATCGAACACCTGGGCAGCACCGCCGATGGCAGGGGCGGCGTACGCATCCACACCGACAGCGACACCGAATGGTTCGACAAGGTGATCATTGCCACGCACTCGGACCAGGCACTTAAGCTGCTCGCCGCGCCAACGGCGCTGGAGCGCGACACCCTGGGCGTGATTCGTTACCAGTCCAACCAGGCTGTGCTGCACACCGATGCATCGGTGCTGCCCGCACGCCCGTCGGCCTGGGCGGCCTGGAACTACGAGCGCGCCGCAGCGCCCGGGCACCAAGCAGACAGGGTGTGCCTGCACTACCTGCTCAACCGCCTGCAGCCCCTGCCGTGGGAGCAGTCCGTGATCGTGTCCCTCAACCCCCTGCGCCCGATCGACAGCAACAAAGTCATTGGCAGCTACGACTATGCGCACCCGGTATTTGACCTGGAGGCCGTGGCCGCGCAGGGCCGCATGGCGCAACTGCAGGGCCGAAATGGCCGCTACTTTGCCGGGGCCTGGATGGGTTACGGCTTCCATGAAGACGGCCTCAAGGCCGGATTCGCCGCCGCGGCGCGCTTGCTCGAAGACTTGGGCGCACACGGGGCAACTGCGTGATGAAGTCCGAGGCGCTCATCGGTTTTGGCGATGTACGCCACACCCGGCTGCGCCCGCGGCGCCACACCTTTACCTACCCCACGTACTTTCTGATGCTGCCGCTGCGAAGCCTCAAAGGGGAGCCCAAAAACGACGCCAGATGGGCCATCAACCAGACCGGATTGTTGAGTTTTTTTGAAGCCGACCATGGCGATGGCCGCTCTCCGGCACAAGGCGGCGTCCTGGCCTGGCTGGACGAATTGCTGCTGCGCGAAGGGATACATGACGCCACCGGCGAAGTGTGGCTGCACACCTATCCGCGGGTGCTGGGTTACAGCTTCAAGCCGGTGAGCTTCTGGTACTGCCACCGTGCGTCCGACGATCAGGGCGGTGCTCTGCGCGCGATTGTGGTCGAAGTGAACAACACCTTTGGTGAACGCCATTGCTATTTGCTCAACAGTCCGCGCTACGGCGTGGAACAGCGTTCCGACAAGGTATTCCATGTGTCGCCCTTCAACCCCGTGGCGGGTCACTACCGCTTCAACTTTATGCGCAGCGCGCAGACCGGGCTGGAGCGCTCGCTGGCCCGCATTGATTACTACGACGACCGTGACAACGCGGTGCTGCAAACCAGCGTGGGCGGCACGCTTGTACCCCTCACCCGTGCCGCGCTGCGCCGCGCCTTGTGGCGCTACCCGTTCATGACCCTGGGCGTCGTGCTGCACATCCACAGCCAGGCCCTGCGCCTGTGGTTGAAGAAGGTCCCGTTCTTTCGCAAACCCGCGCCGCCCGATGCGTTTGTGTCGCGCCAATCCCTATCCCGAGGAAACCCATCATGAACACCGTCACAGTCGCCGCTCGGTGCAGCGTTGCTCCCAAAGGCGCACCCGCGGCAGCACGCTCGGCCCTGCGCCTGCTGCAAAACCTGCACCACGGTGCGCTCAGCTTGCACCTGCCCGATGGTTCGCAGCGCCGCTTTGGCGAGCACCCACAACAGCACGCCATGCACTCGCCGCAGCACCCCAGCGCGAGCATGACGTTGAACAACTGGAACGTGTTTGGCGCGGCGCTCAAGTCCGGCGACATCGGCTTTGCAGAATGCTATATCGCGGGGGACTGGAGCACGCCCAACCTGACCGAATTGCTGAAGGTCTTTACGGCCAACCGCCAGCAGGTCGACGCCATGATCTTTGGCACCTGGGCCGGACGCCTGCTGCACCGCGTGAAACATCTTTTGCAGCACAACAGCCGCGCCAACAGCCGCAAGAACATCCAAGCCCACTACGACCTGGGGAATGCGTTTTACCGCCTGTGGCTGGACGAAAGCATGAACTACTCGAGCGCCTGGTTTGAGGGTGACCTGTCGCGATCCTTGCCCGAAGCGCAACACGCCAAGGTGCGCCGCGCGCTGCAGATGGCACAGGTCAAGCCCGGCGACCGCGTGCTGGAAATCGGCTGCGGCTGGGGCGCGCTGGCGCAGCAGGCCAGCGTCGACCTGGGTGCGTCCGTGGTGGGCGTGACGCTCAGCACCGAGCAGCTCGCCTATGCCAATGCACGTATGCAGGGATTGGGCGTGAGCACTGGGACCGGTGCGCGCGTCGACCTGCGCCTGCAGGACTACCGCGACATTGCCGACGCGCCGTTTGACGCGATCTGTTCGATCGAGATGGTCGAAGCCGTGGGCCGCGCCTACTGGCCGCAATACTTTGCCACGCTGAGCCGACTGCTGAAACCGGGTGGGCGGGCCTGCGTGCAAAGCATCGTCATCGACGACGCGCTGTTTGAGCGCTATATCGCCTCCACCGACTTCATCCAGCAGTACATCTTCCCCGGCGGCTGCCTGCCATGTCCGGCAGAGTTTCGCCTCCAGGCGCAGGCTGCGGGCTTGCAGATCGTGGACGAGTTTGCCTTCGGTGCTGACTACGCCGAAACTCTGCGTCGCTGGCGCGATGCATTCCTGAGTCGCAAGGCCGAAGCCGCGGCGCTCGGCTTTGACAAACGCTTCATGCGCATCTGGGAGTTCTACCTGGCCTATTGTGAAGCCGCGTTTGACTCCGGCGACATCAACCTGATGCAGTACACGCTGCTCAAGCCAGTGGCGGTTCAGCCATGAATCGACGCATCTTCCTATCCCGCCGATGGCTCTCAGCCATCATGTCCAGTGTGCTGCTCAGTGCCTGCAGTGCGCCGCAGGTCCATGACTACGCCACACAAACGCCAGTGCTGGAACTGCGCGATTATTTCAACGGTACGCTGGACGCCTACGGCCTCTTCACTGACCGATCGGGCAAGGTCGTGAAGCGCTTCACAGTGCTGATGAACTGCCACTGGCAGGGCGATGCGGGCGTGCTGGACGAGGCGTTCAGCTATTCAGACGGCAGCACACAGCGGCGCGTCTGGCGGCTCACGCGCCATGCCGACGGCCAGTACACCGGCCAGGCCGACGACGTGGTGGGCAGCGCGCAAGGCGAGCAAAGCGGTAACGCCTTCCACTGGACCTATACGCTGGCACTGCCGGTGGACGGTCGCGTGATCGAGGTGCAGTTCGACGACTGGATGTATTTGATGAACGACAGGCTCATGCTCAACAAGGCGGCGATGGGCAAGTGGGGCGTGGGTCTGGGCGAAGTCACGCTCTCGTTTGTCAAGCGATGAGCATGCCATGGCATTGAACCCACGCATGGCAGATTGGCGCGCACGCAGCGTGTGGCTGGTGGGTGCCTCCAGCGGCATTGGCCGCGCTACAGCCTCCGCCTTGCACGCGCAAGGTGCGCGGGTCGTGGTCTCGGCCCGTTCAGCGGCTGCGCTGCGTGCCTTTGTCGATGAACACCCCGGCGCTACAGCGCTGGAGCTGGACGTGACCGATGCCGCCGCCGTCAAGGACGCGGCACGCAAGATCGCGGCCCAGGGAGCGCTGGACTGCGTCGTATATTGTGCCGGCCACTACCGCGCCATGGACGCCAACGCCATGGATCTGGGCGAACTGCTGCGCCACAACCAGGTCAATTACCTGGGCGCTTTGTACCTGCTGGATGCGGTCGTGCCTACGCTGCTCGCACAGCCGCCGGACCCGCGCTATGGGCAGCGGGGCCACATCAGCCTGATGGGCAGCGTGGCGGGCTACCGGGGCCTGCCCAGTAGCCTGGCCTATGGCCCCACCAAGGCGGCACTCATCAACCTGAGCGAGACGCTCTACCTGGAATTGCACGCGCAAGGCGTGGGCGTGTCACTCATCAGCCCCGGTTTTGTCGACACGCCCCTGACCCGGCAAAACCGGTTCAGAATGCCGGCATTGATCACCCCCGGACAGGCAGCGCAAGAGATCCTTAAGGGATGGGCGCAGGGCGATTTTGAAATCCACTTTCCCAAGCGCTTTACGCGATGGATGAAAGCCCTGCAATTCCTGCCCTACCCCGCCTTTTTTGCGGCTACCGGCTGTTTGAAAAAAGCCTGAGCGCTCATGAAGCATCACGTTGACCGCATCGTTCATGCCTTTGAGACCCTGACCCCGGCCGTGGTGCCGGCGCTTGACACGGTTTACGCCGCCGATGCGCGTTTCGTGGACCCGTTCAACGACGTGCGCGGCGTGCCCGCCATTCAGCATATTTTTCTGCACATGTACGCGAACCTGGAGCAGCCACGGTTTCTCATCACCAATCGCATCGTGCAAGAGCGCCAGTGCTTCCTGACCTGGGAGTTCCGCTTTGGCTTCAAGCGCTTCAATATGGGAAAGGAGCAATGCATTGTGGGTGGCTCGCACCTGAGGCTGGATGGGTCGGGCCTGATCGTGCTGCACCACGACTATTGGGACGCCGCAGAGCTGTACGACCAACTGCCGCTGTTCGGCCGCATCACGCTTTGGCTGAGGAAGCAGGCCCGGCAATAGGTAGCGGGACCTGATCCGCCGCACCTCGATACCTGCACTTGGGCCCAAAAACACGATGCTCGACTCCGTCCTGGTCTGGTTTCGCCGCGACTTGCGCGACACCGATCACGCCGCGCTCGCTGAGGCGCTGCGCCGCGCCCGCCGCGTGCACTGCGTTTTTGTCTTCGACCGCGAGATCCTCGAACGCCTGCCGACCCGAAGAGATCGGCGGGTCGAGTTCATCCGCGAGTCCCTGGTCGAACTCGACCTGGCCTTGCGCCAGCGCGGCGGCGCACTGATCGTCCGTCATGGCTTGGCGGAATCTGAGATCCCCGAGTTGGCCAACGAGCTGGGCGTGGACGCGGTCTTTGCCCATCGCGACTACGAGCCCCAGGCCAAGGCGCGCGATGCAGCCGTGGAGCAAAGCCTGGAGGTCAGTGGCAGACGTTTTGAGTCGTTCAAGGACCAGGTGATTTTCGATGGCGACGAGGTGTTGACACAGGCGGCTCAGCCCTACACCGTTTTCACGCCCTACAAGAACAACTGGTGCAAGCGCTTGAAAGCGTCGGACGTCGCTACGCACAAAGGCGTTGCCGGCCAACTGGTGGCCAGCGTTCATGGCGCCGGCGTGCCCACGCTGGAGCAGATCGGCTTTGGTTCCACCAACCTGCGCGCGCTCGGCATCGTCCCGGGCATGTCGGGCGCGCAGCGGCTGCTCGCCGATTTCAGCGCGCGCATCCGCGGCTATCAGGCGCAGCGCGACTTTCCCGCGATCAAGGGCGTGTCCTACCTGTCGGTGCACCTGCGCTTTGGCACCGTGTCGATCCGGAAACTGGTGTCGCTGGCGCTGGCACATGGCGCCTTGACGGGCGACACCGGCGCTTCGGTCTGGCTCTCGGAACTGGTCTGGCGCGACTTCTATTTCATGATCCTGGACCACTTCCCGCAGGTGGTGAACGCAGCCTTCAAGCCCGCCTACGACGCCATCGAATGGGAGCAGGGTGAAGTTGCAGACGAACTGTTCCACGCCTGGTGCGAAGGCCGAACCGGCTACCCGCTGGTCGACGCAGCCATGCGTCAGTTGAATCTGAGCGGCTACATGCACAACCGGCTGCGCATGGTCGTGGCTTCGTTTCTGACCAAGGATCTGGGACTGGACTGGCGCCGCGGTGAGGCCTATTTCGCGGAGCAGCTAAACGACTTTGACCTCGCGGCCAACAACGGCGGTTGGCAATGGGCGGCGTCCAGCGGCTGCGATGCCCAGCCGTATTTCCGCATCTTCAATCCTGTGCGCCAGTCCGAGCGCTTCGACCCGCAGGGGCGTTTCATCCGCCGCTACCTGCCCGAACTCAGCGCTGTGTCCGACAGGTTCATCCACGCCCCGTGGCGTATGAGCGCGGCGCAGCAGAGCGAGTGCGGCGTGGTCGTTGGGCGCGATACGCCCTCACCCCTGGTGGATCATGACGCTGCCCGACTCCGCACGCTGCAACGCTACGCCGTGGTGAAACGTTCAATCGCAGACTGAGGTAAAGCCGCAGCGAAGCGGCCTTGCCTCAGGGGCTGACGGCCGTGGCTTGGGGCGTGTAGTGCAATCGGTTCAGATGAAAGCCCTGGGCGCGCGCCGTCGCGAGCGCGTCCTCCAGCATCGCTTGGTCCAACTGCGGCGTGCGCGACAACACCCACAAGTAGTCACGATTCGGATTGCCCACCACCGCCCAGCGGTACTGCGGGTCCAGCCCCAGCACCCAGTAGTCGCCCTTGAACGGCCAGAAGAAGGAGACCTTCAGGCGACCGTTGCCAAAGCCCTCGACCACCGTTGCCTTGCCCGTGGCATCGTCAAAACCATCCTGGGAGCGGCAGCGGTTGTGCACCGTGATGCTGCCGTCCGGCGCAGCAGTGTATTGCGCCGTCGTGTCGGCCACGCAGTTGCGCTGGAAGAACATCGGAAAGCTGGCAATCTCGAACCACTTGCCGCTGTAGCGCACCAGATCCACGGCCGGCACGCTCGCCACCGGGGCCTGGGCCCAGGCTGGGGCCAAGAGGCTGAACAACAGCAGCGCGCCGAGCCATCGCGCCCAGTTCATAGTGCCGGATAGTCGGTGTAGCCTTTGGCGCCCGGCGTGTAGAAGGTGGACATGTCGGGCTCGTTCAAGGCCGCATGGCTGCGCAGGCGCTGCACCAGATCGGGGTTGGCGAGGAAGGGGCGGCCAAAGGCGATCAGATCCGCCTGGCCCGCGACCAGCGCGGCCTCTGCACTGGCGCCATCAAAGCCGCCCGCGAGCATGAACGGGCCCTTGAACGCCGTGCGCAATAGCGCCTTGAGTTCGGCCGGCACCGGCGGCGCACCCATGGCGCTGTGGTCCAGCAGGTGCACGTACAGCAGCCCCAGCGCCGACAGTTCGTTAACCAGCGCCAGGTACTGCGCCTGCACCTGCGCAAAGGCACCGGTGCCGTTGAAAACGCCGTGGGGCGACAGGCGCATGGCCACGCGGTCGGCACCGATCGCGGCCGACGCAGCGCGCGCGACCTCCAGTGCAAAGCGGTTGCGCCCCTCGATACTGGCGCCGTAGCCATCGCTGCGCTGGTTCACATTCGGATTGAGAAACTGCTCGATCAGGTAGCCGTTCGCGCCATGCAGTTCGACCCCGTCGAAACCGGCTTCGATCGCCAGCTTTGACGCCTGCGCGTACTCTGCCACGGCGTGGGCGATGTCGCCCTCGTTCATGGCGCGCGGCGCGCTGTGCGGCTGCATGCCCTGCGCATCGGTGTACATCTCACCGGTCAGCGCCGCAGCACACGGACCCAACACTTCGGCGCCAGCGGGCAGGTTGGCCACATGGGCGACGCGACCTGCATGCATGAATTGCACCACGATCTTGCCGCCACGGGCATGCACGGCATCAGTGACGAGTTTCCAGCCGCGCACCTGCTGTGCATTGAACAAGCCCGGTATGCGCGCATAACCCA
The DNA here is from genome assembly GCA_903832285.1 of uncultured beta proteobacterium. Lineage (GTDB taxonomy): Bacteria > Pseudomonadota > Gammaproteobacteria > Burkholderiales > Burkholderiaceae_C > CAIKVZ01. Next base: position 84,883 of record CAILAY010000050.1, on the reverse strand, counting down.
GACCGTTGGGCGAGGGAGAAGTGCCTTCGGTCACGATCAGACCCGCTGATGCGCGCTGCGCGTAGTACTCGGCCATGAGTGCGTTGGGCGTGTTGGCGTCAACGGCCCGGCTGCGCGTCATGGGCGCCATTACGGTGCGGTTGGCGAGCTTTAAATTGCGCGCCGAGAAGGGTTCAAAAAGCATGATTATTCCTTTGATGATCGAGGGAATTCTAAAGGGCTTCGCATGCCCCGGGCGGCCCCAGGCCATTCGCCCGCCAGTCCAATGCGTCGGCTGAAATTCAACGAAGGTGCGCGACCCGCCAAGTCATCTCGGCGAAGCGCCGCCGCGTGGGTCCGATTTGCAGACGCTCAGCCATGACATCTACCTCTCGACACAATCTTTGAGCGCTTGCCGCAACTTTGGAAATGCAAAGCTGTAGCCCGTATTCAACAAGCGCGTTGGCAAAACCCTTTGCCCTTGCAGGAGCAAACTTGCCTGTTCACCCAATAGGCCTTGAAGAATCCACGATGGGGCGGCGATGGGAAGGGCCCAGCGGCGCTTCAGCACCTGCGCTGCAATCTTCATGAATTCTCTCTGGCTCAAGGGTTCAGGCGCCGTGAGGTTGAACGCACCCTGAACCTGGGTCTCAGGCAGGCACATCACATGCGCAATGGCGCCCAACACGTCGGCCAAATGCACCCAGCTCACGATCTGCCGCCCCTGACCCAAAATACCATTCAGCCCGAAACGTACCGGCAACAGCATTTTTGGTAAGGCACCCTGACCCGAACTGCACGGCCCCAACACGATACCCAGACGCAGGATGACCAATGTGACCCCAAGTTGTCGTACAGCTTGCGCGCTTGACTCCCATGCCTGACAAATTTCAGACATGAAGAGGTCCTGCGCTGGCGCGTTTTCGGACAGGGAACGTGGTTCGCCTATGGGCTGCACACCGTAGTAGCCTATGGCGGAGCCGGAAATCATCAACCTGGGCTTGCTGTGCGCGCGCGCAATCCATTCAACCAACAACCGCGTGAGGTTGCGGCGACTGGCATGAAGCACCGCCTTGCGTGCCTCCGTCCAACGAGGCCCTACGATTGGCTCACCCGCAAGATTCACCACCACATCAAATGGGGCTGCCGGATCCAACTCGGAGAAGCTTTGAACGGTGCGTACCTTGGAACCAAAAAGATCAGTGGCCTTCGCCGGATTGCGGGCAAGCAGTGTTATCGCATGGCCTTGACTTAACAGGGCGCGACATAACGCAGTTCCGATAAAGCCGGTACCACCGGTGACCAATAGGCGTTGGGGAACCTCGGCGAAACGAAGATCGATTGACATGGGCTTAGGATAGCTGGAATTGCGCAAGAACTCGTTCCAACTGGCCTGCGCCCTCAAACGAAAAATCAACCGCTCCTGACTTCCGCCAGTGGCTGCAAAGGGACATACAGCCGGCGCCGGCGAGCGGCGGGCCCCCTGAAGCCCGTGCGCGAAGGCGCCGCCTTTTCACGGCGCACAGCGAGCGCCGTAGCTTGAGGGCGTGGCCGCCCCAATGACAACGTGACAATGAACTGAATGGACGCACTGTGAATGCCATTGCGCGGCGCAACCGACTCCAACTGATCGAAAAATCCAGTTTGAACTACTGTGGCGCTGGCTCAGCCAACAATGTGGGCGATGGCGCTGTGGGCGGTGCTTGCGGTATGGCCAACTCTTCCTTTGTAAACGCAAATTGTGGCATTTCTGCCGGTGCCGCATCCGGCCTCCTGATTGCTGCCTCGCGCTGTGCCGATGCGTTAGTGGATGCCTTCCGCTTGGACGACACCAAAGCGGATTTCGTCAGTGGATCATTGCGTGGATGGTCTGCATTCTTCGATTCGGTTTGAGGATCTCCGGGCCGAATTTGCAGCGAGGAATTGGCCGCGTCAGGAAGCGGCATCGCTTCAGTCAACCTGGCTATCGGCGTCGGATTGATGCCAGCAGGGCCCAGATCCAAACCGGTTTGCAGGGGGGAGCCGGGAACCGGCTTGGACACAACGTGATCCTGCGCGTTTGAATCGGCTTTCCCTTTATAGGCCCAGAATAATGCCGAGGCGACAGCAATGAAGAGCAAGAGAAACACCAAGGGGCGCAGTGGATGTGCCGACATGCCGCTTGCTATTGCGTCGTTGTCGTGCCCCATGCGCAAGTCATTCAGTGTGCGGGTCAATGGGCGCGCGTATAGGCTGCCGTTCAAACTGTTCATTTCGTAACTCCTCTGGTCAATCATCAAGTGTTAGCCAACCCTATCGAGGTCAACTTGCTCGTGTAGCGCCGCGCCGTGAGTCGGGCAAGTGCAGGTGAACAGTGTCCCGTTGCAATGCAGTGCGGTCTGTGCACTGGCACACGCTGGCTTGTTTCAGATTGTGTTTTGCAAAAGGGGTTTGGAAGTTACGTTCGCATACCTATAACAGCCCGAAAAATGGCTTCCCTGCCAGCTGATGGACTCTTCGGAATCCGAAACGGTGAGCAGGATGATGTTTGCATCGATGACGGCGCAGATTTTGTTTTATGTGCGTCACCGCACTGAAAAAATATCTGCTGACTCCATACTTCCCTCAACCATTGACGGCGGAAGTTGTCATCGATGGCCAGGCGGGCAGTGCCGTGAATCCGCGCTGACTGTCGTCGAGATCACGGCGGCGTCGGATCTCCATTCCGTCAGCTGAGTCGATCTTTTTTCTGTGCGCGCTGGCACACGGTGACGGGGCGATGATGAGTACAGACTTGGAGGCGATCGGTCCGAAATCGGGGAAATTTAATCGCACGGTATCCGCCACGTATCAGTCCGGTGCGTGAAGTTCGATGCGTCGCCATTGAAGCAACTGGGCAACCTGGATCGATCAGAGACACCCGCGGCGAAGGAACTCACCATGAATAGATTCACCGTTTTGACTGCATGTCTGGCGTATGCTGTCGCGCTTTTGACCGGTACGTTCGAACGTTACCTTGCCGCGCTTGATCGACTGGGCGACGGCGATACTCCCGCGATATTCGAGCTGCCCTACACAGGGCTTGCAGTGACGATCATCACAGTGATCGCAAGCATTCTGGCTGCGGCAGCTGCCTACCTGATCGTTCGCGATGTCACCAGCAGTTCCATGAATGGTGCGTTTGCAGCAATCACTGCATGGATTGTCAGAGGCAGTCTGTCCCGCTGGTTCGCGGAGAAATTGTTTTCACTGAAACACGAAACCCCTCTGTCGGTTCGCTCGACCTGGTAACTCAGACCTCAGGCTTCACATCGTTCATTGGGAGCCACCGCCAGCCTGGCAAGTATCCCGCGACATTCACCCACTGAACCTTGCAAACCCAACCAGATCATGAGGCGGACAACACGCGCTTCACTCATTCATGCGGTCTCAAAGGTACCTGCCATCGATGTGCGGCAGAACGAACGACTGATTGAGGGAGTGGCTCGCAGTCAGCCCAACATCCATGCGTGCGTCCTGCTCCAGAAGCGCCTTGGCCTTTCCACGGAAAAGCTGAATCATCTGCACTACAGCATGCTTGTCTGCTTTCAGGCCATGAAGGAGTCCGGCTGCCCGACGGTAAAGGATGTTCTCGACCCAATGGCCTTCGCACGGCACTGCATTGGCGCGACTCGGATCAGCCTCCCAACGGCAGTTGCGCCTAAGCCCGTGGAGCCTGCGCTCGCGCCGTGTGTGCCATGGTCCAGACGATAAGTGGACCAAGGTCTGGCGCCACGTACCCCGTCAAAGGCCGCCAGGAGTCGACAACACGGCCGTCACAGCCTGAAGAACCACACCGGGACGACGGCTGTAAACGCCGCAATCGCCTGCAATGTCAAGATCAATATTGACTGCCTCTGAGCGCGGCGCGGCCACGTGAGCGCAAACCACGCCACCCATGGTGCTTGCAACACCATCAGCAGTTGCCAGACGTGACCAGCAACGCCCTCATCGGCTTCGCGCGTTGCACCGAACATGATGAGGTGGCCCAGCACCACGATCAGTGCCGTCAATGACATCACCACTGGCAACCATGCGCTTGGCTGCTTTATTGGGGATTGGCTTGACAGTGTTTCTTCCATGATCTTCCCTATGGGTGACGTGGCTCGAACGGGTAATGCACGCCAATCTTCCGACGCATGGCATCCATCCACTCGACCAGGGCAAGACTCTCGGCATGGGGCATGCGCAGGCTCTCGATTCGTCCCGCGCGGATACAGGTCTGGGCTTCGGTTATCTCGCCTTCAAAGCCATTGCCGGCGAATGGCGCTGCAGTCAGTTCTGGCGTTTGCCAAGCCCTGATTAACTCTACCGACTCGGCCTGCCAGAAGTTGTAGGGAAAGCGCAGGCAGCCCTGAGTGCCCAGCACCTCAAACGCGTTGCCAGAGGACGCGTCAAAGCCACAGCGCAAGCGTGACGTGATGCCGCCGGAAAAGTGCAGCGTGGCTTCGACGCTGGCATCGACGCCGCTGGGCGCGAAGGCCGCGTGGACTTCCATCCCATTGAGCTCGGGGCAGACACCACCGTGGGTTTGTTGCAATGCCCAGCGCGTCACGGCCAGGTTGTAGATGCCCAGGTCCAGCAATGCCCCACCGGCCAGCGCCGGATCCCAGAGTCGGCTCGCCGGGTCAAACGGTGTCGAAAAGCAAAAGCTTGAGCTCAGTGAGCGTAGCTCACCGATCAGGCCGTCGCGCAACCAGGCTCCAGCCAACTCATAGGCCGGCAAGAAGCGAGTCCAGAGCGCTTCCATCAGGAAAACCCCGCGCTCGCGCGCCAGTTGCACAAGGGCTTCAGCTTCAGCGTGGGTGGGGACAAGGGGCTTTTCGCAGAGCACTGGCTTGCCAGCCAGAAGTGCGGCCCGAACAAACTCTCCATGTTGTGCGTGCGGTGTTGCGATGTAGACCGCATCGACTTTCGGGTCGGAAAGCAGTTCAGCGCTGGTTGCCGACGTCGTCGCTCTGTAGCGTTGCGCGAAGGCAGAGGCCCGGTCCGCGTTGCGACCGTATACCCGCTGCACGCAGGCGCCAGGCACAAAGGCCAGGGCGTCAGCGAATCGGTGGGCAATGCTGCCCGGACCAACGACGCCCCAGCGAAATGGCGTTGCTTCAGGGGCCATGATTAAGCGCTCTCACGCTGAAGTGAAATCCCGTCCATCTTATTCCAATGAAAATCCTGTGAGATTGCGGAAATCCCCGTTCAGTAGTCAAGCTGGACCCCTGCATATCGCATCTTCCGAATCCATCCCGACGGCCAGCCGTCGGGCGGCAAACGTCCACCATCTGGCACTGCGCGATAACTGTTCGTTCAAGGGGCAACGGGAACAGATTGCCACCGCGCGTAAACCCCTACGTAGGGGCACTAACCATGTCGACGTATTCACGCCGACACACCGAGCCTTCCGGCAACCGAAACTTGGTCTCATGACCGAACGAAGCGCCTCCAGTGCCTCCACTGTACTCAGCCCGATGTGTGGAACTCCACATCTCGCGAGCCGCGTGAGACGGCAGACACTGGCGTCGAGCAACGGACCCGTCTTCAGTGAATTTGCAACAAAGGAGGAAGCATGAGAACCCTTGAAACCGACAGAGACCTTTACCGGCGCATTCAGGGCTTTGCACTGTCAGACCCCCATGCACAGGTCAGCTTTGAGTCCAGGCTCGCAGCCGAAAACGACTGGACATGGGGCTACGCGCAGGCGGTGACCAAAGAATACCGACGTTTTCTTTTCCTCACACAAACTGCCGGTCAGTTGGTATGCCCTTCGCACGACGTTGACTTGGCCTGGCACCAGCACCTCACGCAAACACGCTCCTACCAGCGCCTCTGCGATGACGTGCTGGGCCGCTTCTTGCACCACACCGAGTCCAAGGGAGGACCCGACGAGCTGCAGAGACACCGTGACATGTACCTGTTCACGTTGTCCGCGTACAAGTCTTCGTTTGGCCAGCCAGCTACGCCGCAAATCTGGCCGGGCGTGGATCAACGGTTTGGCTCGCGCGACGTGCGTTCACCCTCTACCATCTGGGCCGTGCCCGGTTTCTTCGCAACGGGATTGAGCCGCCGGCTCCTTCTGGTCCTCACCCTATCGCTCACTGCGCTGATGCTCAATGTTCTGATGGGAACTTCGCAGTGGGATTCCGTGGACGGACCTTTCTTTGCCTTCCTGTATCTCGTGCACCTGGTCTGCGTCACGTCGGTCTTCAAGCTGGTTCTAATCCTGCAGACCGCACCCAAAAGTATCGCACCCAATCTGGACCCCTATGAAGTGGCGTTGCTCAAAGGGGGCGCCGATCGGGTTGTAGGGACAGCGGTCACGCGGTTGGTGCAGGCAGGTTGCCTGGAATTGCGGGCGCATCGAAAGGACGACAAGATCACCGGGGCCAGTTACGCGCACACGGCCAACCCCGTCGATCCGGCCAGCTTGCACCCGGTCGAACGGCAGTGCCTGAGCATGCTGCCCGCAGATCCGGGTCACGCTGTGTTGGACGCACCGCAAACCCAGATCCTTTGCGGCCCGATTCGGCATCGCCTTGAGAAGGCCAATCTGTTGCTGCCAAGCGCCACCATCTCCCGTCGCAGTGGACTGGCTGCACTGATGCTGGGCCTGATGCTTCTGGTGGGGTTCAGCCGCTTTTGGTACGGTATCAGCGAGACGCACCCGGTCGCGTATCTTATGCTGCTGGTGCTGGCAACTATGGGGGCTATGCTGGCCCACTTGAGCACCATCGGCGGACTCACGACCGCGGGGAAGAAGGCGCTAAAGGAGCTCGAATCGCGCAATGTGAGACTCAAGAGCTGCGCTTCAGGCACTGGGGTTCTCAAGGGAGGGGCACGACTCACCGCGCCCATGTTGGCCCTGGCCTTCGCACTGTTCGGAACCCAGTCCGTGATGGCCAGCGATGACTTCGCCGGCATCAACTTCGTGTTCGGACCAAAGAGCGCCAACAACACCGGAAACTCGAACAGCGCCTCAGGGTGCGGTGGAGGGTGCGGCGGCGGAGGTTGTGGCGGTGGATGCGGTGGCGGCTGTGGCGGGTAGCCAACACTCCGTTGCGCTTGGAAAGCCAGGGCGGAGAGCGCCAAATCCCGGGCAAGGCACCGGCGGTTCCAAGCTGCAACTGGGCAGTGCATCGAGTGGTCATCGGGCGCACTAAAGAACAGTTGAGCGATGCGCGCAGATCAGCTCAACGTTGCGTTGGCACTCGCCTCCAGGCGGTGTACAGGGTCAGGACGTTTTCACACAGGCCGCATTGCCGAAATTCACCGGGCCACTTGGTGTGGCAGCTTGCGGCAACAAAGCTACCCCAGCCGTCACACTTGCACAGAATCATGGAGCGTTTCGCGCGGAAGCAGCACATCTCCATCGGCCGCGTTGCTTGCACCAGAGTCGAACCCACGCAGCCAACCGCCCACGATCAACAGTTGCGCGGCGTAATAGCTGCCCAGCACCCAGAACTGCGCCATGGGCAAGGGCTGCACAAACTTGTTGGTGGCCAGCAGCGAATCACTCACCATGAAAAGCGCTGCGCCGGCGGCAACCAGCCACGACGCCGTGCTGCGCAGCGTGCTGGCTCGTCCGATCGCCTGCGCCACCATGAGCGCGATCACGCTCACATAGGCGGCCACGGGAATGCGCAATCCTGCGGGCAAACCGCCGAACCAGAGGAAGGCGTACATGGCGGCGCCGACGCCGAGCGTGGCGGCCAGTGCGGCACGGCTTGGGAACCACGGCACACCCCGACGCAGCAGCAAGATATAAGCGACGTGCGCCAGCAGGAACGACACCAGTCCGGGGATGAAGAAGCCCTCAAACATCAGGAACACATCACCTGCCAGAGAGCCCGCGAGCGCCGCCAGCAGCCAGACTTTTCCGGTTGACGTCGCGCCTGCAGACCCAGCAACCTCGGCAGTCACTGCGAAGCCCTTGCATGACGCCACCATGAAGATAGCAATCAGCATCGTCAACGGTTTGAAGATGAAATGCAGTTGCATCAGGTCGGCTGAACTGGCAGCGGTCGCGATCGCGGCGGATTCCAGCAGCAGCGTCTCGGCCACCGAGATCCTTCCCTGCATCAGCGCGCCCAGCGCCCACAGGGCGGCCATCAGCGCTGAGAACCACACGCCAGCCAGCGGCAGCGGTAGCTCCTGCGCATACCACAGCAGTGCGCTCACGCCGACGATCAAGGCAGTGAACTGCAGCACGGAAAATGCTTGCACCGATCGGCCCATGGGCGGATGAAAAGTCTGCACCTGCGCGATGTCGAATGCAGGTTTGGGGAAGTGCGCAGCCAGATCGGCCGGATGCCAGCCGGGTGCCTTGAACCACACGCGCAACTTGTCAGACCAGTGTGCCGTGCGCCATGAATCCTGCGCCAGCGTCCAATACACCTCGGCGTTGGACCAAAGCGGGTCCCAACTGTTGAGCGCGCTGCGCGTGCCATAAATGCAGGGCTCGCTCGCGTCTTCGTCACGAAAGCTGCCAAAGATTCGATCCCAGACAATCAGGATGCCGCCGTAGTTCTTGTCCAGGTAGCGGTCGTTCACGGCATGGTGCACGCGGTGGTTCGACGGGCTGCAGAACCAGCGGTCGAACCAGCCCAGGCGGCCGATCTGCTCGGTGTGCACCCAGTACTGGTAGAGCAGATCCACCAGTGCCACCACACCCATCACAAGGGGCGGCACGCCTGCCAGCGCCATCGGCAGGTAAAAGATCCAACCCAGAAACACACCACTGCTGGTTTGCCGCAGCGCCGTGGAAAGATTGAATTCCTGGCTCTGATGATGCACCACGTGCGAAGCCCAAAGCACGGCGCTTTCATGGCTCAATCGGTGTTGCCAGTAGTAGCAAAAGTCGTAGAACACCAGCGCTGCAAACCAGCCGGTCCAGGTGCTCCAGAACTCTGCGTGCGGCCAGATCGCTATCGACGCAAATACCGCGGTGTAAATCCCCACCCGCAGCAAGCGCGTGAAGAGTGCGCTGATCTGGCTCAGCATGCCAAGGCTGATGCTGTTGATGGCGTCATCGAGCCGATAGTGGTTGCGCCCCATGCGCCGCCCCCACGCATATTCGACCGCGATCAATAGCAGGAACACCGGCGTGGCGAGAACGATGATTTGGCTGGAGGTCATGGCCGATTAAAGCAAAATAGACCGGTGCTGCAAATCCTCCTCGTCACTTTCCCTTTCTTCGCCCTGGTGCTCGCGGGCTATGTGGCAGCACGGCGTGGCATGCTGCCACTGGAGGCTGTATCGGGACTGAACGGCTTTGTGCTGTTCTTCGCCCTGCCCTGCATGCTGTATCGCTTTGGCGCAACCACGCCCATCGCCCAGTTGTTCGACCCCGCGGTGTTTGTGACCTATGTGCTGTGTTCGCTGGCGGTGGTGGCGCTGACGGTGAGCGTCAGCCGCAACCAGCGCCTCGGCTGGAACGACGCCGCTTTCGGCGCACTCGTGGCCGCCTTCCCGAATACCGGTTTCATGGGCGTGCCATTGTTGGTGCTGCTGCTGGGCACGCGCGCGGCCGGCCCCACCATTTTCACGATCTGCGTGGACATGGTCGTCACGTCGTCCCTGTGCATCGCCCTGTCACGCCTGCACGACGCGGGTGACGCCCCCGACACCGGCCCATCGGTTCGACTGGCGCTCCGGAATGCCTTCAGGGCCGTGCTGATGAATCCCCTGCCCTGGGCCATTTTGCTGGGCGCGGCGGTGTCCGCGTTCACCCTGGAGTTGCCGGTGCCGCTGACCAAAACCCTGGACCTTCTGGCGGACTCTGCATCACCGGTGGCGCTGTTCACCATCGGCGCCGTGCTGGCGCGATCGCAGATCATGGCGGCGCGCGGCAAGCATCCACCGATCCACATGCGCGACTATGTTCCCGTCGCGTTCATCAAGCTGCTGGTGCACCCTCTGCTGATGCTGCTCGTGGGCGCGACCGCGATCCGTCTGGGATTGCCCCTGGACCGATTCGCGTTGAAGGTGCTGGTGCTCGTGGCCGCGCTTCCCAGCGCCAGCAACGTGTCAATGCTGGCCGAGCGCTTTGGCGCGGATACCGGGCGCATCGCCCGCATCATCCTGCTGTCGACGGCAGCGGCGTTCGTGACGTTCTCGCTCGCCGTGACACTATTGGGGTGAGTCGGCCAGTTGCAACATAATCAGCCTGGATCAACCCACGGCTGGCACGGCCACAGACTCTTCACAAAGGAAAGAAGCATGCGTACCCCACATCTCACATTTGCGGCCCTGATGGCGTTCTCCTCGACCCTGGCGCTGGCACAGACGCCCACGACGCTGGACAAGGTCAAGGCCAGCGGTGCCATCACCGTGGCCTACCGGGAGGCGTCAATCCCCTTCTCCTACCTGGACGACAAGGCACAGCCTGTGGGTTTTGGCTGGGAGATCTGCGGCAGGATCGTGGACGCGGTGAAGAAGGCCACCGGTCACGCCGACCTGAAGGTTCAGACCCAGGCCGTGACGTCGGCGAACCGCATTCCACTGCTGATGAACGGCACCATCGACATCGAATGCGGCTCCACCACCAACAACTCGGAGCGTGCCAAGCAGGTGGCTTTCGCCACCAACTACTTCTACACCGGAACGCGTTTCCTGGTGAAGTCGAACTCCGGCGTGAAGTCGCTGGACGACCTCAAGGGCAAGACCGTGGTGTCGACCACCGGCACCACCAACTACAAGATCATCCGCAATCTGAACGAAGAAAAGAAGCTGGGCATCGATCTGGTTGGCGCAAAGGACCATACGGATTCGGCGCTGCTGGTGCAGACCGGGCGCGCACTTGCATTCGCGATGGACGACATCCTGCTGTATGGCCTGAAGGCTAGCTCGGCCAACCCCGCCGATTTTGCCGTAGTAGGCGAGGCGATCCAGGTCGAGCCCTACGCCATCATGCTGCGTCGCGACGACCCCGCCTTCAAGAAGCTGGTGGACGACACCCTGGCCGCGCTTATCAGGAGCGGCGACTTCGACAAGCTCTACAAGAAGTGGTTCCAGTCACCGATCCCGCCCAAGGGCATCAACCTGAACGCGCCCATGAGCAAGGAATTGCTGGACAACATGAAGGCGTTGTCAGACAAGCCGGCGACATGATCCGGACCTGACCGTGCATTGGGAATGGCAGGTTTTTCTGCAGGAGACAGGAGGCGGCCAGACCTATCTGCGCTGGCTCATGTCGGCCTGGGGATGGACGCTGTCGGTGTCCCTGTGTTCGCTGGTGCTGGCGCTGCTCGTGGGCACGCTCATGGGCATCCTGCGCACCACGCCAAGCCGCCCGCTGGTGTTCATGGGCAATGCCTGGACCGAACTGTTTCGCAATATCCCGCTGCTGGTCCAGGTGTTCCTCTGGTACCACGTCATTCCGTCGATGTTCACCAGCCTGCGCCAGTTGCCCAGCTTCGTGCTGGTGGTGTTTGCCCTGGGCTGCTTCACATCGTCGCGCATTTCAGAGCAGATCAAGGCCGGCATCCAGGCACTGCCCAAAGGCCAGCGGCACGCCGGTCTGGCAGTGGGCCTGACGCTAGCTCAGACCTACCGCTACGTGCTCCTTCCCATGGCGTTTCGCATCGTCATACCGCCGCTCACGAGCGAGGCCATGAACATCGTCAAGAACTCGTCCGTCGCGTTTGCGGTAAGCGTCGCCGAACTCATCATGTTCGCGATGCAGGCAGGCGAAGAAACCGCACGCAGCGTGGAGATCTATCTGGCGGTGACGGGCCTGTATTTCATCTCGGCCTTCGCCGTGAACCGCGTCGCGTTGTGGATTGAAGAACGGGTGCAGGTGCCGGGCATGCTGCTGGACGGGAAGTGATGGAACTCGATTTTTCTTTCTTCACCTGGGCCGTTGTCACCAACCTGGTCCTCAAAGGCATGGCGTTTTCGGTGCAGCTCACGCTGATTGCGATGAGCGGCGGCATTGCACTGGGCACGGTGCTGGCGCTGATGCGTCTTTCGGGGAAGAAGTGGCTGGTGGGTCCGGCTGCGGCCTATGTGAACACACTGCGCTCCATCCCCCTGGTGATGGTGATCCTGTGGTTCTTTTTGTTGATCCCCCTGATCACCGGTTGGCACACGGGCGCCGAGGTGTCGGCCATCATCACCTTCACCGTGTTCGAGGCCGCCTACTACGCCGAGATCATGCGGGCCGGCATCCAGTCGGTTCCCAAAGGCCAGGTGAACGCGGGTTACGCCATGGGCATGACCTATGGCCAAGTCATGCAATTCGTGGTACTGCCGCAGGCTTTTCGCAACATGCTGCCGGTGCTGTTGACGCAGACCATCGTGCTGTTCCAGGACACGTCCCTGGTGTACGCCATCGGTGCCTACGATCTGCTTAAAGGCTTCGAAGTCGCTGGCAAGAACTTCAACCGACCGGTCGAAACCACACTGGCGGCGGCGGTGGTCTATTTCGTGATCTGCTTCAGCATGTCGATGCTGGTGCGTCAACTGCAAAAGAAGATCGCCATCATTCGGTAGCGGGCCGAGCTGGCGCGCTCGCACCAGCCGGTGGCGCCACAGATTGCTCGATCTTGTCGACCACCAGATCGACCCAGGCTTCGTCGCTGAGCGAGACCTTGATGCGCACCGGCAGGTATTGCAGTGCCGGTGCAAACCACATTTCCGCCGTGATCGGCCCGCGAGGGTTGGCCAGAGGCCGGGGCTTGAGGTGGAACGCTTGCACCGTGCCGAGCCGTGGGGTTTCCAACGATTCGAGGTCGACCACGTCATAGGTCCAGAGGTCGACGCCACCGGGCCGCGCCAACCAGAACTGCACAATCTGCCCCACGGCCGGAGGTGTGAGGGCCGTAGCAAACTGGTGCGACAGCGCGACGAATTGGCTGGCCGAGTCCTGCGCACCCTGTGGCCGGGGTAGATGGCTGCCATTCATGAACACCAGTTCCTGCGGCGTGAAGCGCAGGTGGCGTCGCGCCGTGGTGGTTTCTTCTTCAAACACTTCGGGCAGGAGTTGTGTCGGCGTCACCCGACCCTGGCTCGTCATGTTCAGATGTGCGAACCAACCAAAGCTCACCGCCAGTTGCACCTGATAGCGCTCGCCGTCGCGCTGCCACTGCACTTGGGCATCGCCCAGCAAACGACCGCGGAAAAAACCACCCGCCTTGTAGCTCAGGCGCGTATCCGCGGGCCATGTATCCCCAGTTTCGACTGGCACCGGATCGGATGCAACCTCGACTTGCGTTGGATCGGGGACGATCACTTCAGTCGCGACATCCGGCGCCGGCGCGGCCATCGGTTCGGGCAATTGCGCCACGGGTTCAATGGGCGGTAATTCGGCGACCGGTTCCTGCGTGGCCCGACTGCGCCGCAGTTTGCGCAGAGCAGACGTGGCCTGCTTCGGTGCAGCAACGATAAACACCGGGGTCAGTGTGCGCGTGAACAACGGCGCCGCCAAGGGACGCAACACCGAGGGTTCAAACCACGGGCTCGAAAGCCAGGCCAGCGCCGCCCAGTGCAACAGCAGCACCGCCAGCGTCAAGACAGCAATCAGTGGCCCGGGGGACTTTTGACTTCCAGCCATTTGCCTAGCGTGCGCGCGTCCGCTACGGTCAAACGCCAGACGGTCGCGGTGGAGGGTTTGGGCAGCGTCAAATTCAATCGCAGTAAACGTTTGTCGCGCGCGACCAGCGCCACCACTTCAGCGGCAAGCCCGGCATACAGTGCGACGTCGTCCAGCTTGTGCAGGCGCCAGGCCTGCGATGCGGCCACCTCGATCCCCAACCATTCGTCACCTGCCGCGAAACCGGCCTGTTCAGCCAGCCCTGCGCGCAGCACGTTCTTGATCTGTATGCCCTGCGTTTCGCTCACGCGCAATCCCAATTGCTGCGCCAGTGTGGCTGGGTCTTGTTGCATGGCGACGCCAAAGCGCGGCAGCAGACGCTGCAGCGGAAGCTCGTCCTTGCCATGGATCCAGGCCGAGATTTCGGTCGCAAAAGATCGACCACCGAGCGCCAACAACACCTGGGAAAAATCCTGTTCCGTCATCGGTCCGCCCTGGCAGCGCTGCCACAGGGCGCGCATCACCTGATCCAGATCGCAGCGACCCTCGGCACGCAGCGTCAGGTCCAGGCACAGCGCAACCAGCGCGCCCTTGGTGTAGTAGCTCACCGTGGCGTTGGGCGTGTTCTCATCCTGCCGGTAGTACTTGACCCAGGCGTCCATGCTGGACTGCGCCAGGCTCTGAATTTCCCTGCCCGGCGTTTGCAGCACCTGATTGATGGTCTTGCCCAGCAGCTTCAAGTAACCGGCATCGTCCAGTAGTCCGGCCCGGTGCAATAGCAGGTCGTCGTAGTAACTGGTGAAACCTTCAAAGAACCACAACAGTTGCGTGTATTGCTCGCCATCGTAGTGATAGCGCGTGAAATCCGCGGGTCGCAGCCGCTTCACGTTCCAGGTGTGGAAGTACTCGTGGCTGATGAGCCCCAGCAGCGTGCCATAGCCCTCGCTTTGTTGCCCAATTCCCAGGCGCGGCAGGTCGCGGCGCTGACAAATCAGCGCCGTGGAATTGCGGTGTTCCAGACCGCCATAGCCATCGTCCACGGCGTTCAGCATGAACAGGTAATTGCGCTGCGGCGCTTGGGCGCCGGCGCCACGGCCGATGCCGTGCCAGAAGCGGATTTCGGCTTCGCAGATCCTCTTCACATCGGAGAGCAGCCTGGCGCCGTCAAACGAAGCACTGGCGCCTGCCAGCACAAAGCGGTGTGCGATGCCGCAGGCTGTGAAGTTGCCACTCCAGAACGCACCCATCTCCACCGGGCAATCCACCAGTTCGTCATAGTCCGCTGCCAGGTAACGGCCCCAACCGGTCTTGCTACCGGCCACAGCGCGCAGGCCGGTGGCGACACACCAGCGCAGGGTGCTGGGCGTTGGGACCAATTCCAGTTCGTGCGCGACGTCCTCCTGACCGTGCACGCGCAAGCACAGACTGGTGCCATTAAAAAAACCCCGATCGGCATCCAGCCAAGCGGTGCGCACCGAGTTGTCCAGCGCATAGACCTCGTAGCTCAACTCCAGCATCTTTGCCGGGTTGGCTCGAACGCACCAGCTGTTCTTGTCCAGTTGCTCCAGTGGCAGTTTCTTGCGTCCCTGCCGCGCCGTGAGCTGTTGCAGGTTCTTGGAGAACTCGCGCACGAGATAACTGCCCGGAATCCACACCGGCAGCGATACGGTTTGCTCAGGCGCAGGTTGTGCGATGCTGAGCGTGACCCGGAACAGGTGCGCGTTCAGGTCCGCAGGCTCGACCCGATAGTGAATCGACTGCGAACTCAATTCTTGGCATCCGCCAGACGTTGCTCGATCTGCTTGCTGTCAATCGCGCCCGGCACGCGTTCGCTGTTCGAGAAGATCAGTGTGGGTGTGCCGGTGATTTTGTACTTGTGTCCGAATTCAACGTTGCGCGTCAGCGCCGCCGTATCGCAACTGGCCGCTGCAACGGGAACATCGCGCACCATCCAGTCTTGCCAGGTTTTCCCCTTGTCCCTGGCGCACCAGATGGCCTTCGACTTGTCGGTCGAATCGGCACTGAGGATCGGATAAAGGAACATGTGGATGGTGATGTTGTCCACCTTTTGCAGGTCGCGCTCGAAACGCTTGCAGTAGCCGCAGTTGGGGTCTTCAAACACGGCCAGATGCCGTTTGCCGTTGCCGCGCACGATGGTGAATGAGTCCTTCAGCGGCAACGCATCGAAGGCGATGGCGGTGAGTTTGTCGATGCGCTCTTCCGTCAGATTGCGCCGCTGTTTGGTGTCGATCAGGCTGCCCTGAAGCAGGTAGTTGCCTTCCGCATCGGTGTAGAAAATGTCGGCTCCATTGGTACGGATTTCCCACACGCCAGGCATGGCCGATTTCGTCACCTCTTCGATGCCGGGGAAATTCGGCAGACGCTCGGCCAGGTTCTTGCGAATGGCAGTTTCCTGCGAGCAGGCCATACATGCCACGCCCATCAGGGCGACGGCAAACAATGTCTTCATCAATTTCATGATCTTTCCTTGTTGATTCCCATGGCCCGCTGCGCCACCCAACGCTTGAGTGGCCCACTGCGGTCAAAACCCTTCATACCCCACTCCCGCAGCGACTGCAAAGGCGCGTCCTGACGCGTCAGCAACTGCTGCAAGCCGTCCATCGCACCCCCCATTGTCGACAGCGCCACCTTGCGCGACCGTTCATAGCGCCTGAGCATCTTCTGATCCGAAACGCTGCGCCAGTATTCACGCTCATGCAGCACCCTGGCCAGTTCGGCAGCGTCTGCCAGCCCAAGATTCAACCCCTGCCCGGCGAGCGGATGCACCGCGTGCGCCGCATCTCCCGCCAAAGCCCAGGCCTGTTTGCCGCTCGCGCTCATCTGCCCCACCCACTGCTGCGCCTGTGCCGAAACCAGGGGCCAGGCAACGCGGTCCCCGCTCAGCTCCACATGGCCCAACGCATTTTGGCTCAGTGCCTGCAACTCCTGCGCAAACAATTGCGGCTCCATCCTCAACAAATCGGGGGCACGCTCCGTAGCGACTGACCACACCACGGCCACAGAGTTCCCCTGTTCGCCGTCCAAGGGCAGGAAAGCCAGAATTTCGCCCTTGGCGAACCACTGAAAGGCCACCTGGGCATGCGGCCTTTCACAACGCAGTCGGGTCGCAATCGCGGTCTGACCATACGGTGTGCTGACAAACTCAACACCGAATTCGGCCCGCGAGCGACTCGCCCGTCCTTCGCACACCACCGTCAGCGAAGCCACTTGCGGCGACTCCAGCGGTTCGATCAGCGCCTGAAAACCTACCGCCTGCGCCAAGCGCGCCTCCAGTGCGGGAACATCGACGATCCACGCCAGCGCCGACACGGCCATCTCTTCAGCGCTGAACTGCAACTGCGCGCCACCCTCGCTGCTGATGCGCATCTGGCGTACCGGTGTGGCTTGCGGCGCATCCGGCCAACCCCGCAGCGACTCGATCAGGCCCTTGGAGGCGGCATTGAGCGCGTAGGCTCGCACGTCCACTGCCGGCACCCCAGGCGCCACTGTGGGCCGCACCAGTCCCACCCGCAGGCGGTCCCGTGCGAGCAACAATGCCAGCGTCTGGCCCACCATGCCGGCACCGCGAATACAAATATCGAAGGCTTTCGTCATAGGGCAATTGTAGGAGGCGTCGGATACCATTGCGGCCATGCATGCCACCATGAGCACCACTGAAATATTCCTGATAGCGATGACGTTGATCTTCACGGTCCCGTACCTGATCTGGAGGGTGGGCAAGACGGAGTACTACGCGCCGCTGGTGGTGGTGCAAATCATCACCGGCATTTTGCTGGGCCCCGGTGTTCTGGGCGCAGCATTTCCCGATTACTACAGCTTCGTATTCAATGCCCAGGTGATCCAGTTGTTGAACGGCATCGCATGGTGGGCGGTGATGATCTTTGTCTGGATCGCCGGCATCGAGCTTGATCTGAGCCAGGCCTGGGAGCATCGCCGCGAAAGCGGCATCACCGCCGGACTGGCATTGGGCACGCCACTGCTTTTTGGCTGTGTGGCGGCGGCGGGCCTGTTGCTGTATCCGGGCTGGATCGGGCCCAGGGCCATGACCTGGCAATTCGTCATGGGCGTGGGCATGGCGTGTGCCGTCACCGCCTTGCCGATCCTGATTCTGCTGATGGAAAAACTGGAAATCCTGCGCCAACCCATCGGCCAACGCATCCTGCGTTATGCCAGCCTGGACGACATCGCGATCTGGGGCGTACTGGCCGTGATCCTGATGGACTGGGATCGCATGGGGCGCCAGCTTGGATTTCTTCTGACCTTCGCCGTCATGAGCTACCTCCTGCGCAAACTCATGGTCTGGCTGCCCGAGCGCGACCGTTGGTATGTGGGCCTGATCTGGTTGGCGCTCTGTGGTTTGGGTGCCGACTGGTCAGGCCTGCACTTCATGGTCGGCGCGTTTCTCGCCGGCGCCGTCATGGACGGTCATTGGTTCGATCAAAAACAGCTGGACAGTCTGCGCCACCATGTGCTGCTGATCATCATGCCGGTGTTCTTTCTTAGCACCGGACTGCGTACCAGTTGGAACGTGGGCGGCGCCAGTGTCTTCATCGCTGCAGGTGCGTTGCTGGTGGCGTCGGTGAGCGGGAAATTGCTGGGCATGCACGCGGCAGGGAAGATCCTGCGTTGGGAAGCCGGTGAAGCTCCACTCATTGGCTGGCTATTGCAGACCAAGGCCCTGATCATGATCATCTTTGTCAACGTGTTGCTGGACAAAGGCATCATCACGAACGCCAGCTTCACGGCTTTGTTACTGATGGCCATCGGCAGCACCATGCTGACCGTCCCCGTTGTCTCGCCCAAACTGCAGCGCATGAAAGCGCTAGTTTTCAGAAGCAGGTGACAGGCCCTGTAGAACCGGGTATCGGTGGAACCCCGGAAAATGCGGCGCCGGTTCAGCGCCGCCCTAGTTGTTCGTGATTGCGACCGAAATGGGGCCATCACCGGTCACCGCATCCTGCCACGATAGGGGCCATGCAGAAATATGGGTTGTCGCGCCGGTAGCTGAGTCAAAAGAATATGCCGCGATGGTGTTGTTTCGAAGGAAGTAGGCGAACTGCCCTCTCGCATCAAAGGCCATGGCATTCGCAACCGGAGTAGTTCCGACGCCAAGGCTTGTCAATACGCCAGTGGTTGCATCAACCGCAAAGACCTCTCCGCTTGATCCTCCAAACAATGCATTCAACTCGAACACAAATCGATTCGTCGGATCCATGCTCAAGGATGTTGGCAGGTACGCCACGGAAATCGGAGATCCAGCAATCGGGCCAAGGGTGCCGATCGACCGATCCAGTTGGTACGCCGAAATGGTCTCCGACTCGTAGTTCGCGACGTAGACAAACTTCCCTTGCCTGTCGACAACCACAGATACCGGCTGCTTTCCGGTCGCAAATGGCGCGCCCGGAACAGGAGTGAGTGCACCATCCACGACACCAATGGTGAAGACCGAGAGATTGTTCGTTCCTCGGTTGGTCACGAAAGCATACAGACCCGAAGCATCAACAGCCATTGCCCCAGGGTTCGCACCGGTGGAGAACGGCGAACCCGGCACTGCAGACAAAATGCCAGAAGTCGCATTGATCGCGTATGCTGAAACCGTGTTGTCAGATTCATTCACCGCATACAGATACTTGCCCGTGGGGTGAACCGTCACAAACCGTGGTTTGGTCCCAGCCGCAAAGGGCGAGCCCGGAATCGGGACCAATGCGCCGCTCGCAGCGTTAACCGTGAAAGCAGAAATGCTGTTGGCCCCAAACCCGTAATTGGCTACGTAGACAAATCGGCTCAGCGGATCCGCTGCAATGGAATAGGGGGAAAGTCCCGCTGCAATTGGGAATCCCAGCACCGGTGTAAGCAATCCGGTGCTGTCCCTTGCATATCCGGAAATATTGTTTGACGTGGCGTTAGCAACGTAGGCAAACCCAACGGGTACGACGCAGCGCACCGAGAGGTTCGTGAACGGACCGTTGTCGATGTAATCCGGAAAGTAAGAGACGCCGCAGACCTGGTCTGGGTTGGATGGCGGTGTCTTGACAGTGACGGTGAATGCAGTGCCGTTTTGCACCGGTGAGGGGAAGCTGAAGCTTCCACTTGCCGAGATGCTGACATCTAACCTAACCGCGGTAGTGGCATTGCCGCCATTCAGTTCCAGAACCAGTCCGCTGCCCTGCAGGCCCTGTGCTGTGCCACTTACAACGTAGCTTGGAGGTGGCTCACCCCGCCCACCGCCACAGGCAGTCAAAAACAGGGAGACAATTGTGCCGGCGAAAAATAGCTTGAAGATCGATTCGGTCCTCATGTTTCATGTCCCGGTTATGCGCAATTTCTGACTGAATCGCGCCTGGCATTCCAACATCCCTGGAGCTCCAACCATCGGCTCGACGACAGGTAGGCGAGAACGGGGGCGTTATGCGGAATATTCTATGGGCCGCATTTTTAGGCCCCGTCCTACCCTCATAGGTATCGTCCATTTGTCGACGATGTCATGTTAGCCTCCGATGAGGCCTGGCGCAACAAAAAACCCGCTGTAGCTATAGCCAGAGCGGGTTTTGAGGGCTTTTGATACTGCCTGAAACGATGTTGTGGTGCCGATTATCGGATTCGAACTGATGACCTACCGCTTACAAGGCGGTTGCTCTACCAACTGAGCTAAATCGGCCACAAGCTGGCGATTCTACTGGATGCATCGATGCCGGTCGGCATGCGAAACAACGCTCCATGTCCTCAATTTCACTTGACGCGTTTGAGTGCCGGGCGCGAGCCCGATGGGGGGCGCGGCGGGTCGGCGAGCGGTTCAGTTTGTGGCAGGTCGTGTGGCACAGCAGACAAACCAGCAGCACTGTTTTCGATGGCGGCTCCGTGGGGAGCCACACTGACCAAACCCCGGCTGGGCGTAGTGGTAGCGTCCATTGCGCCGGATTCGGGCTGCGGGAACGCCATCCCTTGACCATTTTCGCGGGCGTAGATCGCGACCACGCGTCCCATGGGAACAATGATGCTTCGCGCCACGCCACCGAAACGGGCCGTGAATTCGATGAAGTCGTTGCCCAATTTCAGCGCCTGTGTGGCGTCGAAACTGACGTTGAGAACGATCTCACCATCCTTGACGAATTCACGTGGCACCTGCACCGTCTCGTCCACCCGCACGGCCACATAGGGGGTCAGGCCGTTGTCGGTACACCATTCGTAGAGCGCCCGAATAAGATAGGGACGGGTTGACGTGGTCGGTGTGGAGTTCATCATCTGCCCTGCCCGAATCTACTTGCGCATCACCTTTTCAGAAGGTGTAAGCGCCTCGATATAGGCCGGACGCGAGAAGATGCGTTCCGCATATTTCAGCAACGGTGCCGCGTTCTTGCTCAGGTCGATGCCGTAGTAATCCAGGCGCCACAACAGCGGCGCGATGGCCACGTCGAGCATGGAGAAGTTCTCGCCCAACATGTACTTGTTTTTCAGGAACACCGGCGCCAGCTGAGTCAGTCGGTCGCGGATGTGGGCGCGCGCCTTTTCCAGAACCTTTTCGTTGGACTTGGTGGCGCGCGACTCCAGCGTCGACACGTGGACGAACAGTTCCTTCTCGAAGTTGAGCAGGAACAGGCGCACGCGCGCGCGATCCACCGGATCGCCGGGCATCAGTTGCGGATGCGGAAAGCGCTCGTCGATATATTCGTTGATGATGTTGGACTCGTACAGAATCAGGTCGCGCTCCACCAGAATGGGAACCTGACCATAGGGATTCATGACGTTGATGTCTTCCGGCTTGTTGTAAAGATCGACATCGCGGATCTCAAAATCCATGCCCTTCTCGAACAGCACAAACCGGCAGCGGTGGGAGAATGGGCAGGTCGTTCCCGAGTAAAGTACCATCATATTAAAGGCTCCTAAAAATCAAAAAGTGAGTGGCGGTACCACTCACTTTTGTTGTCATCGAACGGATGGAAGTCCGCGTACCTGCAGCGATCAGGCTGCTTCCGGCATCGGCTCAGCGACTCACTTGACATCCTTCCAGTAGGCGGCATTCAGCCGCCATGTCAGGAAGGTCAGCAAACCCAGGAATAGCAAGACCCACACGCCGATGCGTTGGCGGGTGTTCTGGATGGGTTCACCCATCCACTGCAGATAGCTCACCAGATCTCCCACAGCGTCGTCGTATTGCGCCGTCGTCATGCTGCCTGGGGTCAGTTGCTCCCAGCCCTTGAACTCATGCACTTCCTGCCCATTCTCTTTGACGGTTTCGAAAACGGCGCGCCGGCTACCCTGCAATTCCCACAGCGCATGCGGCATGGCGATGGTGGGGAACGCCAGATTGTTCCAACCGGTAGGCCGGGTTTCGTCACGGTAAAAGGTGCGCAAATAAGTGTACAGATAGTCAGCACCCGAACCCTTGTCGCCGGCGCGCGAACGCGCGATCACAGTCAGGTCAGGGGGATTGGCGCCAAACCATTCAGCCGCCTGTTTCGGATCAATCGCCGCCTTCATGGTCTCGCCGATCTTGGCACCGGGTGGCAGCAGGTTGTCCTTGATCTGTTGCTCGGTCAAGCCCAGATCAGTCAGGCGCGTGTAACGCATGAACGCCGCCGAGTGGCAATTCAGGCAGTAGTTGACGAACAGTTTGGCGCCGTTTTGCAATGCCGCCATGTCCCGCGTCCGGTTCGGCGCGTGGTCCAGCGGCACGCCTTCGCTCGTAGCGCAGGCACTTGCTGCCAGCAACAGCCCGGCGACGACGCCGAACATTGATTTTCTTGTGAAGCCTGTGAATGTCATGATCCTGTGCTCCTGCTCAGTGGGCTTTGAAGTTGACTCGATCAGGCACCGGCTTGAACTGGCCCAGACGACTCCACCATGGCATCAGCAGGAAGAAACCGAAATACAGCAAAGTACCCACCTGCGACACCCTCCCGCCAACCGGTGTTGGAGGAAGCATGCCCAAATAGCCAAGTATCAGGAAGTCGACAACAAACACCGCGTACAGATACTTGTGCCAATCGGGACGGTAACGAATCGACTTGACGGGGCTGTTGTCCAGCCAGGGCAGGAAGAACATGATGACGACACCGCCGCCCATGGATACCACACCCCAGAACTTGGGATCAATCTGCACCATCAGGACCAACAGCACTGCCGCCGCGCCACCGATCACCGCCTTGAAAATCATCGGCATCCTGCCTTTGACGATCGCCAATACCGCTGCCAACACCACCGCTGCGTCCAGGAAATACATGAACTCCGTGGTGACGGCACGCAGCATGGAATAGAACGGCGTGAAGTACCACACCGGCGCGATGTGCAGCGGACCCTTCAGCGGATCGGCCGGAACGAAATTGTTGAACTCCAGGAAGTTCCCGCCGAACTCCGGCGCGAAGAAGATGATCGCGCAAAAGACAAAAAGGAAGATACATACCGCAAAAATGTCGTGCACCGTGTAGTAGGGGTGGAACGGAATGCCGTCCAGGGGAATGCCTTTGGCGTCCTTGTTCGCCTTGATTTCGATGCCATCGGGGTTGTTGGAGCCAACTTCATGCAAGGCGATGATGTGCGCCACCACCAAACCGAGCAGGGCCAGCGGCACGGCGATCACGTGGAAACTGAAGAAGCGGTTCAAAGTGGCATCTCCCACCACAAAGTCGCCCCGAATCCACAGCGACAGATCAGGTCCGATGATGGGGATGGCCGAGAACATGTTGACGATCACCTGCGCGCCCCAATAGCTCATCTGGCCCCAAGGCAGCAAGTAGCCCATGAAGGCTTCGGCCATCAGTGCCAGAAAGATCGCACAGCCGAAAAGCCAAACCAGTTCGCGCGGCTTGCGAAAGCTGCCGTAGATCAGGCCGCGATACATGTGCAGGTACACCATCACGAAGAAGGCGGACGCACCGGTGGAGTGCATGTAGCGTATGAGCCAACCCCAGGGCACATCGCGCATGATGTATTCGACCGAACCAAAGGCCAGCGCGGCATCGGGTTTGTAGTGCATCGTCAGGAAGATGCCGGTGACGATCTGGATCACCAGCACCAGCAGGGACAGTGACCCGAACATGTACCAGAAGTTGAAATTCTTCGGCGCGTAGTACTCGCTCATGTGCTCTTTGAAGAGCTTGGTCAACGGGAAGCGGTTGTCAACCCAGTTGAGCAGTTTCTCGGGCGCCGAAGCGTTGGGGGAGATTTCGTGAAATTCAGCCATGATGTCTTCCGTTAGGCCTTCTTGTCCGCACCGATGAGCAGGGTCGTGTCAGTCATGTACACGTGAGGCGGCACCTCCAGATTGTCGGGGGCGGGCTTGTTCTTGAACACGCGCCCGGCCAGATCAAACATCGATCCGTGGCAGGGGCACAGGAACCCACCCTTCCAGTCGTCCGGCAGCGAGGACTGCGGGCCTGCCTCAAACTTGTCCCCGGGCGAACAGCCCAGATGAGTGCAAATTCCCACCACCACCAGATACTCCGGCTTGATGGAACGCGTCTCGTCGCGCTTGATATAGTCGGGCGCCTGCTCGGCCGGCTTACGCTCGGATTTTGGGTCGGCGAGTTGCGCATCAAGTGTCTTGAGTGCCGCCAGTTGTTCTGGCGTACGGCGCACGATCCATACTGGTTTTCCGCGCCATTCGACAGTCATCTTTTCGCCGGGCTTCAGCGCGGATATGTCCGCCTCAACGGCAGCACCGGCGGCCAATGCCCTCTCGGATGGGCTGAAGCTCTTTACGAACGGAACGGCCGCGGCAATTCCGCCAATGGCTCCGGCGCAACTGGATGCAATCAGCCAGGTTCGTTTGCTGGCGTCGATTGCGGTGGAATCGACAAAGGTGTCACTCATGAAAATCCTCTTTATCGTCGCTAACTTGCTTGCTTCGGTTGTGAAGCGCCCCGAGTCGTGAAAGCGGGTTCGTTCACGTTCACTCGGCCTAACCCGCGATTCTAGCTGACGACGGTTTGCACCCCGAACCCGCCGGCTGTCGTGAGCGACGGGCGCAGTGACAGAAAGACGTAAGAGTTCGTTTACACCGATTGACAGCGACGCTCGCCATGGAATACTGCGGGTCCTCAACAATCGGAGCGTGACACCATGGGAATGATGCAGGAATTCAAGGCTTTTGCGATCAAGGGCAATGTAATGGATCTCGCCGTGGGCGTGATCATTGGTGCGGCGTTTGGCAAGATCGTGGACTCGATGGTGGGAGACCTGATCATGCCTATGGTTGGCGCGATATTCGGAAAATTCGATTTTTCAAATCTGTTTCTGGTGCTCGGAACCCCTCCAGCGGGTACCGGAACGACGCTGGACGCGATCAAAAAATCGGGCGTTCCGGTGTTTGCCTATGGCAGTTTCATCACCGTCGCCGTCAATTTCGCCATCCTCGCATTCATCATCTTCATGATGGTCAAACAGGTGAATCGACTTAAGAGGTCCGAGCCTGCAGCGCCTGCGCCAGCGACACCCGAGGATGTCATTTTGTTGCGCGAAATCCGGGACAGCTTGAAGAGATAAGCGCACGCGCCATTCGAATGGCCTCGATCAGGCTGGACGCGTCGGCGCGGCCTGAGCCTGCAATGTCAAACGCCGTGCCGTGATCCGGGCTGGTGCGTACCAAGGGCAGGCCCAATGTCACGTTCACGCCGTTCTCCACCCCCAGGTATTTCACAGGGATAAGTCCCTGGTCGTGGTACATCGCCACCACCACGTCGAATTCACCCTCCTTGTCGCCCCTGGCGCGGGCCCGCATGAACACCGTGTCCGGGGCAAAGGGGCCGCTCACGTCCATGCCTTGGGCCTTGGCCGCAGCGATGGCTGGTGCAATGGTGGTTAGCTCTTCATCGCCAAAAAGACCGCCTTCGCCGGCGTGCGGATTGAGCCCGGCCACGGCGATGCGGGGCGTGCGACCGAGCAGGGCCCGCATCGACTGCTGCGTGATCTGCAGCGTTTCCAGCACGTTCTCATACGTCACTGCGGCTATCGCCTGGCGCAGCGACATGTGGATGCTCACCAGCACGGTTCTCAGTTCATGGTTCGCCAGCATCATGCGCACCGGAACTTCGGACAACTGTTTGCCCAGATGCGCCGCCGCCTCGGCCTGCAAGAGCTCGGTGTGACCCGGAAACTGCACACCTGCTGCAGCCAGCGCTTCCTTGTGCAAGGGCGCTGTCACCAGAGCGGCAATCTCGCCCGACAGTGCCGACCGCGCCGCCCATTCAACACTTGTCGCTGCCGCCCTGCCCGCGTCGGCGCTGATCCGGCCCAGCGCGATCAGGGGCGCGGCGGGCAGCACTTGCAACACGCCGATGCAATGCGGCGGCAAACTCAGTGCGTCGGCAGCGCTGTCCAGCACGGCCACCGGCAGCGCCAATGACCGCCCGGAGCTGACGAGCGCGGCGGCGCGGCGCAGGGTGGCCACGTCGCCGGCGACAAAGCAGCCTGCCGTTGCGTCGGGTGCGTCACGAAAAGCCTTGGCAATGATTTCCGGGCCTATTCCCGCAGGGTCGCCCTGCGTGATCGCCATCGGTTTGAAGTTCAAGGCGGGGTCCATGCTCAGGCCGGGTTGTCGATGTCGATGAACTCATGCGTCAAGCCCAGTTGCGCAGCCACATGCGCCGCCACCGCAGGGGCGCCATAGCGCTCGCTGGCGTGGTGGCCGCAAGCAAGATAGGCGACGCCAGATTCCCGCGCGTAGTGCGCTTGCGGCTCCGATATTTCACCCGTGATGAAAACGTCGGCACCAGCTGCGATTGCAGCCTCAAAGTAGCCTTGCGCGCCGCCACTGCACCACGCAATCTTCTTGATCTCTCTCGTGCCGTCGCTGATCAGCGTCACAGGATGTTTGAGCCGCTGCTCCACATGCCCCGACAGCGCCATCGCATCGGTAAAGCTCCCGCCGCTTGCGCGGACCCCCAGGAATCCCAGGTCCTGATCACCAAACCGCGCCCGTGCCTCCAGGTCCAGCGTCAACCCCAACTGTGCGTTATTGCCCAGTTCCGGGTGCGCATCCAGCGGCAAGTGGTAGGCAAACAGGTTGATATCGTTTGCCAGCAGCAGCGCCAGCCGTTGCTTCATCCAGCCGGTGACGCAGCCATCCTGGCCGCGCCAGAACAGTCCATGATGCACAAAGATCGCATCGGCTTGCGCCGCGATCGCCGCTTTGATCAGTGCACGACTGGCGGTGACACCGGAAACAATTTTTCGCACCAGCTCACACCCTTCAACTTGCAACCCGTTGGGTCCGTAGTCCTTGAAGTGTTCGGGCTGCAGCAGTGCGTCAAAGGCGCTCAGAAGTTGCCGTCTGTCAGTCATGGGATTCCGCAGAATGAGTTGGTGCATTGTCGGCGATGTCCGGGCACACCGTTGCGATTAGCTGGCTGTCGCAGCCCCGGCCCGCCGCGATCCAGCGTCGTCCCAACCGCGTCAGTGCCATGGACAACGGTCCGGCCAGAAAATTCAGCCAGCCGGGCAACGCACGCTGCAGCGCCTGACGCGGCTGACTGAGCGCGCCGCAGCGATAAAGCCCCTGCGCCTCATCCCAGCCCAGCACCGCGCAGGCACCCTTGGTGCGTCTGGTAAGCAGCATGCCCAGCGGACAGGGCGCTGCAAGACAGCACACGCCACAGCCATTGCAGGGCTGGCCGAATGCGGGCTTGGCTGGTGCGGCAGACCTTATGTGAATCACCTGTCCCTGATCGAAGGCGCGGTCGTCGGAGTGGAACATGGGCAAATCTTAGCGTTCGGTGCGGGCGTCCTACAATTTACCCAGTGCGGCAAAAGTTCTGGCCGTTCGTGCCCGTTTCCGAAACACCCTATGAAAAAGTTCTGGCTCCTGTTTTCGCAATCCGTCACCGTGCTGCTGGCCGCGTATTTTGTCGTGGGTGCACTCAAACCCGAATGGCTGAACCGGCGTGCCATTGCGCCGCCTGCCATATCGGTGCTGGAAGCGCCTGCCAGCGCGCCAGGCGTCGTGCCGTCTGGCAGTCTGCGGGTGGCAGCGCAACGGGCGGCGGCGGCCGTGGTCAGCATCAACACCAGCAAGTCCGCACAAAGGAATCCCGGCCAGGTCGACCCGTTTTTCAAGTTCTTCTTTGGCGACCGCGGCGCGGAACCCCAAGTCGGTTTGGGAAGCGGCGTGATTGTGAGTGCGAACGGCTATATCCTGACCAACGACCACGTGGTGGAGGAGTCCGACACCATCGAAGTCGTGCTCAACGACGGTCGACATGCCGGGGCAAAAGTCATTGGCACGGACCCCGACACCGACCTGGCCATACTCAAGATAGATCTGGAGCGCCTGCCCGTGATTACGCTCGGCAGCGCCGATAACTTGCGCGTTGGCGACCAGGTTCTTGCCATCGGCAACCCCTTTGGCGTGGGTCAAACCGTGACCGGTGGCATCGTGAGCGCGCTCGGGCGCAATCAACTCGGCATCAACTTCTATGAGAATTTCATCCAGACCGACGCCGCCATCAATCCTGGCAATTCAGGCGGCGCGCTGGTCGATGTCTACGGCCAACTGCAGGGCATCAACAGCGCCATCTATTCGCGCTCGGGCGGCAGTATGGGGATCGGTTTTGCGATTCCAGTAGCCACTGCCAAGCAGGTGCTTGAAGGCATCATCAAAGAGGGCCGGGTGACACGTGGCTGGATCGGCGTCGAACCCAACGAACTGTCACCCGAACTGGCGGAAACCTTCGGCATACGACCAAAGAGGGGTGCTGACCCGGATTCGTTTCAGGGCGTGATCATTACCGGAGTGCTGCAGAATGGTCCGGCCGCCAAGGGCGGGATAAAACCCGGGGATGTGATCCTGAGCGTCTCGGGAAAGCCGGTCAACAACGTGTCTGAATTGCTCACCAGCGTGGCCGCACTCAGGCCCGGCGCAGCCGCTCGGTTCAGCCTGCTCAGGCGTGATGCCACCATCGAACTGGACGTGACGCCCGGCGTGCGGCCCAAGGCCAAGGCGCAGCGTTAGGCATGCGTCAGGGTTGGGAATTCCGGGCCGCGTCCTCGGGCGCCTTGGTGTGCCTGATGAAGAGTTGTGCGGCCCAAATGCCGACCTCGTAAAGTAATCCCATCGGAATCAGCAAGGCAATCATGGACACCGGATCGGGCGGTGTCACGAGTCCCGCAACCGCCGCGGCGCCGACCCAGAAGTAGGCCCTGAAAGAGCGCAGTTGGGCAATGCTGACAATCCCGATGCGGGCCAGGATGATGACCGCGATCGGCACCTCGAAGGCAACACCAAACGCGATGAACAGAGTTATGACAAAGTCCAGGTAGGCTTCAATATCCGGCGTCACGGCGACCGAGACCGGTGCCATTCTCTGGATCGCCGGGAAAGCCTGCCCGAACACGACAAAATAGCAAAATGCCGCACCCAAATAGAACAGCAAAGTACTCGCTGCGACCAGAGGCAGCACCAGTTTTTTTTCATGCTTGTAAAGGCCTGGAGCGACAAATGCCCAGATCTGGTACAGGATCCAAGGCAGTGTCAGACCCACGGCCGCCAGCACCGACACCTTGATCGGCACCAGGAAGGGCGAGACCACACCCACGGCGATCATCTTCGAGCCTTCCGGCAACGCCTTGACAAGAGGTATCGCCAACAGCTCGAACAGGCGTGCAGGGCCAGGGTAGAACACCAGTACGGCGAAGACAGCAGCGATGCCATAGACCGCACGCAGCAACCGGTCCCGCAGCTCCACCAAGTGCTGCACAAAGGGCTGCTCCGTGCCGGCGAGCTCGTCGTCCTGGGCTTTTTCGTCTGCCATGACCTAAGAGATTTTTTGCGGACGAAACCGCGCCACCCGCGCCGCGCCCGACAGTGCTTTGGTGCGGGTGCCCGATCGGGCTTTGTACCATTGCGGTGTAGCGCCGGCCTTGAGCCGCCAGTTCTTCCTGGGATGCCTGTATTCCGGGACGCGCGGAATGTAGATGGAATTGCTGTCGGATTGGGGTAGACCTTCGGTGGTCGCGCTCCAGGACTTTTCGAAATCGGCGGCCGAGGTTTGCACCGTCTGCTCCACATCGCGCGCTGCCGCTTCCACTGTGTCCTTCATCTTCTTGAGTTCGTCGAGTTCCATGGAACGATTCACTTCGGCCTTGACGTCGGCCACATAGCGCCGCGCCCGACCAAGCATGGTTCCAATGGTGCGCGCCACGCTGGGCAGGCGCTCAGGACCGATCACGACCAGCGCGATCCCGCCAATGATGGCGAGTTTGGTGACTCCTATGTCCAGCACTTAGACCTTGGGCTTGGCTTCGACGTCGATAGTGTCTTTGACAGGCACTGTGCCCGAAGTCACCTGCTGCACCGGTGCGACGGGTTCAGCCGTCTTGTCGGTCGCGCCATCCTTCATGCCGTCTTTAAAGCCCTTCACCGCGCCACCCAGATCAGAGCCGAGGTTTCTCAATTTCTTGGTGCCGAAGATCACGATGATGATGACCAGGAAAATGATCAGATGTGTAGTCGATAAACCCATGACGTCCTCCTAAACAGTTGCAACGATTTTAGACCCTGGTCGGCCCAAACGCGGTGCCGTGGAGTAATTCACCCCTTGAGCCAGGGACGGGGTCCGCCCATGACGTGCAGATGCAGGTGCTGCACTTCCTGCCCGCCCTGGGCGCCGGTGTTGCAGAGGATTCGAAAGCCGCCCTGCGGATAGGGGTTGCATCCTTCCTGCAGGGCCAGACGCGGAGCCAACACCAGCATGCGCCCCATCAGCGCTTCATGCTCGGGACCTACCTGTGCCATGGAAGGAATATGCGATTTCGGAATCAGCATGAAATGCACCGGCGCCCAGGGATGGATGTCATGGAAGGCAAAAATTTCGTCGTCCTCATAGACCTTGCGCGAGGGGATTTTCCCCGCGATGATCTTGCAGAAAATGCAGGCCGAATCAACTGTCATGGCGCAGCCTCATTCCCTACCGGCTGACCCGCATTCATGGCCACCATGCCGCGCACGATGCGGTACAGGAACCAGATCGAAATGACGGCCCAGGCAAGCCACCCCGGCAGCAGGAAAAAGAGCCACAAAGGCGCGGTCAGCAGGTACAGCACACCGGCCCAGATCACACTGCGGATACGCCAGGAAAAATGACTCTCCTGCCACGTGCCTTGGGCATCTGACTTTTTCACCAGATCAAGGACCAACGCCGCAAACAGCAGCAGCAGACTGGCTTGCGCACCCGGCAAAACGGCTCCTATGGCAACGATCAGGTGCAGGATATAGCTCACCCATCCCAGCGTTCTGAGTTGTTGCGGTGCAGCCTTTTCGCCGGATTGAATGTCCACGATTTCGCTCATTTTCAGTCTCCTGAGGGATGACGTTGTTGTTCTCGTTCGCGCTCGGCGACCTTGCGCAGCGCCTTTTCCTCGATCCCGCTGGTGCCCACGCGCCGATCCAGTTCGGCGATGACATCCGCCGGGGTCAGTCCATAGTGCGCCAGCGCAATCATCGAGTGAAACCAGAGGTCCGCCACCTCGCAGACGATCTTTTGAATATCGCCACCATGGTCCGCGTCCTTGGCCGCCATCACGACTTCGGTCGCCTCTTCGCCGATCTTCTTCAGGAAGGCGTCCGGCCCCCTGTGCAACAGGCGCGATACATAGCTGGTCTCAGGGTCGCCCCCGTTTTGCGGCTTGCGGCTTTCGATCACGGCGGCCAGGCGAGCCAGGGAATCTTGTGCGTTCATGGTTTCTTGTAGATGACGGCGGGGTCCTTCAGCACCGGCTCGGTGGCGTGCCAGGCCCCGTCCTTGTACAGGCTGAAAAAGCAGCTGTGGCGTCCGGTGTGACAGGCAATCGACTGCGCAGGAGACCCCGTGTTCGCGGGCTCGTGGCCGAGTTGAGTGACTTTGAGCAGTATCACGTCATTGTCGCAATCCAGACGGATCTCATGCACCTTTTGCCTGTGGCCAGACTCCTCGCCTTTGTGCCACAGGCGCTTGCGGGAGCGGCTGAAATACACGGCCTCGCCCAGTTCCGCGGTCTTTTGCAGCGCTTCGCGGTTCATCCAGGCGAACATCAGCACATCGTTGCTCACGGCCTCTTGCGCAATCGCCGGTACCAGACCGTGCTCGTCCCACTTCACTTCGTTGAGCCAGTTCATAAACGTACAGGGATACCGCGCTCCGCCATGCGCTGTTTCGCCTGCGCCACAGTGTATTCACCATAGTGAAAAATGCTCGCGGCCAGCACGGCGTCGGCGCCGCCGAGTTGAATGCCATCGGCCAGATGATCGAGCGTTCCGACACCACCTGACGCGATCACCGGCACGCTCACGGCATCGGCCACGGCGCGAGTCAGTGCCAGATCGAAACCCGACTTCGTGCCGTCGCGGTCCATGCTGGTAAGCAGAATTTCTCCGGCACCCATGGCTGCCATCTCGGTCGCCCAACTGATCGCGTCCAACCCCGTATTCTTGCGCCCCCCGTGGCTGTACACATCCCAGCCCGCGCCCATGGTGCGGCCGTCCTTATCCAAGCGTTGGCACTCCTGCGGGGAGCGGCGTTTGGCGTCGATCGCCACCACGATGCACTGCGCGCCGTACTTGGCCGAGGCGTCTGCAATGAGCTGCGGGTTCGCAATCGCAGCCGAGTTGAAACTGGTCTTGTCAGCGCCCGCATTGAGCAGGCGGCGCACGTCTTCCACCGTGCGCACGCCGCCACCCACGGTCAGCGGAATGAAGACCTGCGAAGCGACGGCCTCGATGATGTGCAGGATCAGATCGCGAGCGTCGCTGGTGGCGGTGATGTCCAAAAAGGTGAGTTCGTCCGCGCCCTGGTCGTTGTAGCGCGCCGCAATTTCCACGGGGTCACCGGCGTCCCGCAGCTCAACGAAATTCACGCCCTTGACGACACGACCACCAGTCACATCCAGGCAGGGAATGATGCGTTTAGCGAGCATGCGCCCCCAGGTCAGCCATTGAGTTCATCGGCGCGGGCCTGCGCCGCTTCGAAGTCAAGGTCGCCGCTGTAGATGGCACGACCACAGATCACGCCTTCGATGCCTTCGCCTTCGACGGCGCAGAGCTTTTCCACGTCGACCATATTGGACAGGCCGCCCGAGGCGATCACGGGTATCGTCAGCGCCTGCGCCAGGCGCACCGTCGCCTCGATGTTCACTCCGCTGAGCATACCGTCGCGACCAATGTCGGTATAGATGATGGACTCGACCCCGTAGTCCTGAAATTTCTTCGCCAAGTCCACCACTTCATGCCCCGACAATTTGCTCCATCCGTCGGTTGCAACGCGGCCATCCCTGGCGTCAAGGCCAACAATGATGTGGCCACCGAACGCGGTGCAGGCATCTTGCAGGAAACCGGGGTTGCGCACTGCCGCAGTGCCGATGATGACGTAGCGCAAGCCGGCATCCAGATAACGTTCAATCGTATCCAGATCGCGTATTCCACCACCGAGTTGTACGTCCACCTCGCTCCCCACCTCTCGCAGGATCTGGCGGATCGCCATCTCATTTTTTGGCGTGCCGGCAAAAGCGCCATTCAGGTCCACCAGATGCAGTCGCCTTGCCCCCTTGCTCACCCATGTTCGGGCCATCACTGTCGGCTCTTCGCCGAACGTTGTGGATTGGTCCATGTCGCCTTGTTTGAGGCGCACACAATGGCCGTCCTTCAAGTCAATTGCCGGGATGAGTTGCATGATGGATCAAGGATTCCAGTGCAGGAAGTTACGGTACAAAGCGAGCCCCTGGGCAGCGCTCTTTTCAGGGTGGAATTGTGTGGCGAAAATATTATCGCGTGCAATGGCCGATGTGAAGCGCGCACCGTAGTCGGTCTCGCCCACGCTGTGGCGCGCATCTGACGGTCGGGCATAAAAGCTGTGCACAAAGTAGAAGTAGCTGCCGTCGGGCACTTCACCCCAGACCGGGTGCCGGCCCACGCCATGATCGCTTTGATAAACCTGATTCCAGCCCATTTGCGGCACTTTATAGCGGCTGCCGTCGGGCTGCAATTGTCCTGCCAGATCGAACTTCACGACCTCACCGTGGATGAGTCCGGTGCAGGGCGTGTCCAGTTCCGCGCTGTGGTCCAGCAACATCTGCATGCCCACGCACACGCCCATGAGAGGTTTGCTTGCGGCCGCGTGCATCACGGCCTCGTACATGCCGGAGAAGTGCAGTTCGCGCATGCAGTCACGCATACCGCCCTGCCCCGGCAGGACCACGCGCTCGGCTGCCATCACTTCTTCGGGGCGCCGCGCCCACACAACTTCAATGCCTGAACCCTGCGCCGCATGCACCACCGCCTGGGTGACCGAGCGCAGATTGCCCATGCCGTAGTCGACAACTGCAATTTTCTTCATGGTTTGCGGTGGGATGGCGGTACGCCGGAACTCGCGTGTTTTATTACAGGGAGCCTTTGGTCGATGGAATCGCATTCGGGGCACGCGGATCCAGTTCCAGCGCAGCGCGCAGGGCACGGCCAAATGCCTTGAACACGGTCTCTGCCTGGTGGTGAGCGTTTTCGCCACGCAAATTGTCGATGTGCAAGGTGACGAAGGCGTGATTCACGAAACCCTGGAAAAATTCAAACGCCAGTTGGCTGTCGAATGTACCAATCATGCCGCTCTTGAAAGGAACGTGCATCACCAGACCGGGACGCCCGGAAAAATCGATCACGACCCGGCTCAGTGCCTCGTCCAGAGGCACATAGGCGTGGCCATAGCGGCGCAACCCCTTCCTGTCGCCCACGGCCTGGTTCACCGCCTGGCCCAATGCAATGCCCACGTCTTCCACCGTGTGGTGACCGTCGATGTGCAAATCGCCCACAGCCTGGATATCCAGATCGATCAGTCCGTGGCGCGCAATCTGGTCCAGCATATGGTCGAAGAACCCGATGCCCGTGTTCAGCCGCGCCTGTCCGGTTCCGTCCAGATTGAGCTTGACGTTGATTTTTGTCTCGGCGGTTTGGCGCGAAACTTCGGCGATGCGCGGTTGCTGCAGGTCGGTGGTCATAACGATTCTTTCAAGGCCAAAAGCATACTGCGATTTTGATCCGATGTGCCCACGGTCAGGCGCAGGCAATGGTTCAGCAAGGGGTGCAGCTTGGAGACATTCTTGACCAGAACCTTGCGCGCTCGCATGCCCTCAAAAACCATTGCCGCATTCGGCACGCGCACCAAAATCATGTTGGAGTCACTCGGATACGGTCTGACATGAGGCATTTGAGCCAACGCTTGCAATAAAAAGGATCGCTGCTCCCGAATGTCTTTGGCTTGCGCTGCGAACACGTCCGCGTGCTCCAGAGAAAACAACGCGCACTCGTAGTTCAGCACGCTGACGTTATACGGCGGTCGTAGCTTGTCTATTTCGCCAATGAGCGCTTTGGGACCCATCAGATAACCGATGCGCACACCGGCCAGGCCGAACTTGGAGAGGGTGCGCATCAGCAGCACGTGGCGGTGTTGTTGGATGCGATCGATATAGCTCTTGCTGGAGAACGGCTGATAGGCCTCGTCCAGCACGACCAGGCCGCCTTGAGCACCCTGGGCTGCGATGATCTTCTCGATCGCAGCGTCGTTCCACAGATTGGCCGTGGGGTTGTTCGGATAGGCCAAATACACGACGGCGGGACTGTGCTGGTCAATGGCTGCCAGCATCGCGGCCTCATCCAGTTCAAAGTCGTCAGTGAGCGGGACGCCAACAAATTTCAAACCCTGCAATTGCGCGCTCATGCCGTACATCACGAAGCCTGGGACCGGCGCCAGGATGGTCGCCGGCTGGAAGTGGTTCGCTTCGCTCAGTGGCAGATCACAGGCCATGGCAAGGAGCGAAATAAGTTCGTCCGAACCATTACCCAACATCAGATCAAAACCCTCGGGCATGTGGGCATAGTCGGCCAGGGCCCGACGTAGATCGTTCACGCGGCCATCCGGATAGCGGTTCAACGCGAGTCGGCCCAGTCGCTGACCCAACTGCTCTTGCAATTCGGGCGGCAGGCGGTGCGGGTTCTCCATGCCGTCGAGCTTGATCATGCCCACGGAATCCTGGATCGCATAGGCGTGCATCGACTGGATATCCTGGCGGATGCGCTGAATGGGATTTTTCGTCATGACTTCAAGCGCATCAGCGCGGCCCGGGCGTGCGCCTGCAGGCCTTCGCCGTAAGCCAACTCGGCTGCAATGGCTCCAAGAATTTGCGCGCCCGCCTCACTCACTTCGATCAGGCTGCTGCGTTTTTGAAAGTCGTACACACCCAGCGGTGAACTGAAGCGCGCCGTGCCGCTGGTGGGCAAAACGTGGTTCGGTCCGGCGCAATAGTCACCCAGGCTTTCGCTGGTGTAGGCGCCAAGAAAAATGGCGCCGGCGTGTTTCAACAGCGGCTCCCAGCAATGCGGATTGCGGCTGCTCACCTCCAGATGTTCCGGCGCGATCCGGTTGCTGATGGCACAGCTTTCTTCCATGCTGCGCGTCAGGATCAATGCGCCGCGGTCGTTGAGTGATTTGGCGATGATGGCGGCGCGCGGCATCTCGGACAGCAAGCGGTCAATAGCCTCCTGCACGGCGTCGATATAGGCCGCATCCGGACACAGCAGAATGCTTTGCGCCAGTTCGTCGTGTTCGGCCTGGCTGAAAAGATCCATCGCAACCCAATCGGGCGGCGTAGTGCCGTCGGCCAGCACCAGGATTTCGGATGGTCCGGCGATCATGTCGATGCCGACGATGCCAAACACGCGGCGCTTGGCGGCTGCCACATAGGCGTTGCCGGGTCCGGTGATCTTGTCGACCTTGGGCACGGTCGCCGTGCCATACGCCAGAGCCGCCACCGCCTGCGCGCCACCGATGGTAAAGACACGAGTCACGCCAGCCACGCAGGCAGCGGCCAGCACCATCGCGTTCTTTTCGCCACGGGGCGTGGGCACGACCATGATGATTTCGCCGACGCCTGCCACATGAGCGGGAATCGCGTTCATCAAGACCGATGAGGGATAGGTCGCCTTGCCGCCCGGCACGTAAATGCCGACCCGGTCCAAAGGCGTGACCTTTTGCCCGAGCAGGTTGCCCTCGGCATCGCGGTAACTCCAGCTTTCACCGCTGGCCTTTTTCTGCGCCTCATGGTAGCTGCGCACGCGCACGGCCGCGGCCTGCAGTGCGTCCCTCTGGACCGTGGGAATGGTGTCAAAGGCGGCTTTGAGATCGGCTTGAGTCAGCTCCAGCTCCGACATCGACGCGGCCTGCACCTGGTCCCAACGCGCCGTGTACTCCAGCACCGCAGTGTCACCGCGCTTGCGCACATCGGCCAGAATGTCGGCCACGCCCTGCTCGATCGCCGCGTCGGTCTGCGCTGACCAATGCAGTCTCGCCTGAAAATCCGCCTCGAACGTGGCAGTTGCAGTGGACAGGCGCAGGGGTTTCGCGCTCAAGCTCATATGCCCTTAAACCGACAACGGAGTTTTCAAGGCCGCGGAGAAGGCGTCGATGAGGGTTCGCATGGGCTGCTGCTTCATTTTGAGCGCGGCCTGATTCACCACCAGGCGCGAGCTGATGTCCATGATGCGCTCCACCTCCACCAGGTGGTTGGCCTTGAGCGTGTTGCCGGTGGAAACGAGATCGACGATGGCATCTGCCAGACCTGTGAGCGGCGCCAGTTCCATACTGCCGTAAAGCTTGATCAGGTCCACATGAACACCCTTGCTGGCGAAGAACTCGCGCGCAATCGCCACGTACTTGGTGGCAACGCGCAGGCGGCTTCCCTGCTGAACGGCGGCGGCGTAGTCAAAACCTTCGCGCACCGCCACGCTGATGCGGCACTTGGCAATTTGCAGATCAAGCGGCTGGTACAAACCCTGGCTTCCATGCTCCAGCAAAGTGTCCTTGCCAGTGATGCCCAGATCGGCACCACCGTATTGCACATAGGTTGGAACGTCGCTGGCACGCACCAGCACCACGCGCACATCCGGTTGGTTTGTCGCCAGAATGAGCTTGCGGGTCGAATCCGGATCGTCCAGCACCTCAATGCCCGCGGCCTTGAGCAGTGGCAGGGTTTCGTCAAAGATGCGGCCCTTGGAGAGCGCGAGCGTGATCATGGCTTGCTACGCATTCAACACCGCCCATTCGGCCGGCGTCACCGTCTGCATCGAAAGCGCATGCACTTCGTTGGTCTTCATCCGGTCGCCCAACGTGGCATACACCAACTGGTGGCGCGCGATCTTGCGTTTTCCTTCAAAGCCTGCCGACACGATGATGGCGTCCCAGTGCACGCCGTCGCCCGAGACTTCGATGTGTTCACAGGGAATTCCGGCCTGGATGATGGTTTTGAGTTGCTCTGCGTCCATGAAGGTTCCGTTTCTAGCTTCTGATTTTGTAGCCTGTGCGCAGCAGATTGACGGCCACCGCGCTCACTGCGGCAAGGAACAGTGCAACCACGCTCAGACTGAGCTCAGGTGCGACGTCGCTGACACCGAAGAATCCGTAACGAAACCCGTCGATCATGTAGAAGAACGGGTTGAAGTGACTCACCGTCTGCCAGACCGGTCCCAGTGAATGGATCGAATAGAACACCCCGCTGAGGAACGTCAGCGGCATGATGAAGAAGTTCTGGAATGCCGCGAGCTGGTCAAATTTTTCCGCCCACAAGCCGGCGATCAAGCCCATGGCGCCCATGAGCGCTGCACCCAGAACGGCAAAGAGGACGATCCACAGCGGCGCCACAAAGCTCAGGTGCGCAAACCAGGCCGTCACCACGAAGACGCCCGTCCCCACCACCAGTCCGCGCACCACTGACGACCCCACATAGGCGAAAAACCAGCTCCAGTGGGACAACGGCGTGAGCAGCAGAAACACCAGGTTGCCCGTGATCTTGCTCTGAATGAGCGAGGATGAACTGTTGGCAAACGCGTTCTGCA
Source organism: uncultured beta proteobacterium (assembly GCA_903832285.1). GTDB lineage: Bacteria > Pseudomonadota > Gammaproteobacteria > Burkholderiales > Burkholderiaceae_C > CAIKVZ01. The sequence goes on along the minus strand of CAILAY010000050.1, from coordinate 46,502 downwards.
ACACGCTCATCATCACCAGTCCCGGCACCAGGAAAGCGGTGTAGCTCAGCTGGTTGTAAACCTTCACACTGCCTTCAAGCACATGGCCGAAGATCAGCAGGTACAGCACCGCCGTCATCACTGGCGCCGCCACGGTCTGGAAGGCAACTTTCCAGAAGCGCAGCACTTCCTTGTAAAACAGCATTTGCCAGCCGCTCATGCTGGCACCTCGGATTCCTGCTCCGGCATGGGCTGTTGCACGCGCGCCATGACTTCGAGAAACACATCCTCCAGATCGGCCCTGCGTATTTCAATATCGTGCGCCACACCGCCGGCTTCGCGCACAGCCGCCAGATACTGCTCGATCTCGGCCGCGGTGTTGGCGGGCAGCTGCACGATGCGGCCCGTGACGCGTGCCCTCGCCCTGAGCGCGGGCGGCAGTTCGCTGTCGATCTTGAAGCGCAACACGTTCGAAGCGGCTGCCTTGAGCAATTCGCTGGTCCGATCCAGCGCCACCACCTGACCCTTTTTCAGCATCGCCAGACGGCTGCACAGAGCTTCGGCTTCCTCCAGATAATGCGTCGTCAGGAGAACGGTATGGCCCTGCTTGTTCAATTTGGCAACGAATTGCCACAGCGTCTGGCGCAACTCCACATCAACACCCGCAGTGGGCTCGTCCAGCACGATCACGGGCGGCTTGTGCACCAGCGCCAGCGCCACCAGCACGCGGCGCTTCATGCCGCCGGAGAGCTGGCGCATATTGGCATCGGCCTTGTCGGACAGCCCCAGGCTGTCCAGCAACTCGTCGATCCAGGCGTCGTTGTGGCGGATGCCGAAGTAGCCCGACTGAAAACGCAGCGCCTCGCGCACGTTGAAGAACGGGTCAAACACCAGTTCCTGTGGCACCACGCCCAGTTTGCGCCTGGCCTGGGCATATTCGGCCTGCACGTCGCAACCCTGCACCAGAACACGCCCGCTGCTGGCGCGCGTCAGCCCAGCCAGCACGCTGATAAGCGTGGTCTTGCCTGCGCCGTTGGGACCCAGAAGGCCGAAGAATTCACCCTCTTCAATGTCAAAGCTCACGCCATCCAGGGCCTTGAGCGAAGCACTCTGGGCGCCGGATGCGGCGGCGTAGATTTTGGAGACGGATTGAAAGGAAATGGCAGACATGAACAACTCGATTTTACGGCCTCGAAGGCCGCAGCGACGGCGGTCGCGCGGAGCGCGGATTCAGGTCGATGCCGTCAGCAATTCCGCCACGCCATAGAGCCCTGCCAGCGCGCGCAGCCGCTCGGGTAGACCCTTCACGGTGAACGACTTTCCCAATGCCAACGCGTCGCGTCGCAACTGCAACAAGACCGCCAGCGCGGACGAGTCAAAACGCTCCATGGCACTGGCATCGACCGTCAGCGCCGGGCCGCTCTCGGCGGCCAATTGCTCTCCCAGCCGCTGCAGCACTGCGGTCGCCTGGATGTTCGTCAGTTCGGACGGGATATTCAGCACCATCAGTTCTTCTTCGCGTTGTTCGACTTGTTGAGCGCGACCAGCTTCGCAATCAGCCCGTCGATGCCTTTGGCGTTGATTTCCTGAGAGAACTGACTGAGGTAGTTTTGGACCATCCAGACACCCATCACATTGAAGTTGTAGATCTTCCATCCCGCTCCCTGGCCTGGCGTCTTTTCGAGCCGGTAGTCGAGTTGAATCGGATCCCCATGCCCACGTACTTCCGTGCGCACCAGGACGTCGGCGTCATCGGCTGCAGCGCGCAGCGGCTTGACCGTGATGGTCTGGTCACCCACCTGCGCCAGCGCTCCAGCGTACGAGTGCACCAGCAGAATCTTGAATTCATCTTGCAAACGCTGCTTTTGCTCCGGCGTGGCCTGACGCCATCCTGGTCCCACGGCCGACGCCGTCATACGCTGGAAGTTGACATTGGGCATGACACGGGCGTCCACAAGGCTCACGATCTTTGCCGTGTCGCCCGCCTGGATCGCCGCGTCCGCCTTGATCGCGGCAATGACGTCGGTGGACAGCCGCTTGACCAGCGCATCCGGCGCCTCGTCGGCAGCGTATGCAGCCGACAGGGTAAGGGCACCCACGGCCACCCACAAACAGGCTACCCATTGATTGAATAAACGACGCTTCATGATCATCCTTGTAAAAAGTTGGCGTACTGACCTGCTCTCAACGCCCGGACACCTTGACCGGCTGACGGCGGCCGAATGTGCTTTCACTTGGGTGTTGCGTCCGCGCCGTCGCCCGGATCTTCTCCATCCAGAATCAGCGAACGACGCCGTTGCAGAAACGCGTCCCGTGTGAAACTGTATTTGTCCAATGCCGCTTCGTCCAGCATCGTTCCCAGATTCAGCAAGTTGGCACGTCCATTCACAATCCGCAACACGCCCAATTTGGTTCTGGTCTGGATCGGATCGCGATAATTTGTGACGTCATATTTGTAATCCACCCACAGGGCACTCGCATCGCGCACCGTGGAAGGGCCCAGCAACGGCAGCACCAGATAGGGCCCCGAAGGAACACCCCAGTATCCCAGCGTTTGACCAAAATCTTCCGGGTGACGATCCACTCCGAGTTCGCCCGCCAGATTGAACAGCCCGCCAAAACCGAATACGGTATTGAAGCTGACCCGTATCACCATTTCACCGGTGGCTTCGGCCTTCAGTTGCATCGCGTTGTTGATGGTCGAAACCACGTCACTGATGTTGTTGAAAAAATTACTCACACCGGTACGCACCAGCGACGGCATGGCCTTCTTGTAGACAGTGGCGGCAGGTTTGAGGAGCACGCTGTCGAGTCCTTCATTGAACTTGGACACCTCGCGGTTGATGGGTTCCAGCGGATCGCGCGGATTGGCATTGGGGCCCGTGGCGCATCCCGACAGCAAGGCCATCGAGCCCGCGGTGACGAGAGAGCCCGCCTTTCGCGCGGCAACCTTGAAGAGATTCCACTCGCTCATGTTCAATTTCATTTACCGGCCGCAGCCGCAGGCGCTGCAGCTGCCTCAGGCGGCTGTGCCGCCTTGCTGAACAGAAACTGGCTGATCAGGTTTTCCAGCACCACGGCGGACTGCGTCGTCGCAACCTTGTCGCCATTGGTCAAGGCCTTTTCGTCGGCACCTGCTTCCACCCCCAGGTATTGTTCGCCCAGCAGTCCGCTGGTGAGAATCTTCAGCGAGCTGTCCTTGGGAAAGCGGTACTGGCTTTGCATTGCCAGCGTCACGATGGCCTGAAACGTTTTGTCGTCAAAGGTGATCGATTCCACCCTTCCGACGACGACACCGGCACTGCGCACAGCCGCCTTGGGTTTGAGTCCGCCGACGTTGTCGAACTTGGCTGTCACATGGTAGGTCGACTGAAAGTTCAGGCTCAGCAAATTGGCCGACTGAAGTGCCAGAAACAGAATGGCCACGGCCCCGATCAGCACAAACATGCCTACCCAGAAATCGTTTTTGTTGCGCTCCATGAAATTCCCTTTATTGATTTTCTTCTGAATGATCAGATGCTAAACATCATCGCGGTCAGAATAAAGTCCAGACCCAGCACAGCCAGTGAAGCCACCACCACGGTGCGCGTGGTGGCGTGCGACACACCCTCGGGCGTGGGCTGGGCATTGAAGCCCTGCAACAGCGCGACAAAGGTGACGGTAAAGCCGAACACCACGCTCTTCACAACGCCATTGCCCACGTCCGCCCAGACGTCCACACCGCCCTGGATCTGGCTCCAGAACGAGCCGGCATCGACACCAATCATGAGCACGCCCACGACCCACCCGCCGATGATGCCGACGGCGCTGAAGACGGCGGCCAGCAACGGCATGGCAATCACGCCGGCCCAGAAGCGCGGCGCCAGAATGCGATCGATCGGATCCACCGCCATCATCTCCATCGCGGAAATCTGCTCCCCAGCCTTCATGAGGCCGATCTCAGCCGTGAGGGATGTACCAGCGCGGCCCGCAAACAGGAGTGCCGTGACGACCGGCCCCAGTTCACGCACCAGGCTCAGGGTCACCAGCAAGCCCAGTGCCTCGGAGGAACCATAGCGCTGCAAGGTGTAGTAGCCCTGCAGACCGAAGACGAAACCAACAAACAGCCCCGACACCGCAATGATGGAGAGTGAGAAGTTGCCCAGAAAATGAATCTGGTCCCGGATCAGGCCGAAGCGTTTCAGACTGGGTCCAAGCGAGGCCAGCAAGCGCATGAAAAGCCGTGCGGCATTGCCGATGTCGCTGACCTGCGTGCGTGTGGCCCGCCCCACCGCGGTCGGATCAAGCCACTTCATGCCTGGCCTCCCGCACTGGCGCCGAAATCCTGCTCGGCACCGGGTCCAGGATAGTGAAACGCCACAGGTCCATCGGCCTGTGCCAGCACATATTGCACCACGCGCGGATCGGTGCTGTGACGCACTTCGTCGGGTGTGCCCTGAGCCGCGATCTGGCCGTTGGCCAGCAGCACGACGTAATCCGCCATGGCAAAGGTCTGCTCCAGTTCGTGCGACACCACCACGCTGGTCAATCCCAGGGTATCGTTGAGCTGGCGAATCAATTGCGCCACTGTGCCCAGCGAAATCGGATCGAGACCCGAAAAGGGTTCGTCGTACATAAGCAATTCCGGATCCAACGCCATGGCACGCGCCATCGCGATGCGCCGCGACATGCCGCCCGAAACTTCGGCCGGCATCAGATCGCGCGCGCCGCGCAAGCCCACGGCGTGCAGCTTCATCAGAACGATGTCGCGGATCAGCGCTTCGGGCAGATCCGTGTGCTCGCGCAAGGGAAAGGCAACATTGTCAAAAACGCTCAGATCCGTGAAGAGAGCCCCGAACTGGAACAGCATGCCCATGCCACGGCGCGCCTTGTAGAGCGTGGCCTGATCCATCTTCGTAATATCTTGCGTGCCGGTCTTGCCGTGCAACAGCAGTTCGCCCTTTTGCGCCCGGTACTGCCCGCCCATCAGGCGCATGAGCGTGGTCTTGCCGCCGCCCGACGCACCCATCAATGCCGTGACCTTGCCGCGCGGCAGTGTGAGCGAAATGTCGTTCAACACCGCACGTTCGCCATAGCCAAACGTGAGGTTGCGGAACTCGACCAGAGACTCAGAAGAAGGGACGGACATAAGTTTGAGGACAGAGCTTGTTCGGGTTATTGGGGTCGGACGCCAATTTCGCCGCAGCGCAAAACGCCGCATTTGGCATTGGAGCCGAAGGCTCCGCGAATTTGGACTCTGACCCCAAAAACCCATAAAGGCCGGAGATCGTCCGGCCTGTGGATCATAAGGGAATACACCTAAGGGTATTGACCCACGCCGGGCAGCACCCGTGCTTTACGGTTATTTACCGCGGTAACTCGCTGCAGCCCATCAGGAATTGATCCACCGCGCGTGCGGCCTGACGCCCCTCGCGGATGGCCCAGACCACGAGGCTTTGGCCACGCCGCATGTCGCCAGCAGTGAACACCTTGGCCGCGTTGGTGGCGTAGCCGCCATTGAAGTCAGTGCTTGCTTTCGCGTTGCCGCGTGCGTCCTTGTCCACCCCAAAAGCTTCCAGCACGGTGCCGACCGGATGCACAAAACCCATCGCGAGCAATACGAGGTCGGCCTTGTATTCCTTCTCGGTGCCGGGGACCTCAACCAGCTTGCCATCCTTGAACTCGACATGCACCGTCTTCAAGCCCGTTAGCTTGCCGTTCTTGCCGACGAACTCCTTGGTGGAGACGGCGAATTCGCGCACGCAACCTTCGTCGTGGCTGGAACTGGTGCGCAGTTTCAGCGGCCAATAGGGCCAGGTCAACGGTCGGTTCTCTTCCACCGGCGGCTGTGGCATGACCTCAAACTGCGTCACGCTGGCCGCTCCATGGCGGTTGCTCGTGCCCACGCAATCCGATCCGGTGTCGCCGCCACCGATCACGATCACGTGCTTGCCGTCGGCGCGCAGTTGGTTCTTCAGCTTGTCACCCGCGTTCACCTTGTTCTGCTGCGGCAGGAACTCCATCGCGAAATACACGCCGTCGAGATCGCGCCCCGGCATCGGCAGATCGCGCGACTGCTCGGCGCCACCAGTTAGCAGCACGGCGTCAAAATCCTTTTGCAACTGCTCGGCAGAGATCGTCTCCCTGGCCCAGTTGGTGACCCTGGAGTCTGCCGGCAGGGACCCCACGAGCACACCCGTGCGCACGGTCACGCCTTCGGCCTGAAGTTGTTTCACGCGCCTGTCGATGTGCGACTTCTCCATTTTGAAGTCCGGAATGCCGTAGCGCAGCAGACCACCGACGCGGTCGTTCTTCTCAAACAGCGTCACGTCGTGACCGGCACGCGCCAATTGCTGTGATGCAGCCAGGCCGGCCGGTCCAGAGCCCACCACAGCGACCTTCTTTCCGCTCTTGTGTTTAGGCAACTGCGGCACGACCCAGCCCTCGTCCCAGGCGCGGTCGATGATGGCGTGCTCGACGGATTTGATGCCCACCGCGTCGTCATTCACATTCAGCGTACAGGCCGCTTCGCAGGGCGCGGGACAAATGCGGCCGGTGAACTCAGGGAAGTTGTTGGTCGAGTGCAGCACCGCGCTGGCGTTCTTCCAGTCGCCGCGGTACACCAAGTCGTTGAAATCCGGGATGATGTTGTTAACCGGGCAGCCGTTGTTGCAAAACGGTGTGCCGCAGTCCATGCAGCGCGCAGCCTGCAACTTGGCCTTGCCGTCATCCAGACCAACGACAAATTCCTTGTAATGCTTCAGGCGCTCGGCAGGCGGTTTGTAGCCCTCTTCAATGCGCTGGTATTCCATGAAGCCAGTGACTTTTCCCATGATGTCCTACCCTGTCGAATGTTATTTGGCTGTTGCCACAGCGCTGGCCGCTGCCTGCGCTTTTTCGGTCAGCGCCGCGGCTGTTTTCTTCGCGTGAATTTCGCCCAGGGCGCGCTTGTATTCGCTCGGGAACACCTTCACAAATTTGGCCCGCGCCACCTCCCAGTTGTCCAGCAGTTCGCGCGCCCGCTTGCTTCCGGTCCAACGGTTGTGCTCTTCCATCAGCCTCTTTAACTGCGCCTCGTCGGTCTGGCCGTTGTGCCAGATGCCGCGATCGACGCTGGCTTGCTGATCGGCGGCGGTCAACAGTTTGTCAAGCGACACCATGGCCGTATTGCAGCGCTTGGTGAACTGACCATCCTCGTCGTAAACGTAGGCGATGCCGCCGCTCATGCCGGCGGCGAAATTGCGTCCGGTCTTGCCCAGCACCAGCACCGTGCCACCCGTCATGTACTCGCAGCCGTGGTCCCCCGTGCCCTCCACCACCGCCGTTGCACCTGACAGACGCACGGCGAAACGTTCGCCCGCGACACCGGCAAAGAAGGCCTCGCCGCTGGTGGCCCCGTACATCACCGTGTTGCCAACGATGATGTTACGCGTGGCATCGCCGCGGAAATCGATGCTGGGGCGCACCACGACGCGTCCGCCACTCAAGCCCTTGCCGGTGTAATCGTTGGCGTCGCCGATAAGGTACAGCGTGATGCCGTTGGCGAGGAAGGCGCCGAACGACTGTCCGCCCGTGCCTTCAAGCTGAATCCGGATGGTGTCGTCGGGCAGACCTTCGGGTCGCACCTTGGTCAATGCGCCCGAGAGCATGGCGCCAAGCGAACGGTTCACGTTGCGCGCCACCTCCATGAACTTGACTTTTTCACCGCGGTCGATGGCAGCTCTGGACTTTTCAATGAGTATGTTGTCAAGCGATTTCTCCAGCCCGTGCTCCTGGTTTTCGACATGAAAACGTGGCACCTCGGGGCCCACCTGCGGCTGCGCAAACAGGCGGCTGAAATCCAGACCGCTGGCCTTCCAATGTTCGATGCCTTTCTTCATGTCGAGCAGGTCAGAGCGACCGACCATTTGGTCGAATTTGCGTATGCCCAATTGCGCCATGATCTGGCGCAGTTCTTCCGCGATGAAGAAGAAATAGTTCACTACATGCTCGGGCTTGCCCGAGAACTTTTTTCGCAACACAGGGTCCTGAGTGGCCACACCCACGGGGCAGGTGTTGAGGTGGCATTTGCGCATCATGATGCAACCCTCCACCACCAGCGGCGCCGTGGCAAAACCGAATTCATCTGCACCCAGCAACGCACCTATCGCCACGTCGCGGCCGGTCTTCATCTGACCGTCGGCCTGCACCCGGATGCGACCGCGCAAACGGTTCAGCACCAAGGTCTGCTGGGTTTCGGCAAGACCGATTTCCCAGGGACTGCCAGCGTGCTTGATGGAAGACCAGGGCGAGGCACCTGTGCCCCCGTCGTGACCGGCAATCACGACGTGATCAGCCTTGCATTTGGTGACGCCCGCAGCAACTGTGCCGACGCCGGTTTCGCTCACCAGTTTGACGCTGATGGAGGCGTGGGGCGCGACATTCTTCAGGTCGTGAATGAGTTGCGCCAAGTCTTCAATGGAATAGATGTCATGGTGCGGCGGCGGTGAAATCAAACCGACACCTGGCACGGAGTAACGCAGCTTGCCGATGTACTCCGACACCTTTGATCCCGGCAGTTGGCCGCCCTCACCTGGCTTGGCGCCCTGAGCCATCTTGATCTGGATCTGGTCCGCGCTGGCCAGGTACTCGGCGGTGACACCAAAGCGCCCTGAGGCGACCTGCTTGATGCGTGAGCGCAACGAGTCGCCATTCCTCAGCGGCAAGTCCACTTCCACCACGTCGTCGCCGATCACACTTTTGAGTGTCTCGCCCTGCGTGATCGGAATGCCCCTGAGTTCCTGACGGTAGCGCGCGGGGTCCTCACCGCCTTCGCCGGTGTTGCTCTTTCCGCCAATACGGTTCATGGCAACAGCCAGCGTGGCGTGCGCCTCGGTGCTGATGGAACCCAGTGACATGGCACCGGTGGCGAAACGCTTCACGATTTCGCTGGCAGGTTCGACCTCTTCCACGGAAATCGCCTTGCTCGGGTCGATCCTGAATTCAAACAGTCCCCGCAGCGTCATGTGGCGTCGACTCTGGTCGTTGATGATCTGCGCGTATTCCTTGTACGTGTTCCAGTTGTTGGCACGCGTGCTGTGCTGCAACTTGGCAATGGCATCGGGTGTCCACATGTGTTCTTCGCCGCGGACGCGCCAGGCGTATTCGCCGCCTGCGTCAAGCATGTTTGCCAGCACCGGATCATCGCTGAACGCTGCCCTGTGCATGCGGATGGCTTCCTCGGCGATCTCGAACACGCCTATGCCCTGCACCCGGCTGGCGGTGCCGGTGAAGTACTTATCCATCGTGGCGCTGTTCAGGCCGATGACCTCGAACAATTGCGCACCGCAGTAGCTCATATAGGTGGACACGCCCATCTTGGACATGATCTTGGACAGACCCTTGCCCACCGCCTTGATGTAGTTGTAGATCGCCTTGTCCGCGCTCAGCTCACCGTCCGAATATCTATGCAGATCGGCCAGAGTTTCCATGGCCAGGTAAGGGTGTACCGCTTCCGCGCCGTAGCCGGCGAGCACGGCAAAGTGGTGCACTTCGCGCGCGGTACCGGTCTCGACCACGAGACCGGTAGTGGTGCGCAGGCCCTCTCGCACCAGATGCTGATGGATCGCGCTCAATGCCAGCAGGGCAGGGATGGCCACCTGGGTCGCTGAGATGCCACGGTCGCTGATGATGAGGATGTTCCTGCCACCCTTGACGGCATCGACGGCTTCGGCGCAAAGCGAAGCGAGCTTCGCTTCCACACCTTCGTGACCCCAGGCCAGTGGATAGGTGATGTCCAGCGTGTAGCTGCGAAATTTGCCCTGCGTGCGCCTGTCGATGTCGCGCAGCTTTGCCATGTCGGCGAAATCAAGCACCGGCTGACTCACCTCCAGACGCATCGGAGGATTGACCTGGTTGATGTCCAGCAGGTTCGGTTTGGGGCCGATGAAGGACACGAGCGACATCACGATTGCTTCCCGGATCGGATCGATCGGTGGGTTCGTCACCTGTGCAAACAACTGCTTGAAATAGTTGAACAAGGGTTTGTTCTTGTCGGACAGCACCGCCAGCGGGCTGTCATTGCCCATGGAGCCGAGCGCTTCTTCTCCCGCCTGCGCCATCGGCGCGAGCAGGAACTTGATATCTTCCTGCGTCGTGCCAAACGCCTGCTGACGATCCAGCAGCGTGCTCCTGTCGGTACTGCGGGCGTTGCCCAGGGCCGCGGTGTCAGTTGCGGCGCGGCGCTCGTCGAACGACACATCGTCCAGGCGGATGCGAAGGTTTTCGATCCACTGTTTATAGGGCTTGCTGTTCGCCAGATTGGCCTTGAGTTCCTCGTCGTCGACCATGCGGCCCTGCTCCAGATCGATCAGGAACATCTTTCCTGGCTGGAGCCGCCATTTACGCACGATGCGGTTTTCCGGCACTGGCAACACGCCCGATTCGGACGCCATGATCACCAGGTCGTCGTCGGTGATGCAGTAGCGCGAGGGACGCAGACCATTGCGGTCCAGCGTGGCGCCGATCTGGCGGCCATCGGTGAACACGATCGACGCCGGCCCATCCCACGGTTCCATCATGGCTGCGTGGTATTCATAGAACGCACGGCGGCGCTCGTCCATCATGGTGTGCTGTTCCCAGGGTTCGGGAATCATCATCATCACGGCTTGGCTGATGGGGTAACCCGCCATCGTGAGCAATTCCAGGCAGTTGTCAAAGGTGGCGGTGTCGGACTGATCGGCAAAGCTGATGGGGTAGAGCTTTTGCAGGTCAGCGCCCAGCACCGGCGACGACATCACGCCTTCACGCGCCTTCATCCAGTTGTAGTTGCCCTTGACGGTGTTGATCTCGCCGTTGTGCGCGACGTACCGATACGGATGCGCCAGGGGCCACTCGGGGAAGGTGTTGGTGGAGAAACGCTGGTGCACCAGACCGAGTGCTGACACGCAGCGTTCGTCCTCCAGATCGCGGAAGTAGGTGCCTACCTGATCGGCCAGCAACAGGCCCTTGTAGATCACCGTGCGGCTTGACATGCTGGGCACGTAATACTCTTTGCCGTGCTTGAGCTTGAGCGCCTGAATGTTGGCGCTGGCGGTCTTGCGGATCACGTACAACTTGCGCTCAAGCGCGTCCTGCACGATCACGTCGCTGCCACGACCGATGAACACCTGCCGCAGCACCGGCTCCTTTAACCGCACCGTGGGCGACATTGGCATGTCGCGGTTCACCGGCACATCGCGCCAGCCCAACAGCACCTGGCCTTCAAGCTTGATCGCACGTTCCAGTTCCTGCTCGCAGGCGAGGCGCGAAGCGTGTTCCTTGGGCAAAAAGATCATGCCCACGCCATACTCACCGGGTGGCGGAAGGGTCACACCCGCCGGCCCGTCAGGGGCCTTGCCGGCCCGCGCCATCTCCTCGCGGTAGAGCGCATCGGGCAACTGGATCAAAATGCCCGCGCCATCACCCATGAGCTTGTCCGCACCCACCGCGCCCCGGTGGTCCAGGTTCTCCAGGATTTTGAGCGCGTTCTTCACGATCTCGTGCGACTTCGTGCCTTTGAGATGGGCCACAAAACCCACGCCGCAGGCGTCGTGCTCCGATCCGGCTGAATACAAACCCTCAGTCCGCAAATGGGCAATTTCGCTGGCCATGGTCATGGCGATTCCTTCTGAATTTCACAAAGAGCATGAGCATAGTGCAGCGCAGCATTCTTTTCAAGCAAATTAATTGGGGTCAGATTCCAATTAATTTGCTTTATTCAGATTTAAAATTTAATTAGGGACATATCGAATTTGAGGGCCTCGTCACTTTGATTTTATTGACGAAGTTGGCTGCCTCAACGCTTCCCTGGGGGCCAGAAAAGGTCTGCCTGCAGCGGTCTGACTGACCCTGCGCTGGGTGCGTTTTTGCAGATCTGCCACAAAATCCGGCTCGCCCAAGGCCCAGCCGCGAAGCGCCGACTGGGTCAAAGCGGCCTGCGTCTGCGGGGACACCCCGGCCTGGACCAATTCGGCGTATGCAGCCTCCCGCGCAAAAGGCGTGTTGCCCAGTTCCCAACACAGGGGGTGGGGAGTAACCAGCGGATCGATGCGCAGGCCGGTGTAGTGCCCATGGCTGGACCAGGGATAGTCGCGGGCTTGCGCCACCAGCCCGCCACGCACTGGATTGAGTTCGATGTAGACCATGCAGGCCAGCAGGTAGCGTTCGGTCTGGATCAGCGTCGATTTATAGCGCCCTTCCCAGAGCGTGCCGCTGCGCCCCTGGCTGTCGTTAAAGTGTCGAACATAGCGACGCCCCACGGCCTGCATCATCCTCGGCAGACCGTCAGCGGTGGAAGGTGTAGCCAGCAGGTGAAAGTGGTTGCTCATCAGCACGTAGGCGTGGATCGCAACGCCGAACCGGGCGGCGTTCTCACTTAACAGACCGAGCAGGTCTTCATAGTTGGCGGCGCCGACGAAAATCGGCTGGCGGTTATTGCCCCGCTGGATGACATGGTGCGGGTATCCGGGGAGCGTAAGTCGAGGAAGGCGTGCCATACGATAAAGGCGGAGTGGCGAACCGCATCATGATAATTGGAATCTGACCCCAATTAATCTCTTGTGGCGCAGCGTTGCACAGCGTCGATGTAGGCGGCGCCGTCGGGCGCGCGGTTGGCGCGCTGGGCGTCCCAGATCATCTGTCCCAGACATTCCATGACTTCGTGGTGTGCCTGATGCAGGTCACCGCGTCGAGCAGTGAGCAATTCCACCGCCTGGCGGATCCCGCGAGGCTGGTCGATGCTGCATTGCTCAGTGATGCTCAGGTGCATGGACAGGTGCAGGAACGCGTTGCCCTCGCCGCCGGGCTGGTCAGCGATCGCCTTCAGCGCAGCGTCCAAATCGCACAGTTCCGCGTGAAATTCGGGGTGCTCGTCCATCCAGCCACTGGCAATCAGTTCTATCGCTTCGAGTGCCTGACCGGAGCGGGACTTCTGGTAAATCGCGCAAAAGAAGCGCCTCACATCGGAAGGGGACGGTGTAAACATGGCGGGATTCTCACCCAACTTATGATCCATGCCTTAAATAGCTCCGTCAAGGCGCACCCTTGCCACTTGACGGCCGCCAAAACGCACAACTCATTTTGATCACCGACCTCTCCTTCTACGCCGTATCCATTCCGGCAGTGATTCTTCTGGGCTTGAGCAAGAGCGGATTTGGCGCCGGATTTGGCTCGCTCGCCGTGCCCATCATGGCGCTGGTGGTGACCGTTCCCCAGGCGGCGGCGATCCTGATGCCCGTGCTGTTTGTGATGGACGTGATGGCCTTGGGCGCGTTACGCCACAACCTGGATCACCGACTGATCAAGTTTCTGCTGCCCTTCGGACTGCTGGGAATCATCATGGGAACGGTCCTGTTCAAGCTGCTGGACGCCAACACGGTCTCGGCCATCGTCGGCGCCTTGACGCTCATTTTTCTGGCACAGCGCCTACTGTTTCCGCCCCGCATCGACAGCCCACCGCTGCCCAAATGGCTGGGTGCCACGCTTACCGCCACGTCAGGCTTCACCAGCTTCGTGGCGCACGCGGGCGGGCCACCGATCCAGTTCTATGTGATCCCGATGCGGCTGGCACCGCTGGTCTTCACAGCCACCATGGCGGCCTTCTTCTTCGTCATCAACCTGGCGAAATGGATTCCCTACGCTTGGCTGGGCTTGCTCGACTGGCGCAGCATGAGCACCTCGCTGGCCCTGCTGCCCTTTGCGCCCATAGGGGTCTGGTTAGGCGTACGCATGGCCCGACGCATGCAGCCAGCCTTGTTTTACCAGGTGCTTTACGCGGGCATGTTGCTCTCAGGCTGCAAACTGCTGTGGGACGGACTGCGTTAACCTGTTCCACGTGGCGCCACCAGAGGCGGGCTCAAGCTGTTCCACCCACCGTCAACCCCTCGATGCGCAGCGTGGGCTGGCCCACACCCACCGGCACACTCTGGCCTTCCTTGCCGCACACACCAACCCCCGTGTCCAGCGCCATGTCGTCACCAATCATCGTGATCTTCTTCAACGCCTGCGGGCCACTGCCCACCAGCGTGGCTCCCTTGACGGGGTACTGGATCTTGCCGTTTTCCACCCAGTAGGCCTCGCTCGCAGAGAACACAAACTTTCCCGAGGTGATGTCAACCTGCCCTCCGCCAAAATTGGTGGCGTACAGACCCTTCTTGATGCTGGCCACGATTTCCTGCGCAGGGGTGCTGCCACCCAACATGACGGTGTTGGTCATGCGCGGCATCGGGACGTGGGCGTAGCTTTCACGCCGGCCGTTGCCCGTGGGCTTCACACCCATCAGACGCGCGTTCATGGAGTCCTGCAGATAGCCTTTGAGGATGCCGTCCTCGATCAGCACATTGCGCTGCGTCGCGTTGCCCTCGTCATCCACATTGAGAGAGCCGCGCCGCAGAGCGATGCTGCCATCGTCCAGCACGGTCACGCCCTTGGCCGCCACGCGCTGGCCGACCCGCCCGCTGAAGGCGCTCGATCCCTTGCGATTGAAGTCGCCCTCCAACCCGTGACCGATGGCTTCGTGCAGCAGCACACCAGGCCAGCCCGGACCCAACACCACCGTCATCACACCCGCGGGGGCCGGACGTGACTCCAGATTCGTGAGCGCCGCATGCACTGCTGCGTCCACGTATTCGGTGATCTGCGCGTCGTCAAAATAGGCCAGCCCAAAGCGCCCGCCGCCGCCGCCAGAACCCGCCTCGCGCCGCATCTGTCCATTCACCTTGGCTTCGGCGATCACCGTCACCGACAGGCGCACCAGCGGGCGCACGTCGGCCGCCAGTGTGCCGTCGGCGCGCGCCACCAGCATCACGTCGTATTCGCTCGCCAGGCCCGCCATGACTTGCGCCACCCGCGGGTCCCTGGAACGTGCCAGCTTTTCCACCCGCCCCAGCAGTGCCACCTTGGCCGCACTGTCCATGGTGTCGATCGGGTCCAGACCGGCGTAAAGCGATCGGCCGGCAGCGATCTTGCCAGTCACCACCCTGGTCTTGGCGGATTGCGCCGCAGCCGAAATGCTGCGCACGGTGCGGGCCGCGTCCAGCAGCGAGGTCTGCGAGATATCGTCGGAATAGGCAAAAGCCGTCTTCTCGCCGCTCACGGCACGCACGCCCACACCCTGATCGATGCTGAAGGAGCCAGTCTTCACAATGCCTTCCTCCAGACTCCAGCCTTCGCTGCGGGTGTACTGGAAATACAGATCAGCGTCGTCCACCTTGTGTGCCGTGATTTCATTCAGGGCACGGGTCAGGTCCGCAGTGGTCAGGCCAAAGGGTTCCAGCAGCAATGCCTTCGCAATGGCCAGACGATCCGATGTGGGTTGGCGCTGGGGTGCGGCGCTACGCGCACCCGCACGATCAGAAAACGAGTCAGTAGAGGTCATCGGGTCATTTTAGGTGTGGTCTGCCTGCCTGTGGTGTGCGGCGCAAGACATCTCTGATCAGTTGAGGACAGAGCCCGCGCACTTCGTGTCGCCATTGGTCTGCTCCGCAAGGTCTCAGGAAATCAGCTCTGCACCAATCTCTTCGACCGCGCAATCGACATCAGTATCCCCAAGCCCATGCCCAGGGTCACCATGGCGGTGCCTCCGTAGCTGATGAAGGGAAGAGGCACACCAACCACGGGCAGGATGCCGCTCACCATGCCCATGTTGACGAAGGCGTAGGTGAAAAATATCAAGGTGATGCTGCCGGCCAGCAGGCGCGCAAACAGCGTGGGTGCCTCAAGCGCGATCGACAGTCCGCGCAGCACCAGGAAGATGAAACCCGATATCAGGAGCAGGTTCCCGATCAGACCGAACTCCTCGGAAAATGAGGCGAAGATGAAGTCCGTCGTGCGCTCCGGGATGAACTCAAGGTGGGTTTGCGTGCCCTGCATGAAACCCTTGCCCAGCACGCCTCCGGAGCCAATTCCAATCATTCCCTGGATGATGTGAAAGCCCTTGCCCAGTGGATCGCGACCGGGATCCAGAAGCGTGCAAATACGCTGTTGTTGGTAGTCGTGCATCAGCGGCCAGCGCACACCCTGGGCGCAGACCTGGGGCTCAAACCAGACCAGCAGACCCACGCCCACCAGACCGAGCAACAGCGGGGGCAGCATGAGCTTCCAACTCAGGCCGGCAAAAAATATCACGCCTATGCCCGCGGCCAGCACCAACACGGCCGTACCCAGATCGGGTTGCTTCACGATCAGCGCCACCGGCACCAGCAGCAAGGCTGCCGCCACAGAAAAGTCCAGAGGGCGCAATTGCCCTTCGCGTTTTTGAAACCACCAAGCCAGCATCAGGGGCATGGCGATCTTCAGAATCTCGCTGGGCTGGATCGTGACGCCCACATTCAGCCACCGCCTCGCACCCTTCTTGGTGACGCCGAAGACGGCCACCGCAATCAGCAGCGTCACGCCCAGCACATACAGCGGAACAGCCAGCGCCATGAGACGCTGCGGTGGAATCTGGGCTACGAAAAACATGATGAAGCCGGCAATCAGCATATTGCGCGCATGGTCTTCGAAGCGCGTGCCATGGTCATATCCCGAGGAATACATGGTCAGAAGCCCGGCGCAAGCCAGCACGAAAACAGCGAACGCGAGCGGACCGTCAAAGCCCCGAAACCACAGTGGCATCCGGTGCCAAAGGGAAGGTGTGTCAAAACGGTTGGCCATGGCGTGATTATCTCCGTCTGAGGTCTGCTGCCCTGGCAGCAAGCTGTAGCCACGTCGCGACGCATGGGACAATCCGGTCCATGTTTGTATTATTCGAAGAAGCCGGAAAATTCCTTGCAGGACGCGTGCTGTCCGAAAGCGATACCTCGGCACAGGTGGAGTTGGACAGCGGCAAGCGCCTCAAGGTCAAGGGAGCAAATGTGCTGCTGAAGTTTGAGAAGCCCGCGCCGGCCGAACTGCTGGTCCGGGCGCAGGCATTGAGCCGGTCCATCGAACTGGATCTGGCTTGGGAATTCGCCCCCGCAGACGATTTTGGCTTTGCCGATCTGGCGCGCGAGTATTTCAGCGCCAACCCCAGCCTGGAGCAGCAGGCGGCGGCGCTGTTTTGCCTGTACGAGGCGCCCCACTACTTTCGCCGCGCCGGCAAAGGTCGCTTCAAGAAGGCGCCGGCGGAAATCCTGCAGCAGGCGCTGGCCGGAATTGAAAAAAAGAAACAGTTGTTGCAGCAAATCGCCGACTGGGCGCAGGCGCTGGGAGAAGGCCACTGTCCCGAGCCGATACGCGAACAATTGTTCAAGATCCTGTTCAAGCCCGACAAGAACGCAGCCGAATACAAGGCCGTAGTGGAGGCATCACGCGCCACGCATAAACCGCCGCTGGACCTGTTGCAACAGGCCGGCGCCATCGCCTCGCCCTACCAGTTTCACTGGAAGCGCTTCCTGTTCGACAACTTTCCCAAAGGAACCGCTTTCCCCGCGCTCACGGCTCCCGCGATCCAGGACGACTTGCCCTTGGCCACGGTGCAGGCGTTCTCCATCGACGACTCGGCCACCACAGAAATTGACGACGCGCTCTCGGTCCAGGGGCTGGGCACTGGCACGGTGGTGCTGGGCATCCACATTGCTGCGCCGGGTTTGGCGGTGCTGCCCGGCAGCCCCATCGACCTGGCTGGTCGCGCGCGCCTGTCCACGGTTTATATGCCGGGCTACAAGGTGACGATGCTGCCCGACGCGGTGGTGCAGAGCTATACGCTGCAGGAGGGCCAGAACTGTCCCGCGGTGTCGCTCTACGTCACGCTGAACGAGGAAACGCTGCAAGTCCAGGACACGCAAACCCGGATCGAACGGGTGCCGATTGCTGTGAACCTGCGCCACGACCAACTCGACGCCGTGGTCACGCCCGAGTGGCTGGAAAACCCGGCATTCGAACCTACGGATAAGCCGATTCCTGCGCGCATCGAGCGCACCGAACTCGCCTTCCTGTACCGCCTGGCAAAGGAGTTGAAGGCGCGGCGCGAAGCCGTACGCGGCAAGCCCGAAAACTTCAACCGGCCTGACTACAACTTCAGGTTGATCGGTAATGATGGCGCCGAGCCCCAAGGCAACGAACAGGTGCAGATCAGCGTGCGCCAGCGCGGCGCACCGCTGGACCTGATCGTGGCCGAAGCCATGATTCTGGCCAACAGCACCTGGGGCCAATGGATGGCCGAACTCGGCGTTCCAGGCATCTACCGCAGTCAGGCCAGTCTGGCACCGGGGGTGAAGGTGCGCATGGGCACCAAAGCCCTGCCGCACGCAGGCATTGGCGTGCCCAGCTACGCCTGGAGCAGTTCACCACTGCGCCGCTATACCGATCTGGTGAACCAGTGGCAAATCATCGCCTGTGCACGCCACGGCAAGACCGCCGCCTTGGCCGCACCCTTTAGGCCGAAGGACACGGAGTTGTTCGCCATCATTTCCGCGTTTGACGCGGCGTACAGCGCGTACAACGGGTACCAGCAGGGTATGGAACGCTTCTGGACTCTCAAATATGTGCAACAACAAGGCATCACCGAACTGGTCGCGACGGTGTTCAAGGACATCCCCGGCGGCGTGCTGGTGCGGGCCGAAGAACTGCCGCTGGTGTTGCCGGTGTTGGGTGCACAGGGCCTGCCGCGTGGTGCCCGCCTGCGCGTCAAGCTCGGCGCCGTGGACGAGATCACGCTGGACATTCACGGCACTCTGATGGAGCGACTCGACCTGGACAACGCTGCGGCAGACGCCGCGCTGTTGGAAGAGCTGGAGGGTGACGACGACGACGCGCCGGTGGGTCCGATTGCCATCGCCATGGACACGAGCGACGGCGATGCGGGCACAGACCCACAGGACCTGACCGTAGTGCCGTGAGTCCGAGCC
Organism: uncultured beta proteobacterium; assembly: GCA_903832285.1. Classification (GTDB taxonomy): domain Bacteria; phylum Pseudomonadota; class Gammaproteobacteria; order Burkholderiales; family Burkholderiaceae_C; genus CAIKVZ01. The sequence goes on along the minus strand of CAILAY010000050.1, from coordinate 27,699 downwards.
GCTTCAGTACTTTGCAATGGGCCCTGAGTGTGTCCGTCACCGTGCATGCGGTGTTGCTGAGCGTGCGCTTCGTCGACCCCGAGAGCTTCAAGCGCGTTTTTCAGGATACGGCGCTGGACGTCATTCTGGTGAACGCAAAAAGCGAGCAGCGCCCGGACAAGGCGCAGGCGATTGCGCAGTACTCATTGGCAGGGGGCGGAGAGCACGAACGGGGCCGCGCCACCACGCCGTTGCCGCCCTCCCCGGTCGCGGACATGGGGGACGCGGTGATGGACGCACAGCGCAAACTGGAGGCACTGAGCGAACAGCAGAACCTGCTGCTGGCGCAGCTCAAATCGCAGTTGGCCCGCATGCCCGCGCCCGAGCTGGCGCAGACCAGCAAGAACCCCGAAGCGCAGGCCGAGCAGGACAGGCGGCGCCAGCTGATCAAACTGCTGGCGGAAATCGAGCGACGCGTGAATGATCAGAACGCGCGCCCCCGAAAGCGCTACGTCAGTGCCTCCACCCAGGGCGCTGTCTATGCGATGTATTACGACAGCATGCGCCAGAGCATCGAGGCCAAGGGCACGCAGGATTTCCCCACGGCGGCGGGCAACAAGCTTTACGGCGAACTCACGATGGTCATCACTGTGAATCACGATGGCCAGGTATTGGCAACGGAAGTGGTGCAAAGCTCGGGCAACCGGCTGTTGGACCGCCGCGCCCAGGTGATTGCCAAAACCGCCGCGCCATTTGGTAAATTCAGCTCTGCCATGCGGCGCGAGTTTGACCAGTTCGTGATGGTTTCGCGCTTTCGCTTCACACGTGAAGAAACACTGGAAACCCGGCTCAGCACACCCTGAACAGCATGGAACACAAGCTTGCAGTCGATGAATACTGCGTCATGGGCAACCCCGTGGAGCACAGCAAATCGCCATGGATTCATGCGCGTTTTGCACAGCTCACTGGACAGACCCTGCACTATGGCAAGCGCATGGTACCCCTGGACGGATTTGCCGCTTCACTGCACGCCTTCATCGCCAGCGCCAATGGCTTCGCCAGAGGCTGCAACGTGACGGTTCCCTTCAAGTTCGAAGCCTTTGCGCTGGCGCAGCACGCCAGCGCACGCGCCACTTTGGCGCGTGCCGCCAACACCCTCAGTTTCAGCGATGACGGCATCCATGCCGACAACACCGATGGTCTGGGACTGGTGCGAGACATTGAACTCAATGCCGGCGTGAAGCTGGCCGGACGCAATCTCTTGTTACTGGGTGCGGGCGGTGCCGCCGCTGGCGTGCTCGGGCCCCTGTTGCATACCGGCGCAGCAGGCATCACGGTGGCGAACCGCAGCCTCGCCAAAGCGCAAGAATTGGTGCAACGGCACGCGGCGCTGGCCACGCTCACCCACACCGCGCTCCTCGCCTGCGCACTGGCCGATGTGCAGGGAAGCTTTGATGTGGTCATCAATGCCACCAGCACCAGTCTGAGCGGCGAAAGCGTGCAACTCCCAAGCGGCGTGCTGCGCAGGGGCGCGCTTGCCTACGACCTGATGTACGGTCCCGCGGCACAGGGTTTTCTGGATTGGGCGCACGCACGCGGCGCCCAATCCCGCGACGGTCTGGGCATGCTGGTCGAGCAGGCGGCTGAAGCCTTTTTTATCTGGCGCGGCGTGCGTCCGCCATCGGCCCAGGTTTTGCAGGAACTGCGCGCACTATGAAACCGCTTTGGCGCTGGATTGCACTTGTGGGCCTGGCCTTGCTGGCACTGCAACTGTTCTTTGTGACCCGGATCGCGCTCATGCTGTGGCTGGACCCCCAGTCCACTGCCTTTCAGCGCTCCGAAGCCTGGCGTCTGAACCGGACGCAAGCCGCACCCGACAAGCGCCCGGCAAGCAGTGCCGGCCGATCGGCACCCTGGCAGCAACAGTGGGTTCCCTACCAGGCGATATCGGACCATCTCAAGCGCGCCGTGATCACCTCGGAAGACAGCGAGTTCGCGCTACACGACGGTGTGGACTGGGAGGCTCTGGAAAAAGCCTGGCAGAAGAATGCCAAGGCACAGGAGCAGGCCGCGCGCCCGGCGCCCGGTGCGGCGGCGAAAACACGCGCGCGCGCTCCGAAGATCGTGGGTGGTTCGACCATCACCCAACAGCTTGCCAAGAACCTGTTTCTCTCGGGCGAACGCAACCTGTTGCGCAAGGGGCAGGAACTGGTGCTCACCTTCATGCTGGAAGCCTTGCTGGACAAGCGGCGCATCCTGGAAATCTATCTCAACAGCGTGGAATGGGGCAGCGGCGTATTCGGCGCCGAGGCGGCAGCCCGGCACTACTTCCACAAGAGCGCGGCGCAACTCAGTGCCTTGGAAGCCGCGCGCCTGGCCGTGATGCTGCCGCGTCCCAGGTATTTCGAGAAGCTGCCCAATTCAGGGTATCTGGCCGATCGTGCCGAGACCATCGTGGCCCGCATGGGACAGGCGGAGTTGCCCTGACCCGCGGCTTCAGCTTGCGCGCTTCGCGGGTTCGCTCTGCACTGCCGCCGACAGGGTCAGTCGATGCAACTCAACCAGGCCGTGCTGATCCAGCCGATCACCGATGTAGCCACCGGCCAGAAAGAATGCGACCGGCAGGTTTTGCGACCGGCAGGCGTTGAACACCAGGCTTTCCCGCGCGGCCAGCAACTCGCGCGTGATGCCAGACAAACCGCCATCGGGGCAGCCTTCGAACGGGTCCATGCCCGCGTTGTAGAGACACAGATCGAATGACGGTGCACGTCGCCACAACTGCTGCAAGCCGCGCTCAATCTGATGCAGGTAATCGGCGCCGCGTTCCACCATCTGCAAGCGCACGCGATCGCTGCTGGGGTAGGCGTCGAAGTCATCCACAGAAAGGTCCAATTGCCAGATGCGCGCATCGTCTGCAATCAGCGACGCCGTGCCGCCGCCGCAGTGCGCGTCCAGATCCAGAATCAGCACCGAGCGTGCCCCGTTCGCGAGCGCCGCGTGTGCCGCCAGCACCAGACCGTTGAAGGTGCAATAGCCGTATCCCGCGCCACGGCGTGCGTGGTGCAGCCCGCTGGCGAGCGAGCCCGAGAGCCCGCTGTGCAGCGCGTCCAGGGCCGCGGCGACGGCACCGCCGTTGGACGCGAGCACCATCGGCCAGAGGCCGGCGTCCCAGCCGAAGCCCTGCGACTGCGCCAGTTGCAGGGGAACACCGGTCTGCACCGCGCGCACGTAATCTGCGTCATGCACCTGAGCGAGTTGCTCCATGGTCAGCGCTGGAGGCGGCACCAACTGCACGCCGTCCAAGGGCGCCAAGCCGAGCGATTGCGCCACCCATCGGGCCTTGCGCGTGGTCTCAAAGTCGTGCCCCGAGCCCGCAAAATCGGAGCTGTAGTAGACGTTCAAGCTGCACCTCCGGTCTTGGCCGCATCGGTCACGCGCCGCGTGGCCAGGAACCCCAGCGCGATCACGACGATCGAGGCCAGCAGAAAAATGGCGGAAAGTGCATTCACTTCGGGTGTGACGCCGGTGCGGATCATGCCGAAGATGTACACGGGCAGCGTCGTGGAGCCGGGGCCGGAGACAAAATAGGTGATGACAAAATCACCGAGCGAACTGATGAAAGCGAGCAGCGCGCCCGCGAAAATCCCCGGAGCCAGCAGCGGCAACTCGATGCGCACAAAGCGCCGCCAGGGCGGCGCATACAGGTCCGCCGCCGCGTCGATCAGCGCCGGGTCCAGACCCGCCAGACGCGCGCGGATCGGGTAGTAGGCAAAGGGGATGCAAAAAACAGTGTGGGCCAGCATCACCGACAGCAGACCCAAGGGCATTCCTGCCAGAACGAACAGCATCAATAACGCCACTGCGGTGACGATCTCCGGCACCAGCAGCGGCAGGCTGAGCAGCCCTTCCACGCCGCCTCGGTGCAATGCGTTCGATCCCGCAACGCCCAGCGCCGCAGCCGTTGCCACCATGCTTGCCAGCGCCGTGGCAACGGTGGCAACGATCAGAGAATTCTTCGTGGCATGCAGGATGTCGCCGTTGTCCAGAACCGCTGCGTACCACCTGAGGCTGAATCTGCTCCAGATCGTGGTCAGGTCGTTCTCGTTGAACGACAGCGTCACCAGCGTGACGATGGGCAGATAGAGAAAAATCAGCGCCAGCGCAGCCATGAGCGCATTGCCGCGGCCGCTGAGCAGATGGCGCTCACGCCGCATGGCTGCGCTCCCGTCGACCTTGCAGCCATCGCGCCAGCAGCAGGGTCAGCAGCAGCACGGCGACCAGCACCAATGCCAACGCAGCGCCGAAGGGCCAGTTGCGCGACGCGCCGAACTGTGACTGCACCAGATTGCCGATCATCAGCGACTTGCCGCCACCGAGCAGTTCAGGGCTGACATAGGCGCCCAGGCACGGCACGAACACCAACACGGCGCCGGCGAGGATGCCCGGCATGGCGAGCGGAAAAACGATACGCATGAGCACGCGCCAGCGGTCGGCGCCCAGATCGAACGCTGCTTCAATCAGGCGTTTGTCGATGCGTTCCAGAGCCACATAGGTCGGCAGAATCATGAACGGCAAAAACGAATAAGTCAGACCGATACCGGTGGCCAATGGCGTGTAAAGGATGTCCAGGGACTCGCTCGTCCAGCCCAGCCATTGAAGCGCCTGGTCGAGCGTGCCGCCATTGCGCAGGATCAGGATCCAGGCAAAATTTCGCACCAGCAGGTTGGTCCAGAACGGCACCGTCACCAGGAACAGGATGAAGGCGGCGCGAGCGCGGGACAGCGTCGTCATATACAGCGCCGTGGGCAGGCTGATGACCAACGTCAGCAGCGTCGTGATGGCTGCCAGGCGAAACGAGCGCGCAAAGATCGCGAGGTAGTCGCTGTTGAACGACAGCTGACCCGCCAGATCGCGCTCGAACAGCAGTTTCTCGTAGGCGACCGCAGTGTGGTTATCCCAGAGCACGCCGCCAAAAGGGGCGCGCTCCAGCGTCGAAACGTAGCACATCAACAGCAGCGGCGCGATCATGAAGATTGCGAGATACAACACCGCGGGCGCGGTCAGTGCAAGGTGGCGTGAGCGCAGCAGTTTCATGCAGCAAAGACTTGAACGGCGTCGGGAGCAATGGCAAAACCCACGGGTGCGTCGCACGCCGGTACCGGCATCTCCCCGGACAGGCGCACGCGCAACAGCCCGCCATTGGCGAGCCTGGCGTGCAGCATCAGATCGCTGCCGCTGTAGATGGTCTGCGGCACGTCAGCACGCAGTTGCGCCGACGCCAGCGGCACGACGGCGATGCGCTCGGGGCGCACCATGAGAATGGCCTTGGCTCCGGGAGCGAGGTCGTTGGCATCGTCCGCAGCGAGCTCCAGCGCGTCGTCGATCGAACCGTTCAGGCGAAAACGTCCGCCGCGACCGCTGCGTTCCACGCAAACCGACGGCAGGAAATTGGCATCGCCAATGAATTCGGCGACAAACAGATTGGCCGGGCGCTGGTAGATGTCGACCGGGCGACCCACCTGCATCAGCTGCCCGTCGCGCATCACGGCGATGCGGTCCGACATGCGCAGTGCCTCTTCCTGATCGTGCGTGACGAACACGAAGGTGATGCCGGTGGCCATCTGCAGGCGCTTCAACTCGACCTGCATTTCCTTGCGCAATTTCAGGTCCAGCGCGGAGAGTGGCTCGTCCAGCAGCAGCACCTTGGGTTGCGGTGCCAGCGCGCGTCCCAGCGCCACACGCTGCTGTTGCCCGCCGGATAGCTGCGCTGGTCGACGTTCGGCCAATCCATCAAGCTGGAGCAAGCGGATCATTTCGGCCACACGCGAGCGGATCACATCCCGCGGACGATCCAGCATCTCCAGCGCAAACGCGATGTTCTGCGCCACGCTCATGTGCGGAAACAGGGCGTAGCTCTGAAACACGGTATTCACCGGGCGCCGGTTCGGCGGTGTGTCAGCCATGACGACGCCGTCCAGCGCAATCGTTCCGGCGTCCGGATTTTCAAAGCCCGCAATCATGCGCAACAACGTGGTCTTGCCGCAGCCCGACGGTCCCAACAACGTGAAGAACTCGTTCTTCAGAATGTCCAGCGTCACACCCGCCAGCGCGGGCCGGCTGGCGCCGTCAAAGGTCTTGCGAACGCCGGCAATGGCGACAGCGGTTTCGGACTTCAAAGGCTCAGCGATTCAGCCGCGTCCAGACGCCGTCGCGCAGTTCGCGGGCCTTGACCGAGCAATCCTTCACGGGTCTAAAACGCGCCTTCATCGCTTCGGACGGGTTGATCGCAGGACTGGCAGCGAGGCCCGGATCCATGAATGCGGCGGAACCTTTGATGGCATTGTTGTAGCCGTTGAAGTTCGACGCTTCGGCAGCGTTCTTCGGGTCCATCATCCAGTTCATGAAGGTCCTGGCGCTCTCCACATTGGGCGCGCCCTTGGGAACCACGAAGTAGTCGCTCCACAGGTTCATGCCTTCCTTGGGGTAGACAAACACCGCCGTCGCCAGCTTCAGACCCGACTTGTACGAGGCGCCGTTCCATTGATGATGCATCGTCACTTCACCGGCGGCCATGCGGCCGATGGTGCCAGTGGAGGAATAGATTTTCACGGCCGGTTTTTGCTTCTGCAGCAGATCCAGGATGCGCTGCGCGTCGGCCGGATTCTCGGTGCAGGTGTCTATGCCGAGATAGTGCGCGGCGGCGGTATACATCTCGCCTTGATTGGCCATGGCCGCGATCTTGCCGGCAACCTCGGGGCGCGGCTCGAAGAATTCCTTCCAGCTCTCGGTCAGCTTGCCGCCCGGAACCTTGGCCGAGTCGTAGGTGAATCCGGTGGAACCCCAGGTGTAGGGAACGGAGTAGTCGGCGTTCGGGTCTGCTGGCGGGTGATCGTGCGGCGCCAGCACGTTCTTGTAGTTGCTCATCTTGCCCGCATCGACCTTGGTCAGCAGGCCGGACTTGATCATGGTGCTGAGCACGGAATCGCTGGGAATCACGATGTCGTAGCCGCCACCGCCCGCCTGCAATTTGGCGAGCATCGTTTCGTTGCTGTCATAGACATCGAGATTCACCTTGATGCCGGTCTCGGTCTCGAAGCGCTTGAGCAGGTTCGGCGGAACATAGTTGGCCCAGCTGTAAAGGAACAGCTGTTTGGTCTGCGCCAGCGCGATGACGGGAACGCAGGCCAGCGCAAGCGCCAGCAGCGAGGCGCGGCGCAGCACCCTCGTCAAGTGGATTGGCTTCGAAAAATTCATGACAGGTCTCCAGTTTGTTTTGTAATTTTGCGGACGTTTGTCCGCCACCGATGGTAGCAAGCCGATATGACATTTTTATGTCAGACTGAAAGCTCCGATGAAGCGCCACTCAGAGGGTCAAAAAACTGGCGTTCCATCGACCTGGATTCGCTGCTCCTGCACCGCATGGCACGCGACCTGAGCAGGGCCCAGCGCCAGCAACGCGGGACGCTCGGACGCGCAGCGTGGATTCGCGTGCGGGCAGCGCGGATGAAAGGCGCAACCCGTGGGCGGACTCAAGGGATTGGGCACTTCGCCCTGCACCGGCGTGCGCTCGCGTCCGGTGTCGTGCAGCTTGGGAATCGCTTCCAGCAGCATGCGCGTGTAGGGGTGACGCGGTCTGGCAAAGAGCTCCTGCTTGTCCGCCAGTTCCACCAACCGCCCCAGGTACATCACGCCCACGCGGTCGCTGACGTGGCGCACCACCGCCAGGTTGTGCGAGATGAAAAGATAGGTCAACCCGAGTCGGCGCTGCAGGTCCTTCATGATGTTGAGCACCTGGGCCTGCACGCTCACGTCCAACGCTGAAGTCGGCTCGTCGCATACCAGGAACTCGGGGTGGGTGGCAAGTGCGCGGGCGATGGAAATGCGCTGGCGCTGGCCGCCGGAAAACTGGTGCGGATATTTCGGTCCATCGTGCTCGCTCAGTCCCACTGAAATCAACAGTTGGGCGACCTTGTTCGACAACTCACTTGCGTCAGTCATCAAGCCTTGCTCAATCAGCGGCTCGGACACGATGTCGTGCACGCGCCAGCGCGGATTCAGGCTGGCATAGGGGTCCTGAAAAATCATCTGGATGCGTCGCTGCAGCGCGCCGCTTTGTGCCCCCGCCAGACCCGAGTGCAGATCCTGACCATCAAAATGCACCTGGCCGCGACTGGGGCTATAGAGCCCGACCAGCAGGCGCGCAACCGTGCTCTTGCCGCAGCCGGATTCACCCACCAGCGCCAGTGTCTTGCCCCTTTCAATCGCGAAGCTCACGCCATCGACCGCGTGCAGGAGCTGCCGTGGTTTGCCTTCAAGCACACGGTTTAGCCAGGGCGCGGACACGTCAAAAGTCTTCGTCAGATCACGTACTTGAACTAAGTGTGTCATGCTGCTTGTATCCGTTCGGGCTGAGCTTGTCGAAGCCCGTAAGGCGCGATCCCTGAGAGCCCTTCGACGGGCTCAGGGCGAACGGGGGTGGAACCGTGCAGCCAACAAGCGGCGCGGGTCGCACCGGCGTCCATCAGCTCGGGCCGCCGTTGCCTGCAGTCGTCCCGCATGCCGTGCGCGCACCTTGGATGGAAGGCGCATCCAGATGGAATCGCGTCCAGCCGTGGCATGGCACCGTCGATCTGGTACAGCTGTTCGCGCTCCTGCTCGATGTCGGGAATGGCGGCCATCAGACCGGCGCTGTAGGGGTGGGCGCTTTGGTGGATGACCTCCCGCACGGGACCGATCTCGGCCACTCTGCCAGCGTACATCACTGCCACGCGGTCGCAGGTCTCGGCAATCACGCCCATGTCGTGCGTGATCAGCATCACCGCCGCACCGTGCTGGCGGCACACGCGCTTGAGCAGGCTGATGATCTGCGCTTGTATCGACACATCCAGCGCCGTCGTGGGCTCGTCGGCCACGATCAGTTGCGGCTCGGCGGCCAACGCCAAAGCGATCACCACACGCTGGCGCATGCCGCCCGAGAACTGGTGCGGGTAGTGGTCCAGCCGCTGGGCCGCCGCCGCGATGCCGGTGTCTTCCAACAACTGGATCGCACGCTCGATCGCCTGCGTCTTTGTCATCGGCAGGTGCGCCAGAATGGTCTGTGTCAGTTGCTGACCTATGGTGAACAAAGGATTGAGCGAGGTCAGCGGGTCCTGAAAAATGGCGCCGATTCTGCGGCCACGGATGGCGCGCATCCGGTCCTGACTCAAGTTGTCGATGCGCTGCCCTTGCAGCACGATCTCGCCACCCGTCACGCGCCCCGGTGCCTCGATCAAACCGATGATGGCCGCGCCCGTGAGCGACTTGCCCGCGCCCGACTCGCCCACCACGCCCAGGATTTCTCCCGGAGCAATCTCGAACGACACCTGGTCCAACGCGCGCAACGTGCCACGCCGCCCGGCGAATTCGACCACCAGATTCTTCACTTCAAGCAGTGGCTGCGTCATCACTTGAGCCTCGGATTGAGCGCGTCGCGCAGCCAGTCGCCCAACAGGTTCACGCTGAGCGCGATCAGCACCAGCATGCCGCCGGGAAAGACCGTGATCCACCATTCGCCCGAAAAAAGATATTTGTTGCCGATCTGGATCAGCGTCCCCAGTGAAGGCGAAGTGGGCGGCGCGCCCACGCCCAGAAACGACAGCGTGGCTTCGGTGATGATGGCTGTTGCCACCTGGATCGTGGCCAGCACCAGCACCGGGCCCAACACATTGGGCAGCACGTGGCGACGCATGATGCGCAAGCTCGAAACCCCCGTCACGCGCGCCGCGAGCACGTATTCCTTGTGCCGTTCAACCAGCGTGGAACCGCGCACAGTGCGGGCGTATTGCACCCAGCCGGTGAGCGTGATCGCCAGCACCAGCACCGCAAAAGCCACAGTTTCCGGCGCATCCGGAAACAGCGCGCGGCCCACGCCCGCGATCAACAGCGCCACCAGAATCGCGGGGAACGACAGCATCACGTCGCACAGCCGCATGAGCGCAGAGTCGACCCAGCCGCCCAGGAATCCTGCGAGCAGACCCAGGCTCACGCCGATGGCGGCCGACAGCAGCACGGAAACAAAACCGACTGCCAGGGAGATGCGCGCGCCATACATCAGCGCCGAGAAAATGTCGCGTCCCTGGTCGTCGGTGCCCAGCAGATACTTTCTAGTGCCCCCGTCGATCCAGGCCGGGGGCAGGCGGGCATCGCTCAGTTCCAGCGTCGCGAGATCAAAGGGATGATGCGGTGCGATCCAACCCGCAAAGATGGAAGCGAAGATGCAAATGAGCGCGACCGCGGTCGCAGCCATTGCCACGGGCGAGGAGCGAAAGCTGTGACCCAGGTCGCTGTCCCATAGCCGGAAATGTGTGCGTGCGGCCCAGGCTCTCATGCGCAGATCACTTGTTCACTTTGACGTACCTCCAGTACATGCCGTTATCCGGCCACTGCACCAGTTCAATATCTTTCTTGGCGGCCCAGTTCAGAGCCTGCTGATGCAGCGGAATATGGCCCACGTCGTCCTGATGGATCTTCATGGCCTCATGAATCATTTCCGTACGCTTCTTGTCATCGGTTTCAGACCCGATCAAGGCCGTCAACTCGTCGATCCTGGCATTGCTGTAGGCGCCAAAATTAAACTGCCCGCGCCCGCCTTCGCCGGGACTGGACAAGATGGGATAGAGCACGTTGTGCGCGTCCACGGTGCTGGCGGTCCAGCCCAACATGTAGAAGCTGGTGTCGCGGCGCAGGACCTTCGGAAAATACGTGCCCTTGGTCTCAGCTTCCAGGTTGATCTTGACGCCGATCTTGGCCAGATTCGCCGCCACGGCCTGACAGATCTGCGCGTCGTTCACATAGCGGTCATTCGGGCAGTTCATCTTGACTTCAAAACCCGCCGCGTAACCCGCGTCGGTAAGCAATTGCTTCGCCGCCACCGGGTCATAAGGCAGACGTTTCGCCAGATCGGGGGCATAGCCCTTGACCTGGGGCGGCAGCATCAGCGCCACCGGTGTGGCGGCCCCGCGCATTACCGTCTTGTCGATGCCATCGATGTCGATTGCCTGATAGAAGGCCTGGCGCACGCGCTTGTCCTTGAAGGGATTCTTGCCCTTGACATTGGAGAACAGCAATTCATCGCGCCTTTGATCCATTCCCAGGAAGATGACGCGAAGCTCGGGTCCCTGCAAGACTTTGAACTTCGCGTTGCCCTTGATGCGCTCCACGTCCTGCACCGGCACCGGTTCCATCACATCCACCTCGCCCGACAACAGTGCCGCCACGCGCGTGCTGTCGTTGCCGATGGGCGTGAAGACCACTTCGTCCACATTGCCGTCGACCTTGCCCCAGTAGTTGCCGTTGCGCACAAAGGACGTGCGCACCCCCGGCTGGCGCTCGCGCACCCGGAACGGCCCAGTGCCGTTGGCATGGAACGAGGCCGCGTTTTCAATGCCCTTGCGCCGGTCCACGGGTTTCGTCGCCTGATTGGCTTCACACCACTTCTTGCTCATGATGAACCACTGCGTGAACAATTCAGGCAGGATCGGAAACGGCGCCGTCAGCACGAAATCCAGCGCGTGGTCATTGATCTTTTTGATCTCCTTGATCTGGCCCACATAGCTCTTCATGTCGGAGCCGTCCCCCTTGGCTCGTTCGTAGCTGAAGATCACGTCGTCTGCGGTGAACGGTGTGCCATCGTGAAACTGCACCCCTTTGCGCAGGTTGAAGCGCCACACCGTGGGCGAAGTCTGCTTCCAGTCGGTGGCGAGCGCAGCCGTGAGTTTGTAGTCGCGGCCACGCGTCACCAGCGTTTCATAGACGTTTCCCACCACCGACAACTGCAGCGACTCGTTCAACGAGTGCGGGTCCAGCGACAGCGCATCGCCTTGATTGGCAACCCTGAGAGTCACGGCGGAGGAAGTGAAACTTGCCACTGCAAGTGCCGAAGCAATGAGTGTCAAGGCCGTTTTTTTGTTGCATCGCATGGAGGTCTCCGGTTGAAATGAAAAAAGGTTTAAGCGTGGATTGCGGGAAGCACGGGCATGGATTGTTCCACCAGACTGGCATGCATGGCCGAACCCAGCGGCAGCACATCGTCGTTGAAGTCGTAACGATTATTGTGCAGTGCGCAGCTTGTTGGTCCGGAACCCGCGCTTTGCCCGAGGCGCAAATAGGCACCGGGTTTGGCCTGCAGCATGAAGGAAAAGTCTTCGGCTCCCATGCTGGGTTCAAGGTCGCGCACCACATTCTGAGCGCCCACCAGCGACTGCGCCACGTCGGCCGCAAACACGGCTTCGGGCCCACTGTTCACTGTGGCCGGATAGAGGCGCTGGTAACTGACTGTTGCCGTGGCGCCAAAGCCATGGGCGACGGCCGCGCACATCTCACTCAGCCGCTGCTCGACCAGGTCCTGCACCTTGGGATTGAAACTGCGCACCGTCCCCACCAGCGTGGCACTGCCCGGAATCACACTCATGGCCGACGCGTCGCCGGCCTGAACTGCGCAGATGCTGATGACGGCGCTGTCCACGGCCTTGACGTTGCGCGACACGATGCTTTGCACAGCCGTGATGATGTGCGCCGCCACCAGCACCGAATCGATGGTCTGGTAGGCGTGCGCGCCGTGTCCACCCTTGCCGGTGATTTCGATCGTGATCCGGTCCGCTGCTGCCATCATGGGGCCGGGTCTGAGGCCAATCATGCCCGACGGCAGTTGCGGCCAGTTGTGCATGGCATACACGGCTTGCACCGGAAAACGCTCGAACAGACCGTCCTCAATCATGGCGCGGGCGCCCGCGTAGCCTTCCTCGCCGGGCTGGAAGATCAGCACGGCCGTGCCGCAGAAGCGTCTGGTTTCGGCCAGGTAGCGCGCGGCGCCCACCAGCATTGCCGTGTGCCCATCGTGGCCGCAGGCGTGCATCAGGCCGCCTTGCTGCGACTTCCAGGCGAAGTTGTTGTGCTCTGCCATGGGTAGCGCGTCCATGTCGGCACGCAGTCCGATCATGGCCCGTTGGGACGGGTCGACCACCGCGCCGCTGCCCTTGATCACTGCCACCACGCCGGTCTTGCCGATGCCGGTATGCACTTCATCCACACCGCACAGTTGCAGCGCCTGCGCCACGCGCTTCGCGGTGTAGCGTTCCTCGAATCCCAGTTCCGGATGCGCGTGCAGATCGCGGCGCAACGCGGTCAGTTCGGGATGAAAAGCGGCGATGTGGGCGAAGGCCCGACCCTGTGCGCAGTAACTCAAAGTGCTCATGGTTGTCGCCCGCTCAGTGCCCGGCGCCAGCGTCCAGGCGCAGGCGCGGGTCCACCACGAAATACAGCAGATCGACGACCAGGTTGATCGCCACGAAGATCAGCGCGATCAGGCACAGGTAGGCGGCCATCACGGGAATATCGGCAAAGGTCACCGACTGGATGAAGAGCAGACCCATGCCGGGCCACTGGAACACGGTTTCTGTGATGATGGCAAAGGCGATCAGCGAACCCAACTGAAGTCCGGTGATGGTGATGACCGGCACCAGGGTGTTTTTTAGCGCGTGTCCGAAGTGAATGACCTGACTGGACAACCCCCTGGCCCGCGCAAAGCGGATGTAGTCGGTGCGCAGCACTTCCAGCATTTCGGCGCGCACCAGCCGCGTGATCAGCGCCAGTTGAAACACCGCCAGCGTCACCGCCGGCAGCACGATGTGGTGCCAGCCATCCGCCGTGAGCAAGCCCGTGCTCCACCAACCCAGTTGCACCGTGTCGCCGCGGCCAAAGCTGGGAAACCACCCCAGGCCCACGGTAAACACCAGAATCAGCAAAATGCCGATCAGGAAAGTCGGCAGCGACACACCGAGGAGAGAGAGCGTCATCAGCACCTGGCTCGTGAACGTGCCGCGGCGCAGCGCCGCATACACGCCGATCGGCACCCCGAGCAGCAGCGCCAGTGCGGCGGCCATCAGCGCCAGTTCCATCGTCGCCGGAAAGCGCTCGCCCAGCAGACGCGACACCCTGGCGCCCTGGCGCAAGCTCAAGCCAAATTCACCTTGAATGGCATTCGTCAGGAAGTGCCAAAACTGGATGAAGAAGGGCTGATCCAGACCCAGATCGGAACGCAGCTGGCGGATCTGATCGGGGCGCGCATCCTGTCCCAGCAAAAATACGACCGGGTCGCCGACGTACTGAAACAGCAGGAAAGCGATGAAGGCCACGCTGACCATGACCACCGAGGCCTGGAGCAGACGACGAAAGATGAAGACGAACATGCAGACCCGTTGAATGAAGCCTACGATGCTAGCAGAGCACCGCAGCCGTCGACACGGGGTTTACTTGGATGCGCTCAGATGACGTCGGGCTTGGGTTTCACCTCGACGCGCCAGCCCTGGCCACTTTGCTCACGCGCTCACGCACACCATCAAAGTAGGCCTCATCGGCTGTGGCCGCCGCAGGAGACGAGGCACCCGCCAGCAACACTCCACGCAAGGCCAGCCGCCCCTGATCCTTGCGAATCAGTTCGCGCACATAGTCGCTGCTTGTGCCATAGCCGCCCTGATTGACATGTTCGTCGACGAAGGACTTGAGTGCTTCGGGAAGCGAAATATTCTTAGCAAGCATATTTCAAGTTACGCGGCTTGCAGCACACGCATTTCGACGTGCAAACCGCAGGCCACGGCCATGTTCACAAGGGCATCCAAGCCGAACAGGTTGATCTTGCCACGCATCAAATCAGAGACACGCGGTTGCGTAACGCCCAACAGTTTGGCCGCTTCCGCCTGGCTCACACTGGCTCTGGTCAAATGCTCTTTAAGTGCCATCATTAAGGCTGAACGAAGCTTCATGTTTTCGGCTTCTTCGGGAGTGTCCTCGATGGCATCCCACACGCTGGCGAATCGTTCATTACTCATTTTCCCAACTCCCTTATCAGATCGCGGTAACGGCTCTCGGCCAAGTCCAAATCCGGTTTGCTGGTCTTGGGCGTCTTCTTTTGAAAGCAGTGAAGCACATAGACCGCATCGGTGAACTTTGCCACATAGACGACTCGGAATGTGCCGGAAATATCCCGAATTCGAATTTCCCGCACCCCTCGCCCAATCGTCGGCATCGGCTTCCAATCGTCGGGCTCCTGGCCGTGCTGCACCCGATCAACCTGGTGCCCTGCCTCGCGCCGGGCGACCGGGGGAAAGGATCTCAGACCATCAAGGGAAGCACCCCGAAACTGAACAGGCTTGGGATTGATCATCGGGCCAACTATACAATATATTGTATAAATCTACAAATACTGAAACCTTCAACGACCTCCGAGGATTCACACACGACCGTGCTCCACGGCCTCGCGCAGCAGGGCATTCACCTTGGTTTGCCAGCCTTTGCCGCGGGAACGCAAGGCGGCAAGCACATCGGGATCGACGCGCATGTTCAGTGTGGGGCGCTTGATGGCGGCTGGTGGGCGGCCAATTTTGGCACGATAGGCGACGCGCGCAGCGGTCAGCTCTTCTGGGGAGGCGGGCCTGTCGTCCTCGTCCTGACCATCCCACTCAAAATACCCGTGCGTCGGCGGCTTCTTCAGGGCCTGTAGGATTGCGCCGCGCTCAGACGGCATCGTTTTCGAGCCATTCATGGTAGACCTCCGTTTCAAAATTGACCGCGGCTTTGGCGGGATCGAATTCGCAGCGCAGGGCTTTATTGTATTGGCTTTTATTGTTTTTTGCTTGCAAAAAAAACCCCGCTGCGTTGCCGCAGCGGGGTTTTGATTCTTATACCGTCAGCTGACTTGCGTCAGCGTCAGATCAGAACGAGTGGTACACGCCGACAGCGACGTTGCCTGAGCTCGAGCCGCTGCTGGCACCGACGGAACCCGTCGAGTACCCGCCGTTGCCGGAGTTCTTCACTTCGGCCACGGTGGTGTACAGCTTGGTACGCTTGGACAGCGCGTAATGCACGCCCAGGCCGTACTGGTTGCCGGTGCCGGTGGAGGCAGCGGTCAGGCCGGATTGGCTGGCGTGGATGTAGGAAGCCTTCCAGGTGGTTGCACCGGTGGTGAACTGGCCAGCAATCATGTTTTCGGTGTTGCTACCGTAAGCAGATTGCTGTTCCTTGGCATAGGTGTACATCAGCGAGAACGCCGACGAGATGTCGTACTGAGCCGACAGGCCTGTCACCTTGTAGTTGCCCTTGACCTGATAGGTGGTGTTGGACAACGCGCCGGAAATCAGCAACGGACCTTGCTGGTACTTCAGGAAAGCGGAATAGCCGGTGCCGTCAGAGTGACCAACGGTTACGGTGCTGTTGGCTACGTTCTGGCCCATGAAGTACTGGAAACCACCCTGAACAGGAGCGTCCGGGGACATGTAGGTGATCATGTTCGATGCATTGGTGGCAACGTAAGCGGCGCCGCCCAGGTGGTAGAACATGTTGGTGGCTTGTGCCGGGCCGTTGGTGCTGAACGGATCAACCGTGCCTTCACCGTACCAGAACGACCAGATGTACTCGCGACCCAGGTGCAGTTCACCGAAGTTGCCGGCCAGACCAACGTAGGAATAACGCTGGAAGTCCAGACCTTGCGAACCGTTGGCGGTCGCAGTGTTGGTGCCAGACGCCTGGTTCGTGGTGTTGGACGACTTGCCGTTACCGGATTCGTTCTTCAGGCCACCTTCGAGCTTGAACACGGCCTTCAGGCCGCCGCCCAGGTCTTCCGTTCCCTTGAATCCCAGCTTGCTGGAACCCAGGTTGGAATTGTTCATCTTGTTCACGGACAGACCGTTGCCGGAGTTGTGTTCAAAGGAAGCGTCAACTGCGCCGTACAGGGTGACGGAGGATTGGGCAAACGCACCAGTGGCAGCCAGGGCAGCCAGGGCGATGAGGGTTTTTTTCATTTCAAAATTCTCCAAGGTTAAACATAGGGCTCCGGTACAAGGGTTCGGTAGCCCGGGCCAACCTCCGTTGCGGGAAGTTGCGTGTATTTCACCAGAGTCAGCTTTGATTCGCAAAGGAATTCACGAAAAATGCGCATCTGCGTTGTGTCACTGCAACAGCTTGGAAGCGGCAGGCCCTGCGCGTCCGGGTGGGGTCTACGGCACTAAAGTCATGCCGGCATGTTTGGCTGCGCCGACATCAAATGTCAGCGTTTTGGCACACCCGGCACCCGAGGCTGTTCGCTCAATCAAGCAGTCGGCAAAATCCGCCTTCCCTGCTCCAAAAACTCGTAGCGCACGCATGACCTGATCTGAGCGCTCTACCAAAAATTGTTTGGTACGAAGCAATGCCTCAAGCGCTTGCCCCACCTGTGCACCTGTCAATTCGTAGCAGGAGGTCAGCACCCAGTACAACTCAATGACGCTGACCAGAGTGATGTATCCGGGGTTGTCACCGCCCAGAGATTCAATCAACTTTGTCGCCTTGGGCGACTGCTTTGGGTCGTCCTGCATGATGTACCTAACCAGGACATTCGTATCGAGACCGATCATCTTGCCGATGCTCCACGCTGGGCAATTGCTGCATTCATGACTTCAATGGAAACGGCTTTCCTGGGCATTCCAAACATACCCTTCAATGCCGTCACCTCGCTCGTAGCTGCCACAAACTCGTAACGACCGGGTGCAACCTGAACAAATTCAACGCGGTCCCCAGCATCCACCTTGAGGTCATTGCGGACCTCAACCGGGATCGTGATCTGGCCTTTTGACGTGAGTGTTGCGGTTGCCATACTGGAGTCCTTTTCCTTACCATAAAGTAAGGATTGCGATTTGTCAAGCATTGACCTCGACCACTTCAAAACTGGTGCTGATTTGGGCTGTCTTTCCCAGCATGATGGTAGCGGAGCAGTACTTCTCGTGGCTCAGTGCAATGGCGCGCTCCACTGCCGCCGCCGCCAGGCCACGGCCCGAAACCGTGAAGTGCAGATTGATGCGGGTGAACACCTTCGGTTCGGTTTCGGCGCGCTCGGCGCTCAGCTTGACCGAGCAGCCGCGCACGTCGTGCCGGCCGCGCCTGAGGATCAGCACCACGTCATAGGCGGTGCAGCCACCCGCGCCAGCGAGCAGCAGCTCCATCGGACGCGGCGCCAGATTTTGACCCCCATGCTCTGGCTTGGCCGCGTCGGGTGCGCCATCCATGGCGAGCACGTGGCCGCTGCCGGTTTCGGCCACGAACCCCATTGCGCTGCGCGTACCCGCTGCGCCGGTCCAACTGACGGTGCATTCCATAGACATCTCTTCCCATTTCAAATTGAGTAAAAATTCGCAAAAATGGCCCTCCGGCAGTGCATTTTTCGACTCCGGGGCTTGGCCACGCTGTGAATTATGACTACACTCCAACTATGGTTAACGTGAGCTGGCCAACCAGGTCGGCACACACGAACCGAGAGTTGTCTCCTCCATCCTCTGAAAAGATGGATTAGCCCCGGATCTTCACAGGTTCGGGGCTTTTTTTCTGGCGCTTATCATTGCAGCCAGCAAAAAGAACCGCATGAAGACAACCCCACTCTCGCCCGCCGACTATCTCAAGAAGATTCTCAATGCCCGCGTCTACGACGTTGCGGTGGAGACGGCATTGGAAATCGCGCCCGACCTGAGCCGCCGCCTGCACAACCGGGTGCTGCTCAAACGCGAAGATCAGCAACCGGTGCACAGTTTCAAGCTGCGCGGCGCCTACAACAAGATGGCGCAACTGACGCCGGCGCAATTGAAAAAGGGTGTGATCTGCGCCTCCGCCGGAAACCATGCGCAGGGCGTGGCGCTGGGGGCGCACAAGTTGGGAGCGCGCGCCGTGATCGTCATGCCCACCACCACGCCCCAACTCAAGGTGGACGCCGTCAAGGCGCTGGGCGGCGAGATCGTGTTGGTGGGAGACAGCTATTCAGACGCCTACGCCCACGCGCTCAAGCTCGAGAAGAAGCAGGGTCTGACCTTCGTCCATCCGTTTGACGACCCGGAAGTGATTGCCGGCCAGGGCACTGTGGCGATGGAGATGCTGCGCCAGCATCAGGGACCGTTGCACGCCGTGTTTGTCGCCATCGGTGGCGGCGGCCTGATCTCGGGCGTGGCCAACTACTTCAAGGCCGTGCGCCCGGAGATCAAGGTCATCGGCGTGCAGATGAACGACTCCAACGCGATGCAGCAGTCCGTGGCGGCGAAGGAGCGCGTGACACTGGATGACGTGGGCCTGTTCTCGGACGGCACCGCCGTCAAGCTCGTGGGCGAAGAGACTTTTCGCATTGCCTCGGGTCTGGTGGACGAGTTCATGACGGTCGACACCGACGCCGTTTGCGCCGCCATCAAGGACGTGTTCGTGGACACGCGCAGCATCGTCGAACCTGCCGGCGCACTGGCAGTGGCGGCCATCAAGCAGTACGTGGCGCTGCACAAAACGCGGGGCGAAACCTATGCCGCGATCCTGTGCGGCGCCAACATGAATTTCGACCGCCTGCGCTTTGTGGCCGAGCGCGCCGAAGTGGGCGAAGAGCGGGAAGGCCTGTTCGCCGTCACCATGCCCGAAGAGCGCGGCAGCTTCAAGCGTTTTTGCGAACTGATCGGCAATTTGCCAGGCAGCGCGCCACGCAATGTGACCGAGTTCAGCTACCGCATCAGCGACGCGGCGCAGGCCCATGTGTTCGTGGGCCTGACCACGGCCGCCAAGGGCGAAAGCGCAAGAATAGCGCGCAGCTTCGGCCAGCACGGCTTCAAGACCCTGGATCTGACGCACGACGATCTGGCGCAGGAGCACATACGGCACATGGTGGGTGGTCGCTCCAGTTCCGGCCGGGGCGAGCGCCTGCTGCGCTTCGTGTTTCCCGAGCGGCCAGGCGCCCTGTTGAAGTTCCTTAATCTGATGCGCCCGGGCTGGAATATCAGCCTGTTTCACTACCGCAATCAGGGCGCCGACTACGGCCGTATCCTGGTAGGTTTGCAAGTTCCGCCGGCAGACGACAAGGCCTTTGACAAGTTCCTGCAGACACTGGGCTACCCCTACGTAGAGGAGACCCTCAATCCTGCGTATCGCCTGTTTCTGCAGACTTGACCCGAGCCCCGGTACGCGGCGGCGCGGCGGGGGAAGTGGGCAACGACACCGAAACCCTTGGCGCTGGCCCCGGGGGTGCTGGGTGTGCCGGTACCGGGGTTGACAATGCACCCGCCCGCGCCACGTCTGGGCCGGTGAGTGAAGCCGGACTCGGGGCGGCCAGTTCCAGTGTCATCGAAACCGGCCCCTCCGAACTGGCGGCCAGACTGGCCTGGCGGCCCTGCACGGAGCGCAGGAACAATCCCTCCTCGACCCGACTGCCCACCGAGAATGCCTTCGCCGGCTTGCCATCGATGGCGATCAGGGCGGCGCCGGTATGCGATGCAGTGCGCGCCACCACGCCGGCCAACTGCAGCCGATTGGGGGCATTCGCTGCCACCTCCGTGACCGCGCCGACATTGCCAAAAAGCCGTGCCACAGCACCGCCATCCACCACGGTTGCACTCGGCGCCACGGTTGCAACCGGTAGCGCCAAGCTGGCCTTGCCGTCCCAGCGCAGGCCCCAAAATACAGCGCTCGCCGCCGCCAGCGCCCACACGACAAAGGTGAGCGTGCGGGGGAACCAGGCGCTGTGCGGAGCGGTCATCATGGTGTGATTATGATGGAAGCCCTGACTTTCACTTTCAGCCACAAACACTCCAAAGGCACCATGAAGAAATTGGCAACACCCTTGCTGCGCCGAATGCACCGCGGCTTCACTTTGATTGAGCTGATGGTGGTGCTGGTCATCATCGGCATGCTGGCCGCGATCATCGTTCCCAATGTGCTGGATCGCGCCGACGACGCGCGCGTCACCGCAGCGCGCACCGACGTCAGCAATCTGATGCAGGCGCTCAAGCTCTACAAGCTCGACAACCAGCGCTATCCCAGCGCCGAGCAGGGCTTGCAAGCGCTGCTGACCAAACCCACTGCGGCGCCGGTTCCGTCCAACTGGAAGCCCTATCTGGACAAGTTGCCCAACGATCCCTGGGGTCATCCGTATCAGTACCTCAACCCCGGCATCAAGGGTGAAATCGACGTGATGTCGTTTGGCGCCGATGGTCTGCCCGGCGGCGAGGGACGCGACGCCGACATCGGTAGCTGGCAGTAGCGCGCAGTGCCAGCGCGCTTGCGTCTGCCACGGCTCCCTCACCTCATGCCACAACGTTCGCCGCCGCGCCACGTGACCAAGCCACGCCGGATGCGTGCGCTTGCGACTCGCGGCTTTACGCTGCTGGAACTGCTGGTGGTGGTGGCGATCATGGCCATGGGCACGGCCGGCGTCAGTCTGGCGCTGCGCGATTCGTCGCAGACCCGGCTGGAGCGCGAAGCCCAACGCCTGGTGGCTCTGCTGGAGTCGGCGCGCATGCAATCGCGCGCCAGCGGTGTGGCGGTGCGCTGGCAGGCCAACGCGCAGGGCTTCGACTTTGCGGGGCTGAGCAGCACGGCCATGCCACGGCACTGGCTCAGTACTGAAACCGCAGTGCGCTCGGGCGACAGGCTGGTGCTTGGCCCCGAGCCCATCATTGAACGCCAGACGGTCGTGCTCTACAGCCTGGACCAACCGCAGCGCAGCCTGCGCATTGGCACCGACGGTCTGCGCCCGTTTGCGGTGCTGGCCGACGACACGGTCGCCGTGCCATGAAACTCAAACGTCAACAGCGTGCCCTCGGCTTTACCCTTATCGAAGTGCTGGTGGCACTTGGCATCGTCGCCGTTTCCCTGATCGCGGGCTTTCGGGCGAGCGCGGCGCTGACCCGCAGCACGCAACGCCAGACGGACATTCTGCTGGCCCATGTGTGTGCCGAAAATGAACTTGTCAAAGCCCGGCTTTCCAAACAGATGCCCAGCGTGGGTGACAGCAGCGTCGCCTGTGATCAGGCCGGACGCAGTTTCAATGTGAACGTCACGGTGCGCCCCACGCTCAATCCCAGCTTTCGCCGCATGGACGCCCAGGTGCTGGACGACACCACCCCCTTGCTGCGGCTATCCACCGTGATCGGGCGATTCTGATGCGCCGCGAAAGAAGAATCGGGGTCAGTGGCTTCACGCTGATCGAGGTGCTGGTGGCGCTTGGCATTCTGGCACTGATGGCGGTGATGAGTTGGCGTGGTCTGGACGGGATGGCGCGCTCGCAGGTCCAGACACAACAACGCACTGACGAGGTGCAAACATTGCAGACGGGTATGGCCCAATGGGGCGCCGATCTGGACGCACTGATGCCGCAGGTTCAGGGCAACTCCATCGAATGGGATGGACTCGTTTTGCGCCTCACGCGGCGCAGCAGCGCGGCCGACGCGGATGGCCTGCTGGTGGTGGGCTGGACCCGGCGCATCATCGACGGCACGGGCTATTGGATACGCTGGCAGTCGCCGCCGCTGCGCACCCGAACGGCGTTGACCGAGGCCTGGCAACAAGCCGGCCTGTGGGCACAAAACCCGGACGATGCCGCGAGGAAACGCGAGGTCGTGATCGTGCCGCTGGATCAGTGGCAGATCTTCTTCTTCCGCAACGACGCCTGGAGCAATCCGCAATCCAGCGCGGGCGTGGTACCGGCCTTGCCCGCTGCCGCCGCGTCCGCCGCTGGCCCAGCGCCGGGTTTGTCTTCTGCCCAACCCATTCCCGAGGGCGTGCGACTGGTGCTCACGCTGCCGTCCGGCCAGGCCTTGAGCGGCACGCTCACGCGCGACTGGGTCCGACCCACACTGGGGGGCGGCAAGTCATGACAGGTATAGGCCCCCACGTTTGCCACTTCGTGTGCTGCACTGCCCCCCGGGGGGGCCTTCGCGCCTTGGGGCGGCCCAGCGGCGCTCAACGTCAGGCTGGGTCGCAACGCGGTGCGGCCCTGCTTGCCGCGATGCTCACCGTCACCCTCGTCGCCACGCTGGCGGCGGCGGCACTTTGGCAACAATGGCGCGGCGTGGAGGTCGAGGCGGCGGAACGTTCGCGCATCCAGTCCAGCTGGATATTGACCGGCGCGCTGGATTTTTCCCGTCTGATTTTGCGCGAGGACAAACTCTCCTCCAGTCCGACCGACAACCTGTCCGAACCCTGGGCAACGCCGCTCGCCGAAGCGCGCTTGTCGACGTTCCTGTCGCTGGACAGCAGTGCCAGCGACGACTCTGATGAGGCCTTCTTGTCCGGCCAGATCACCGATGCGCAGGCGCGCATGAACGTGATGAATCTGGTGAACGCCCAGAAGATTTCGGTGCCTGCGCATCTGGCCTTTCTGAAACTGTTCGACCGCTTGGGCATTGCGGCGGAGCAACTCGCCGCGCTCGAACAGAACCTGCTGTTGGCGTTGGGGCCGCAAACTGACGCAGACGTGCCGTTGCTGCCGCAGCGGGTGGATGAGCTGGCGTGGCTGGGACTGCTTCCGGGCAACATCGAACTGATCAAACCCTACGTTACGATACTGCCCACCACCACGCTCGTGAACCTGAATACGGCCAGCGCCGAAGTGATTGATGCGATCTTTCCGCAAATGGACCTGAGCGGTGCAAGACGTCTGGTGCAGCGCCGCCAAATCCAGCCCTTTGCCAAGCTGGGCGATGTGGCGGCGGTTGTGGGCACGCTCGCGGTGCAAACCACTGACAGCGCGCCCTACACCTTTGTCACGGACTATTTTGAAGTACACGGTCGGCTGCGACTGGACCAGACGGTGCTTGAGGAAAGGTCGCTGGTGAAGCGCACGGGATCGGATGTGGCAACGGTGTGGCGCGAGCGCTGGGTGAGCGAGAGTTCTCCCAGCGACAACTTGCCTTGACGGAGCTCAGCTGGATCGTTCCACAAAGTTTCTACAATCAGCCCACTCCATGAGCACCCTCATCGTCTACATCACCCCGGGCGTAACCCACGACATCGAGTACGACTACGTGCTCTCCGACGATGGCCAGTCGGTCGCCGCGACCGGGCGCACCAGCGCGGCCTTGCTGCCTTCCATCGCAAGCGGCGAGGTGGTGGCGGTGGTGGCCGTGCAAGCCCTGTCCTGGCAATCGGTGCAACTTCCCAAGGGAAGCATTGGCGCACGCGGCGCCATACCGTCGCCGCGCTTGCGCGCGGTGCTTGACGGCCTGCTGGAAGAACGCTTGCTGGACGAGCCGCAGGAACTGC
Source organism: uncultured beta proteobacterium (assembly GCA_903832285.1). Taxonomy (GTDB): domain Bacteria; phylum Pseudomonadota; class Gammaproteobacteria; order Burkholderiales; family Burkholderiaceae_C; genus CAIKVZ01. The sequence continues at coordinate 3,654 of CAILAY010000050.1, read as the reverse complement.
ACTTCGCGCTCGCGCCGAACGCGCGCCCAGACGCTCCGGTATGGGTCTGCGTGTGCGAGCGCGCCTGGCTCAAGGCCGCGCTGCAACAACTTGAGAACGCGGGTCGCGCGGCCACCCGCATCGTGCCCGAGTTCGCGCCCGAAGCCAATGCGTCCGGGTCCAGCCTGCAGGTGATGGGCACAGAACAACATCCGGTGCTGATACAGAGTTCGGCCTCGGGAGTGAGGTTGTCGCCACTGAACGCTGGCAGCGCTGCGGCAGCGACCGCAGGGAACCTTGCCACCGAACCTGCACCCCGTGTTTTGGCCGAGCCCGCGGTGGCCGCTCTGGCGGAACAATGCTTCAAGCGTCCCGTCGAATTGCAGCAAAGCGCCCAGCGCTGGCTGCTGGCATCGTCGTCGTCCTGGGATCTGGCCCAGTTTGATCTGGCCAGTTCGGGACGACTGCGCACACTCAAGAAGCTCGCGCAGCATTGGCAGGCTTTGCGCCATGCGCCGCAGTGGCGGGCGATGCGCTGGGGTGCATGCGCACTCGTGCTGAGCCAACTGCTGGGCCTGAACCTTTGGGCATGGCATGAAAAATCCGCGTTGCAGGCGCAGCGTGCGGCCGTGAGCGCCGTTCTGACCCAGACCTTTCCCAATGTGCGCGTGGTGGTGGACGCACCCACGCAGATGGAACGTGAAGTCGCCGCTCTGCGTCAAGCCACCGGGACGGCATCGGGAGGCGATCTGGAAGCCATGTTGACGGCTGCGAGCATGGCCATCCCGGCCCGTCGCTCCCTTTCGTCGTTGGAGTTCTCTGCGGGAGAAGCGCGCATGAAGGGGCTCCAACTCAGTTCGACCGAAGTCACGACACTCAGCACCTGGCTCGGCCGCCAGGGTTACAGCGTGCGCAGCGAAGGCGAGGTCCTGGTGTTGCAAACACAGGGGCGCAAATGAGTCGCTTCAACGCATTGCAGATTTTTTGGCAGGGCCTGGCCGCGCGCGAACGCACCGGCGTCGCACTGGCGGCAACGGCTGTGACGGTGATGTTGCTTTGGTGGCTGGCATTGTCACCCGCATTGCATACGCTGGCGCTGGCGCAGACACAGGCAAGCCAGCTTGAAACCCAGTTGCAAACCATGCATGCGCTGCAGGCTCAGGCCAGGGCGCTGCAGGCCCAACCCAAGATGGGCCACGACGAAGCCGTGCGCGCGCTCGAATCCTCGGTCAGGCAGCGCCTGGGCGCCAGCGCCCAATTCACGCTGCAGGGGGATCGCGCGATGGTCACACTCAAGGGCGTGTCGGCCGAGGCTCTGGCGCAGTGGTTGACGCTGGCGCGAGTCAATGCTCGCTCGGTACCGATCGAAGCGCGGCTGCAGCGTAGCGCCGTTCCCGCTGCGACCGCCAATGCCGCTGTGGCTAACTGGGACGGTTCCCTGGTGCTGGGCCTGCCCGCACGCTAAAGCGCTCCGTTACCGCGCCCCATGAGCCCACGCCACAACCCCACGCCACGCCGCAGCCTGTGGTCCTGGGCCACGGGTGGCGCCAGCACCGGTGTAATGGCGGCCTTGCTGCTGTTTGCGCCCGCGCGCTGGGCGGCGTGGTCGATGGATCTGGCGACCGACGGTCGCACACAGTTGGTGGCGGCACGCGGCACGCTCTGGAGTGGCTCGGCGCAGCTGCTGCTGCAAGGCGGCACCGGCAGCCACGACGCGTCCAGTTTGCCCGGACGGGTGAGCTGGACCATGCAGCCGCAGTGGAACGGCGTCGCGCTGCGGATCTGGGCCGACTGCTGCACGCAGGCACCCCTGCTGCTACAGGCTCAGCCGCGCTGGGGCGGCGTACGCGTGCAGGTTCAGGACGGGCAATCGAGTTGGCCCGCCGCGGTGCTCTCCGGATTGGGAACACCGTGGAACACGCTGCAGCCGCAGGGCACGTTGACCCTGTCCACCCAGTCACTTGAAATTGATCTGGTGCAGGGACGGCTCACGCTGGCGGGGCAGGCGCAATTGCTGGCCAGCGCGATCTCATCGCGCCTGTCCACGCTTCAACCCATGGGAAGCTACCGCATCACGGTTCAAGGCGGACCGAGCACCACGCTGCAACTCGAAACCGTGGAAGGCGGCCTGCAACTCAAGGGCGCTGGCCGCTGGGTCGACACGCGGCTGCATTTTGACGGAACCGCCAGCGCCGCGCCCGAGCACCAGGAAGCACTGTCGAATCTTTTGAACATCATCGGACGACGCGATGGCGCGCGCTCCATCATCCAAGTGGGCTAACGTTCATGCTACGCCCGCGAAACGCTCCGAGTCATGAAAATCAGTTCCATCACGTCAAGCCTATGCACTACCTGAATTCAAAACACAACCCCGTCGCCAGCGCAGCCTGTGCTGCCATTGCCTTGCTGTCGGCGCTGGCGGCAAGTCCGCAAGTGCTGGCACAAAGTGCAGCGCCGACCGGTACCGCCCCCGCCACTGCGGCCAGCACCAGGCCACAGGCGCGCGGCGATTCCGTCACGCTGAACTTTTCCAACGCCGAGATCGAGGCCGTGGCCCGTGCCATGGCGAGCATGACCGGACGCAATGTCGTGGTGGACCCGCGCGTCAAGGGAACGATGAATCTGAACACCGAACGCGCAGTGTCCCCCGCGGTCGCCTACAACCTGTTTCTGGCAACGATCCGTCTCCAGGGTTTCACCGTGGTCGAAGTCGGCGGGCTGGACAAGGTGGTGCCCGAGGCCGACGCCAAGCTTCAGGGTGGCAGCGTCTCGGCCGGGGCCGTCAGCGCGGGCGCGGCCAACAGCCAGTTGATGACGCAGATCTTCAAGCTCAACTTCGAGCCCGCCAACAACCTGGTGGCGGTGTTGCGCCCACTCATCAACCCGAACAACACGATCAACGTGAATCCGGGCAACAACTCGCTCGTGATCACCGACTACGCCGATAACCTGCAGCGCATCGCGCGCATCATTGCCGCGCTTGACGTGGCCAACGCCACCGACGTGGAAATACTGCCGCTGAAATTCGCGATTGCTGCCGACCTGGCGCCGCTGGTGCTGCGTCTGGTGGAGTCGGGCGGATCGGGCGCGCCTGCCGGTCAGGCCGATACAGCGTTCAAGACCACGCTGGTGCCCGAACCGCGCTCCAACACGCTGATCCTGCGCGCGGCCAACGCAGCCCGCGTTGCGCAGATCAAACTGCTGGTGGAAAAACTGGACCAGCCGGGTCCAACCAGCAACGGCGCGGCCGGCAACATCTACGTCGTCTATCTGAAGAACGCCGACGCCACCAAGCTCGCCGTGACCCTGCGGGCAGCGATGTCGGGCGAGGCCCGAACCGCCGCTGCCGCTCCCGCCGCCGGCTCCATTGGAACCACGGGAACCCAGGCCAGCGCCCAGCCGTCCACTGGTGGCCAGATCCAGGCTGATCCGGCCACGAATTCGCTCATCATCACGGCGCCCGAGCCGCAATACCGCCAGTTGCGCGCCGTCATCGACAAACTCGACGGACGCCGCGCGCAGGTGCTGGTGGAAAGCCTGATTGCCGAAGTCAGCACCGACAAGGCGGCGCAATTCGGCATTCAGTGGCAGACGCTGCTCAACCACCTGGGCGGCGGCAACATCGGCGTACTCGGCACCAATTTCAGCGTCGGTGGCACCAACTTGCTGTCGCTG